>DAIDJF010000032.1 GCA_027451525.1 Ktedonobacterales bacterium
AGGGCACAATAGCATCGCATGTAAGCAATTAAGATGGCAGAAGCCCGTGCAAGAGAGCAGGATGACCCTCGTGGTCATCCTGCTCTCTTGCACGGGCTTCTCGATTATTAAGCGCATCTATAAAATAAACATTTCTTCCGCTTTCTCATATGTTTCAAATTTTTTTAGCATATACTCATGGTAGATCATGGATTTGAGGGTACAAAAGTATATTCCTGCAATACAGAATATACTTCTTGAGTTGAGATTGCCCCAAAACAAGATGCATCAACATATCGAGATTAGTTGATGCCATCAATCCTAAACACGCTTATTAATCGATAAGGAAAGAGATATGAAGAAACGCACTATTTGGACGACGATCATCACAGTTGCCCTGGTTGTTATTATTCTGGCTGTGTTTGGCGTGATTTACACGCAACACTATGCCAACACAGTCAATGCTTCGCAGCAGCATACAGCGTCAGGAGCTATTCAAGCAACAGCGACACCACTTGCCACCAATATCGCAGGTAGTTTGCAGACCTATCAGATCGTGCCAGCACAAACAACGGCGTCATATAGCGTCTATGAAAATCTCATTTTTCAGAATAAACCGAATAATGATGCAATTGGCACAACACATTCGGTTTCAGGCGCATTTCAGATCAGTAAAGGGTCCTCGCCAACCGTGACGAATATGACCATCAAGGTTGATCTACGGACCTTGCAATCGGATTCATCAATGCGCGATAACCATGTGCAGAATGCGCTGGATACAGCAGATTATCCCTATGCAACCTTTGTTTCAGTGAGTACACAGGGATTACCTGCCAGTTATACCGATGGACAAACGCTGCAATTCAAATTGCTCGGCAACTTGACGATGCATGGCAAGACGAATGGCGAGACATTTAGTGTGCAGGGGAAAGTCGTTGGAAATACCATTACAGGAACAGCAACCACGACCATTTATATGACGGATTTTGGTATTCAGCCGCCAACACTGGCAAATATCGCCATTGTCCAGAACAAAACGGTTCTCACGCTCAATTTCACAGCACAGGCATAGCAGAAGAGAAACCAGACCCGTATCAAACCAGACCTGCACGGTTTTGTCACTATGCGCCGATGCAATATATGTTCCATCTAGCGACCATGCTACTGCGTTGAGCGGCTTTTGTGGGAGATGATGCTTGCGTTCCTTTATGCGACTGCTCATAGCGGTAACAGCCAAGCAGCTTTCCCAGGTAATCTTTCATTATGTTTGCTCTCATTGGCAGGAAACGCCTGATCTTTCTTTCAGGCAAGAACACGCTGTAAAGCGGCATGCGCCGCATAATAGCCACACATGCCATGTACGCCGCCACCAGGAGGGGTCGAGGATGAACAGAGGTAGATACGCTCATTTGGCGTCGTATAAGGGTTCAGACGCGCGAGAGGGCGAGTGAACAACTGTAGCAGTGTGGATGCTCCGCCATTGATGTCGCCGCCGATATAGTTGGCATTGTACAGTTCCATATCGGCAGGCGTCATTACATGGCGAGCGAGCACGCGCTCACGAAAACCTGGAGCGAAACGTTCAATCTGTGCCTCAATACGCGCTGTCATATCAACCGTTGAACCATTTGGCACATGGCAGTAGGCCCACGCGGTTTGCTTGCCAACAGGAGCACGTGTAGGGTCAAACAGGCTCTGCTGTGCGACCAGCACATAAGGCCGTTCAGGAGCGACATGCTGCCATATCTGGCGTTCTGAACGCGCAATCTCCGCCAACGTGCCGCCAAGATGCACAGTGCCCGCCAGCAAACACTCCCGCGCCTTCCAGGGAATCGGCCCATCCAGGGCATAATCAATCTTGAATGCGCCAGGACCATAGCGATAACGTTGCAGACGACGTTGGTAAGATTGCGGCAGATGTTCACCCGCGATGCGCACCAGTTGACGAGGTGTCACATCAAATAGCACCGCGTGCGCGGCAGGTAACTGCTCTAGCGAGGTTACTTCTACGCCTGTGACGATCTCGCCCCCCAACGAGCGCAGGTAGGCTGCTAATGCGTCTACAATCATCTGTGAGCCGCCGCGAGGGACAGGCCAGCCCAGAGCATGACCAGCGGCCCCCAGAACGAGTCCAAAGGCCGCGCTAGGCATCTGTTCCAGCGGCAGCATCGAATGGGCGGCCATACCAGCGAAGAGCGCGCGCGCCCGCTCACCGCGAAATACATGCTGTGCTAACCCTTGCGCGGAACGCAGGGCCAGCAGACCGAAATGTGTCATCAGCAGGGGATGACGCGCCGATTGCACACGCAACGGTCCGAGAAACGCCTCTGCCAGCCTATCCCAAGAGTGCGCCAGTGGCTCCATCAAATGTGCATACGCCTGGGCATCGTAGCCAAGCGTTTCGCCCGTTGCCTCGACAGAACGCTCAAGCAGCATCGCGGAGCCGTCATCCAACGGATGAGCCAGCGGCACGGGAGGGTGTTGCCATTCCAAACCATACTGCGCCAGTGGAAGGTCACGGAAGAAAGGTGAGCCAATACCCAGGGGATGAATGGCCGAACAGACATCATGCACAAAGCCTGGCAGTGTCAGTTCTTTTGAGCGTGCCCCGCCGCCAATCGTCTCTTTCGCCTCGTACACACACACTGAGCGTCCCGCTCGCGCCAGCGTCACAGCCGCCGCCAGACCATTTGGACCAGACCCAACCACAATCGCATCATAGGCTACACGTCTGCTCATAATACATCCTTCTTTTGTGCAACAATTTCAGTTAAAAGACTTTCTCCAGACGGGAAACAGGTATTATTGCTGTTCCCCGCTGCTAAAGATAGTCAACCGGTATGCTAGCCATTCTTCTCAGTGCGTGCTATACTTTTTGGCATGAGTGACATTACTATTCGCATTCGCTATTTCGCTTCTCTGCGCGAGCAGACAGGGAAACAAGAGGAGACGCTGACCCTCCCACAGGAGAGCAACGTCGCAGATGTGCGTGCCCATCTCCTCGCCCGCTATAGCGGTTTGCAGCCTATTCTAGAACGCTGCTTGTACGCTGTCAATCGTGGCTATGTCCCACTTGATACTCTATTACACGAGGGGGACGAGCTAGTATTTATCCCGCCTATGGGCGGCGGTACGTTAGGAACGTAAGCAACTTTATCATTTACCTGGAAAGGCAACAGGCATGGAGCCAGTGATCCAACTTACGCGTGAACCACTTAACCGCGACGCGTTGATTGCGGCAGTCAGTGACCCAACAAATGGTGGCATCGTCGTTTTTGAGGGCGTGGTACGCAATCATGCGCGTGGCAAACAGGTGCGCTATCTCGAATACGAAACGTATGTGGAGATGGCGGAGAAACAGATACACACGATCATCACGGATGCCGTACAACGTTGGAGCGTCGAACATGTCGCTGTCGCGCACCGTTTCGGGCGCATAGAGATTGGTGAGGCCAGCGTCATCGTCGCTGTCGCCACTCCACACCGCGCAGAAGCGTTCGAGGCATGCCGTTATATTATCGATACCCTGAAAACCACTGTGCCCATTTGGAAAAAGGAGGTCGCAACGGATGGTGAAGAATGGGTTGAAGGATAAAAATGCTGTAAATTGCAACATTTTATGGTATAGTTAGTAGTAAGAACCTGCGTGGCTCGCAGGGGAGGCTTCTTCATTTGCAACGGCCTGGGATTATCCAGGGGTTTCTCGGAGGTCGTTGATGAATTTGTTTGAAAAGCAGGCTCGTCTCAATCAACTCTTCACTCAGAGTCCCGTCAATGCTGCCTATGTCGCGGGCAATCTTTCTAACCGTTCGCTCTTTGGACAACTTAGCGATGTGGATATCGCGATTCTTCTGATGGACCAGATTAAGGCTGACCAGTTTCTCGATTTTCAGCTCTACTTTTTTAGCGAACTCGCTAAACGGTTAGAGTCTGATACGATTGATGTGGTTATTCTCAATCAGGCTTCGCTCTTGCTCAAATTGCAAGTCATCAAATATGGGCAGATTCTTTTCAGTCGCGATGAGAAGCAACGCATCCGTTTTGAGAGCAAAGCAGTAATGGATTACCTGGATTTTAAGAAGTTCGATGAGATACAAAACCAGGCCCTTACACGCCGCTTATACGGTCAGATGATTTCAGTTGATAAAGAATTGCTCCAACGCCATCTGAAACAACTCCGTGACGCAACAGCGATCCTCCGTGATCTGGGTAAAACACCGCGCGAAGAGTTTGTCAGCGATTATCGCGTCTATGGTCTGGCAGAACGCTATCTGCAACTGGCGATTGAAGCATGCCTTCAGATATGCAGTATGCTGGTATCAGCACTGGGACTACGCCGCCCGGAAGGGTATCATGAGTTGCTGAGCATCGTTGCCGGCGAGCAGATCATTCCGCGTCCGCTTGCCTACCGTTTGGAGCTTATTACAAACCTGCGTGATTCGCTCGTGCATGATCCCAGTTCACTCAATCGCGACCTGCTTTACGATCATCTTCAACAACGACTGAGCGACCTTGATGCCTTCGCTGATGCGCTAGAAGAGCGACACTGAAAACGTATCTACGTCGGGCTGGGCCTCGTACACAGTCAGCGGTGCACGCGACCATTAGTGCCGCGTGCACCGCTGACTGTGTGGAGAGCCTCTGGTCTTATGAGAACAATACGCCACACCTGCACACAAGAGAACAACTCTCTATTCTTGAACGGTGGCTTCTGGCGCGAGCACGACGGCCTCTGCTCTGGCGGCCCACGGTTGCCTTCGCGCGAGCACAACTTCACACATCATCGCCAACACAGACCATCTCAGGGATCATTGAGCAGGCAGGCACTGTAGGCAAAAACAGACACTTTTCACGGCTTAGAGCCTAGAAAAGTGTCTGCTTGATATGCAACGATGTTAGCCGAATACTACGGTTATTACTCTTCAATAGAACGCAGCATGTTGACCTGTTCCATTGCCTCGGCCGCCTCTTCTTTGCGTCCGGTTTCCTCGTAGATCTGCGCCAGCGTCTCGTAGGCGAGAACGAGCGAGGGGTCCATTGCAATTGCTTGCTGGGCAATCTCTATCGCATCATCATACCGCTTAGCTTCACGTAGGGTATCGGCAAGATCGTTATAGTAGTCGGCATTGAGCGGATCACTATCAATGGCATTTTGATAATTCTCAATTGCCTCGTCATAACGTCCAAGCGCGTCATACGCGGTTGCAAGCTGATAATAGCCTTCTGGATCATCTTCAAACTGAGTCAATAACGTTTGTGCTGTCTCAATAGCACTCTCATAGCGACCCATGCCATTGTAGGTATCAGCCAACCCCGCATAAGCTGCCGCCAGATCGTCCGCCTGCAGTTCATCGGCATGTTGAACGAGCCATTGGTAGGTCTCGGCAGATTCGTCATAGCGTTCATTTTCCAGGTATGCCTCTGCCAGACTGAAACGCGCCGTTGCGCGCAGCGGGTCAAGCTGTACAGAACGCACATACGCATCAATCGCCGCGTCGCTCTGGCCTTGAAGGGAACGCCACGTCCCTAAATGCTCCCATGCCTCTGGGTCATCAGGGTCTATCTGCACAATACGCGCATACGTTTCCGCTGCCTGATCGCGGTCTCCCATCTGCTCATAGACAGCAGCAAGCATATCATAGCCACTGCGCCCATCCGGTTCCAGAGCGAGCATTTGATTAGCCGCGGAGAGAGCATCGTCATAGCGGCGCATATCCAGATAAATACTGGCAAGCTCCGCATAACGCGCCGAATTAGCAGGCTCAGCGTCAATACGCCGCTCCTGCTCCATCAAACGCCGCCACAGATCGTTGATGCGCTCACGCACATCACGCAAGTTATCAGCAGCCATGGCGTTGTCAGGGTTGAACATTAACGCCTGCCGATAGGCCTGAACAGCATCTTGATAGAGGTTCTGTGTACGATAGGCATCTCCGATATTGACATAGAGATCATCGTTCTCCGGGTCAAGCTCTAATGCCTGCTGGAATGTCTCTAACGACTCTTCTTGTAAACCAAGTTCACCATAGAGATTCCCAAGATTGATATATGCATCAAGCAACTGCGGATTCAAGTCTATCGCACGCCGATACCCCGCAACCGCCAGTTCTAGATCACCCAGGTATTGCTGCGCCAGAGCAAGATTGTAACGCGCACGCCCATCATCGGGGTCAACTGCCACTGCCTGCTCAAACGCATCAACTGCCGCCTCATAATCACCCTGTGCGGCAGCAGCATTGCCTTTATCCGTCCAATCCTGACCTTGACGGGGTACAAATTGGACAGGAACAACGCCATAAGTTCCTGTAGTATTTCGTCCGTCCTGCGTCTCATCCATATGATTACCCAAACTCCTCGATTGTCTTAATTGTAATCCCAACACACCACAAGTCTTTGCGTAGTATAGCACGCTCCCGCCCCTTCTACTAGCGATTCTCGCAGCAAAGGCCGAAAACACATACCACATGTTGTAGTGCATAAGGTAGGCATGACAACAGGGAGACCGCAAAGGCAGCAGCTAGTATTTCCGCATACATGCTACCCTTGCAGCCACCACGTCTGCCTAACGTCCGACACGTAGGGTCAGTTGTAATTCGTAAAGTGAACCAGGATAGAACCCCTCAGTGTACTCGATAGGTGCCCCTGTCTCGTCAAACGAGGTGCAGTTCAGGCGTAACCCAGGAGTGTTAGGAGCAATACGTAATAATTCTGCCTCGCGCTCTGAAGCTACATCCCCTTTAAAGGCTTGCTCGGCAATATAGGGATGCATCCCCTCCGTTCCCATCAGCACATAA
Organism: Ktedonobacterales bacterium; assembly: GCA_027451525.1. Lineage (GTDB taxonomy): Bacteria > Chloroflexota > Ktedonobacteria > Ktedonobacterales > Ktedonobacteraceae > DTNP01. The sequence goes on from DAIDJF010000032.1 coordinate 6,774, forward strand.
AGCGATCCATCGGCAACCTCTTTCGCGCGCTGATAGACACCAGCGGCGCGGGGATAGGGCAAATAGTCAATTTCATATGCAATAGGAGCATCGTCTGCCGTGCGCAGGCGTTCCAGACGCACTACCTGTTCCTCATCCATGAGACGCAGCTGGTCGCGCACTGTCTGTGAGCCGCGTACCAACTCACTCACAATAAGTAACCCGCCAGGACGCTTCCCGCGACGCCGCAGGTCGTCACTAAAACTGGTCAACTCGCTGATATTCTGCTGCACACGCGGCTCGCAGACGAAGGTTCCACGCCCATGTTGACGATAAAGCAAGCCTTCGTGTACCAGTTCAGTTAAAGCCTGACGTACAGTTGCACGGCTGACATGATATTGTGCCACCAGTTCTGGCTCTGAAGGGATTGCGGTATGTGGGGCTAAATGCCCAGCTCGAATCTGCTGTTTCAGCACTTCTTTTAATTGGTAGTACAGTGGTAATGGATTTGATCTCTCAAGTGTTGGCATATATGGTTTCCCTTATGTCCAGACAACAAACGTTGACAGAACAATAGTCAATTTGTAGTATGTGAAGAATATATCACAAAAGCGCAAAGTCGTCGAGGGGGAAAAGCCTGAATTTTGGACAACATTATCGGAAAAGAGATGCAATCTGCGCTTCCTTTGATAGATTGTGCGGTTCACCCCTACCAACATCACCAGACCGCATCTCTCTTTCCTACGCACTAGGCAACACCGTTTGCTGTGAGTGCGCGATCAATCTCGTTCTTAAGACGTGTAGGATGAGGACCGACCAGATTGGCAATCACCTTGCCACCTTTAAAGATCATCAGCGTTGGGATAGCCTGAATACCCAGACGACCTGCATATAACTGATTTTGGTCAATATCCATTTTGGCAAATTTGAGTTTGCCTTCATATTCGCTGCTAAGTCGCTCATACACAGGAGCAATGGCACGGCATGGGCCACACCATGCAGCCCAGAAGTCAACAATCACAGGAGTATCAGACTTTAACACCTGCTCTTCAAAATCTTGATCGCCCACATGGACTAGATTTGCATGTGTATCCATTCATTTGTCCTCTCAATTTTCCAAAGCTAAGTTTCGTTTATCACACCATGGCACGAGCAATAAAAACGCTGCGTTTTGTTTTCTCATGTGTAAAAATCGTATACGCCTTCGCGTCTCCGCTAGATACCTATCAGAGAGAACAAAACCGAGTGCCTTCCTATTCCATGCCTTGCGCTCTCCACCACCGCTCTTAAGCGTTATCTGCGTCGATTTCCACCTTGTAAAATCGACAGGATGCGCAAAATGTAGAGGAACAGGTTCAGGAGTGTAATAAACAGCGATACCGTCAAGCCAACGGCATTCGGCATGGTATTCGCCATATACTTTGCTCTTTGTACATAGTATAGTACATAGCCGGAAAAGATCGCCACACCGAAAAACGAGATCACCAAGCCCAGAATGCCGCTCCCGAAAAGGCCGCCGAAGAAGAGGCCCACCACGCTCACTAGCAGCAGCAGGATCAGCCCAAAGAAGAGGTAATCACGCAGACCAGAGAAATCGCGTTTGGTAATCCATGCATACAGCCCTAACGCGAGTGAGGTCAGCGCGGTAATCACGAACGCCTCACCCAGAATATTGCTATTCGTTGCCAGATAGTAACTCAGGAGTGGCGCGAGTGACATACCTTCCAGAAATGTAAACAGGTACAAGAGAAACAGGTTAATACCGGGCTTTTGGATAACCAATTGAAGGATAAAAAGGACAGCCAGGCCAGCCAGTGCCACAATCCAGTAGGCGGTCAGAGATTGAATAACGAAAGAGCCAACAAAAGAGCCAATAGCCGCAAACACAAAAGAGAACGCTAACAGGCCCATCACCTTACTAATTAAACTACTTGTTTGCTCCTGACCCACAGCATAGGACATCGTCTGATACTGATACCGCGAGCCGAAGCTATTGCCACCCCCGAAGGGGCTATTATTTCTCGGACTATACATTTTCTACACCTCGTAATGTAGCACCAGAACAAATGACAAGCTACATCCGTTTTCGCTAGAGGACATATTCTATCAAAGAATACGCAATGCCTGTAGGTCAGGTTGCATACAGGCACTTTCCCACGCCGATATCAGCACGCCAAGAACAAGAGAAGAAAGAGATTACCGCCCGCCCGGTTTCTTAAACGGCTCCTCAACGCTCTCGTCAGCCGTTTGCCCTTCAATAGAAAAATCAGCAAGGTTGGTAATCTCACAACGTGGATGATTATTGTCAGCGTGCCAATAAAAACTACTTCCCATTGGTTTGCGCATAAAGCCCCCACAACGAGGACAACGTATAGCAGGTGTCTGGGTCTGGTCTTGACTGGTCGGCATACCAGGTTCTCCTAACTGAATAAGGGACAACAGAATGCGACAGGATACAAGAGAATAACACGGGAACAGCAGACGCATTGAGACCAGACTGCGTTACATTACGCTCCAGACACCGCAGATTTCACAATACGCGATACCAATTTCTCCAAGTGACTTGCTGCGTGTATTCCAGCGATCATAAACAATCGAGATAGCACCACAGCCCCAGCAGCGTCCACGCCCGCCCGCGCGACTCTCCTGAGCCAACTTATGGAGTAAGGCATTGCGCACTTCGTCCGCGCCCGTGTAGCCAGGATTATAGGCCAGATGCAGTGGATCACCATGCGTATCACCAGGCTTTTTCCCCAGCGGTAAAGAGACCTCATGCGAAGGAGGCTGCAATGTGGGAGCCGGGGCCGGAGTGACAGCAGGAGCCACGGGAGGCAACGGCGGCCTGCGAAACAGTTCGCCACGCGCAGTACGCTTCCCACCTTCAATCTGGCTGGGATGCAGGGGAGAACCATTCATTTCTTGCCGCTCTGTACGCTCACTATTTGTAGGAGGCAAGGGCGCAGGCGAAGCTGGCATAACTGTTAATGTGTTTTCAGGAACTACGGTATTTCCCGTATTCTCCGGGGCAGAGGCCGCTTCGCGCATACTATCAGACGACTCAACTGTCACATCTGTGTCAATGTGCTCAGGCTCAGAGGTGGCTAGTATCCCATTAGCAGACTGAGACTCCTGGGCCAACATGTTTGCTGCCGCTTCAGATTGGTCGGCCGAATGATTGTTATTCTCTGGTTGATCGGGTGGGTTAATACGTCTTCGTCTTGTTATTGGCATAGGGGTTTGCTCCATACGTGAGAAGTTATGACAGTGCAGATATTGCACATGTATTATACCACAGCATACAGGAATTAAGAAAATATTCCATTAGGAAGGGCAAGCCCGTATCTGCATAATGCAATACCGGCTTGCCCTCAAATGCATTACAGATTAGCAAAATCAACCTGTTCACGCATTAACGCGAAGTTTATGATTTGTAAAAATCTGCGTTTTTCTTGATGAAGCTCTTCCACTCCGCGGGAACTGCTGACTCCTCAAAGATAGCTGTTACAGGGCAGGCAGGCTCGCACGCGCCGCAGTCAATACACTCATCAGGATTAATATACAATTGGTCAGCCGACTCAAAGCCAGGCTCATTTGACGAGGGATGAATACAATCAACAGGGCAAACATCTACACAGGAAGCATCCTTCACGCCAATACACGGCTGAGTAATTACGTAGGTCATAACTTGAATATCCTCCTCTTAGCTCACTCTATCCAGAAATAGAGTGGCAAAGTTATGTTTTCGGTCTTTTTCAGTATAGAGGGTTGAATAGGCAATGTCAATTGCCTGGCATAAACTCAAGAAAAGTGCCTTGACATATAGCAACCACACCACCTATAGTGAGGAGAGGTTATTAGAGTTAAGGATAAAATATCATGCATTCAGAAGCTGCCCTTGCGACCTATCGCCGCGATTTGGGCAATGGCCTCACGCTACGCTGGTCTACGGTTGCCGATACCGAACGCATCGCAGATCTGGTCGGCCACGTCTTTCGCGACAAAGCGGATGAAGCACCAAACGAGCATTTAATGCAGCTCGTCCATCGCTTAATGCGCGGAGATCATCCGCTCATGGGACCCAACGATTACGGGCTAATTGAAGATACGCAACGCGAAGGGCATCCCGTCGTCGCCTGCACCTGTCTCTGGCGGCATCGCTGGGAATACGAGGGTATTCCCTTGCTTATTGGACGCCCAGAAATCGTTGCCAGCGATCCCGCTTACCGCCAGCGTGGTCTGATTCGCGCCCTCTTCACAATGATTCATGCGCGGAGCGAGGCAGAGGGACATCATATCCAGGCCATCACGGGTATTCCCTATTTTTATCGTCAGTTTGGCTACGAGTATGCTCTCGACTTAGAAGGTGGACGAACAGTGTTTCTCCCGCTCATTCCTCAAAAAGCGGAGAATACACCTGAATCATTTACGCTCCGTGAAGCAACATCCGAGGACATCCCGCTCATCACAGCATTTTATAACCGCCAGCGCACGGGCGTGATCTGGAGCGATCTTCCCGATTACTACTGGCAGTATGAGCTTGAATATGATAAACATTCACCAGGACACATGCACAATTCACGCACGCTCATGCTTGTCAATGCCGAGGGAACGGTACAGGGCTTTGTCTCTTTTCCCGCGATTCGCCGCAACCGTACGCTCACCGTTTACGCCCTCGGCATCGCGCCAGAAGTCAGTTGGTACCAAGTCATGCCTTCACTCTTGCGCGAGCTAAAACGCGATGGGGAACAGCTACCAACCCGCCACACAACCGAGCCATTGAGCGAGATCACCTTCTATCAGGGGCACGCCCATCCCCTCTATGAGGCACTTGGTGAGGCATTAGCTCCACGCTATGACCGTCCCTATAACTGGTATGTGCGTGTCCCCGATGTAGTGGCCTTTATCAAGCATATCGCACCTGTGTTGGAACGCCGCATCGCCGCTTCGGTGATTGCAGGCTATTCTGGCGAACTCAAAATCTCATTCTATCGCGGCGGCTTGCGTTTGCAATTTGAACAAGGGCATCTGCGTCACGCAGAAGCATGGCAACCTCCGCTCTATGGAAGCAACGCACAGGCCCGACTTCCCGCACTCGTTTTTCTCAAACTTTTGCTCTGTCATAGTAGCCTTGAAGAATTACGCACGACATTCCCTGACGTATTGGCGAATGACGAAGGAACACTCATCCTGTCAACGCTCTTTCCCAAAAAGCCGTCTGCGCCGCTCCCGCTCTAAAAGCTATGTGCCCATTGGGATACACCTAGTTCGACGTATCGATATAGAGATGTGAGAAGGCAACTTCATCCCCCTGTTCTTCGACATACAGCCCCACTTCGCCGGAGGTCAGGACTGAAGCCGAAGTATCGACAATGGGTTTACTCACCGGCTGATTGTTGATTAAAAAAGTGAATGTGCTATTGTGAGCCTCAATTGTAATCGTATTGCCTTGAGTACGCGCCGCTAAAAGGGGCGTGCTCCCAGTGGTAATTGTTTTCCATTGCCCGTCATAGCGCAAAAATGCATATTGTCCGGGCGTGGCTGTCGTCACCTCAAAGAGATAATAATGCGACTGGTCAAGTGACGAGCGGAACACCACGCCATAGTAATCCGCTCCCTGATGCGAGTTATGAATCTCCGCCATCGTGACCGTCAAGCGAAAATTATTGTACTCATGATTGGCATAGAGAGCCAGAGCCACATCCTGCACCGATTTATTGAGGATGTGATACTGTTGCTGTCGAAAGAAAAATGTGCTGCTACTAGGCCAATTGATCTGGTCGGACAGGTGATCAACATGCACATTGCTCACATTCACATTAGGAGCAGTCGAGAGGGCCGTTTTAGACGGAGTCGTTCCACTGAGAAAAAGATGGGAGGCAATAATACTACTTGCCAGAATGCTTGCTCCAACCAGGACACATAGGCTTATGACAACAAGCAATACGCGCGGAGCCGAGATCATACGCCGCCACGCTGGTCTGATACGCACGATAGGTTGCGAAGCAAGGCTTACACCAGCGGGTGGACTGATCTGAACCTCTTTCTCTAACGAATTAGCAACCAATGCATGTTTTCCTCGACTATAGGCCTGCTGCTCCCGCTTTGCGTGCTCTACAGCATCGGCAAAGGCCATCGCAAACTCACCTGCCGTCTGAAAGCGATCATTCGGATGCTTCTCTAGAGCCTTGCGCACAACACGATCTAACTCAGGTGTAACCTCTACACGCAGTAATGCCAGCGATGGAGGATTTTCATGCACATGGAGTAGGGCTAAAGCAATCGTCGTATCGGCTTTAAAAGGCAATTCTTTTGCCAACATATAGAAGAGCGAGATGCCGAGCGAATAAATATCGGAACGTCCATCTAGTGGATCACCCAATGCCTGCTCTGGCGAAATATAATCGGGCGTTCCCATCAAGGACTCAGAAGATGAAGCGGGTTCCTGCTCGTTCTTGCGCGTAGATGTATTGATTCGCGCAATACCAAAATCCGCAAGCATGAGCCGTCCTTCACCGTCGAGCAACATGTTAGCAGGTTTGACATCACAATGCACACACCCCTCGGCATGGGCATAATCAAGAGCAGAGGCCATCTGCTCAATATACCAACGCGCCTCATCCAGTGGAAGAGGGCCATGCTTGTTGATATATTCTGAGAGCGTTCCCCCCGGCATGTAAGGCATAATAATATACGGTAATCCGTTCTGCTCCCCATAAGAGTAGACGGGTAAAATGCTCGGATGATCGAGTTGACTGGCGGCCTCGGCCTCACGCAAAAAACGCTGATAGAACTCGCGCAGCATCTGTGCGTTCATCGTTGAGCGCGGCAGAAACACCTTGATCGCAACTTTCCGAAACGGGGTGTATTGCTGGGCTAGATACACAGCACTGGAACCACCATACCCTAATAGTCGTTCCAGGACACATGAGCCAAGCGTCGTGCCAATCAGGTGTTGTCCCCTGGTCATGGTCATATCAAAGCCTCATCCATCTTTCTCGCGAAAGCATGTGCATCACATCATATACAACAGAGACAAATTGACGCACTCTAATGAACCATCTTCAATGATAATCGCCCCTCGCACTACATGTCAACACGCTGACTATCACAATAACATAAATACATCGTCTATCCTTATCAAAAAATTTATTCTATAGTAGAGTTAATAAGCATATCCATAACTATCTACGAGATATACGCCACAATAGATGGGATTTTGTATCTGTATCTTGTATAATATTAACACAATCAGGGTAGGAAGCGGGACAAAGCTCATGCTGTCCCGCTTATGAGGAGCCATGAGATATACGCTTGCTTAGATGATAAATTCACCATCGCGCATAATGACACGTCCATCAACTTCTATCGTGCAGCAACTTGGAATGACATCGACATGGATGCTTGCATCCCAGTCGGCGCCTGTAAATTGTGGATAGGGATTACCAAAAGCCACGTGCAGACCAGGCATCTTCTCATCCTGCAACAAATTTCCTACCAGGTGTTTCAGGCTTGTCAACGTACCAATCGCAAATTCTCCCGCCCGATTGCCATTAGGAACGGAAAAGAGATAGTCACGCACCTCTTGTGCCAATGCGCTATTCTCGCTGCTCACATCAGTCACATAGCCACCCTTCACAGTTAGCACAAGTGGCGTAGCCAGTACGCCATATTTTTCGGAGAAGTAATCACCAAGCACGTCACAAACCAATACGCCATCTACGCTTGCAGGAGCGGTAAAGACCTCTCCTTCTGGCAAGTTACCCCACTTGCCTTGCTCATGGTAGCGCCCATGACAAGGAATCCATTGCCAATCCTTATGAAAGGTCGCCGTGACATCGCTGCCTTTTGCCGAGGTCACATGGATCGTTTGCGCGTCACGCACAAGGTCATATATCTGATTTGTGATCTGGAAAACCTCATCATAATCCGCACACATGCCATCCGCCATCAATGCCTCGTCAATCCCAATCATATGCCCGTGACGAACCTTGAGTTCCTGCGCAAGGAATGGCAATAACGGAAGCCGAAACGCAATCTCACCCGGTTGCGCTGTTGCAATGTAGTATGTTACGGTAGGGTGCGCACTCAGCAAATCATTCCGTAACTGCTCAGAAAAGGCCGTTAAAGGCCGTTCGCCATAGTGCTCAAGGAAACGCACGGAAACATCGGCCCGCTGCTCCAACACTGCGTTCGCAACACGACGTGCAATACTTTCACGCGCATAATCAGTGATAATAAATACACGATCATGTGCGCTCACACCCATGCAGCGGACTGCGTTTTCCGCGCCAAGTTGTAAGCGTTCTTCGTAGCTTAATGATTGCACATCCAGCCCCTTACGAGCGGCCGGAGAATTATTGGTGATACTCATCACGATCTTGCCCCCAACATATGAAATCAGATAGAAAACAGATTATTTTTCAGAGAGACTCTGCAAAACGTACAAGCAATGATACCTTTGATATCTACAAGTACGCATCGGACAAGATAGAGGTAACATCGTGGCACGTTTGTCGCACAGGAAGATGTAGTATATCCTATAAAATATACGCTCATATTTGTCTGTAGTATCTGGCTTTACAGAGCCAATCAAGGAAGCGAGTGATCAGGATGATCGACACCGAAACGAAGCTTTATCAAGCGATTCATGCTCAACCAGAAGCAATACGCACATTACTTTCCGATGGTGAGGGAGTCAGGCAAGTAGCCCAACGCATAGGAGAAGCACGACGCATCTTACTCGTGGGCATCGGCACAAGTTTTCATGCCGCACAGGTTGGGACACATCTCCTGCGCCTTGCAGGGGTAGATGCCTGGGCAACTCACTCTTTTGAGTTTGTTCACTATCCGCGTCCGTTGCAAAGCGATGAATGTGTGATTATCATTAGCCATCGGGGCAGCAAACTCTATAGTATGCAAGCACTCCAATTGGCACATGCGGCCCATCTCTATACCATCGGCATCACAGGCAAACAATCGCCGTTGCAAGGAGCGGATAGCATCCTTGAAACCGTCGCGCAAGATCCCTCATCGGCGCACTCTATCAGCTACACAGGCGCACTGACCCGGCTTGCGCAACTCGCGGCCTATCTGAGCGAGTACAAAGGGCAGACAGAAACAGCTCAACGCCTGCACCACGATATGGCACAGATCCCAGCCTTGATGGAACAGATTTTAAGCCGTGAAGGTCTCCTGCGCCTGATCGCCCAGGATGCGATACAGCAACACAAGCGCATCTATTTCATCGGCACAGGCCCCAATACGGCAACGGCCCCCGAAGGTGCGCTAAAGGCGAAAGAAGCCGCATATGTCACAAGCGAAGGCTTTGAATTGGAACAGGGGATTCATGGACCAATGGTTGCCTTTGAAGAAAATGACCTGATTGTACCAATTAGTGTCGCAGGTCCCGCGCAAGCACGCATGGCAGATTTCTTGCTTGCGCAAAGCGAGATTGGGACTTCTGTCCTACTGCTGGGCGAGGCACCCAGCACGGAAACCGCTGAGTTGTTTGAAGCGCGTCCGCACTGGCAACGCTTCCCTTTGTACGGTGCTTTCGTGCCTCTGGAACAGCTTACTCCATTCCTTGCCGCGCTTCCTGTACAACTGCTGGCAAACTTCCTCGCGATTGCACATGGGACAAATCCCGACAGTTTCCGTCTTGATAACGAACGGTACAAACGCGCGAATGGAAAAATTCATCTGTGATTCGTTAGAGATAGTAGACCTGCAAACAGTAAACTAACCAACTTTTTTTGGGGCGGGTCTGAAGGACATCAACATAGAGGGTGGCATCCATCAAGGATGCCACACCATTTTATTGACTACTCTATTTTCTACCTAGAAAAGGGTTCCATGAATACCGAGGCTATCTATCACACACCGTATGGAGCTTACGCCTATACCAATGGTTCTGATACAATGCGTGTACGCTTGCGCACGAGTAGCCGCGATCACCTCGCTTGTGAAGTTCACTGGAATGATCGCTGCGGCTCCCCGCACTGTCTGGACCGCATCACACCAATGACATGGCTAAGCAGCGACGGCGTCTTTACCTATTGGGAGGCTGAGCTATACGAACCACATCGCCGTCTGCGCTACGCCTTCCATATCATTTCACATGAGAACAATGAGCATCTCTGGTACACAGAAGATGGCTTCAGCACGACACAAACAACTGAACGCTGGCTGAGCGGACTGTTCAACTGGCCTTATCTCTATGAAACGCAGTGTATTGACGTACCCGCTTGGGTGCGTGATGCCGTCTTTTACGAGATTTTCCCAGAGCGTTTCGCGAGTGGCAACCCAGCCAATAATCATCCAGCCACGCAACATTGGTCGGGTAAACCAGAGTGGTTCAGCTTCTGGGGCGGTGATCTGCCTGGCATCACCCAACACCTCGACTACCTGCAATCCTTGGGCATCAACGCCTTGTGGCTCACGCCCATTTTTCAATCACCCTCCAATCATAAATATGACACTGATGACTATACGAAAATTGATCCCTATTTCGGGACAGAAGAGGATCTTCAGCAGCTTTTAGCTGCATGTCATGCGCGTGGTATGCGCGTCGTGCTGGATGCCGTCTTTAACCATTGTGGAACCAATTTTTTTGCCTGGCGCGACGTACTGGAACACGGTGAAGCCTCGCCCTATGTCGATTGGTTCCATATTCATAGCTTCCCGATAGATAGACAGCAGCCTAACTATCGCACATTCGACCATCATGGTCATATGCCCAAACTGCATACTGCTCATCCCGCATTGCAACGCTATCTGATCGATGCCGCCGCGAAATGGACACGCATGGGCGTCGATGGCTGGCGTCTCGATGTAGCGGGTGAGGTCGATCTGAGCCTGTGGCGCGCGTTCCGACGCGAACTACGGGCAATCAATCCACAACTTTATATCGTCGGTGAGATTGAACACGAAGCTGCGCGTTGGACGCAGGGCGACCTCTTTGATGGTGTACAACACTATCCCGTCTATCGCGCCATTCATCATTTTTTCACACGCACGACAGAGATTCCCTGGGATGGCCTGGCACGTCCCCAACAGTGGGATGCCGCGACCTTTGATCACCGTTTAGGGAAGATTCGCAGTTGGTATCCCACACCTGTTTTCTCAGCATTGCTCACGCCGCTCTCAACGCACGATACGCCACGCTTCCTTACGCTCAACCAGAACCGTCGCAAACAGCAGTTGGCTGCTACCTTTTTGCTCACCTACACGGGTTTGCCCATGATCTATTATGGCGAAGAAGTTGGCATGGAGGGCGGTCCAGATCCCGATTGTCGTCGCCCAATGCTGTGGGATGAGCAACAACAGGACCAGGAAATGCTGGCGTACTATACACGTCTCATCGCTTTACGGCATCGCTATGCGGCCTTGCGCGCTGACGGTCTCTGGACTTGTATGGCCCAAGAGCAAAGTAACGTCTATAGTTATGTGCGCGGAATACTACCTGTTCCTTCAACACAATCAGCGCATCCAGAAGAGTGCGTATTGGTTGTGCTGAATAACGATGAACACCCACAAACAATCACGCTTCCGCTCCAAATCGCGAGCTATGGACCTGAAGCTATCTGGGCTGATGGGACACAACTGCGAGATGAGTTACACGGGCAAATGCATCAGGTAGAACACGCACATATTACGCTTACATTGGATGCCTATCAAGGAGCAGTCCTTGTACCACATAGCCTCATGTAACATCAGTGATGTACAACATCATTAAAAGAGCAACCGTATGGTATAATGAGGAAGAGAGACTGCACATTATGTCCGCTCTCTTCCGCGCCATCTGCAATAACAGAAAAGGAGAGGCAGCATGACTGACGAGTTCGGCATTGTACAGCTTACTGACTATGTTACGCGCATGAAGCTAAAAATTGCGCGGACTAACGAAGAGCAGGAATATATCGAACTGGCCTTCCACGGCACCCGTGGGCAATGGCGCATTATTCTTGGACTTCAGCAACATGGAGACGTGCGTAAGCTCATGCTGATTGCACCTCACATTGGAACAGTGAGCAACAAGAGACGCCTGGAATGTCTGGAAGCGTTGATGGCGATCAACTACCGCATCGCAATGGGCAAGTTTGGGATGGACCTGGAAGACGGCGAAATCCGTTTGGAGGAAGCCGTTCCCCTGGCGCAAGATGGAATATCCTTTGAACAGTTTCAACTGGTCTTCGGGGCCATCATGCAGACCGTTGCCATCTACCATGATCTGCTCCCACGCATTATCTATGGAAATGTCAGCGCGCAGGAGGCAATTGAGGCTTGTGAACATGACTTCTTTCAGGAAGTCAAAAATGAGCAGCATGAGAATAGCGAGGAGCCACCTCCACAGCCCACTGATACGCCTCCCGCTGAATTAGATGTGAGCGATATTCTGGCTGAAGTCACACGCATCTTTGAGGAACGCGCCGAATAACAGCGCACTGACGTTTACAGCACAGCAGATAGCCCATTGGCAATTAGGGATGCTTTTTACTTCCCAAATAGTGCCCATTCTGCTGTGCTGGTGAATGGTGATTTACACGCATCTCCTCATCATCCACGTCTTCATCATCCACCGCCTCGGCTGACGGAGCTGCCACTGTTGGTTTGAAAGGCACTAGCGTATATAATGCACGGCGTTGCGCTTTTTGCTGCTTTCTGATCCTCTGTACAAGGAGCAAAACAGCCCATACGACAATCACTACGGCTACAATAAACCCAAGATACATCGCAACTATTGGACTCATACTTTCGCCTTTACACGCTATACGACAATGTGGTGGTTTTTCCATTGTAGCGTTCTCTTGGGAACAGCGTCAAGAGAAAACACGCGCGTTCAGAAAACTGGCCCCGTTTCCCACGAAAATTATCAGCATAGGCGTTTTTTTGATTAGAGAGTGAGAGAAGAAGCTATAAAGGGCAGGATGGCTCGATGTCTTTCTCACAAAGATAAGCACCATCGAGCCATCTTAGTCGTTTATAGTGGACAGGATCCCGTATCCAGGAACTTCCCCCACACACCCCTTTTAACTGGATATGCCGACCGTGTTTCCCCCCAGGACAACGGTCGGTCTCTTTTTGTTTTTGGCGGCTCCCTTTTGCAGGCTCCTGTGCGCGATTTTGAATGAGTCGCTTTTTCCGCCTGACGCCCGGCAAGATAATCAACTTTCGTGGGCTACACAGAAGCCGTTACTGGTGCTTTGCCACTAGCGAAAAGATAATGCCCATTTTTCCCACCAATTTGGGCTATGAAGCGTTTAGTTTTGCAGAGGAGCCTACTCAAACGTGATATGATACAGCACAATGCAGTATCATCCAGGTCAACCAATATCATGCCTGATTGTTTTATCAGTAGAGAGTAGTAGCTATAACGCCTATGCAACAAACGTTGTTCAAACCACAACCGAATACGACACCAAGCCAAAAGAAGCGTTCACAGACTATTATTTTTACCGCACTGGCCCTATTCGCGCTCTCAGGTCTGATGATTGGTTTTGTCGTTGGCATCTTCACGCACATACAGTCTGGGAATGCCAGCAAAGCAAATCACAACACCTCATCAGGCGTTGTGATCCACCAGCAAAATCCCACGCAAACGGTGACGATCCAGCCCATGCAGATGGGTTGTCCGACACCGACCTTTAACGGAACTGAGCAGGCGGATGGCACGACGCCCTACACGTTTGTCGCCCAGGCGCAAAATAATAGCACGACATGTTCTACCAAACTGAATACTCCCATTCACGCCCCTGGTATCTCCTTCAAGCTCTGGCTTATTCAACGGCTACCAGACAATGGAGGGATCGCGTTCACAGATGGGGCACAACAGATCTATACTACGCTCAATCAGCCTACAGTGGGCAAAATGACCAGGAACGGCAAGCTGCAGAATGACACAATCGCCCCTATTGGTGGCATAAATTTTGACGCCACGACGCCTCAAGTACAGACCAGCAATGCGCAGGGACAGGTCACCTGGAAGTACACACTCGCGCCAACGCTGCAAAACGGTACTTATGATCTCGTGGTACTCGCAGACTGGTCGGGCAAATTCTATAACTGGAGTTGGTGGCAGATCACCGTAAACAAAGCGGGGAATAACTAGTCTATTCCCCGCATGATGCCCCGCACCAGGGCCGCAAAGCGTACGCGTGCGGCATCCGCTACATCTAATACCTCTTCATGCTTGATTTCCTCGGTCTCATCCCCAGTCGCCATATTGGTAATCAGGCTGATACCCAACACGCGCATCCGCATATGGCGCGCAACGATCACTTCAGGGACTGTAGACATACCGACAGCATCCGTCCCGATGGTACGCAGAAAACGCAACTCCGCGCCCGTCTCAAAACTTGGTCCCGCTACCATCGTATACACACCTTCATGCAAGGTAAGTTCGGGATGCGTTGCCGCAACAGTGCGTGCAAGCAGACGCAAATCGGCATCATAGGCATGGGCAAGCGGTGGGAAACGTGGTCCAAAGCGTTCATCGTTGGGGCCAATGAGCGGATTTGCGCCCGCCAGTCCTGGCAATGCGATATGGTCACGCAGAAGCATAAAATCGCCCGCCCGGTATACCGGATTGACGCCACCCGCAGCATTACTCACCAACAAAACCTGCGCTCCTAGCATATACATAACCCGCACAGGAAGCGTTACAGCGGATAGTGGATAACCCTCGTACAAGTGAAAACGGCCCTGCATCGCCACAACAGGCACGCCCTCTAATTTTCCCAGCAGCAGGCGTCCCGCGTGACCCACAACGGTTGAGCGAGCAAAATGCGGAATATCCTCGTACGGGATGCTTATGGCATGCTCGATATCACGCGCAAGGTCCCCCAGACCTGAACCAAGAATAAGGGCGACTTTGGGGGTCAATGGCGCGTAAGACTGTATTTGTTTTGTTGCTTGAAGAACCTGGTCGTAAAACATGCTTTCCTTTTACTCTTTTTTTTGATACAACTCGATAACATGATTATATACCTGCGCCGTCGAAAGGTGTGCATGTCCGGGTAGGTGCTGCATAGGATGTGTTTCTATTCTACGTGTTAACATCAGCATAGCATAAGAGTGCCGCAACATGTACGGCGTTATCTCCTCAACACCCGCTTCACGCGCATACCTCTTTATAATTAACCAGAAACCCTGGCGTGTTAGCCGTTCGCCATGATGATTCACAAACAATGCCGTCTCCTCCGTGTTGCGGATGAGGCGCGGACGCACGCCATCTATATACTGCACCAGCTCATCGACTGCGACAGGCGAGAGCACGATTTGCCGCCTACGCGCCGCTGGCCTGCTTGTTCCCGGACACCAGAGAGTTCCTTGCGCTCTTAGCAAATCTTCTACATCTAACGACACGAGTTCAGAAACACGCGCGCGCGTCTCGACCAGTAGACGTAACATAATCCAGTCCCGTTGTCCAGTCACTGTGTCACGCTTCACCTGAGCGAAAAGACGTTCTACCTCCTCTTTCTCAATCACATGCGGCAAATTCTTCTCAACATGCGGAGGCACCAGTGTCAGCATCGGATTCTGGGGCAGCATTCCCATTTCAGATAAATAGCGAAAGAACGATTTCAGCGCAGCAAACTTGCGCGCAATTGTTGTCGCTCGATATATCCCACTGCTGATTGCCAGCAGGTAATTTTCAATGTCCAGATGTGTCACTTGTGACCACTCTTGGATTCCTTGCCGCTCTAAATGGAGGCACAACTGTTGAATATCATTTCGATATGCAATAATTGTATTCGCATTTTTGCCATTTCCGTCCTGGTCTGTAGAAGCAAGAAAAACAAGATAACCATCAACACCTGTTTGTAACATCATACCATCCATTACATAAAAATAGAACATAATAACAACCAACCGTCTGATTCAATGAGGGTTATTATACTCTTCAGCCGTAAATGCTGCAAGGCACGTAGGACATATGAATAGCAGAGTAGCAAGAACTGGCGATATACACAAGCAACCAATCATGTTTTTGGCTTTAAGTGAGTAAGCATCTTTAAGGGAGAGAGCATCAAGAGGTTTTTCAAAATTATAATGCATAGCATGACTTGACATGTCTCTATTTTCAGGCAAGGGACACAAGGTGCAATAAAAACAAGGGCATAGCTTCTACTTTTCTCTAGACGTGCTATAATGGATACACTTATGCCTCGCACATGCAGAACTATAAACATGTCGCGCAAGGTATCCAGCTCAGCCTGGACTTTGTGGCGACGGTGACGATAAGGAGAAATCAAAGTAACATGGCAAAACTACAAGACATGTTCACACACGCGCGTCGCGCACAGACCGGTAGCGGGATTGGCTTTTTAGGCAAGAACAAATCGGAGGCCAAACCACGCGCGGCTGCCATCATTCTTGAGCTAACAAATCTGGCAACAGGGAATGCCGAGGCCGCTGCGAAAGCAGGCGTAGATGGCCTGCTCTTTAACTGGGATGGCTCCAATACCGCGTCCTTCTCTACCCTCAAGGACGAAATCGCATCCACCAAAAGTAGCAATGAAAACATTATCAACGGCCTGCGCATTACTGGCGGGTGGGAAAAGATCGACCGCGACCTCCTGAATCAGATTAAGGAACTGGGCGTCCACTACATCATCTTGCCACTTGACGCACCTGCTCGCTTGCTGGCTCTTGAGACAAAGGACCTGGAAAAGGCTCTGACGATCCCCATGCGTAGCGGCGACATGTATCCGATCTTTATCCGCAATATTAGCAGTTTCGAGGAAATCTCAGCAGTTCTGCTCGACTTTGGCTTTAGCCACGCGATCAGCACGATGAGTATTGAAGAAGTGCTCCTCTATCGGGCAGTCCGTGAAGCTGTGCGCTTCCCTGCACTACTCAACGTACAACCAGAGGCCGATAAGGCCGACATCTATACGTTGATGGCTCTTGGCATACAAGGCATGATTCTTACGGCTGAGAGCGTCAACGAAGAGACAAAGCAGGCAGTCGCGCATCTGCGCACAATTCTAGAGGCCATTCACGAGGAAGATAAAGAAGCCACATCACGTAAGATGTAGACAGTGATGGGTCTAAAAGAGGGATGCCACTTTTGTCTTCAAAGTGGCATCCCTTCATAGTATTTACCGACTGCGCTCATGCAATAGCAGATGGCGTTCAGATAATCAATCTGATACAGGCTGAATAGCGGGAGTGCGCGGGAGTGTGGATTGCCAATAAAGTTGACGGCGCGGGATCCGCTGTAACAGGCGGCGCGTGTTCCCCCATACGCTACCAGGATTAGCATTATTGCGCCAATAGTAGTAACAGGCAATTTCGTCCGGTTCAGCATGTAACAGACGCTGAAAGGTGTTTTCTAGTTCAGCTTCATCGTGTTCATCTAAGCTAAAATTTTGTAGCCAGAGCTGGCTGCGTTTCTCGGAACGGCGTGCTGTCTCAACAAGCATACGTCCCCACTCATCGACCAAACCAATATCCTCATGCAACAATTGCCAAAAGGGGTGACAGCCGAGGATATCAAGATGGGGGATCATTGCCAAATCTTCCAATTGATAAAGGTCTTGTGGCAGCAACGCAATTGCCGTTTTTGCGTAAGGGTCTGCTTGTTTTACCGTTGCGTACAATTCACTCAAAAAATCTATCATTGAGCGGCGCCGAAAGCGTGGTAAATCGGTAACATCGGGGCAGAGAGCACGGCAAACAGAGCAGAAACAGGTAATGTCGGGACCGCGCGGCTCATCGAGCAGAACGCCAGCAATGGGGTAGTTCGTCACATAATACGTGATTTCTTTAAACAGCCAGGAACGAAACCCTTCTTGATTAAAACAAGATACATCATGATAACGCCCATGCCGATCTTTGACGCGTGATTGTGGGTGATGAAAGGTATACCAGCTTGGCATGAGTGAGGGGCCAGCAAACATATTGCCATATCGTCCCAGACTCAAATATACCTTGAGACCTACATCCTGAGCCAGGCGCAACCCACGTTCCAGGTCGCGTGACCAGCGTTGCTCCTCCTGCTCATGAATGGCGTAGACCAGACTAGTTGCCCCCGTAGCTCGTATCTGCTCAAAATCTCTTTTGACTGTTTCGGGATTGAGTAAAGAATGAAAATACGCAACGGTTATATCCATGTTACCTATCTCTTGCTTCCATGCACCAACAACGCATCGAAACATTGCTCGCCACTTAATCGTGCTACTTTTGCATCAAGGGAATATCTTTTCCTGATCTCACGCTTCGCTCACTGTCGCGGCCGTTAGCAGGGAGATAATCAGCAAGACAGGCGTTCCCTGCAAAAGCATCTACATATGCATAGATAAAAGTATATCATAAACTCTCATCCAACCTCATCTGTAGAGAGTTTCGGGCTATACTCAGCTACACTCCGGTCATGCACAAGCGGTACACGAGAGAAAATATAGCGCTTCCAGACATATTTTATCCCCCTTCAGTCATATTTCTGACGTTGAGCTTGACAAGTCTTCTGTATTACAGGCACAATGCACCCATGAGTCACTCACCGTATGTACATAGCACTGGCAACATCTGCTTTGTCCAGTCCTATGCAAAAATCAACATAACGCTCGACGTGCGAGGGCGCAGACCAGACGGTTATCACGAGTTAGCAACTATCATGCAGACGATTGATCTTTACGACACCCTCTGCTTGAGCAAGACAGATGATAATCGTGTGCATATCGCCTGTACACGACCAGAGCTGAATACCGAAGATAATCTGGCGGTACGTGCAGCCGAGGCCGTGCGCCGAAGTCTCTCCCTGACACAAGGAGTTATGATTGAGCTGCACAAACGTGTTCCTATGGCAGCCGGATTAGGAGGAGGAAGTAGCAACGCCGCTGCTGTTCTGCTTGCACTACAGCACTGGTGGCAACTACAATTATCCCCATCGGATATGCTCACCCTGGCGGCTTCGCTCGGCTCGGATGTCCCCTTTTTCTTGCAGGGGGGATTGGCTCTTTGCGAAGGGCGTGGTGAACGTATCACCCAACTTACACCCTACTGGCCAGCGTCTCTACGCTGGCTGCTACTGGTTAAACCTGCTATTGGCGTCTCGACAGCTGCCGTTTTCCGTGCTCTGTCGCCAGACGACTACACCGATGGTAGCTATAGCCAGGCCGCGTGTGCAGCTCTGCATACAAGGAGTGAAATTCTGCCGGAATACCTACATAATGCACTAGAGCGAGGAGTTCTCGTTCACTATCCAGAGGTCGCACAAGCGCGTGAAGCCATGCTTCAGGCAGGTGCGCCCCTGGTTCGTCTCTCTGGTAGTGGTCCTACACTGTTTGCACCTTTTCCCACACTCGCACAGGCTACCCATGCGCAACAGCAATTGCAGGTGCAAGGATACGAGGTGTATCTCACGCGGGCCATCCATCCAACCAATGAGACAGTTTGTTTATTCTAGACATGGACGTAGGAGGTTTATCGTGAGCGATCAAGAGATGTACTACTGTGTAAAATGCAAGAAGAAGACTGAACTGAAGGATGCTCAGCGCGTCACCATGAAAAATGGTAAGCCTGCATTGCGTGGTCAGTGCTCGGTCTGCGGAACTACGGTGAATGCCATTTTGGCTGCAGACAAGAAATAGCCGCGATACGCGCAAGCGCAGGACATCATTGTGCCACTGTGACGATGATCTGTATTGGAGAGGACGACACCTGGTGTCGTCCTCTCCAATACAATCGCTCCCCTACACACGCCACATTATGCTATCAACCTCGACTTCCGCCGCTCGTTCTGTTATAATCGCCATGTACATTCGCTAGCTAAACAGATAGAACAACAGGATGGAGGAGTTACACCCCTGCGCCAACAGCTTATTACACTACTGAGCCGACTGTTACGCTCTCCCTTTGCCCTACTCGACGTTATCACGCGCCCATTTGTACAAAGGGCCTGGCAGCATCCTCGCCGCATCGTTGTCCTCAAACCTTGCTGCCTGGGTGATCTCATCATGACTACTCCCTTGCTGACCGTTATCCGCCAGCAGTATCCTGATGCCACCATCACCTATGTCGCGGGTTCCTGGTCAAAAGTGATTGTCGAGCATCACCCCGCCGTTGATCGCGTCATTGACTGCGGGACTGTCGGCATTCCTGGTCGCTACCGACTCGCCGCATATGTTCAACTCGCGCTCACACTACGCCGCTATCGTTTTGATCTCGCCTTCGTGCTTGATCGCTCACCCATGCTCACCCTGCTGTCCTGGTTAGCTGGTGTGCCACGGCGCGTTGGACCCGATAGCATGGGACGTGGCTTTGCGCTGACTGACCGCGTGCCAGTCTCGACCTCATCTACACATCTGCAACATCAGGCCGATATCTATCTTGATCTGGCACGCGCAATCAATCTTCCAATAACCCAACCACGGATGCACTTCGCACCCACCATTGAGGAACAGAATAGTATCCATCGTGCTTCGCAACCGATGGTGGCCGTCTTTCCTGGCGGAGGCAGCAATCCAGGTATGGAATTGACCACCAAACGCTGGCCGCTAGAACGTTATCGCGCTCTGGTATACCGCCTGACGCATGAACTGGGTGTACAAGTCCTGCTCATTGGTGGGAAGGACGATTATGCCCTTAATCAGCAAGTAATGCATGAGCTTGATGTACCAGCCGAGAGCGTATTAAATCTGGCAGGCACAACCACATTTGGACAACTGGCAGCACAGTTGGCAGCGTGCGTGCTCTTCATTGGCAACGATAGCAGCCCAATGCATCTTGCAGCAGCCGTTGATATTCCGGTGATCGCGATTTTTGGACCAACCAGCCCGCAAGAATATGGCCCGTATCCACTAGATGACCCACGCCATATCGCGCTCTGGCGACACCCAACGGGACGCCCTTGCTTCTTCTTAGGCAAGATGCAAAGTTGCGCCAACTGCACATGTATGCAGTCAGTAACCGTCGATGAGGTCTGGCAAGCCGTGCAACGCCTGATTCCGCATATGCACAGTAGCGAGGTCCATCCATGAAGCTCTTGCTACGCCATGTCATGCTCTTTCTCGTTCGCCTGTTTGGCCTACCGGGAGCCTTGTCAGCCGCTCGCACACTCCACGCTCACAAGCAGTACGTGTTAGACGAGCCGCGTATCCTGCTTGTGCGTCCTGACCACCTGGGCGATCTTGTCCTGACCACACCTATCATTCAAGCTCTGCGCGATACATTGCCACAAGCGCATATCACGATGCTGGTTGGTCCCTGGTCAAGTGAGATCGTTGCGCGTCATCCCGCGATTGATCGCCTCATTACCTGTCCTTTCCCTGGCTTTCGGCGGGCTACGCAAGGCCCACTCGATCCTTATATCTTGCTCTTGCGCACAGCCCAGCAGCTACAGCGCGGCAAGTATGATATCGCCATCAATTTGCGTCCAGATTTCTGGTGGGGGGCCGCGCTCCTCTACCTCGCACGCATTCCGCGCCGCGTGGGCTATGCCATCGCGCCAGGTACACCATTTCTTACTGAAGCGATTGTTTTTACGAACCCAGAACACGCGAGCGTCTCTAACCTCAAGTTGCTCAGCGCGGGACTACAATCACTTGGACACGAGTCGCTTGCCACGCCCTACACGCCAGATCGCTACCCGGCGCGCTTTACCCCAAAAACGGAGGAAGCACAATGGGTCGCCCAGAAGCTCCAACAAGCAGGCATTGATGCGGATACACCCGTCGTGCTTCTTCACCCCGGCAGCGGGGCAGCCGTGAAGCTCTGGCGCGCAGAAGCATGGAGCGAATGCCTGCGCCAACTTACAGCATTAACAGCACCAACGTCGGTGCGTGTTATCCTGACAGGCAGCAAAAGTGAACGGCCATTGCTCGAAGAGGTGGCAAAAGGGATGACGACCTCTCCCCTATTGATCACCGACGCAACTGTAGGGCAGCTAGCCGCTCTTCTCAAGCGCGCCAATCTCGTGCTCGGCGTTGATAGCGGTCCACTCCACCTCGCGGTTGCCCAACAAACGCCCACCGCGCAAATCTTTGGGCCTACTGACACACGCATTTTTGGCCCTTGGGGCAACGCGCCACAGCATCGCGTCATTAACGCGACGCAATGCTGCCCTGGCTGCCCAATCATTCCTTGTGGACGACTAGACTTTCGTCAGGAAGAGCTGGCAGAGCATCCCTGTGTGCGCTCTGTTCCGACGCAAACTGTTGTAGAGGCAGCATATACACTTTTATCGCAAACAACCAGTAGACAAAATATGTGATAGAGATAATGAAACAGACACTATCGACAAACGCACCAATACTCGATGACTATGGCTATCCCACCCGTCCAGACTCACGGCGCCGCTTGCGCAAAATCGGTATTTCACTCAGCAGGAGCATCGTTCTCGCCTTGTTCACAGGTCTGATGCACCTGATCGGAATACTGCTTGTGCTCAGTACAGCCCGACAACGCAAACAGCAGCAACCACTGACGCCACATACATTTCATCCTCGTCGCATCCTCGTTATTCGCGTTGACCTGATTGGCGACCTTGTCATGTCGCTCACCGCACTCCACGCGCTCCACCAAAGCTATCCCGATGCTGAAATTGACCTGCTCGGCCTGCCTTCAAGCGTCGCGATTGTGCGCGAGGACCCAGAGATCAGTCATATTTTCAGCTACGACCCGAATGTCTGGCGCAGACCGCAGGCACTACTGAGCATGAAGAACTGGCGCGAGGGCTGGCAGCTTTATCGGCGGCTACGCGCACGGCGCTATGATCTTGCAATCAGTCTCTACGGCAATGTCGCGGCACTTCTTGCCGTACTCAGTCGCGCAACACGGCGTGTCGGCTACCGCCGCGAGAGCTATGTGGGGTTTATGACTGATGGTATTGCCGGACAGCACTGGCAACCACGCGATCATAAACACGAGGTAGACTATTGCCTGGAACTGGCTCAAGCGGCAGGAGCTACCGTCACACCTGCCGACCGTGTACCACATCTTTTTGTCGGCCCGAAAGCCCGGCATGAGATCGACCAGATGATACAAAACGCGGGTCTTCTTGCCGAGAGACCACTTGTCGTCTGTCATGTCAGTTCCAATAACGGACAGTCGAAACGCTGGCCTGTCTCCTATTGGGCTACGCTCATAGATCGTCTCATACAAGAGCGGGCTGCGCAGGTGATACTCACAGGCGCACCCGGCGATTTAGCCCTGATTCAGCAAGTAATGAGCCGTATGCGCAACCAGCCACTGAACTTCGCGGGTAAAACGAACCTGACGCAATTGGCGGCCCTGATGCAACGCGCCGACCTTGTTATTAGTGGCGATAGTGGCCCTATGCATATCGCAGAAGCCGTAGACGCTCCGCTAATCGCCATTCATGGCCCCACAGACCCCGCGTTAAGCGGCCCGGTTAGTCCCGCCGTCGTTGTCCTACGGAGTGATATCTGGTGCAGTCCGTGCTACAATGCAAAAGGTCCGGCGGATTGCCGCTTCTATACAACACAGTGCATGAAAGATATCACACCAGCGCGTGTCTTTGAGAGTGCAAGTACACAGCTCAAGAACCGCGCGCGTTTCTCACAGGGAAGGGATGACCATGAGTGAGATACTGACAAGCCTTACCGCACCTAACCTGCTCACGGCAATGGATGCCAATTTTGCCGAGGAGATGGCGTGCTTCGGACGCACCCTTCCCGACGCAGAACTCTGTGGAGATGAAGAACTACTCTGGTTTTTCACAGGCCCAGTTGGCTACAATGGTGTGTTACAGGCTCATCTACGGAGCGAAGACCCACATCTCATTCATGCCAAAATCACGATGATTTTGGATTATTTCAAACAGCGACACGTAAACATGAGCTGGTTTATTGGGCCAGCGACACGCCCATCCAATCTGGCGACGTACCTGCGTATGCATGGCTTGACCTATAAACACACCAGTACAGGCATGGCGCTTGAAATTGCCCACACACACGAGTTAGCCACAGCAGCCCACTTGCAGATCAGCGAGGTAGAGAACGATGAGATGCTACGTATCTGGCGCGAGACTAGTCGCCAGGGATGGGAAAGCACAGAAGCCGCTGTTCAGGCATATTATGAAACCTACCTGCATACAGGCTTTGGAGCAGGCAAGATCTGGCATCACTATATTGGTTGGCAACATGGACAGCCAGTCGCAGTAAGTTCGCTTCTGTTGCACGCGGGACTGGCCGGAATTTATGGCATTGCCTGTATCCCTGCGGCGCGGCGGCAAGGCATCGGTGCGGCAATGACCCTCCATGCTCTACACACGGCGCAAGCACTCGGCTATCAGGTCGCAATACTCTCGCCGACTGAAATGGGCCAGCGCATCTATGAACGAATCGGATTTCAAGAGGTCTGCCACTTTGATTTTTACACGTGGTCGCCAGAGAGTCAGCAGGTACAGTAATGCAGAAACACTATGTCACACTCCCACCCGATGCCCATATCCTGGTCGTAAAACTGGCAGGGATTGGCGATCTGTTATTGGCAACACCCGCGTTGCGCGCTTTACGTGACAGCTATCCACAAGCGCGCATAGATCTACTCGTGACGCCTGACTCCGCTGGTTTACTCAACGGCTGGGAGGTTATTAACAATGTGATCGTGCTGGATAAGTACCTGTTTGATTACCCACGTCAGATTGTCACCCATCCCCAGAACCTTTTGCGCCTGCGTCCGCTCTGGCGCGCTTTACGTGGCGGTCGCTATGATGCCGTCATTCTCATGCATCACCTGACACTGCCCTTTGGCCGACTCAAATATCAGGTGCTGATGCGCGCAACGGGCGCGCGCTGGCGCATCGGTCTGGATAACGGACATGGTCACTTTCTCAATATCACAGTACCGGATAATGGTTTTGGAGCCATGCACGAGGCCGATTATTATCTGGCACTTGCTGAAGCCACAGGAGCAACAAGCAACAAGACAGCACTTTATGTACCACTTACCGATGAAGAGCGACGGAAAGCGGCCCAACTCGTTTATGGTGACATGGCACCTGAAGAGGCAGTACGCCCCCTCATCGCGATGCATCCAGGGAGCGGAGGCTATAGCACGGCACGCCGCTGGTCACCAGAGCGTTTCGCCCAACTTGCGGATACCCTGTTTCACGATACCGGCGGGCAACTCCTGCTCGTTGGTGGCCCTGAAGAGGCCCCCTTACACCAGCAGATTATCAGTATGTTACGCTCATCTATACCAGCACGCAGTCTCGCAGGCAAAGGCAGTATTCGCGTGGCAGCGGCAGTATTGGAACAAGCCGACCTATTTGTTGGCAACGACTCTGCCCTGATGCATCTGGCAACGGCTGTCAGTACACCTGTCGTCGCGATTTTTGGCTTGACGAATTATAAAGCGTGGGGACCATATACAGGCACTGCTGAGGCGGCAAAGGCAACCGTCGTCCATCTCGACCTGCCATGTATGCCGTGCTTCTATCGCGGTCATGATCTCGGCACGCCAGAGGGTTGCGCGACCCGTGACTGTCTGGCCCAACTTGGCGTTGATCCAGTCGCAGTCGCAGCGCGCAAAATGCTGCTTCAATGGCGCAAACCACATGGACAAAAGGTCGGAGAGAGCTAGCAATCCACTCAAACAGGAGCTTTTTGCACACGTTTTACAGGACGTGAAAAGTTACCAATCTCTACCGTTGGTATTTCGCGGTGCAGCGTCTCAATCAGCGTTTTCATGCCTAAAGCCTTACCCATCGAATCCAGAGCAGGCATACGTGGCAGCAAGACCTCCGGGTCAATGTTGAGATTGCGCAACTGGATCAGGTTGAGGCCAACCTCGCGCACAAACGCGAGCAACGCCTCCACTTCGCGCTCACGGTCAATCATGCCAGGAAAACACAGCAGGTTGATCGAGGTATACAAACCAGCATCACGAGCACGCTTGAGCGATTCTTTCACATCGTCAAATGTATAGCCAATTGGACGATAATAAGCGGTGTAGGTTTCCGGGTGACCTGAAATCGTGCTGGCGCGAATGGTATCCAAACCCGCATCGTAAAGGCGTTGTAGCCAGCGCGGATTGCTCGCATTGCTATTGATATTGATAACACCCTTCGCTGTTTTTGCGCGAATAGCCGTAATTGCCTGAGAAATTCGCCGCCATTGCATCAGCGGTTCGCCCTCACAGCCCTGCCCAAAGCTAACAATGGCTTCTTCCGCCTGCTCCAGATGGGGAACAGCGACTTCGACAATTTCCTCAACGGTTGGAATAAAGGTCAGGCGATCCTGTGGTGAAATCAAACCTTCCTCTTCTTGTTTGGAGATACAGCCAATACAGCGCGAATTGCAACCAGGAGAAACGGCAATCGCCATCTCCCAGCGGTTAAAGAACAGGTTGCTGGCAGTCGGGCACGAGTAATCCAGCGCGCAATGGGCATGTTGCGCGATCACACGATTATCAGGCAAGGCCGCCTGTTTTTCCTGCACCAGTTGCTCCAATGTGCGGCGTGGAAATGAACGCGGATGCCATTTATGCGGATCATCCGTTTTGAGAGCGGCGACGTAAAGACGCCCATTCATGCCAGCAACTGCGCTATAACCAAAGAAGGGCAATGGTTCTGTATCCGGCACTTTCTCATACGCGGGCAGCAATGTACGTGTATAGCCGATTGGCAGCAAGGCGGCAACAGCCCAACCACGTGTTTGCGGAAGAATCTGGCACTCACCACTACGCTTACGCCCAATAGCGAGGCGATCGGGCATCATTGATAGTGTAACGCCATCAGGTAGAGGAATCAGATCACGCATCTCGAGAGGACGTTCCCCAAAGGATAGAGCTTGCAAACGTGGCTCTTCGCGTATTTCCCCCTCCGGCGTGCAATATAATAGATATGGAACAGGCATAACTCTCTCTTTATCTCATCGTCAACAACATCGTATGGCGGATATTCGCCAAAAGTCTCAGTGCATAGGTGGTGGCGTTGCTGGAATACGTGGATTGGTAGGGCGTTCCTCGAAAGAGTCATCGTCAAAGATGCGTTGGACTGGAATGCCATGTTGTGTATGCGTAGCCACACGTTGTTCCAGTTCGTGTATATCTTCATAGACAAAACTGAGTAGAATATGCTCGCCGCGTACCGATTGTGCAAAATGACGAATGCGCGGATGCTCCTCATCCATCCAAGTATTGACGATTGCCTCAAGAGCGGACATACTATCGCCGCAAACGGCACTATCAAAGCTCTTGAATTTGTACACTAGAGATCATCCTTTCCATTGCTGAGTCAAATGGAGAATGCACCCGTTCTTGTAATACAACAACCGCAACAACGTTCCTGTACAATTGATGGCTATTGTACCATTCTATAGCAAATTTTGCCATAGCTTCCTACAACAGAAGGCATATCACCTTGACAGCTCATTCAGGACATCTTCAAACCTAAATTTTGCAAGTCAGTGAAAAAATGAGGATAGCTTTTCGCAATGTGTTCGCCTCCACTGAGCGTTAGACCGTGCTGGCTACGCATGCCCGCAATCGTCAACGCCATCAGCAGGCGATGATCAGAGTGACCATCGACAGTAACGCCACCCACAATACCAGCAGGACGCCCATGCACGATAATCGCATCTTGTTTAGGCGTGACAGCGCAACCTGCGCGTTGCAGTTCCGCGCACAGATCGTTAATACGGTCAGACTCTTTATAATGCAGGCTTTCAATATTGAAAAAAACGCTCTCCCCCTCAGCAAAACAGGCAGCGGCAACCAATACAGGAATGCAATCAATAATACGATCACCATCCACTGTCACCCCGCGCAAGGGACGCCCACCACGCACGCGCAACGTCTCACCATCTCTAGAAAAGTCCACTCCCATCAGTCTAAAAGCCGCGAGCACCTCTTCACCTATCTCCTCGCCAGGATGCAACGGCGTTAGTGTCACTTCGCTCGCCGGATTAGTGGTGACAGCACAGGCGGC
The DNA here is from genome assembly GCA_027451525.1 of Ktedonobacterales bacterium. Classification (GTDB taxonomy): domain Bacteria; phylum Chloroflexota; class Ktedonobacteria; order Ktedonobacterales; family Ktedonobacteraceae; genus DTNP01. The sequence continues at coordinate 34,651 of DAIDJF010000032.1, forward strand.
GATTAAAGCAGCAGCAGAAGGATAATCACCAGGGATAGTATAGGTGCGCGGTTGATAGTGCTGTCCACCAGCGACAACAAAATGCAACAATGTTTCATCATAAATAACTTCGATACCTGCGTCATGCAGCACTTCAAGCGTAGCGCGCACCAAAGGCTGCGATTTCAAACCATCCACGACGGTTATCTCTAATCCCTCTTGCAACAGTGGAGCGAGAAAGAGCAACGCGCTGAGATACTGCGAGCTACGCGCCCCTGAGATTGTAATGTTTCCACCGTGCAGTTTGCCACCGCGCAACGTAATCGGTAAATAGCCCTCACTACCCATTCCCTGGCAATCCGCACCTAGCGCGGTCAACGCTGTGAGCAATTCGCGATTAGGCCGCTTACCAAGTGATTGCGGGTGATCAGTCACAAAAGTAACGGCGGGCAATAAAGCTCCGAGACCAAGCAGCAGGCGTAAGACAGCCCCCGCGTTCCCAACGTTGATCTCTTTATGTTCTGTGCGTTCGCCCAAACGCATCGGATCAATACCATATACATGTAACACGCGCTGCTGCTCATCTTGCCATGCAAGCGTTGCACCGAACGCCTGGCAACCACGCAATAACGCCTCGCTATCGTCACTTTGCGCGGGATTCACCACCAGACTCTCACCATTCGCCACTATTGCCGCTAACAAATAGCGCAACGTATAGTATTTCGACGATGGCAAAAGTGGCGTACCCTGTAAAATATCTGTTGGTAAAATATGTCTATGCCGTGTGGCTCTCTGTGACAATGCGACAATCTCTTCTTGCATGGCTTCCCTTCTCGCTGCAATTACAATCCACGACTGGCTCTATCGCCTTCTTGTTTAGCGCGCAAGTTGCCTTTTCATATTTTCGGTCACTCGCTAGACAACTCAATTCTATCCTATCACAACGCGCTAACAAAAACGTAACAAACCTCTACATACGTGGGCATTTTTCATACACGTTTGTTACACATTCGTTTTCAACGCACGTTACAAATATAATACACAATTATTACAAATATAAAAGCTGCACAAATTTCCACACAACAGAGTAAAATATCGCAAAATAGACGATATTTTACTTGACTTTTTGCAAGGACATTTGCTATACTCAGTTTTATCGGAAACACTACGATGGAGGGCAGTAACTACCATGTATCAGCAACGTATCGTCATTATAGGTGCGGGCATTGTCGGACTGGCAACTGCCTACACGCTCCTCAAACAGGGCATGCGCAACGTGATCGTCCTGGAGCAGGCGACAGTCGATCATCAACGCAGCACATCGCATGGTCTCTCGCGTTTGTTACGCTTTGAGTATGGGGAAGATCGCTTCTATTCGGAGATGGTGCGACACAGTTTACGCCGCTGGCATGAACTTGGGCACCAAAGTCAGCACAAACTCTATACCCCAACTGAAGTGCTCTCCCTGGGCAATGAGATAGATAATTGCACTAAAGCCAGCTATTATCATCTCCGTGATATGGGTCTTCCCATTCAGCGTCTCTCGCGTGATGCCTGCAAACAGCTTTTCCCACAATTCAATATACAGGCATACGACATGTATACGTATAACAAAGAGGCCGCCATTCTCTACGCTTCCAATTGTTTACTGACGCTTAAAGAACATATCCTTAGCATGGGTGGCATAATTCACGAAACATGTCGCGTGAAAACAATCTTGCATGACAATCCGCACATACCGTTGCGCATTCGTACCACCGACAACAATGAGATACAAGCGGAGCGCGTGGTCTCGGCGGTTGGCTCCTGGGTTCATTATTTACTTGCCGACCTTCAGCTGCCAATACGTATCACGCGCCAATATCTACTCTATTTTGCCAATCTCTCGCCCACATTATTTGGTCTGCACACCTTTCCTGCCTTTTTGACCGATGATATTTACGGCTTCCCTATTCATAGCACCTGCGCAGGCTGTGGTCCCAACTGGCTCAAGGTTGCATCACACAAATTTGGTAACACAATTGATCCAGACCAGATACCACAAATAGACGAGCGCGTGGTCAAACAGGTGGCCGAGAAAACCTATCAATTGCTGCCACAACTACGTGAAGCACGCCTGATCCATGTTGATGCCTGCATGTACGACGTGAGTCCCGACGAGAATTTTATCCTTGACTATCATCCCGACGATCCGCGCATCGTTTTTGCCGCTGGACTTACCGGGCATGGCTTCAAATTTGGGCCGCTACTGGGCGAAATTCTCAGCAGTCTCGTGCGCAATACACCCCCCCCCGTACCAATAGAGCGTTTCCGTCTGAACCGCCTGATGCAAGCGAGCTACAAACAACATATATCCGTTGCCTGACGACATTCTTCAACTTGCACATTTGGTTAGAGCATGTTATGGTATTTCCATACCCCTATGCAAGGGGTATGGGTTCTCTCACTATCTTGGACTTGTTCTTGGTTTGTGCGGTTTTTTAAGAAGTAAAGCAGGTGGAAGTTACTAATGAAACGTAAAATTTTCGCTATTGGTGTCATCGCTTTGCTAGGTGCAGTATTCTTGGCAGCGTGCGCAAATACCCTATCCAATGGGCCAGCAGGTTCGACGACAGTGCAGATTTCACTGACAGATTTTCACATTGCCTCATCCGTACACGATTTTAGGCCAGGAAAACCCTATCATTTTGTTATTACGAACAATGGGCATGTCACACATGAGTTTATGATTATGCCATCAAACGCTCAGGTGAGTACAGGAACTATGAATATGAGCCAGATGGATAAACTGGCCCTTGCTTATAGCGAGGACATTGCTCCAGGAACAACAAAAATACTGAATTACACGTTTCCTACCTCCACACAATCCACACAGCCACAATTTGCTTGTTACTATCTGGGACACTACGAGGCTGGCATGCATACTAGAGTAAAAGTAAGCTCGACATGAACCAATAGGCACTCCCTAACCGTGTTCTCTTTATGAGATCACACAATCATCTGCATCCGCCGGGGATAGCGGATGCAGATATCTCTTTTTGGCTCTATAAAACAAGCACTCTACCTCACAAATTACTCACAAGTGCCCGTATTGACGACATAGAACGTGTGACAGATTTGACAAAGGCCTTCATTGCGTGTATACTATTTCATATACCCCCCCCATAGGGGTATGGTTATTGTAAAAACTCTACCATATCGCAATATTCATGAGGTGATAACAATGGCAACAGAAGCCAGACAACATACAGAAATACAGACAGAGCAGGCGCATACAGAAATACAGACGGCAGAAGAGCGTGCCGTTTTCGCGCTTGAGGGCATGACCTGCGCTTCCTGTGCCATGCGAATCGAGAAGGGACTTAAAAAGCTTCCCGGTGTGCTCGACGCACAGGTCAATCTGGCAACCGAACAGGCAACAGTGCGTTATGATAGCGCGCATGTACAGCCAGAACAGATGGTGCAGAAGGTGGACGCGGTTGGCTACAAGGCGATCCCGCTTGTGCTTCCCACACCTAAACCCGTACCTCAGCCACAGCAGACGGAAGAGGTCCACACTACGCTGGCACTTGAGGGCATGACCTGTGCTTCCTGCGCCATGCGGATTGAAAAGGGACTCAAGAAACTTCCTGGCATTGTTGATGCGCAGGTCAATCTGGCAACCGAGCGTGCCAGCGTGACTTATCAGCCAGGCATGACAGATATCGACAAGATGCTGGCAAAGGTTGAAGCAGTTGGCTATAAAGCTACACCTTTAGAGCAACCTGCGATCATAACACAACCATCTCAGACTGAGATCAACCTTGCCCCGACAAACGTTTCGCTCGTTTCGCCCCAGGAAGAAGAGCGCAGCAGACGCAAGGCAGCAGAGATTGTGCATAAACGCAACCTGCTTATACTTGGCATAGTGCTCTCACTGCCGGTTGTCATTCTCAGCATGTTCTTCATGAACCGCTTTCCAGGCGAGAACTATCTCTTGCTCGTGCTTACCACGCCAGTATGGGCGATAGTCGGTTGGGAGTTCCATCGTGGCGCGTTGAAAACGCTGCGTCACGCCAGCGCGAACATGGATACGCTGGTCTCTCTCGGCTCGACCGCCGCCTATGTGATGAGCGTCGTCGCGACCTTTTTCCCCACGCTAATTGGCGGCGTCACCTTTTATGATACGGCGGCCCTGATCGTCACGCTCATTTTCCTGGGCAAATACCTTGAGGCACGCGCAAAAGGCCAGACCAACGATGCCATCCGAAAATTGATTGGTCTGCAAGCAAAAACCGCTCATGTCATGCGCAACGGGCAAGAGATCGAACTACCTATCGAGCAGGTGCAGGTCAACGATGAATTAGTCGTGCGTCCCGGCGAGAAAATTCCTGTCGATGGACTCACACTCTCAGGTCACTCAGCCGTTGACGAATCGATGATTACGGGCGAGAGCATTCCCGTCGAAAAAACTGAAGGCGACACGCTGATTGGCGCAACGATCAACCAGCGTGGACTACTGCACATGCGCGCGACAAAGGTTGGTGCGGATACTGTACTAGCCAGCATCATTCGCATGGTCGAGCAGGCCCAGGGTTCTAAAGCTCCTATTCAGCGTCTCGCCGATAGCATTTCCAGCATTTTCGTACCGACAGTCCTGGTCATCGCCTCGCTGACCTTTATCGCCTGGGCTATCGTGGGTAACGTCTTTCATCTGTATAGCAGTGGTATGAGCGCGGGCACGAGCAATCCCTGGATTGTCGCGATTGTCGCGGCGGTTGCCGTGCTGGTCGTTGCCTGCCCTTGCGCGTTGGGACTGGCAACGCCAACCGCGATTATGGTCGGCACAGGCAAGGGGGCGGAACAAGGCATTCTGATCAAGGGCGGCGAAAGCCTGGAACGCATTCAGGCCGTGCGTGCGGTACTACTTGATAAGACAGGCACGATCACACGCGGCAAACCAGAACTGACCGATGTTATCGCCCTTATGGAGAGCCAGCGCGATGAAATGCTCCGTCTGGCAGCAGAAGCCGAGCAGGGATCAGAACACCCTCTGGCAACAGCAATTGTCGAGGGAGCAAAGGCGCAAGGTCTGACATTGGGCAGCTATCCACAGCGTTTCACAGCTCTGGCGGGACGCGGCTTGGAAGCAAGTGTTGAGGATCACGCGCTTCTGATTGGCACACGAAACCTGCTAAGCGAACAGAAGATTGATATACGTCCGCTGCAACAGCAATTAGAAACGCTGGAAGCGCAGGGCAAAACAGCGATGCTCGTTGCCATTGATGGCGCACTCGCGGGTCTTGTCGCGGTCGCGGACACGGTGAAAGTCGGTTCGGCTGAGGCAATCAAAAATTTGCAGGAGCAAGGCATTAGCGTCTGGATGATTACGGGCGATAATCGCCGCACCGCGCTGGCTATCGCTTCACAGGTTGGCATTGCGCCTGAGCATGTGCTGGCGGAGGTCTTGCCAGAAGACAAGGCCAATCAGGTCAAACGCTTGCAGGAGCAGGGATTGGTCGTGGCCTTCGCGGGTGATGGTATCAACGACGCCCCCGCGCTGGTGCAGGCGGACGCGGGGATCGCGATGGGCACAGGCACTGATGTGGCGATGGAGGCCTCAGACATCACGCTGGTCAAGGGCAATCTGCGCAGCATGGCAACCGCCCTCGCGCTCTCACGGGCAACAATGCGCACGATCAAGCAGAATCTGTTCTGGGCCTTTGCCTATAACGTGATCTTAATCCCGACAGCGATTCTCTCGCCGATGATACCCTTCCTGAAAGAGCAGGCTCCCATCTTCGCGGCAGCAGCGATGGCCCTCTCTTCAGTTACCGTGGTCAGCAACTCGCTCCGTCTGCGCCGCTTTGGACGCCAAAAATAAACGATTGTGATTTCATAGTGATACCGTTATCACATTTCGTAATAGGCATGTGATAACGGTAGATGATACTTTAGGTATACGAAAGTTCTATAACAGACATAAGCCAACTAATTCAGAAAGAAGGCAAATTCAATGATGTGGTATTATGGCTACGGCCTCAACTGGTTCGCGATGGCCTTGATGGTGGTTGGCACAATTTTGTTTATCCTCTTGCTAGTTGTACTGGCGTGGGCCATCATTCGCTGGCTTGAGGGCCGACTTACCAGTGCTCCACGGGCGAGTTCCACGCGGGAATCACCATCGGCGTTGGAAATACTGCGCCAGCGCTACGCCAGGGGCGAGATTGATAGTGAAACGTTCGAGCGCATGAGTGCACAAATTGAAAGCACAGGGATGCCTTATCAACAGCAAAAAGTGCCATTCAGCAGTAGATGATAATAACAGCTTAGAAAAGAGTGATACCGCCAGTAAAAGAGGTATCACTCTTTTTGCTCTGACTTAATCTTCGTTCAAACGCAATGTCTGACTGATCGACGGGCGCGATACCAGATAGATCATCCAGAGCAGCACACAAAGGCACAATACAGCCAAGACACCTAAGACCATCGCTAACGAACTGGGGATGATGATGCGCACTGCGGGAATATTTTGTGCCAGAAACAGGTCCGTATCGCCATTTGTACCTATACTTACAATATTCGTAAACACCAGCAGAGGTACAGTAACAAACGCCAGTACCAGACCAAGCGCACAGCCCAGGCAAAGGGCTGTTACATAGATAAAACCCAGTTCGAGAGCCAGCATAGTAGCTAACTGACGCTGTACACTCCCAAGCGCGCGCAATAAGGCAAACATCGCCCGGCGATTACGCGCATTGAGCCAGGATGCGATCAAATTGCCAGCTACTGCCAGCAGCAACGGCACAGTCGCACCCAATGCGATAATACCGACAATATCGCGCTGCGTACTCTGTTGCTGTAATTGCGCTATAATAGTTCGCCGATCATACAGTGGGTTCAACTGCAATTTTCCTGTGCTAAGCGTTGCGCGTATATGGGCCAGTTGCGCGGGATTATCTGTTGTCTTCAGCCAGATAGTATCAAGCGGTGACAGGTGAGAAGTGGCAGTGTTCAACTGATCGGCGAAAGCAAATTGTTGCGCATAGTTTACAACAAAACTTTGATAGTCCACCAGGATGGCTCCTGACAGAGCGGATGGATCAGATGTGGCGGCATTTGAACTGTCATCAAAAAGCGTTGGGATATTCTGCACCTGCGCGACCGCCTCAAAAGCCACCATGCCAGCACTCGTATTCAAGCCAAATATTTCACCGGGCGAGAGATCAAGCTTATTCCAGGCAGCGGCATCGACAATTGCTGGCTGCAAATTGTGAAAATAGGCATCTTGACGCCTGGCAACGAGCATTGCCAGAAGCGAACTCAATGGTTGTTCCCCATTTTGCGCTGTCCAGATGGCAGTTTGGGCAAAGGTAGAGGCATCGACTGCGTAGAGCGCGACATTAGACCCATCTGTCGGCGTACTTAACTGGCTCGTGTAACTGGCTGATACAGCCTTGACACCTGCAAGATGGCGATACGGCGTCTCCTGCGCGGCAACCAGGCGGCTAGCATAATCAATCAGCGTCTCTCGCTTTCCCTGTTGGAGTTGTACGGGAGTATTGATCGTGCCCCGAAAATCGGCTCCGGCCTGGAATGAGGCAACATCGCTGACGCGCTCCTCTTGCGAGGCCGAGAGCACCTGACTGAAGATAATGAAAGCTGTTGCCAATGTCAGAAGTAAGGTAAGACGCATAATCTGACCAGGAGAGCGCGCTAACTGTGCCAGTGCCAGCATACTTGCCGCGCCACGTCCCTTAAGCGCAAGCCACGCCCCAGCGCGCAAGATGAGGGGAAAGATGCGCAAAAAGGCCAACAACACCGCAATTACAAGAAATACTGGCGCGATTTGCGCGAGTGGCGCGCCAATTAATATACTCGCCTGCTGGTTTAATAATCCGGTGCGTGTCGCATACGTCGAGATAATATACCCGATAAAGACAATACAAGCAGCAAATACGTCAAGATAGAGTCGTTGCCACAAAGGTTTCTGCACAATGCGGCCCTGCTCACGGCGCAATGTGAGCATATCGGTATACGTTGCGCGCCTGATGGCGATAATCATGCTGAGCACAGCCGCGCCCGCCGTTGGAAAGGCAAACCAGCGCAGTGAAAATGCAATCTGCCAGACCTGCGCCAGGCTCAAATTCACCACGCTCTGCTCAGAGGATGAAAATGTGTGTAACATCACAAAGCGTACCATCTCGACAGCCAGCACAGGTCCTATCAAGAGTGCGCAACACCCTATCAGAATACTCTGCGTGACCAGTGCGCCAAATACCTGCTCCTCGCTTGCCCCTCGACTATGCAGCAAGGCAATAGCGTTTGCCTGATATTCCACCAATAATTCCGCCATCACCGCCACAAAGAAGATCAATAACGCCAGGACCTGGAGCGTCAAGACGGTAATTGGCAACTGCACCACCTGCGACTGATTGACGTATTGCGCCAGTGCATTCACCTGCCCTTGCACCTGCACGTCCTGCACTTGTGGCGCGTGATTGGCCTGATTCGCCACATCCGTTGTCAGAGCCGTCAAACCCGCCAGAAAACCATCCGTCTGGTCAGCGACAATATGCGCAGTATCCACATGATATGCCCACAAGAGATTAAACGGATCAACAAGCATGGCTCCGTTATATTTTGCCTGTGCAAGATTACAGATATTACCAAATGTGGTAAGGAGTTGCTCATTCGTTGTAAAACCGCTATAGACCCCGCTGGTCACTTTCACGGGCTGTATAAAGAGGTTTACTGCTGGTGCGTCCACCAGGCCAACCACCTGCACAGGTATATGATAGGTAGCGACAACCATCGCCAGACCATTGACAAACTGCGTGGTTGCCACCAGTGTTGAACCAACCTGGACATGCAATTGGCTCGCGCTTTGTGGTGTCAGCAGTATTTCTAACGCCGTGCTATCAGGTTGGGGGAAACGCCCCCGCACAAGCGTAATTTGTTTCATCCCAGCAGAACTATCATAGCCCTGTAACTGAAGCTCCAGATTTTTCTGTGTGATCGAACTACGCGTGTCATCACTATGCGTAAGCAAGGGGAACAAGGAGGTATGCAACGAAAATTGGAGCGTTCCCGCGCTGTAGGTTCCAATATCGTGTTGCACAGCCTGTTGAATTTGCTGGGTACTTTGATCAATCACTAACGAAGAGACCTGTGGGGTTGAGCCTTGCATAAGAAGAGTAGAGCGCGTGAGAAAATTATTTAAGGCACCACGAAAACCGATTGCCATCGTTGCCTGCGAATAAAATGGGATTGCGCAGACTAACGTCACCGCTGCCATCACCCCCACTCCCTCAATAAGAAGCAAACGCCACGTCAGGCGCAACTGCCAAAATGCCAGCGTGATCGTCGGCGGAATAAACGCTGACCCACTTCTAGCGCGGCTATCACGTTTTTCACGCATATTATCCTTGCGTGTATCATCTACCTGATATTTCATTGAGAGCGTAGCTCCTTTGCCGAAAATAATGCTTAATCCGCATTGAGACGCAACACTTGACCCAACGAGGCGCGCACTATCAAATACCCCATCAGACCCAATGCGATGCTACTGCACACAAGTAGCACCAAGAAGATCAACACAAGCGTGGGAGGAAACACGATATGAATAGGAGGCACATTTTGCAAGGTAAAGAAGGCATTGCCAGATGTCGTGCTCCCAACACCACGCGCAGCTACACCTGTAAATACCAATACAGGCAAGCTCAGTAAAGAAAAGATGATACCCGCGAGACCGCCCAGAATGAGGGCCAGCACATACACTCCCCCCTGTTCCCAGGCGAGCATTGCGAGGATTTGACGCGGTGTACTGCCTAGAGCACGCAAAACGGCAAAATTGGTCAGACGCGCTCTGGCACTAAACCAGGAAGAGAGCAGGTTACTGACCAGAGCCAGGATAAGCGGTAATGTAGCACCCAGTATGAGGATGCCCAAAAGCGTCAGGTAAAGCGGGTCATATGAAAGGGCCACCATAGTTGCGTACCGATCATACAGCGGACTGAGTTGTAAATTGCCCTGCGTCAAGGTTGCACGCACTGTTGCGATTGCATGAGGGTCAACACGCAACCAGACATTCGTCAACGGCGGTGCTATATGAAACTGGCGCGAATATAGTGCCTCATAGCTCTGATAATCAATCAGCACACCACCAGAGGTTCCATTACTACTATCGCTAATCGTAGGAATATGTGCCACTTCCGCGATGGCAACATAGGTTAATGGCCCTTGGGCATCATTGAGCGTGAAATGTGCTCCCAGGCTCAAATGCAAGGCATTCCAGGCCGCAGCATCTACAATTGCGGGAATACGCCCAGTTGTTAGCACACCTGTGCGCTGAGCACGTAGTTGGGCCATCAAAGCCGATAATGAGGGCGTATCTTGATCTACCCAGAGCGCACTTTGCGCGAAAGTATTAGCGTCAACCGCGTGCTGTTCAATCGCAACATTCTGCGAACCAGCGGCATAATTCAACGCGGAAACATTGCCAAGCGAGGCAGCAAGCACGCCTGGAATATGGCGATACGTTGCAGTTTGCTGCGTGAGGGAGGGTTGGCCGATCAGTTGTGGGTTCACCAACGTCCCACTAAAATCTGCACCCGCCTGATACGTTGCAATATCGGGAATACGTTGCGCCTGCGACGCGACAAAAGCCAGCGCGAAGGTTGCAAACGCGCTTGTCAGCATGAGCAACAACATCATATGCAGCACGCGGCGGGGAACACGCGCCATCTGTGCTAGAGCGAGCAAAGAAGAGGCTCCACGAGCGCGTGCTGCCAGTTTTGCAACCAGATCTAGTATACGGGGAAACAGACGTAAAAAGAGAAATGAGCCTGCAAGGATAACACAGACAGAAGAGGCGAGTATGAGTGGTGAGACAAGCAATACCTGTAATTGCGCGTCCACAATGCCCGTGTTTACCACATAGAACGATGAGCCATAGATCACGGCCGCCACAATGAGCAGAACCACATCCCAAGGCAGGTTCTGGAACAGTGAACGCCTGCGCGCGCGGGCCGTCTCCCTGCGCATGCGCAAGATATCGAGGCGGGCGGCGCGATAGATGCCCAAGAGCAATGTGCCAAGCACGATAAGCACGGTTACCAGCGCAAACCAGCGCAATCCCCACGCGATCTGCAAAGGATTTGCCAACAAGTTCAATGCGCCCTGATCGTTTCCTGCCAGGATAACTCTTACCAGGATAATTGCTAAGAACGGAGCAAGAAGTGGGCCACAGAGGAGCGCGATGATACCCAAGAGGATCCCTTGCACGCTTAATGCACCAAAAACCTGTTGTTGGCTGGCCCCTCTGCTGCGCAAAAGAGCTATTACCTCACTCTGTCGCTCTATCAACAAGTCGCAGATCAGGCTAATAAAGAACAATACCAGAAAAAACATTAGCAGCGTCAATAGCACAATTGGGACAAGAGCGGCAGAAACGCGTTCAATATAGCTGGAGAGGAGTGCGGTTGGCGCAAATATTTCTACATTGGTCACATCTGGGGTCGCATTTGGAAAGCCACTTGCTTCGCTATTCGCGATATCCATCTGGAACGCATTTACTCCATCCAGCAAAGATTGTAAATGATCGGCCTGCAAGTGCGGAACTGCAAGCGTATAGTACCATGATACAGCTAACACATTCGACAGAGACGCACCATTCTGAAGCGCAACCCGTGTGAGCGTGTCATAAGTATGTAAAAACCCATCATTTGCGATAATGGCTTGCGGAATCAGATTCTCTTTTGGGCCAGCAAGCACTGCACCCGTTAGAAATGACTGCCCATGCCAAAATAAGTCCGATGCTGATTTGACATGGAAGAGGCCAACAAGCGTAAATGTCTGTGTTTGCGGCAAAGGCGGTAAGGATGTACTGGTCGCATTTACACCGCCTGAATACAAATATAGGAGCGGAGCTGTTAAGACAGTCCCAAGCTGAATATGCAGTAGATTAGCAGCATCAGGCGTAAGCATGAATTCGATAGTCTTATCGTTGACACGCGGCAGGCGTCCCTGTAGCACAGTGATATGCGGCGCGACAGCAGCATCGTCGTAACCATTACAGGCCAGCGTATATTCCAGATTTGCTGGGTCAGGCAACGGATGATCAGCATTCAGAGAAAAGCTGGTTTGCACAGTAAATTGGGGATGGAGGTTGACCATATCACCGACACGCCGCTGCAAATCCTGGTCGAGTTGCGCTTGAAACGCTGAGATACCAGCAGAGAGTGTGTCATGAATGACATCGCCTTTGACGGAGATATACGTTTGCTCTGGATTGGCACGAAATACGCTGCGCACGCCCGCACTCATCGCTACCAGTGCGTAGGGAGGCACGACGCAAACCAGAATTACTGCTACCATGATACCCACACCCATAACCGTCAACATGCCCCAACTTTGCTGTAAACGCCAGACAGCCAGATGCCATAGGGTCGCCAACGTCATGCGCGTGAGAGAGAGCAGGTCAGATGGCCTGCTCCTCAAAGATTGCTTGCCTTGCGCAGATCGCTCTGCGGGTTCAGGTTTTATCATGCGTCATCGCACCTCTTATGCATAACAATTCGCAAACGGTTCCGTAACCGATTACGGTAGCGTTTACATGCCATAAGCATACGGGCATATAAGGCGAACTGTCAAGGGGTTCGGGCGCAATTACGCTCGTGCTTTGATAAATTCGATGATATTCTGCACAATCAGATCTTTATCGTTGTCCAGGGTAGCCACGTGATACGAATTTTCTAGCCAGAGAAGGCGTTTATCGCTGGTTGCGACATGCGAGAGAATGTATTCACCGTTCATGGGTGGCACGACGTGATCGTCGCGCGAAACCATGCTCAGGACAGGGCAGGTAATACGTGGTAGCAGTTCCTCTGTCACCTTCGCGAGTGCACACAGTTCTTTAATGGTTGGCACAGGCACAACCGGATAGGCCAGTTCAGTCACGCCTTCCGCTTTGATATCGTTGCCAACGCCAGGAACCTCTGGCGGCGCATTGCGCATATAGGCTAGCATGGCAAGCAGCGGATTATTGGCAACAACCAGCGCGTTGATAGGAATAATGCCTTTAAATACATCTTGATACTCGCCCGCCATATACAGCGTGAGCGTGCCACCCATCGACAGCCCTGTCATAAACAAGGTATCACATCGCTGTTGAAGCCATTGCATTGCCGTTTCCAGATCGGCAATCCACTCGCTGGCGGTGCTGGTTGCCATATCGGCTGGCGTTGTACCGTGTCCTTTCAGACGTGGCAAAGCGACTGTAAAACCTGCTTCTGCCAGTTTCTCGGCCAGATAGCGCATACTTTGCGGACAGCCAGTATAGCCATGTGAGATCAGTACGCCAATTTTTCCACCTTCGGCATAAAATGGTTCTGCACCTGCTAAAATCTGTGGTTCGTTCATGCGTTCATCACCTCTTTATGATTATGCAACATGTGGGAACATTCCCGCCCACACTGTACAATATCGAGCAAAGAGATGACAACCAATTTGATGATGCCACAGCAAATGCAGCAGGGCGACCCTCGCGGTCCTTGCACATGTAGGTTTTTTGGACTCATTGCCGCATGGTGGGGTACGCACGGGCGACCACAAGGGTCCCCACCCATCCCCAGCACCGCCCCCGCCCCTACTATATGACGATGCACGTCGTGCATGGATGTTTTGCACCCGCGTGCGGGTGCAAGGGCGTGTATAGTAGGGGCAGGGGTGGGGTGGACGTGGGGTGGGGACCCTTGTGGTTGCCCGTCGTGCCCCATATCCACCCAACGCCCTTTCCAATAAAAAACCTACCCGTGTAAGCCCTCGCGGTCGCCCTGCCTCCATGTACTTAAAGATCATTTTCTGGCGGTGTTGGCGATTTTTCATGCTGCGCTGAAAATGCTGTCCGCAACACATCGCCAAGAGAAGAGAGTTCATGCTCGTTCCAGTCAACGACCTCGACATCAGACTGACGCACGCCTTGATAGTTTGATGGATCATCGACCCACTCTAACGTAAATGGTTCACCTTGATGCTGCTCAGCACAATGAGCATGATAGATCTCATGCTGCTCATGCGAGCTTATACCGATATCATACAGGGCATCTTCCGCTTTTGCAGAGATACGCCGAACCAGATGCATACCACATTGACAGGTTACAGTGACCTCCCAGCCACCAGTTGCGACAGGCCCTTCAAGAAAGCCATAAAGCTTTATCATACACGAAATCCCTTAATTACGCCAGATGCTGCTGACGGCGCACATCCATCGTCAGGTTTGCGGCAATTGCCGTGACGGATGAACCATTTGGGGCCACATATGCCTGTGTCGTCTGAGCAATGTTGGTCTCGATCCCCTGAATAACAGGGTCGCCACATACAGTCGAGGGCTGATTATTGGTAATTGCGCAGATCGAAGCGGTCAGGTAGTTTGCCGTACCCAGGATGCTTTTCGAGAGCTGATTTTCGCTGGTCAGCTGGCTGGCAATCGTCTGCATTGAAAGCGGCTGCGAGGTTGGATCGCTGACATTGACTCTCAGCAAACCGGGGTCATAGCTTGCGCCCGTAATCAAGAACTTGTTGCCGATATCCATAAAGGGATAGCCGCTGAAATTGTTCTGCGTGAGGACCTGTTGCTCACTCGCTGTTGGGGCATGAAGCACGTTATGCTGAAGGTCCTCATGCTCAACCAGAACACCATCGATGTACGAACTGGTATAGGTGCTCTGACTAAACGTGAACGTGGCGGTATTTGGATAAGTATCACTGCTTGAAGATGCCATTGTTTTCAAGCCGCTAAAGGTGCCAAACCGACTGAGAGCGACCACAACGGACCAGCGTTCTGCCGCGCAGTTGGGACACCACTCCGCTCCATAGTAGAACACCTCAGGCTTGCCATTGGGACCAGTGAGCGGGGTTGCGGCATTCACGCTCCCAGAGCTAGCAGTAGCACCAGCCGCCAATTTAAATGGATTGGAGACGCCACCTGTACTCACCTGATCTAACACACTTGGATCAACCTGCGTTACCGTCTTCAACGTTGCCGCATCGACAGAGCTATTGACAGCTCCATTCGATGTGGTACTTGTACCGGGTTGATTTGAGAGAAAAATAAACAGACCAACAACAACAATGACCAGCACGAGAATACCACCCACAAAGAGCCATGTTGAGTTTCTCTGAGCCTGCCGACTGCGCCGATTGCGTTTTGTTTGCTTATTTGTATTTGATGCTGGGGATTGGACAGTAGACCTGTTCTGTCGTGTCTGCTCACGCCGCTGGGTGGCAGACTGTTGTTTCGATTTTGCCATATCCTTCCTGCTTTCCTCTTTATGGAGCCATTGCCCTTTCTCAAAAGATACGTTTATCTTGCGTTATCGTTACAATAGCGCAGATAACTCACCATTGCAAACATGAAGGTACTAATCTACCTACAATGGTCCGTTCGCGTGCTCAAAAATGATGGACACTTAGAGCATAGATCGCACTGCTTGCGCAAGGAAAGAAAGCACCTCCTGCTGCTGCGTTTGGATAAAGAAATGCGCACCAGAGAACATCTGCAAGGCATAGGAGCTACTTGTATGGGCCTGCCATCCTAAAAGTTCTTCCCGACTAACTAGATCATCGTGTTCTCCACCCAGGGCAGTAATTGGAATATCCAGTGGAGGCTCCGGCGTATAGTGATAGGTTTCACAGAGACAGAAATCAGCACGAATAATTGGCAGCAAAAGCTGCATAAGTTCTGTATGTTCCAACACAAGACGCGGCGTGCCTCCAAAACGTTCGAGAATCGCAAGCAGTTCGTCATCTGGCAAGGCATACTTTATCTCACGCATATTTGGCAAATAAGGAGCGCGATGAGCCGCGACAAAAAGCTGTTTTGGCAGAGGATAACCAGACTTGCGCAAGAAACAGGTCACATTCCAACTGATAAGCGCACCCATACTATGACCAAAAAACACGAAGGGCACATTCAATGCGGGCAGAATTGCCGATACAAGCTGAGGTGTTAAGGTCTCTAAGTAAGCGATTGGCTCTTCCTTCCAGCGGCCTTCGCGACCGGGCAGATGAATTGGACACACCTCAAGCGAAGCGGGCAACTGCCCCGACCAGGAGCGAAATGCAGAAGCACCCCCACCAGCGAAAGGGAAACAAAAGAGACGCAGGCGTGGACGCTCTTTCGTATGAATAATCCAGGGCGATACAGACATTTTTGTACTAATCCATTCCTGATATGACATATTCATTATACATTCCATTGCCAGTATAGCACAGGTTGTTCGGGCTGCGAAAGCACGAGCGATGCTCTATACTGTATAATACGTGGCATGTCACACACCTTCCAGCGTGTCCCCATCTGATCTACGACATACTCATCCACCGCAGCATTGCGCACATCTTCCTGCTCCGCGCCAGAGAAACCCACACCACGCGCTTTAAGATAGGCTTCCATACGCGTCCAATAACGAAAAAACTGTCTTTGTTGCATCTCTCCTGTCAGGCTTTGTAAATTTCGCAGTGCCTCAACTGAAAAGAGGCGGTGCGCAATCGCCAGCAGATCGGGCATTGGGCGCATATACTCCACGTCAATCCCCACCTCGCCCTGCATAGAAAAGGCATAGACGGCTACTTCATGCGCGTGCGACATATTAAAAGACAATTTTTGCGGCCCAACCTGCTCGTTCGCTGCCAAAAATGGTTTTCCATACATGCCCAGTTCAAAATTTATCGCTGACGGCTCAGCATGGAGATAGCGACCGAGTAATTGGCGTAAAATACTATGGCTTACAATGAAACGCCGCTGGTCGCGCATAAAGCGAAAGTGTCCCGCTTTGCGTTTCTCCTCTTCAGATAAGCACTGCGCATAGTGCTCAACCAGAACAGGGGCAAGATCAAGAGTTGCCAGCCATACATGCACCTCACGTGTGGGTACATGCAAATCATATGGTGGATTTTGCCACAGTTGTGCATCATTATCCGTAAACAAACGTACTCTACCTCAGTATTGAAAAAATATGATGGTTATATAATAGCCTATATTTGATTTTTATGCACGCATGAACTCTATGCTATCTTACGAACATTGCATAAAGATTGCAATATTCGAGAGTGGTTACATCCTGTCCAAAAGAACAGTTTTTCGTCTTTGGGCTTGCTCCACATGAACAAACCATTCCTTTTGAGATAAGCATAATTTATGATAAGGAGAACAGAGGACTCTTAAACACCGTTTGCTTTACAAGGATTGTAACATGAAAAAACCCGAGTATAAGTGGATAGCTCTTTTGGTAACAACCATCGGTTCTTTTATGGCGGCTCTGGACTCCACAATTGTCATTCTGGCATTGCCTAACATGCTGCAAGATTTGCATTCTGACCTTGTACGCATGACATGGGTTATTCTGGGGTATTTAATTGTGAGCACCGTTCTACAGCTCACTTTTGGGCGCATGGCAGATATGTTTGGGCGTGTGCGCCTCTACAATCTGGGATTTGTCATATTTACAATCGGCTCTGTCTTATGTGGTATCGCCCCTAATGATAACCTGCTAATCGCCGCGCGTGTCGTTCAAGGCATCGGCGGAGCCATGTTAACCGCCAACTCGATGGCAATCATCACCGAAGTCTTTCCTGCCAACCAACGCGGACAGGCCATGGGCATTAACGCCATTACCTGGGGAGCTGGTAGCGTGCTTGGTCCGGTATTGGGCGGCCTAATCTTAGCGGTCTCAAGCTGGCGATGGATTTTCCTGGTTAATCTGCCCATCGGCATTATCGCGACGCTGGCCGCGTATTTCCTGCTCCACGATATTGCTCCCAATCCACGCGGAGAGCGTTTCGATCTACTGGGCGCGTTCCTTTTCTGCATTGGATTAGTTGCGCTGCTCTTCGGCTTGATGAGCAGTATCGGCACGGGCCTGTTCTCACCCGTTGTGCTCAGCACTTTAGCAATCGCGGTTGTCGCGTTCAGCCTTTTTGCGATCTGGGAGCGGCGCGTCGCCTCGCCGATGCTCGACCTACATCTTTTCGCTAACCGCCGCTATGCCTTCTCAGTGACGGCGGCAACATTACAATCGCTGGCCGTCTTTGCGGTAAACTTTCTAATCATCTTTTACTTACAAGGTGTCCGTGGCTACAATCCACTCACGGCCGCACTCCTCATCCTCCCTCTTCCACTACTCACGTCTATTGTCGGTCCATTAGGTGGACAATGGGCTGACCATGATCGCTTTAAGGGCACGACGCCTGCAACTGTTGGCCTTGTTGTTCAAACCATTGCGCTCGTCTTGCTGGCATTTTTGACACCCAATACGCCCTATATCGTTCTGGCTCTCGCGCTGGCCCTCATGGGATTGGGCGGAGCATTCTTCTGGTCACCCAATACCAGCACAACTATGGGCGCGGCCCCACGCAATCGGCTTGGCGTGGCATCGGCAACACTCAATACGATGCGCAATGTCGGGATGGTCTGTAGTTTCGCTCTCGCGCTCAGCGTTGCTGCCGCTTCGATGCCACCCGCGCTAGTCAATGCCGTCTTCCTCGGCACAGTAGGCCATCTTGAGGCTGGTATCTCACAAGCCTTTACTACCGCCATGAGTCACGCCTTTGTGGCCTCCGCTGTGATTTCGGTGATCGCCCTCGTCTTCTCGGTCATACGTGAAGGGCGTAACACGACAACAGAGGAGAGTCCTACAAATCCAGCAGAACCAGTATCAAAAGAGGCAACCATGCCTTAAAACCAAATGTCTAGCGCATGTCCTAGATGAGTGACCAATAACTGCGCGATCACATTTACAGCATCCACAATCCGCCTGGCCTCCGCGTAGACCACAGATTGCTCCGCACGCACCGCCTTTGCCTCTGGTGCGTGTGGACTTTTTAGTGCATTGAGCGTGGCACGCAGATCAGGCAAAACGCCCACAGGTTGAGAGGTGCGTAAGGCTGTCGCCAACTTGAGCAGCGTCTCATCGACCTGATTGGCAAAAAGCGCGCATTCAGGAAAGGCATAGTGTGTAGGATTTTCAATCAAGTACGCTTGTAAAGCAACAAAGCTTTGTGCCAGCGTGTCGCTCGCATTCAATATCCCTTGCGCCATCTCAGCATCGATGCGATGCGCGCGTGGCTCTTGGAGCGAACGTTGTATCGAGGCATTTGTGTTTGAACGGCTCAGACGTGCCTCTCTTTGCAGCTTATGCAGCAGAGCATCATCGTAGCTGGATGGATTGACATAGGCAGACATGACCGTCACAAAATAGCGACGGAGGACATCCAAACGTTGAGCCAGATTATTCGCCACATATCTACGTTCCCACGTGGGCCAGATTCTATAAATGACCAGCGCAATGATGCCTCCAATCGCAGTATCAATGGCGCGATACTCCACGGTTACCAACGGCTGCGGAATGACAAACGAGAGGAGAAACACCACTTCCATCGTGACAAACACTGAGAAGAGCGCATAGTTAGCTAGCAGGAGCGAAAACGCAGCATAGGCCATGACCACGTCCAGAATAACCAGAATGGGCGGCGTTGGGTGTACCACTACAATCAAGAGTGTTGTCAGTATCGCTCCCAGCATCGTACCAAGCAAACGCGCCACACCCCGTGTAAAGGTTGTCGTAAAATCAGGTTTCAGAACCAGCAAAGCCGTCAGCGCAATCCAGTAGCCACGTTGAATGGGCAACGATAACAAGCTGTAGAGAGCCGTAATCAGCATGAGCGTAAATCCCAAACGCAGAGCGTGGCGAAATGCTGCCGACTGAAAAGAGAGGTTGGCGCGCAACGTTGTCCATACAGATTCTTGCGCTTGCAAAGAGATCTGCGGCAACGCAACTCGCCATACTAGTGTGTACACGTCGCTAGCGGCCTGATAGATAGCAAGCAACAAGTGTTCGCGTGTACAATAACAAGATGATGAGCAACACAGAGTTCCTGAAAGGCATTCACGTGGAAAAACAAGAGCAGATTATAGCAGCAGTGAACCAGCAATTCGCACAAGAGATCGCGTTTCTACAGCAACTTGTGCGCGCGAAAAGTGCTAATCCTTTTCCCCCCGGCAGCGCACCCGCCGATGTGCCAGTCGAGCAAGAGGTGGCCCACATCATCGCACAGGAACTAGACCATCTCGGCTTCTCGCCACAACTAACAGGCGTCTCGCCACAGCGTCCCAATGTCGTCTGCCACATCCCCGGTGCAGTAGCAGACAGTAGAACGCTGATCTTAAACACACACATGGACACCGTTGAGACCACTGGCTACACGCGCGATCCTTGGGGCGCACAACTGCTTGATGGTCGTCTCTATGGCATGGGTGTTGCCGACGCCAAAGCGCAAATCGCGGCCTTTATCTATGCGCTGCTGGCACTGCGCTCCGCCAATATCAGGCTAGCAGGCAACGTCACGCTGGCTTTCGTTGTTGACGAAGAAACAGGAGCCTGCTCGCCCTATGGCACGCGCTATCTTCTCGAACAAGGAATTATTGATGGGGATGCCGCGATTGTGGGAGAACCCGGCGACGAGAGCATCGCTATCGCCCATCGTGGCCTCTATCGTTTCCGCCTGCGCACACTGGGTGAGGCGACACACACGGGCCTCTCAGCCTGGGAGCAGGGCACGCACGGGCATAACGCCATTCTCGATATGGCCCGTGCCACACTTGCCTTAGCAGATCTCACCTTACCCGCTGTATCTACACCCGCTTTCCCACATAATCGCTCCGTCTTCACCTTTCCCACGCTCATCTCCGGCGGCAGCGGTATCAATGTCGTTCCAGCACTATGTGAAGCATACGGTGATGTGCGACTCTTGCCCGGCATTACAGGCGAAACGGTAAGCAATCTCATCCATCAGCGACTCCAACAGCACGGCATCACGCCAGAACACTATCAACTGGAAGAACTGCTCTTCGTGCCCGCAGCTGAAACCGCAGAGCATACTGCAATCGTACAACTACTGGCTGAAGCCGCGCAACAGATCACTGGCACACGCCCACCGCTAGAAGGCTGCGGCCCTGCCTGTGATGGCTGGATGTTTATCACACGCGGCATTCCCGCTATTTGCGGCTATGGTGCGGCCTGTGGCGGCGTTCATGGAGCCGACGAGTGGATCGACCTGGAGAGCCTGCGCCAGCTTACCAGTATCTACGCGCATACGATTATGGCTTACTGCCAGCCTGCACAATGAAACGCGCATCATCCTCTCAGACGTTACCTATAAGGAATGTCACAATCTACCCATGTGCATAGCAGTTAGAGAGGAAGAGCCGATGTTACAACTTGGTTGGAAAGCAGGACCAGAACAGTATCCCCCCGTAGAACTCTTGGAATACGCCATTCGTGCTGATGATGCAGGTTTCGATCTGATCGATATCAGCGACCATTTTCATCCCTGGAGCGAGGATGGACAGGCCGCCTTTACCTGGACATGGCTGGGAGCTGCCGCTATCAAAACGCAGCGCAGTATCCTCAGTCCGGGCGTGACCTGTCCCATTCTGCGCTATCATCCCTCCGTGATTGCGCAGGCCGCAGCCACACTCTCGCACTTTGCCCCCAAACGGACATGGCTTGGCGTCGGCACGGGCGAGGCAATCAACGAGTTTGCCGCAACGGGACAGTGGCCCGATTATGCTGAACGGCGTGAACGGCTAGCAGAAGCTATCGACCTGATGCGCGCGCTCTGGCGTGGTGAACCCGTCAACTACGAGGGTAAATATTACCAGACCCATAAGGCAAAACTCTATACCCCTCCAACTTCAACCATTCCCATTATCGTCTCGTCTCTTGTACCACAGAGCGCGAGTTTCGCGGGTGAATATGGCGATGGCCTCTGGACCGTGGGCGGGAAGCAACCAGAGCTTTATAAACAGATCATCAAGAACTTTGAAGCTGGTGCTATCAGAGCACATAAGGACCCTGTACGCCTGCCACGCCTCATTGAGCTGAATGTGGCATATAGCAACAATATTGACGAGGCTATTCAGGAAAATCTCAAATATTGGGCAGGTAGCTATGTACCAGCACTCTTCAATCAGAAAATCTTCTCGCCAAAAATGTCCCAGGAGAACGGTGAAGTAGTTGGCGCGGAAACATTGAAAAAAGGTGGTTGTTTCTCAGCCAATCCCGAAGATCACATTAAATTTGCACAACAGTATATCGACATAGGCTTCGACACGCTCATTTTCCACTCAGCAGGACCAGATCAGCGCGGCTTTATCGACCGCTATGCCCGTGATGTCTTGCCACATCTGCGCTCACTCGCATCCCATTCGCGCACACAGGAAGGTATCATCGCGCAATAAATCCAGGCTTACGATACGACGAACAGTGATGGCATCGTTATGTGCTTTGACTGACCATCACTGTTCGTCATTAAGAGTCGGGACTATCATCGTGTCTGTCGGACATACAATCAAATCGCAGTAAATACGTCCCATCTGCTCTGGTGGATAAGGCATATCATGTTCTAACCACCACTGAATAAGACTGACTGATGACGTAATCAGATGATGAGCGACAACTTCAATAGGCACAGTGCTTTGCGGATGAGCGCGATGCTGCTGCAGGAAACTGCGCGTTCCCGCTGCAATAATACGTGGCATTAATGCTGATGAACCCTGGCTGCGCAATAACACCTGAATCATCTCACTATGCATTTGCACATAACGAAACAAGAGCGTCCCCACAAGGGCGGGATCTGTATCAGGCTTCGCGGGCAACAAAGCTTCCGTCAATTCATCCAGAATGACATCCAACACATCTTGCAGCAAGGCATCCTTGTCATGATAATGACGAAAAAATGTCGCGTAGCCGACATCCGCCCGCACGGTGATATCACGAATAGTGACGGCTTCGTAGCCCTTTTCCAGGGTCAGGGCAATTAACGCGCGGGCCAACAGCTTCTGTGTGCGTTTAACTCGTTTATCTCGTGCATCCATTTCCATACTTCGCATGAGAACATTTTTCCGATCTCTCTTATCATATCACGTTAGTAAATAAATCGCCTGCCCGCTCGGACAGGACTTTCACCAAAATGAACAGGTTACTCTTGACATGTTTCCCATTTATGATCTATCGTATATGTTATGATACATGTAGTATCATAACATATACGAACAAGTAGGCAGGCCAATACTATTGACTATCAATAACGGAGCAAATCATTGCAAACAGAGCAACAAAACATAGACAATACCGCAGAAGCACAAATTTTACAAACAGCAGGATCTACCGAAGCAGAACAAGCACGTAGCGGACATTGCCCTATCGACCATCGCTTCCTGAGTCGCCAGAAGACCGCGCAACATGACGAACCAGTAGATCGTCCTATCGAATGTGATGCGCAAGGCGTCTGGCATGTGCGTGGTTTCAGCGAGGCGCGCACGCTCCTCCGCACAGGCGACACGAAACAGGCGGGCTTTAATGCTGAACAGATCGAACAATTTAGTTCTCGCATGAAAGCTCCAATCCTTTATCAGGAGGGCAAACCACACCATCAGCAGCGCAAACAGACAGCGCGTTTTTTCACACCGAAAGTTGTTCAAAGCAATTACAGTGAGATTACCGAGCGATTTGCCGACCAGTTGGTAAGCGAATTTCAACAGAAAAAGCATGGGAACGTCAACCGGATGGCCGTTCTGCTGGCCGCACGGGTAGCTGGTGAGGTAATCGGTCTAAAAAATAGTCCGCTCAAAAGCATGGTGCGCCGTATCGAAGCTTTTTTTGAGCAACCAGACGCAGAACAACAGCGCAGTCGGAACCCGCTACGCTGGCTCACCTCTCTCCGTAACAATTTCGCGCTCTCCCTGTTCTTCTTCCTCGATGTGCGACCTGCCATTAACGCACGGCACCGCGCACCGAAAGAAGACATCATCTCTTACCTGCTTTCACAAAAGTACAATGATGCCGAGATTTTGACCGAATGTGTCACCTACGCGGCAGCAGGCATTACCACGACGCGCGAATTTATCAGTATCGCGGCATGGCACATGCTCGAACAGCCAGTATTACGCGAGCGATTTATCAACGCATCTGAAGAAGAGCGGTACGCAATATTACACGAGCTATTGCGTGTCGAGCCTGTCATCGGTCATATCTACCGGCGCACCAATAGCGCGCTTACGCTCGAAAGTCGAGGCAAAGAGATCGCTATTCCTGCTGGCGCATTGATTGATATTCATGTTTACGGTGCCAACGCTGATGAGAGCATTGTCGGCGCATACCCACAAATGGTCTGTCCCGGACGCCCTCTGACAGACGAGCGAGCCTACCATGAAATGATGAGTTTTGGCGATGGACATCATCGCTGTCCTGGCTTCTACGTGGCAATTCAGGAGACCGACATCTTTTTGCGTCGCTTCTTTGCCCTGGGCAACATTCACATTGAACAAGCACCAACAGTGAAGTGGAACTCGACCACTTCTGGCTATGAACTGCGCGATTTTAGTGTTAGATTAGACTAACACGCGGTTATACATCTGCTTTTTGCCCTATGGTATATGTTCCATGTTGATAGGTACAATACCCATAGGGACTTTTTTTTGTTTGCATATGCTCATCATATGACGATACTATATAGACACAACTATACACGGCCAACGCCGATACCATATAGCAACCTTTTACAAAGAACAAGGGACAAGGTGCCATGCAGCCATTTTTTCGTCAAAATATTCAACGCTCGCTTGAAGAGACACGCTCACTCCTTACAAAAGAGAACCGCTCGCTCGGCTTAGGTTCTGTGCTTGCGCGTCTGGGCGATCTGACGCGCTCGAACGCATTTCTGTGGGCCGAGACAGGCTTGTTGATGCAAGAACAGAACAGTCGGGGAAACGCGATTGGGCAAACACTGACACGCTCGCTCGCGTTAGGGACCCTCGCGACCGATATCATCTCTGGCTACCTTTCATTGCGTGAGCGCGCGCGCCTCTGGCCTGATCTGGTGCAAGAACGCGATTGGGAACTTCAACACCAACGTGGAGCCAACCACGTATTAGACACGGCAGCATCACTGGGTGGCGCAATGATTAAAGCATGTCAGTTTGCCTCAACGCGCCCAGACTTGCTGCCTGCCATCTATATCCAGACACTTGCCAGCCTGCAAGATCGCCTGCCACCACATCCCTGGTCTACGATAAAAGTAGAAATCGCGCAAGAACTGGGGCGCAGTCTGACAGAAGTCTTCGCGGAAATCGAGCCGGAGCCAGTCGCAGCAGCATCGATTGCGCAGGTTCATCGCGCTCGCCTGCATGATGGTCGTCAGGTCGCGGTTAAGATACAATACCCTGAGGTTGCCAGCCTGATCTCTACCGACTTGGCCTTAATGGAGCGCGTTCTGGCGGCACAACCGCGTATTGCTCCCGATCTTCAGCTACGCCCTATCCTCGACTACCTGCGCGCCACCTTGCCTTTAGAACTCGATTTCCGCCGCGAGGCACGCCTGATGACAAAGTTGCGTTCGGCCTTGCGCCATCATGATGATGTTGTCGTTCCAACCATCATTCCTGAATTGGTTAGCGATCATCTCCTCGTAATGGAGTTCGTAGAAGGCATCAAAATCACCGACCGCCCGGCACTGCTCAAGGCGGGCATCGACCCCGATCAGGTTGCGCGCCAACTCAATGCCCTGTACGCTGAGCAGATGATGCAACTCGGTATTCTCCACGCGGACCCACATCCTGGCAATATCCTTGCGCAGCCCGGACCAAACGGACCACGCATCGTCCTGCTCGATCACGGCCTGACTGTTGAGCTAGCACCCGCGTTAATACAGTCGCTACGCACAATGGTACAGAGCCTGACAGAGGGTGATTTCGACCGCTTAACACAAGCACTGGTGGATGCTGGACTACAACTGGACGAAGAAACCGAGATAACAACCTTGCTGCAACTCGTTGGTGTCCTCTTCGGTGGCTCAACGAGTGATGTTCAATCAGGCAGTTCCCCCATCGCGGTTAGCAGCCGTTTGGGACGCAGCATCGGGCGTCTCTCGATTGACCTGATCCTCGTGGGACGCGCCCTTGGCCTGCTCGATGGCATTACACGCCAACTCTCTTCTACCATCGACGTTTTAGATGTCATCGGACAATATAGCAATACACAGGCAGCACAGGCGTCCTAATCGACGGATTCTGACGACATACACGCAATTATTGGTGTGTAACGAAATACCTTGCGAATTGGTAGTACTCTGTCAATCTTCATTCCAACTGTTTGGGAGAGGCAGGGCGATGCCGCAAGGGTCGCCCCTACAATGATACGATGCCCGTTTTCCCCGTCATCATTGTAGGGGCGTGATTTAT
>DAIDJF010000033.1 GCA_027451525.1 Ktedonobacterales bacterium
CTTTTGAGGATATCTCTTTTCTTCCTTCCATGTCAAATGAAAATGGTCAGACTACTACGCACCCAACGTGGTATGCGGATGAATTTTTTGCAACACCGTTATCACGCCCTGGTAGCGCTTAGACCTTCCCGAGAGGCCATGACAGGGGACGCGGGCGCGATGGAATCACACCCCTATATCATCGGATATGGTAACAGTGTTCATTTTTTAAACAGGAACATCGGTCCTTACGTTATTTGTTGCCACTTGATGAAACAGGGGCTTCTGCTGACTCTGTATTGGCCGACTGCTTCTGGGTGCGGTTTGCCAGACGCCAGCACATCGTTCTACTACGGAAACATTTCTCTTGCTCTTCCGCAGTCACAGGGGGAGTATTTTTCAGACAAAACACCTGATACATTGGCTCACCTGCGTTAATATCGTTACAGGGAAACCAACGTTCACGGTAAAATGGGCAGGCATTTTTATGCTTACGCCAGTTTGAATTTTCTAATGGATGAGTATCCAGGTTGCCCGCCAAGCGAATATCCTTCCTAAGATCGTCTCTCAGATCATGCCATTACTTCTCTGTTAAAAATTACGTTGAACGTAGTATACCACATCATCCGTGTAAAAATATGAGCATGACTACAGACAAAAGACGAACTTTATGGTATAATTGAGTACGAAAAAATGGAGTTTACGCTTGCTTGAAAATACACCTGATAAAGCTCTCTGGACCATCCAGCAGACGCTTACTGGCATTCTCTTCACGCTTGTTCCCTGGCTTGCTCTTGCATTGGGGTTAGCAAGCCTGAACGTCCGAGGTGTGCGCACAACACCTCTTGCGCCTTCGGTTGATCTGGCAAACGCCTTTGTGGTATTTGTGTTTTCGTCTCTGATAGAGGGCGCATTCCTGATTGCACCGCTTGTTATTGTGTTGCGTATCTTGCGTGGTGTTCCTAATCGTTTGAAACAGGCATGGTACGCGCTTGGCTTGCGGCGTTTTCGCGTTGGTGAGGCGATATCGTGGATTATCGTGCTTTTCCTGGGCATTTACGCCATTAATCTTGCCTATCAATCGCTGATTGTTGCTTTTCATCTACCTATTCAGACCAACGATCAGGCCATTCTCAACGGAGCAAAAACCGCGCCTTTGACAACCTATGCGACCCTGATCGCCAGCGTGGTTGTCGCGCCATTTTGTGAAGAGGTCTTCTTTCGCGGCTTTGTCTTTATGGGCTTGTTGCGTGCTATGTCGCCTGTCTGGGCCATCCTGCTGAGCGCGTTCATTTTCGCTCTCGCTCACGCCGACCCTGGTTCGTTCGCCGTGCTGTTTATCATAGGCATTGCCCTGGCCTTCCTGCGCTGGCGCACACGCTCTCTCTGGCCCGGCATTCTGCTCCACTTTCTCAATAATGGGGTTGGTGCAATACTGATTGTCCTCGTAATGTCCGGCGTTGTAAGACAATAGGGTAGAGAAAGGGTGTATATGCATATGCTCAAAAGAGACTCTGGAATGTCCCTATCGCGCACTACAAGCCGCAGGAGTGTTGCGGAATAAAGTCGCTGTAATTGCGCAGGCAATGGAAGAAGCGCGTGCTGTCTGAAATTGATCCGCATTGTGTTCAGGTGCCCAGAGGTCATGTAGTGGCAGACGCGAACATAGGAGTTGAAAAATAATATGAATAGAGCGCAGAAGACGAGATAGATTTATTAAACCTGATAAGCGGTTCCTACTGGTGCAAGACCCATAGGAACCGCTTATCAGGTTTGCGCACTTACAGGTGGCTATTGCGCTGTAAGTGAAACGTCGTCAACGTACATGTAGGTGTAGTATGGGCCGCCGTTGGCCTGTTCGTGATCGAGGAATTGGATGCCCACGGTCTGTCCGGCGTAGGCCGAGAGATCGAAGTTCATCTGTATCCATGTTTGATCGTTGGTGGTGTTAATAAAGAGTTGCTGAAGGACGTTGCCCTGGCTATCAATCACGTTTGCTTCTTGCCAACCGTAGGTACTGGAGTCATTGCTGGCAGGCCAGTAGTAGAAGCTGAGCGCGATCTGTTTCGCGTTGTTGGGCAGTGAAACCATCTGCGAGGCTATAGCATCGCCTTGCTGTTGCGCGCTGGTCCCCAGTTGTAGCGAATACGCCCCGCTATGGACCTGCGTCTGGCTTCTCGTGGGGAGCGATGTTCCTGAGAACGTCCAACCTCCACTGCTCTCGAAGCCACCATTCTGCAACAAGCCTGGTCCTGTTCCCGCCGTTGGCGAGGGTGCAGGCGTGGATGTTGGCTGACTGGTTGGCGTAGGCACAGGCTGTGTCGGAGTAGGTGCTGGTTTATTGGTCGGTAACGGCTTCGGAGTAGGCGGTTGCGTCAGCGTGGGCGTCGGCGTTGTACCGCCTGTGAAGAAGGCTGGAATGACCTGACCTCGACTATCGACTGGCGTGGGCAAGCCAAGCTCGTACATGAAATTTGCGCTCATGTCGTCAATACCCATCACACTGCTATAGCTCTGTCCGCTGACAATGCCGGGACCGGCGAAGACAAAGGGAATATGGCGTGATGAACCCTGACCCGTGCTACCCAGGCCATAAAAGTTGTCGAAACTGGTATGGTCGTTCTCGGCCTCGTCCGAGACGACTGCGATTGCCGTATTGCTCATGTAATTGTTTTGCTGCAACCAGCTTAACAATTGCCCGAATGCCTGATCGTCCCATCCGCTGGCCTGCTGATACAAACCAGAGGCAGCATCAGGACTCGTGCTTTCGACGGAACGGCCTTCCGCCTCGGTGATTGGTACATAGACGAGTTGCCCATTGGCGTTCGAGGCATTGGCTGTCAAGAAGTTTTCTACCTCAGTAATCCACTGCGTCGGCACGCCGTTGATGTTTTTGCCGAGCGAAATCTGGTCAACGTTCGCGTCCGTGATGTGGCCCGTTGGGTAGTCGTTACCCCCAATCACAGCGGTACTCATCCCATAGCTCTTGGCAACATCAAAGATCGACTCCTGACCAAATTGCTCGGTTCCACTATACCAGATGTTGGTGTCCAGACCGTCAGGCTGACCCCAGACCTTCGCTGGAGCATCGGGCGTGCGCCACGCGGGGTATGAGCCGACAGCAATCTGATAATGGTCAATAGGTGACCAACCGTACTGTGTCCACGCTTCGCTGGCAACTACGCCTTGTTGAGCCAGTTGGTGCGTGGCAGGCGAGTTGTTTGCCATTGACTGCGTGTCAGCGAACCATGAGTCATAATACGTCTCATCAAAATCTACGACGATCATGTTCTTGGCGTGTCCTGCTGGCACGCTGCGTGAACCCACAATCGCGATTGGCGCAAGTTTGAAATTAACCGTCATGCTGCCATTGACGCTGACCTGGGTCTGTTGCGCGTCACGATACATTGTTTGTACACCGCTCACGGTATACCGCCAGGCCGCGAGATTATACGTGCCTGCCGCGATCCCAGGAAAGCTATACGTGCCATCACTGGCCGTTGTGGTGTATTGCGCGGTACTACCAACTGCACCCAGGCTGATGCCCACTTGCGCGTTTGCGACTGGCTGACCCGTGGTCGCATCTGTCACAGTCCCACTGACGCCCGCAGTTCCTGCCGCCAACTTGAGACGCGGTGCTTTCAGTGCGCCGCTAGGCAAGTCGTCGGTATCACCAAAGGCGGTTGAGGGGATATATTGGCTGGCGGAATGGCTTGTTTGCGTGCGTTGGGCGAGCGTGCGAGGGATAATGGCGATTGATAAGATAAGCAACGCCGCGACGGCCAGGGCTGCAATGGTCGTGGTGCGATGTTGCCGCAACCAACGCTGTGTTGTTTGCAAGCATCTGCTCCTTTACTACCTACAAGAGGTACACTACGTAACAATAAAGTTATATGGTTTTAAATGTGTCTGGGACTATACCGCTCTTTGATAAATAATTACAAATACCGTGGGAACACGATTATGAAGTTCAACAAAAAAGGCGTCATTCCTCATCTCGCCCTCTCAAACGGCTTGGCGCACAGGCAAGGCGTGATGATGGCATTTAAAAAATGAATCCGCATCATGGGATTCCCATTTTAATTTGTTAAACACGATCATCATGCCAATTCGTACTTTTCCGGTATTTCGGGCAATGCGACACGACCTAAATGCCCCACATGTATTACCATGTTATTTTGTTTAACACAATAATCATGTCCCTCCAATAATGATTATTTTATTAATGAGCATGAGCGCGCTTGGCGTGCCTGTATACAAAGGCCGCCTTCTCCCAGGCACTTCAAATAAACGAGCATGCCGAGTTTGATTGGTGGATTGTAAGCCTGAATAGGCTGTAGTATGTACAATCAATGGAGAATTTACGCGGAAGTGGCGTTTACTTCAGTAAAAAGTAAATTGACTCAAGGATGTTCATTGTGCGTCGAATATTTCTTTTTACTCCCATGATCTGCCTGCTGCTCTTTGCACTCAACGCATGTGGTGCCGTCCAAGCCTCTCACCCGCGCGTCAACCAGTGGCATAATCACGTTATTGCTCCTGCCTTGTTATTTGGTTCATCAGCAGGTGAATGGCCTATGTTCGGCTATAATCCTGCTCATACCAGTTATGTCGATCAGGCTGTGCAGGCTCATAACGTGTTACCGCAACTGCTCTGGTCACAGCAGTTCAAGCCGATCTTCTCCTCGGCAGTCGCGGGTGCTGGGTTGCTCTATATCGCTAGCAGTGACGGCTATCTTTATGCTCTCAAAGAGGCAACGGGAACTGTGATCTGGCGTGCCAGATTGGGCGACCATCTCACCGATGCGACACCTGCGTTACAAGGGCAAATCCTCTTTGTCGCCGCCAATAGTACACAGATGGAGGCATTCAACGCGCTCACGGGTCAACCCTACTGGTATTTTGAGACGAACGAGAAGATACAGGCTGCTCCCCTCGTGATCGGCAACAAACTGCTAGTTGCCTCGCGTACAACTCTCTGGTGCCTGGATACCAGTAACGGTCGTTTGCTTTGGAAGTTTCATCGTGGGGCTGTCGGTTGGCCCACAACTGCCTCTCCAACAGTCATGGGTACGCTGGTCTATATTGGTTTCGGCTCGATGACACAACTCTGGGCCGTTAATCTCGATACCGGTCAACTTGTATGGTCGTTCGATACAGGAGATCGTATCACCAGTACCGCCGTTGTCGGCAATGAGCGTGTTTATGTCGCGACATGGCACGGTCTCATTATTGCCCTGAATCGCATGACGGGCGTATATCTCTGGTCATATGCGCTAAATAGCAAACAACAAACGCAGTCTGTGATTGATGGTGTGGGTGGCAATCTGGCCTTTGCTCAAGGTCGTTTATATGTTGGGAGCTATCGCGGTATCCTGCTTTGCCTGGATGCTCTGCATGGCAAACCACTCTGGCGTTTCGCGACGGGTGCGCAAATTCTGGCAACGCCACTTATCAGCACAGCTCTCGTTTATGTCGGCTCTGGTGACGGCAATTTTTATGCGCTGAATGTTCGCACGGGCCGTCCAGCATGGCACTACGCAACAGGCGAGATTCGCAGTTCTGCAATCCTCGCCTATGGACATCTCTATATTGGCAGCGTGAACGGTTCTATATATGCTTTTGGTCAATTGGCTTAATCACTAACGCGCTGCCAGCAATCAATGCGACCCAGGCAAGTAACAGCAATATGTAGTGCAGTAAGTCTACTGGACCTAAAAATGTTTGTATGAGTACGCTGATGAGCGCAATCGCGTTCAGTATGCCAACGCTGACCAGTTCTATGCGCGTGTGATTACGTAGCCATACTAGCATTGCCAGAGCGGTGACTATCAGCCCCACGGTTTGTATGCTGTTAAGCAGAGAGGGCGAGAGGAATGCCACGAGTTGCTGTACGTCGAGCGAGCCGAGTGCCAATGCCGCTAAGCCACTAATGAGTGTGGCAATAGCCGCGATGGGTGAAGCAATACGCACGCGTGTAGTATCAGCGGTTTTTATCCCGTAAACAAGCAGGATAAGATGGAGCAGCGCGAGTGCAGAGGCCGCGAGAAATCCCCAGCCAAAGCCAGATGATGCAACAAGCTGTAGCCCGACGATAGATATTCCTATAGACATGACAAGCAACGCGATCAAGCGAATAAGTGTTGGTAGCATCCAGGGGAGAGGCGTGCCTGCCGAAGTGGGAGCGGCAATGGCTTGAGTCGAGAGATATATTGAACCCGGATTTGAAATGGGTTGAGCAACCTGTGTTGGAGCAACAGGTCTAGAGGGGGCGGTGACCGATGGAGACGCTAAAATGGGTGATTGAGAGGTCAGGAGCGCATCGATCTTACGTAGTGTTTGGGCAACTTCAGCCATGCTGGCAGGCCGGGCTTGTGTCTCGTGGGCAACCATATGCAGTATGAGCTGATCAAGTTCAGCGGGTACGGCGGGATTATAGGTGCGAATGGGTTGGAACGTGAAACGCGGTTGCGCATAATAGGGATCGCGTCCGGTCAGGCAATAGTGCAGGGTTGCGCCCAGACCATAGATATCGGTGCGTGGGCTGCTCTGCTCAGTGCCATGTTGTTCTGGAGCGGCATAACCTGGGGAGCCGAGAAAGACGGTATCGAGAGCCTGCTCTTCCTTGAAAAAGCGTGCGATACCAAAATCGATCAGGAAGACGTGCCCATCAGTGGTAACCATGATGTTCGTTGGTTTCACATCACGGAAAATAATTGGCGGTTGCTGCTGATGTAGATAGCTCAGAACATCACATAGTTGTGTTCCGTAATGCAAAAGATGCTTAACGGGCATCGGTTTGTTATTATTCTCGCGCAACAGGTGAAAGAGCGTTTTGCCATTGATGAACTCCATCACCAGATATGAGCGGCCCTGTTCGTTGAACGAGTTGTAGATGTGTGGCAGGTTGGGATGCGTGAGCTG
This sequence comes from Ktedonobacterales bacterium, assembly GCA_027451525.1. GTDB lineage: Bacteria > Chloroflexota > Ktedonobacteria > Ktedonobacterales > Ktedonobacteraceae > DTNP01. Next base: position 6,904 of record DAIDJF010000033.1, read on the forward strand.
AGCGAGCATCATGGCTTCCTGCTGAAAACGCGCCTGCGCCTGTGCCAGTTCAGCGGGTCCGAAATGTGCCTGGCTCATCTCTTTAATCGCGACTTGTCGCTGTGTACGAGTATCAAGTGCCTGATACACGGCTCCCATGCCGCCTTGCCCAACTGCTTGTAGAATGATATAGCGTTGCTGAAGCATAGACTGTGGTGCCAGTCTGCCCGTTGGATGATTATACGTTGACATGCGCAGAGCCTCCCCACAAAGAAAGTATGCCTGTCCAATCCCTGAGACAGGACGGGTCGATATGCCCTGACTAATCGACTATTCCCAAAAGAATATCTAATGCTAAGAAGTATAAACTGTGGAATGATGTGGGTCAATGCAACGCCTCACGCGGCGAGTGTGAGAGGGGTCACTTCGCCTTTCTAGATAACCTACAACATCATCATCGATCTCTACATGATATTCTGGCGTTCGCTCTGAATCAGGCGCATCACTCCTAATAGCAGCGTCAGTAGGGCGATCTGGGCGTAGAAGTATGATTCGTAGTTTTCGATCACGCCGGGGATGGCGAGGATGAGCAGTAGAAATGGTGTGATACCAAAGAGCAGCGTTGGACCGGGTTGCGTGCGCCAGCACGAGGGGCGTAGCCACCACGCAAACATACTCATAAAGAGCATCACGAGTGAGGTCGTAATCTCCAAACTGCTGCTGGAACGGGCGTTGCTTGGCAGGAGGAAGTAGATCAGGGCAACCGCGCAGGCACCGACAATCGAGGAGAGGCGAAAAAACCAACCATCCCAGCGATGAAAGGGGGTATGGACTGCTGAGAGACAGACATAGCTTGCTAATAATGCCGTGTTTGTCGCCGCCTGTAGATGAATCATCAGCGGTAGCGTCGGGTCAAGCGCGAGAGCATTTAACACGAAACCAATACTGGCAAAGAGCGACCAAATGCCACCAAAGGTAGCTCCCAGGCGCATCCAGGGTGATTTGGCGGCGCGCATCAGCAATGCCCAACAGATCACGATGAAAGGAATGTGCCCTAGCAATATCCATCCCAGTGCGACGGGCGCAATGCCATTATTGACGACGCCTTGTGTGAGTAGTCCTTCGGTTGTGAGAGCTATAAAGACAGTGGCAGCAAATATGATGATGAAACGTGGCGTCCAGATAACAGGTGTAGAACTATCTGTTGCTGGTTCTACACCTGTAGCGTGTGTTTCTTCGCGGCCTGGACTGGCGGCAATCTCTGGTTCTCTGGTCTCCAACATCGCAGGTATATCTGGTTTATCGGGTTGCGTAAGGCTTTCTGGCATGCATGACACTTCCTTGTGGTAAGTATTGGTGTTCTCTTCTTTTAACGTACAATACCACACACACGGTACAAGTATCATTAGCAATAGCACTGTTGTGCCATCTCTGCCATGTTGTTAGCGCACAGGCGACCAGAGCCATTCATAGGCGGCAGGATGGACTTTGAGCAGGTAGAGCAGGCGAATAAGGATAACTGTCAGTTGTGTGCGCAGCAGGCCCCAACGTTGATGGCGACGCGCCGATGTCTCAACCTTGTGATCGAGCAGTACCACGTTGCCAGCTTTGCCCATGCGTTCGCTTAACTCGACGTCTTCCATAAAAGGCCAGTCGCGATATCCGCCTAAACGCTCGAAATCGCCGCGGCGGATGAAAATGGCCTGATCGCCCGTGTAGCTTTTTGTGCGTAGCGAACGTTGTGTTACCTGCTGTCCTATACGCTTGTACAGGGCGTTGGAGTTGTCGAAGCGCATCCGAAAGGCTCCACCAATAACGTGTTCGTCTTGCATGACGCTCATGAGTTCCTGAATGCCCGCGCTATTTGGTAGCGTGTCGGCGTGCAGGAAGAGCAGGATATCACCGCGTGTTGCGTCCGCGCCAGCGTTCAGTTGTTGCCCACGGCCACGCTGTGTGCTGATGACGCGCGCATGTGCGCAGGCTTCGCTGATAGTCTTGTCGCGACTTGCGCCATCGACGACCAGTATTTCAGCCTCTGGTGCGCATTCTTTCACGTGCATAAGTGTACGCGCAATCCAACGTTCCTCGTTGAAGGTGGGGATGATGATTGAAAGTTGTGCTGTTTCCATACTCTGCCTATCTGATATCCGCGTACATGCGTTGCAGTTGCGCGGGCGAAACGCCAAATTTGTAGAGCGTGCGCAGATACCACATGAAAAACACGCTGCGCAGCAAACCAATCTTCTCATGGCGACGCGCCGATGTAGTCACATATTGTGGCAAAAGGACGACCTTACCGATGGCGCGCAGGCGTGTGATGATCTCCAGGTCTTCCATCAAAGGTTGGTCAGGATAGCCTTGTACCGCGTGAAAGCTGGGTGTACGCATGAAATACGCTTGATCGCCTGTAAAGACCGTACTGGTGGCGGAACGCAAGTTGGTGAAGAAGGCGACGAGGCGGTAAGGCCACTTGTCACAATTAAAACACAGGCGGAACGCTCCCCCGATCACCTCTGGCCGCAGCAAGGCGTGTTCAATAGCGGTAAAGGCATCATCGGGCAGGTGCGTGTCGGCGTGCAGGAAAATAAGGGTATCGCCGCTCGCAACCGTCGCTCCCGCATTCATCTGGCGCGCGCGTCCACGTGGTGCCGCAATCACACGCCCAAACCGTTCCGCAATATGCACCGTTGTATCGCTACTGCCGCCATCAACAATTAACAATTCATAATCCAGGTTGGCGCATTGGCGGCTCAGGTGCGCGAGCTGCTGCTCTAACGTGGCGGCCTCGTTGAGTACCGGAACAATAATCGAAAAACGCATACAACCTTTCCATAAATCGAAATGCCGTAAAGTCTTTATTAAACCCGTAGAGAACGATAGATAAACAAATAAATGTGATACATGGCATAGGGGCGTGATTTATCGCGCCCCGTACTGCGTCACACGACTCCCCAGGGGGATCTATGTGCAAGCCGTTCTGTCAAAGGTGATTGCATATCTATCCATATGCACACCTATCCATATCCATGACACCCACAAGGGGTGTCATGTACGAGTACACATATTGATGCATCGTAGAAAAGATGCGTATTGGGCGCGATAAATCACGCCCCTACGAAATGCTATGCCTGTAACATAGGTTATGTGCCAAACTCATTACAGGTCTATAACGGGTGTTACGAGTGTTAGTCATCCCCGACGGGTGAGGCAACGACTTCGCTCTGTTGCGGACGGGCGCGGCGCGTGGGCAGTGGCACAAAGGCACTCTCCTGCGCGTGTGGTTGCGCGGGTCGCATACGGGCATTCAGGGCGCAGAATGACATCACACCACGCGGCGAAGCGTTGTGGAAGCAGCAGCGTTCGATACGGCTCATGTCGATGTCGCTCTCGTCCATAAAAGGCTTGACGAACAGGGTCAGTGTTTTACGGCTTGTCCAGAATGAGGGGTCCGTGCCGATGTGCGGCCAGAGCGTCTTCATCAGTTTGAAGCTACCACCGATGTTGGTGACGATCTGTGGTAACACGGCGGCGCGTCCGCGTGTCAGCATGCGCAGCGTCATGTTCGGGTGTTGGCCCATCACTTCCATGAACTCGTCGAGCGTGAAATTGGGAGCAATAGGTTTGTAGCCATCTTTGGTGTATTTGAGCAGCGTGAAGGTATTACAGAGCGGAGAACCCTCGCCAACGGGGAAGAAGAGCTTTTCGGGAATACCTGTTTGTTGCTCGATAATCGAGAGAATTTCGGGCATACGCAACTTGCGCGGAGCGGCAGACTCCTCTTTCCCATCGACCTGGAAGCGTCCGAATGGCGTGGCAGCCTGGAAAGCAATCGCACAGACGGTTTCGGGATGTCGCCAGGCAAAGTCGATAGCCTGCTGAATCTGGTCTGTGTTGAGACCATCATAGAGCGGAACCGCGAGCGTGGAAGGCAGTTTGGCGCGTTCAAGGGCGGCAATCGCTTTCTCGCGCACTTCCCAGAGGTCCTCGCCGCGCAGTTTGATGATATCTTCAGGGCGCGTGCTATCGAATTGCAGGTAGACGGAGGTAAAGCCCCACGAGGCCAGTTTTTCCCCAAAGTCCGCCTCTCGCGCCAGGCGAATGCCGTTGCTGACCATCTCAAGCTGGGCAAAACCTTTTTGTTTGACCATTGCCGCAATCTTGTCCAGGTCTTTGCGTACTGATGGCTCACCGCCGGAGATCTGGAGCGAAATGCCCTTGCCCTCGATAGCGATTAGCTGGTCAAGCCGGGCCTCGATCTCTTCCAGCGAATAGTCGCGCTCCGACGGGCTAGAGTAGGCATAACACATGGGACAGGTGAGGTTACAGCGTTCTGTGACCTCGAGAATGGCGAGGCCAGCGGGTTTGCGCAACGGGAATGGGGATTGCCCATGCGAAATATCGGTGTCGCCACCGTCGCCGTAGCGCGCGATCATCAGCTTTTCGACCTGAAATGAGCGGCGGTAGAAATCAGCGTTATAGCCGAGATCGGTATCGACCGTGCCGTGTGTGGGGCAGGTGCGCGTGAAAAAGACTTGTTCGTTTGTGCGCACTTCATAGGCGGCGGGAACGATTTCGCCGCACGCTGAGCAAATACTGCGTGTCTGCTTGAGCGTTTCGGTCACGTAGGACTCCTTCCATGATGGCTAGCGAGACTGCGAAAGACAAAATGCCTTTCCCCTACATCCATTAGTGAATACGTTAAATACCCGCGCGAGGATTACTTAAATGGCCCCGAAGCGGCCTTTCTGTCATATGTGTTAAAAACAGGTTGTGCTAGGGCAGGAGCAGGCTTGGATATGCTATACTATTCTTCCTTGTTCTGTCTGATCGCTGTTCAAAGATAGAACAAGCCCAGGGAACGTTCCTGCTCTGAAACTGATTGGCGACTGGCATTATGCTCCACACCATCCTGCAGGGGCGTGTGGGCCACAAAGCGGAAGGCCATCAGATAAGGTAACGGTATTGTTGGCTTGCAGTGTCACGGAGATGGGCTGTCCAGTATTACCTCTCGTGCTACTCATAATATGACCATAGGCAGTTTTGTCTTGCACGCTGCTAAACAGGACCTGTTCGACAATGCCCACGTGAATAGTATTTCCTTGTATACTGTCGCATGGTACCGTAACTCCAGGAGCGCACCATGTGTATGTTCGTGCCTGATACGTTGCCTGTCCGTCAGCTTGAAATGTGAGCACGCGCCCATGCCCATACCATGTCCCGACGAAAGGGCCAAAATTGGGTAGTGGAGGATCAATGCTCATCTGTGTTGTGGGACCACTCAATGGTTTACTCTCTGCGAGATTGCAACCGGTGCTGATGAGCATGATTGAGAATAGAAGTATTGGAAGTGTGAGATGTTTGAGCCGCTGAAGCATGGTATTCATACTATCCTTCTTCTCTGCCTGAGACGGCTATCACTAGGTTGTAGTGTTTGTCGTGTGCGATTACATTACTGCGTAGCTTCTTCACTCATTAGTACGCAAGGGGCAAGGTAAAAGTTCCGCTTGGTTTTGTTTATAGGTGTGTGGCGATGATTTCCCGTAGGTCGCTGATAATTTTCGTATAGTCGAGAGCCTGAAAATTCGTTGTATCGATGGTGTAGAGAGAGCCACCAATGCGTAAAGGCTCAAAATCGTTAGTACGAAGGCGAGTCGCAAATTCGGCAATGTTGAGATGATCTACGTGACCGGGATGGCGTTCAGAAGAGAGAGAACGCTGCTCAAAACGGCGCAAGAGCGTGGGGCTATCGCAGACGCATTGGATTTGTAGAGGGTAAAAGGGATATTTTTCTTTAAGCGTCAGAAAATCGTTATTGGCAATGGATGGGATAAAAGGGCTTTCGACGATGAGTGACTGACCTGCCTGGAGTTGAGTTTCAGTCAGGTAAAAGAGGAGATTGATACTGGTCTTGCCCAGTTTGCGTGACCACGTGCGATCACTCCAGCCCAGTTCGTCAAAAAGCAGTTCTTTAATGCCGTCTTTGTAGATCAGAGGGAGGGAAAGTTGTGGGGCTAACCATTTTGCGAGCGTCGTTTTACCTGTGCAAGGGAGCCCTGTAATGATGAGTAGCAGCGGTTCAGACATTAATGGACAATCGCTTTCATGAAAATTTCGGCAACTATCAGGAAGAGTAGATCGAGTATCAGCAGGACGAAGAGGGCAAAATCAATGCGTGAAGCAATAAAGGTTGTGAAGAGTAGCATTGTATTGAGGTAGTGGAAGTACCAGATGGCGATAATGGCGAGTCCGACGAGCAAGATAAGCGTTCCGACAAACCAGCGTGCTCCATACCAATCCTGGCGACTGGGCCAAAGTTCTGAGGTAACGGTGAGGATCAGATAGGGAGCAAAGACGAGCGTCCACCAGGGCCAACCTGGGCGCAGAAGTTGTAGGTGTTGTTGTGCGTCGAAAGGCAGATCCCAGAGGTTATAGCCAGTTGCAGCCCAGTAGAGCAGAAGGAACATCGCGATGCCACCGAAAAGAGGGGCAATGCCGCTCAATCCATCGCCAATATAGCTCATAAACTGGCCTTGAGGTCGCATATACTGTACTTCGCCCAATTGGAGGGATTGTCGTGTACTCACCGCATTGATACGATTTCCCCGTTGTCCCATGGGTTTAATACCGAAGAGCGTGATATGGGTGATGCGGAATCCGAAAGGACTAAATAGCAAGACAACCAGGGCATGGCTCAATTCATGGAGAATAACGCCGGGAGCGTTGAACCAGAACCAGATGAGCAGTCCGCGTTCCCGCATCAGGGAATAGCCGATAGTATCTACGCGGCGACGCAATCCCTTACGTGTAACGCGGAGGAGAATGAATAGCACGAAGACAGCCATGATGATGAGCCAGGGCTGATAGGGCGCAATTTGTGCCAATAATGTTGTATCGGTACTCATTCGTTTTGCACACTCACCTTATTAATGTTGTCTTTTTTCATTGTAAACGGAATGTTGTGTTTCCGTCAATGGGTTGTACAAGTAGAATTTTAGGTAAATAGCGGTAAAGTAGGGTACATATGTGAAGTGTCTCCTACTGTGCTATAGTATCTGGTGCTGGTCTATCGGCACGCGGTATTGGGTGATCGCTGGGTGTTTTAGTGTGATAGCGACGTTCATAGTAGATGCCCCATAAGCCAAAGACAATGGAACAGATTGCCATAAGATAGAGCACGCGATCAATGCCGAACAAGTCGGCAATGGCACCAATAAACAGGATGATTGGAATAGAGCAGGCATTGTAAAAGGCGAGTTGCAGTGCGAGAACGCGGCCTTTAATCCAATCTGGTGTGAGTTCTTGCATGGCTGTCTGGGCTGGAATGTTGATAAAATCTAGTGCGACACCCGCGCAGAACATAATGAATCCAACTGTGAGTAGCAGTAGTGGATTGGTATTCCAGCCTTGAGGTTGAAGTGTACGCGCCAGCAGGGTTATGAGTGGGAGCAGTGTCGTGACAACCATCAAGCTGATACATCCGACGAGAATAGAGTACGGTTTTCCTAGATGACGGGTGATATGTGGCATGAGGATAGAGCCTACGATTAGACCAATGCCTGCAGGTGCGAAGACGACGGCCATCGCATTCGGTTGAAATTGGAGTAATTTGGTGACAATAGGCGTGGCGATCTGACCAATGACGAGAAGAAGCACACCAGCGAAAGAGAGTTGAATAACAGCCAGGAAAAGCAGCCTGCGCTCACGCACAAAGCTCCATCCCTGATACATTTCACTCCATACGTTCCCCATCACCGTCAATGGCTGTGTAGCTTTATCCTCTTTCACCTGCGATTGACGGTTAAAACTCTCTCCTGGGATGAGCGTAATCAACAAGGCACAAACCAGGTATAGAATGCCGATGATGGCATATAACTGGATGACAGAGTCTATTACCAGATGATAGATGTGGAAAGTGGGCAGCAGGCCAATGATAATCGGCGCAAAAATGATAAAGCCGAGAGCCTGTGAGAGCATAAACGTGATGTTAAAAAGCGAGAGTGCGGGCATCAACTCTGCCTCATTCACCAATTTGGGAATTGCTGAGCCTTCGGCTGGCGTGAAGAATTGTCCAATCATTGAGATGAGAAAGGTCAGCACGTAGGCTGGGATGAGCTGATGGCGGTTGAGAATGAGCGATCCTACAAACAGGAAGGTCGCGATTGCACGCAAACAGTTACTGCCCCAAAGAACGCGCCGTTTATTCATATGATCGACAAAAACTCCCGCGGGCGCGCCGATCAGAACAGCGGGGATACTAAAGGTGATAATAGCCAGACCGATCAATGTCGTAGAGTGAGTGACCTCTCCAATCAGAAAGATGAGGGCATAGTTAGAGGCATTGAGAATGGTCATCGAGATAAGTTGGGCGAGCCAGAGATAAAGAAAGTTCCGCTTTTTGAGCAGCGTGAGAAAGCCCCCACTGCTATTGACCAGGGCCATGTAGATCTCCTTACTCGTCCTCAAAAGGATCAGTAGTAGTTTTAATTGTATGAGGGAGAACTTGTTTTATACGACGTTCAACTTCTGAACGCGGTAACAAAACACGTCGCCCGCAGGTTTCGCAGCGCAAGCCGATATCAGCCCCCACGCGCACGACTTCCCAGTCGTAGCCACCACAGGGATGCTTTTTACGCAGGCGTAAGCGATCACCTAATTCAAAATGCATTGGTTCCATGCGCTTCTACTTTCTCGCGTCCTTTGTCTTGTCTTGATAGAGCGCGTGTTCTTGAATATACTGCTCCACAATCTCTGGGGTTTGGTATTTGATAGGACGCTCCTCAGCAACGCGTTGCCGAAGTTCTGTCGCCGATATTTCCAGTTGTGGAGCAGGAATAACAAGCAAACGCTGCATAATGCCAGGCAGTCGTTCCTCCAGTAATTGGTTGTATGCTGGTTCTTCGACATAGCCTGGACGCCTGACTGCAACGAGATGGTTGATGTGTTCAAGTATACCAGTTGGTTCATACCAGGTGTGAAAATCTTCTAAACTATCCCAGCCGATAACAAAATAGAGGGCGATATTTGTTCCCCATTGTTGACGCAAGATACGGAGTGTCTCAACGGTATATGAGGGCGTTGGACGATCAATTTCAATGCGTGAAACGCGAAAATATGGATTTGAGGCAATCGCAAGTTGTACCATTGTTAAGCGATGAATTGCAGGGGTCACGTTGCGTCCTGGTTTATGAGGAGGGTGCCCTGCCGGAATAAAAACCATTTCATCCAGGTGAAGCGTTGCTCGTACCTCTTCGGCAATAACGAGATGACCATAGTGAATCGGATCAAACGTTCCCCCAATCAGTCCAATATGGCGCATCTCTCGCCGTCTATCTTGTATTCTATATACTTCCAACGTATGAACACTCCTTTAAGGAACAGTCAGGCTGTGTAGGGCGATTTTTTGCTGCTCTCCTCTATTTTAAATGCTACCAGCGGATTCTGTAACCACCAATTCTGCATTTGGCAATACTTTATGCAATGTGTATACTACGTCAGAAACGGCAGAAAGTTGTCCACTTGCGACCCAGAAGCGCACCGCTAAGGTTGCTTTCTTCTCTGTTGTATAGCCTGTGAGCAAGACAGACGGTTCTGGTTTTACCATAATATGCTCAAGTTCTTGAATGGCCTGCAGTATTTGTTGTTGTGTCTTGTCTTTGACAAATGTATCTTCTGGTAGCGTGAGCGTAATTGTTGCTCGTCTCTCACCGTAAAAGCTGTTATTTGTGACTGGACTGCTAAAAACCAATGAATTGGGAATTGTCACCTCTTCTCCACTCACTAGCCGTAGTTTTGTCGCGCGTAACTGAACATCTTCGACTTTGCCCACATATGTAGCCGTGCTGATCTGATCGCCAATATGAAAGGGCCTTTCAATGAGAATATAGAAACCCGCAACCAGGTCCTTCAAGATGTCTTGAATAGAGACGGTGATAGCGACGGTAATAACGCTAATCACCGTGACAGGCACGCCAATAGAAATTTGCCAGATGGAGAGAATCCAGAAGGCGGCGAAGACAAGAACGATAATATAAAAAATGCGTCCAATTAGTGTGCGGATATTGATATCTATCCGATTTTCGCCTAGACCGCGAATGGTGAGTGCCTGAATAGTGCGGGCGACACCAATCCCTAGTCCGAGCAATAAAAGGGTTTCGATACTGTTGGTGATGAGGGCACTCAGGTTAATTTTATCGATTTGCAGTTGCCCTTGCATGCCTTGCCAGTACGTAAAAATAATTTCTGGCTGCCAGATGATTGGGATGACGAAGCCGCCCAGGATAAGCGATGGGAGGATAACGATGATACCGAGTGTCTGGATAATCCAGTTATCAAGGACTGTGCGGCGCAAACCGTGAATAAGCATTTTGCGCAAGAAAAGGCCGATGCCAATCGCAATTGCGACAGTGATAATAGTGAGCACAATTTGTATGGTTGTATTCATGGTTGCAAGAATAATGGTGTGCGTATTATTGCCCAGGGAAGTAAACATACGTATATCGATCTCTTTACACAAATATATACTGATAGCAAGATGGAGAAGCATACTGATGGCATGGCTTGGATTGTACATCTTGCGTATCGCTCATGGGAAAATCCCAGCATTTTCTGAGATTGCGCGTATTATACCATACTGATTGTGATGGAAGTGTGCTCGTAGGTCATTTAGGGTGATCGCTTGATTGTGAGAGATCAAACCGCAACTGGCGGCAAGCTGACCAATGACCTGGGCTGGTGAGTGACCCATGGCACGTAATGGGGCAAGTCCCATGCCTTGTGTGCGCTTTGCAAGTCGATGGCCTTGTTCATCCAACATGAGAGGAACATGGGCAAACATGGGAATGGGGAAACCGAGTGCCTCGTAGAGCAGGATTTGGCGCGGAGTCGAGGTGAGCAGGTCGGCTCCACGTACAACCTGATTTATCTGCATGAGCGCGTCATCAACCACGACCGCGAACTGATACGCAAAAATGCCATCCGCGCGATAGAGAATAAAATCACCGACCTCTCCCTGTACATGCTGGCTGAGAGGGCCGCAGAGCGCGTCGGTGAAGGTAACGCTACGTGTAGCGTCAACGCGAAAACGTAGCGATGGGCGGCGTCCATGCTGTTCATACTCTCGACGCTTTTGCGCGGTAAGCGTGCGGCACGTGCCGAGGTAGCGCGGCCCCTCGTTCCCCTGATGGGGCGCACTGGCGGCCTGTGCAATTTCGGCCCGACTACAATAGCAAGGATAGACCAGTCCTTTTTCCTGTAAAAGCTGGAGATAGTGCTGATAAATCGCGGTCCGCTCACTCTGCGTGTATGGTGCGAAGATGCCGCCACAATCTGGTCCTTCATCCCAATTAAGGCCGAGCCAGCGTAAATCTGTAAGCATACGCTCGGTTGCTCCAGGGCGTGTGCGCGGGCGGTCCAGGTCTTCGATGCGCAGAACAAATTGCCCTTCAGCACTACGCGCAAAGAGCCATGCGAGAAGGGCTGTACGCACATTCCCCAGGTGGAGATCGCCTGTAGGACTGGGGGCATAGCGACCGCGAATTATTGGGCTGGTGTTTTCAGACATCGTTCTGACCAGGGACAGGTTGTACCGACCAAACCTTTTGACGCCGGGTAGATATCAAATTCTGCCAGCAAGCGAGTAAGTATACATATCGGTAATCCGACGACATTGAGGTAGCAACCGTCAATGCGCTCTGTTGGCTGAAATTGTGGGTGTTGAATGCCATAGGCTCCTGCTTTGTCGAGCGGGTCACCTGTCGCTATATAGGCGTCAATCTCCTCTGCGCTGTAATTGCGCATCAGCACAGGCGTGGCACAACTCTCGCTGGCGAGGCGCACACGGCCGTCAATCTGTGTACATACGACGACACCAGTGATAACCTGATGCCAGCGGCCGCGCAGTGAGAGCAGCAATGCGCGCGCATGATCTTTATCGCGGGGCTTGCCAAGTTCCTGCTCGTCAAGGACGACAGTCGTATCGGCGGCAATAATCAGGCGATGGTGCGCCTCTGGGAGCGTCAAGGCCATGACTGCTTTGTGGGTTGCCGTCCACACGCCAAGCCCTTCAACTGGACCTGTATAGTGAGCTTGCGCTGCCTCTTCATCCGTGGGAGAGACGCCAACGGTAAATGGTAGGCCGAGAGACGCGATAATCTGCCGCCGTCTGGGTGAAGCGGAGGCAAGCAATAATGGGAGGAGTGTGGTCATGATGCTGCATGCTCCAGAACTGCAATACATTCAATATGGGCCGTTTGCGGAAACATATCGAGTGGCTGTACCGAGCACAAACGATAGGTTGCCGCGCCATGACAGAGGATATCGAGATCACGCGCCAGCGTCGAAGGGTCGCACGAGACGTAGACGATGCGCGCTACAGGATGACGTAACAGCGTGTCTAGCACCTGGGATTGGCAGCCTGCGCGTGGTGGGTCAATCACAAAGCCATCGATCTGTGCGGAAAGATCAGGTAACAAATCTTCGACCTTACCTTTAAGGATAGTGATATTTTCAGTGTGCCGTGCGTTCCACTGTGCATCCTTGATGGCACTTGCTGATTCTTCAATGGCGATGACCTTCTCAACATGACAAGCGAGCAGAAGCGCGAACGTGCCTACACCACAGTAGGCATCGACGAGTGTGAGCGGTTGTTTTGTCTGCTCTGACGCACGTGCTCCCAATATTCCCTCGATCACCATTTGCGCCATTTTCTCCGCCTGTGCTGTGTTTGTCTGGAAAAACGAACTGGGGCGAATACGGAATGTTTCGTTGCCGAGTACCTCTTCCATCGTTTCGCCGCGTAGCTCAATGCCGATCTCGGCAAGTTGCTGTGCTACCTCTGGCGGTTGTGTGGGCTGGATAAGCATCTGGTGTGTTACTGTACCACATCTGATAAGGACCTGTGGTTGTGGATTGACGCGCTGACTCACGATAGAAAGTGCCTGATTGATCTGCTCATGCGCGATAGGGCACTGCGCCAGTGGTAGGACGCGATGGGTACCACGTGCTGTCAAGCCCGTGTGTCCATCGCGGTTGACAGAGAAGCGCATATGGTTGCGATAATGCCAGGGGATAGCACAGGCGATAGTGGGCAACAGGGGCTGATCGTCGAATTTGCCAATATCGTGTAGAAGCTGGCGCACGATTTCCTGTTTCCATGTTAATTGCGCTTCATACTGCATATGTTGTAACTGGCACCCGCCACATGTGCCAAAGACGGGACAGGCGGCTGCAACGCGCAGTGGTGACACTTGATGGATCTCCGTAATCCAGACACGTGGCGGACGCGCTTTCCAGCGGCGATGGCGTTTGCCAGGACGAGGCGTACGTGGAGCCTCTACCGCAATCGTAACCTGTTCACCGGGGAGTCCCGCTGGTACATGCAGCGTTTGCGCCTGAAGTGTGCCAGCCTCGTCGGACAAAAACACCTCTGCCAGGGTGTCACCCTCGCGTGTGAGCGGTCCGAGGGTGACAGTATGGTAGGTAATCGTTTGTTCTTGTTGTGGTTCGATCATTATCTCTTATGCTTGGGTTTATTTGGTGTCGGACCTTTACCTTTGGGTTTGAGTGCTTTCCGTTGCGCCTTCACTTGATTTAAGAGCAGGCGCGCATCCTGCACAAGCTCGACCTCGGCGTCTATCTCTTCCGCCATGTCTAGATACTCTTCCGCATTGCGCAAGTTGTTGCTTTGAATTTCAGCAATGGCGAAGGCGGCATACAGTTCTGGCTCATCAGGGAAGAGGCTCAAGCCATCCTCAAGCAGTTTGCGTGCCTCAGCAACCTTATTCTGCTCAATGTAGATGAGTGCCAGTTCAACATAGGCATCCAGCGATTCCGGGTCAGTTTCAAGCGCGCGTTTGTAGCTCTGAACAGCCTCTTTGTTTTGTCCCAACGCACGTTGCGCGTTGCCCAGACTTGTCCATGCTCCTGGCACACGCTCATCAAGTTGGATGGTGCGCTGGAAATGCGTGAGTGCCTCTTCCATATTATCCTGCACCTCGGCGAGTTTACCGAAGCTATAGGCAATAGCCGCCTGCTCACTTGGGTTTGTTGCGCGCTGTTGCGCCTCTTTGAGCAAACTTTCGGCCTCACTCAGGCGTTCTTCCTGGTCAATCAGCAGATCAGCGAGCATGGTATAGGAGGAGGTGTGGTGGTCGGCCTCAATGGAAGCACGCAAGACTTTTTCAACAAGTTCAACAAAGTGCTGCGCACGCTCTTCTTCATATTCGCCGGTAAGGCTTGCCAGGGCGGTTGCCAACGAGCGCAAGGCGGGACCGCGCTTGTCTGGGAAACGCTCAATGATGAGTTCGAGATAGGCCGCCGCACGTTCCCATTCATCCATGGTCGTGGCCTGTGCGACTGCTGTTTCATACACTTGCACATCATCTGGCGTCTTTTTGATGAGAGCGTCGCTGTAGTACATCGCACGCTGCGTAATCCAACCGATCTCCTGTACCTGACCGAGAAGATCTTCGAAAGAGAACTGGTCCTCCTCAACCTTTTGGATAATATCCTCGATCTTGCCTTCTTCTGCAATGTCTTGGATGCCAAATTCTTCCGCTAGCGACTTGATGCTAGCTGCAAGTTCGTCCATCCGTTGGTGCAAAACTTCCACTGATAGTTGCTGGGCCGCTTTACCCTCATCCACCATGTTGTGAATGCGCCATGCCGCATTCTCTTCTACAAGCGTAAAGCGAGACCAAAACCAGTGACGCCCAATTTCTTGATAGATAATAGTCGTGGTCGGCAACTCTTTGAGCGTATCGCTGAGCGGCGTATCAGCCATCTCGACTGACCAGAAAACCTCAAATGCCTCCTGTGTCGCGTTCGTGTTCGTAGTGTTGGCATTCGGTAAAACGATGACGTTGTTGGGACTGGCCTCCTCTTCATCCTCCTCAATAACAATGTCGAAACGCAGGCTGGCCGGATGCGCTTGTTCGGCCCAACTTTCGTGGCGAATAATCCAGGCCTCGCGTGTCAGTCCTTGACGGAGTGGGCTAGCGTTTGCTAGAAGATCATATGCAGTTGCATAATCGTTTTCTGACCAGGCTTCCAGGAATGTTTGTAGTGTGGACTCTGCCACGTCATTGTCTTCGTTGATGAACATGTTATGTTCCTCTCTATCTTTAACGAGGGTGGCCCCGTCATATAATCGTGTGCTTGCGCGGAGGCTTGCCACCGAGCCACGCTAACGTGTGAGATGTGCAGCTACTTCTTTTTGCTCTTCTCCGAGATATATTGTCGCACAGTATGTACCATTTCGTCTTGTGGATCAATCTCTTCGGCTTGTGCCAATTCGCGTTGTGCGCCGCGTGTATCGCCCATTTCATAAAGGACAGAGGCATAAAGCGCGCGTAAATGGGCTGATTCTGGATTGGCCTGAATACCTTGTAAGCCCAGCATGCGTGCGTGTACCTTCTCGTCACGATTCATATAGATAGCGATCATCTCTCCGTAGGGGCGAATATCATTGGGTTCGCTCTGGATTGCGCGGCGATAACTTTCCTCCGCGACATCCATACGCCCTAAGAGTCGCTGTGTGAAGCCGAGACTGAACCAGACGCCCGGATATTTAGGATTGATCTCGGCAACGCGCTCGAAATGTGGCAGAGCCTCGTGTATACGTTCCTGACGCACGGCAAGGTTGCCCAGCCCAGCTTCGAGAGAGGCCTCCTCGTCAGGTGTTGGGTTCATCAACTTCGCTTTGAGTAATTCCTGCTCTGCCTCCTCGTTGTTTTCCAGGCTCAGAAGAAATTCCGCAAGCAAGATATGTCCGATAGCGGTGTCTTCGATAGTAATCGCTTCACGAAGTGCGCTCTCCGCACGCGCCAAAATCATGCCTTGCCGTTGGCGCATTTCAGGCGTGTTGTAGTTGTATGCTAGTGTTGTCAGTGTGGCTCCCAGGCGTCTAAGTGTGTCCGCTTTGTGTTCGCCAAAGCGATTTGCCATGCGCTCCAGATAAACCACTGTACGCTCAGGATTGCCTGTTGTGAGCGCGCGCGTATATGCCTTTTCGTTGGTTGTGATATCCAGAGGCAGGCGCACAAGCAGCGCGTCATAGTAATGAAGGAGTTGTGTAAGACGCCAGGATAACTCTTCCATTATAACATTTGGATTGAGGTCACGTTGTTTGACGCGCGTTTCGATAATCTCTTCGTATTCCTTGATGCGCTTTTGTAGCTCATCAGCAGAAAGACCTTGACTATTTGCCCCTTCATCAATGATGTTTTGGATCCGCCATCCCTGCCGTTCATGAACAACAGTATAGTTGGTCCAAAACCAGTGACGGCTGGTTTCCTTATTGATTGCGGTCCCCATCGGCATCTCGCGCAATGCGCCACTGAGTGGCGTGTTGCTTAGTTCGAGTGACCAACCAACCTCAACATCTTTGCGTGTTGCCGTGCGCGTATTCATACTTGATGATGGGAGCCAGAGCGCACTTTGACGTTGTTCGAGCTCGTGAACAAAGCCCAGTTCAAGCCGTGCTGGTTTGGCCTCGTTGAACCACGCGCGCCGCTGCTCTACCCATTCATCGCGCTCAAGACCTTCACGTATGTTGCTATCGCGTGTGAGCAAGTCATAGGTCAGTCCATAGTCACCAAGCGTCCACCCGCCAATGAAGTTAATGATTGTTTCTTGTTCGTTCAACTCAGGGTTGATAAATGAGGAGCCGCGATCCTCACCCAGTTCAGTTGCTTGCCAGATCAGTTGATTAAGGAGTGGTAAACGGTTACGATACTCTTGAGCAGGGACTGTGCCGCGCCATGTATTTACGGAGAGAGCCTCTTCGAGCATGCGCTTGCCTTCTGCCAGCGTACAATCTACAAGATGGGCATTGGTTAATTTCGTGCGCATTTCGTTGATCTGCTCATCGACACGACGCTTGCCGCCTAAATCGACAATGATATCTTTAATGCCATCTTTCCAGAAATCAAGCAGGAAAATCAACATGCGCGCTTCCGTGTAGTCATAGCCTTGTTCCCAACTGAGCAACAGTTGTACCTCACCCTCTTCACGTGTTTGGGTGATGACTCCCTTCCAAAAGCGTGGTGGGTTGCTGACATTGACACGAACAGCAGGTGCAGCTTCGATAGGTGGTGTCCACTGAGGGGTAATTTTGTTGGATTCCAGACGCAATAACGAGCGACGTGCCTCTTTCCGAACCTCTTTTAGTTGGCTGTATGCATTAATGGCGGCGAGAACGTCAGCCGCATCAGGAGTCTGCTCTTTTGCCAGGGACTTGACGGTGATAATTTGTGTCGTTTCGGGCAGTGCGCTAAAGTCCGCCAGTGCGGCTTGTACAGCCTCTGGTGTCGTACTGACATGGAGTGTTTGCGCGACTTGTTGATAGCGTGTCAATTGCTCTTGTATTTGAGCCTGTTCCTCGGGCGAAACAGTGATTTCGTTCTCTTTCTTGCGTGTCATTAGCTCGTTCTCCTCACGGCAACATGATTTTATTTGCACCCTGTCGATTGTACCACGTCGTACGTGAAGAGTCGAGCGTATTTGAGAATAGCCTCCGATGGTCAGTAAAGATGGATCATGATTTAAATGGTTTAGATTATCTATAAGGTAATAATAATTGCACATTCGAAATGGGATAATATTTATTTGTGGTATGTTTCTTGACAGTCATAAATTTGAAAAATATGAAAATTATTGATAAATAATAATATGAAAAATATTTAAAAGATGTAAAATTTGAATGCGAAAAATAGTTGACAAAATTTGAAAGAACTCAGTATGTTTTCAACACGGCGTAAAGGCGTTCTCTAATTCAAACAGCAGCCCATCTATTGCTTAGTTAATAGATGGGCTGCTGTCATGTTATTTAAGCTGACTAGGAGCGAGATGGTTGCAATAATTTGTGATAGAGACCGAACAGCAGGAAGGTGGGTGGCCACTGCCCTACAAAAATGCTCCAGTCACGTTTATTAAACGCGAACAAGGCGGCTGATGCTATAATGGAACCGAGTGCTGACCAGTACCAGATTTCACCGGGAACCTGATCAGTGACACGGAAGTATCGTTGTTGTGCTTTTTTCCCACCTACAATGGTATCCATTGTCTTTGCCATAACGCAATCCTTTCTTACTGTATTCTATACATGTGGAGGGTGCAAGATGCCCAGTAGACGCTATTACAGGGTTGGATTGTTGAGATAGGAAAGAAATGCCCCTCCTGCTTTTCTTCTATCCCAATATCTGCAATATATGTTTCTTCCAGTGAAGACACGTCTGGCTTAACTGATTGGTTACAACCTGTAACCTTTGAAATGAGAGTCGACAACTCTACTTTTTGACTTTTTGATAGAAACGTCTTAGTATTTTAAGGAGAATATACTTGTGAAAGGGTCTTTATAGTTCTGTCTATCCTGATTCCATAACGTTATCATCTGTTAAGAGGAAGAGAAAAGACAAGGGTCTTTCACACTTACTATAGAGTTTGAGGGCGAGAATAATCCTATGAGTGATACATCAACAGTGCCTACGACGACAAAGTTTCCCGCTTGGAAAATCTGGCTGAAAACGAGCCGTCCTTTTTCATTAACGGCAGCGGTCAGTCCTGTTCTGGTAGGAAGCGCAATCGCGGCTTATCAAGGCGTGTTTCATGTGGACATTTTTTTAATGACGCTTGTGTCCTGCTTGTTTTTGCAGATTGGCACAAACTACTTTAATGAATACTTTGACTATCGTTATGGTTTGGACCATCCAGAGTCACTAGGGGCAAGCACAGTTATTTTCCGTAACGAGATGACTGCGGGGCAGGTCTTTGGCGGAGGCTTATTCAGTTTCATTATAGCGGCACTATTAGGCATCATCCTGGTACTGCGCGTAGGACCTGCTATTCTTCTGTTTGGTTTGGCGGCGGTAGCGATTGGCTATTTTTATAGCGCGAAGCCGTTCAAGTTTGCCAGTCGCGGTTTAGGTGATGTGATGGTTTATGTGGCGATGGGCTTTCTCATGACGTGGGGAGCGTACTATGTGCAAATTCAGCACTGGTCATGGGTGGCTTTTGCTGCTAGTGTGCCAGTAGGCTTCATCGTCACTGCTATTCTCAATATGAACAATGTGCGTGACTACCAGGATGACCTCGCGGTCAACAAGAAGACGCTGCCCGTGCGTTTTGGCGTGCGTTTTGGGCAGTGGTTTCATGCTTGTTTGCTGATAGGAAGCTATCTCGCGGTAACAATTTTTGCTCTAACGGGGATATTGCCACTGTTAAGTCTAGCTACCTGGATAACATTTCCACTGGCGTTTACAAATGTGCGTTCTGTCCTGACTGCTCGTGAGCGTAAAGCCTATATTGTTGGTATTAAGCGTACTGCTATGCTACATCTACAGTTTGGGGCGGTGTTGGCCCTGGCAATCGTCCTGGCGATCTATCTAAAATAGTAGGCTCTGCAATTGTTTGCATTTCGCAAGGAATTTTTGGCAAAGAGATCGCTAGAGTTGACAAACACAGGGGCTAGCTCTTACAATTAATTTCAATATTGCACATTTGTCAAAACAGCGGACAAGAAGCCAGGGTAACGTGTGATAAGGAAGGCTTTATGACACAAGAGAGTGATGACATTTATCTGCTTACAGAAGTTGCCAGTCTGTACTATGAGGAAAATTATACGCAAGAGCAGATTGCGAAAGTGATTGGTGTGTCGCGTTCTGGTATCTCGCGTCTCCTGACCCGTTCGCGTGAATTGGGGCTGGTTGACATCCATGTCCAGCATCCACTGCGAAGTTCGGCTCCCCTACGAGAAGAGTTGATGCAGAAATTTGGCTTGCAAGATGCTCAAGTGTTACTGAGTGCCTCGCCTGATGAATCTTCGCTCAATCACGTAGGTGCGTTAGGTGCGCGCTACATTGATCGGCGGATTCAGGAGAGTCAGGCAATTGCTGGGCAAAACCCTCCTGCAACCGTCAAATCGTTGCGCACAGTGGGGATCTCCTGGGGAACCTCAATGTTGGAGATGATGAAGGCGTTGCGTCCACGGCGCCGTCTGCCTCTGAATATTGTGCAGTTGATGGGAAGTGTGGATACCTCATCCACACCGGATATCGATGGTCCTGAAATTGCTCGCCGTCTTGCCGATGCTTACGGTGCGCGTTGCTATTACCTTCATGCACCGCTTGTGGTGGAGGATAAGCTGGTCCATGATGGGCTGCTGAAAGAGCGCAGTTTGCGGCGTTCGTTTCAGATGATGGAGCAGATGGATGTGGCTCTGGTGGGTATCGGCGGTGCGCGTCCAGAGGCTTCTGGCCTGTTCAGAGCGGGCTATCTGGATGAGCAGGAGTTACAGGGTGTGCGTAGTCAGGGAGCCGTTGGCGATATATGTGGCTATTACTTTGATATAGAGGGACGGCTCTGCGCAACTGAGTTGTTAGGACGCACCATATCTGTGCCGTTTGAAACTTTGCGGAAAGTGCCGCTTGTGATTGCGATTGCTGCTGGTGTAGCGAAAACGGAGGCAATTCTGGGTGCGCTCCGCACGGGGATTGTGAAAGTTCTGATTACGGATGAGCCATGCGCTCGTGCTATTCTTCAGCAGATGGCAAATCGCGAGTTTGTGGAAATGCCCGGCTAAAGAAATCTGGGCTAGGAAGCGAGGGATGCAATGCCGTTTACCTTGCATGGAATTGCTGCTGCTCATGGTGTTGCTACTGGTCCATGCCTGTTGTATGACCCAACACCGCCCGTCATTACACAAAGTCACATCTTGCCCGATATGGTGCAAGAAGAGAAAGCACGTCTGCAACGCGCCTTAGAGGCTTCGATGCAAGAAATCATTCAGTTGCGTGATCTGGTGTACGAACGAGTAGGCAAAGAAGAAGCCGCAATCTTTGAGGCGCACTTGCTGCTGCTTGAGGACGAAGCTCTGCTGGATACCGCGCATATACGTATTGAAGAGGGCCTGATGAACGCGGAATGGGCAATGTCCGGTGCCGCAGACGAGTTCGCACAAATTCTCGCAGAACTCAGTGATAGCTATTTTCAGGCGCGTGCTGCTGATATTCACGACATTAGCACCCGCGTGATTTCACATCTACAGGGGCGTCCACTGGCTCAATTGCGTCATCTTACAGATCCGGTGATTATTGCTGCACGCGATCTACTGCCTTCGGATACAGCTGGCTTGAATCCCACTTTTGTCCTGGGTTTAGTAACCGAGCAAGGTGGCCCTACCTCGCATACAGCAATCCTGGCACGTCAGATGGGGATTCCCGCTATTGTGGGCGCGACCAATCTTTTTAACACCTTGTATGATGCGCAGGTCTCCGATACACATGTTGTGCAGATAGCTCTTGATGGGAATGACGGAAGTATCGTGGTAGACCCTGATAGTGAGACACTGGCTCAGTATGCCCATGCTTTACGTCTCTATCAACAGCAACGTGAACGGCTACAGTCCTTGCGCACGTTGCCAGCCGTTACCCCCGATGGATTGCACGTCGAACTTGCCGCCAATATCGGACGTTCACGCGATGCCGCCCCCGCAGTTGAAGCAGGAGCCAATGGCGTCGGACTCTTTCGCACCGAATTTCTCTTTCTCGACCGCTCGAATCCGCCCGACGAGGAAGAACAATTTACAGCATACTGCACGGTACTAAATGCTTTTACGGGCAAAACGGTGATTGTGCGTACGCTGGATATTGGTGGCGATAAAAGTATCCCCTATTTGCAAATACCGCAGGAGAGTAACCCGTTTCTCGGTTTACGTGGTATTCGTCTGTGCCTGGCCGAGCCATATCAGTATCTTTTCCGTACGCAGATACGCGCGCTCTTGCGTGCTGCCGAGCATAGTAAAGCATCGCTCTGGCTCATGTTTCCGATGATCGATGATTTGCGCGAACTACGGCGCGCAAAAGCGTTTCTAGCAGAAACAGAGGCCCAATTATTGCACGAGGCTGTTTTGCAACACGCAGTCTTATCCCAGGTGCGTGTCGGTATTATGGTTGAGACACCTGCCGCTGCACTATTGACCGATATACTGGCAAAGGAAGCCGACTTTTTTAGCATTGGCACCAATGACCTTGCTCAGTATACGCTGGCGAGTGATCGTATGAATGCTACGCTTGCAGATCTGCATAAGCCGTTTCATCCCGCTGTGATGCGCTCTATTGCGCATATTATCACAACCGCCCGTCAGCATGGGCGTTGGGTTGGCATGTGTGGCGAGATGGCAGGCGACCCACGTGCCAGCGTGTTTTTATTAGGGTTGGGGATCAACGAATTGAGCATGGAAGTATCCGCGCTGAACGAGGTGAAACAGGTCATTCGCCACACGACAATGGCTCAGGCGAAAGGTATTGTGCAGCGTGTTTTGGAGTCCGACACAGCTGAGCACATTGAGGAAATTCTGAGCTGGTTTGTGCAAAATATGCAGATCGATTAATAGAGCAAGGCAGACAGGGCACAGAAGACGAAAAAGTGCCTTGTCTGTCTTTTTAGTCTGAGCCTTACATTCTGCGCGGCGGTCCTCCTTGCTTGACGCGCTTACGCATGCCTTCCAGTCCGCCTTGTGATTCTGGTATTTTCCAGACGGTTTCTAGCCCCAAAAAGTTTGTAGACAAGAGAGAATATACCCATGTTTTCTTGACATTTGTTGTCATATTTCTGCTACAATAGTGCTCAGGCGCAACTGTTGGTGAAAAACAGGAAAGGAGCATCTATGCGAGCAGATCGGCTTCTCTCTATCTTGTTATTATTGCAGGTGCATCGCCATATGACGGCGCGTGATCTGGCAAAACGCCTGGAAGTATCGGAACGAACAATTTACCGCGATGTTGAAGCATTGAGTATGGCTGGTATTCCCATTACAGCGGAGCGTGGGATACATGGTGGTCTGAAGCTCCTCGAAAGCTATAAGACGAACCTGACAGGTCTTAATCAGGCGGAGATACAAGCCCTTTTTCTGGCCCAACCAACCCAGTTGCTGAATGATTTGGGTTTACGTCAAGCCTCTGAGGCGGCATTGATCAAATTATTTGCTGCTCTGCCCTCACTCTCGCGGCGCGATGCCGAATATATCCGTCAGCGCATTCATATCGATGCTACAGGCTGGTTTGAGGGTGAGGAACACGCGGTGATGTTGCCGACGTTACAAGATGCCCTCTGGCAGGAGCGAAAATTGGCTCTTACCTATCAGCGTGGGGATGGCAAGATCGTCGAGCGCGAGGTACACCCGTTGGGATTGGTGGCGAAAGGCCGGATGTGGTATTTTATTGCGGCCTATGATGACGATGTGCGCACCTATCGTGTTTCACGCATTCTTACCGCGCAGATATGTGATGGGCCATGTGAGCGCCCGCAAGATTTTGATCTTATTACGTACTGGCAACAATCGCTGGTGAGTTTTAAGGAGAATCTACCACGTTATCCTGTAAGGGCGCGTATTTGTTCCGAGGCGCTGGGGTGGGTGCAAGAATCTAAAAAGTTCGTTTGCATTGAGTCTGAAGAGGCCGATGGCTGGGTGATATGCTCTCTGATGTTTGAACTGGAACGAGAAGCCTGTGTGTATATTCTCGGTATGGGGCCGCAGATAGAGGTATTGGAACCAGAAGTATTGCGAACGCTTATTTGGCAACGAGCTGAGGAAATTGTCGGGCTTTACGCACGTGATGCGCAAGTAACAAGATCATAGTTCATCGTCATTTACATATGGGTTATAGAGAACGGGCATATGGATTGTGTTGTCTCGGAAGAGCGCACTGTTATCTGATCTGGATAGCTTTAATAGCTACGCTTTGTGCTATACTTGTTCATATAATGATGTTGTTTGAGCGCAAATGATAGGATGCGCGTATGGTTAAGAAAGCAGCACAGGCTCAACCCAATCTGTTACTTCGGAAAGCGCGTTTAGAGCGGGGCTGGACGCAGAAAGACGTTGCCGAGAAGATTGGTGCTCCCCTGGATCTGAATGTGACACGGTGGGAGCGTGGCAACGCCAGACCGAGTGCTTTCTATGTGCAAAAACTGTGCGAACTCTTTGGGAAAAGTGCCACTGAGCTTGGGCTCCTGCTCGAAGAAACTACAGAGGTGCCTGCCTCTTCTCTACCTGCTGAGCCAGTGCAAGAAGCGCAGTATTGGAATGTACCGTTTCAGCGCAATCCTTTCTTCATAGGGCATGCTGATCTATTAGATAGCCTTCATCATCACATGCGTCGCAACCGTTCCGCTGCGTTGACATCCTCACAAGCTCTCGTTGGTTTAGGCGGAATTGGCAAGACACAGATAGCGATTGAGTATGCCTATCGCTACCGTGATCACTACGCTGCCGTATTCTGGATCAGGGCAGGAAGCGTTGAGACGCTACTGACCGACTACGCTGCCCTGGCGTTCTTGTTACGTTTACCTGATCAGGAGAGCAAGGATGAGATGCGGATTGTGTCTGCAACCAAAGCCTGGCTTGCGCAACATAAACAGTGGTTATTGATCCTGGATAATGCCGATGATCTATCTCTCCTCACTGAGTTTATCCCAACAGGAGGTGATGGGCACTTACTATTGACTACGCAGGCGCAAGCCACTGGGCGTATTGCTGAGCGTTTCCCCGTTGAGAAGCTTGAACTGGAGGAAAGTCTCTTACTCTTGCTGCGCCGTGCCAAATTGCTCTCACTTTCGGCTCCGCTGGAGCGTGTTACGCAAGAAGTGATGCATTACGCGCGCATTGTCGTCGAAGAATTAGATGGACTACCGCTTGCTCTCGACCAGGCTGCTGCCTACGTAGAGGAGACTGGCTGTAGCCTGGCGGAATATCTTCAACTTTACCGCAAACAACGGTTGAATATGCTCAACCGGCAGAGTCAGGTATCAGCGGATTACCCTCATACGGTGGCGAGCACGTGGTCGCTCTCCTTTACAAAGGTCGAGCAGGCAAATCCGGCTGCCGCCGATCTTTTACGGGTTTGTGCATTTCTACACCCTGATGCGATTCCCGAAATTTTCCTCCTCGAAGAGGCGAGTCATCTGGGTGCTTCGCTTGCTGAGGCCGTGCGTGACCCTTTTTCGTTTCATGAGATGCTCCAACTCCTGCGCCGCTACTCGTTGGTGAAGCGCGATGCGGATGCGAAACTCTTAAACCTTCATCGACTTGTACAGGTGGTGCTCAAAGAAAGCTTGAGCCAGGAGGTAAGGCGGCTGTGGGCCGCGCGAGCGGTACGGTTCGTCAATGCTGTATTTCCCGAGGTTAGCTTTGACATATGGGCACGCTGCGAACTTTGTCTCTCACAGGTGCAGGTCTGCGCAGAATGGATTGAGGAGTATGAATTGGCTTTTCCCGAAGCGGTGCGATTGTTGCATCAAGCTGGCTGTTATCTTCGAGAACGTGGTCTCTATCAGCGCGCGGAGATATTCTTGCAACAAGCCTTGCGTGTCAGTAAGCAGGCTTTGGGGGCTGAGCATCCTGATACGGCTAGTGTGTTAACAGATCTGGGGGAACTTTACTCTGCACGTGGTGACTACGAAGTGGCTGAAAGGCTTTATCAAGATGCCTTCAACGTTCATAATAAAACGTTAGGGATCATGCATGCAAAAACAGCTACCGATCTAAACAATCTAGGTATGCTCTATACTAAACGCGGAAAATATGCACAAGCCGAACCGTTGCTGCAGCAAGCTTTGTCAATTCGCGAACAGGTGTTGGGCGATGGTCATAGCGATGTGGCCGAAGGGTTGAATAATATGGCCTGGGTATACTATAAGCAAGGAAAATATACCCAGGCCGAACCGTTGTATCAGCGAGCTTTGCGTCTGCGCGAACAACTGCTTGGTGCGGAACATCCGCGTACTGCTGAGAGTCTCGATAATCTGGCAATTATTTATCGCCTGCAAGGTAAGTATGCACAAGCCGAAGCACTGCATCAGCGGGCATTTGTGATTTATGAACAGGTGCTTGGCTTACAACATCCAGATACTGCTGTCTCGCTGCTGGCTCAGGCATTGCTTCAACAAGCACAGCAACACTATCAGCAAGCTCAAATACTTTATGAGCGAGCACAGAGTATCTTTGAATGTGCATTAGGTCAAAATCATCCACGTGTGGCGCAGACGCTATACTATCTTGGACAACTTGCAACTGAGCAGTACGCGTATGAGCACGCTGAGACGCTGTATCTGCGTTCCTTGCAGATAAGAGAACATGCTTTGGGCGTGGAGCATCCTGATACGGTGAGTGTAAGGACTGCACTTGCTGAACTTCAGTATGCGCAACAAGTGCAGCCCTCTGGGGAACAATGAGCGGTATTATGGCCCGTGACCTGATTCGCCGCCATCCTGTTCAATGTAGAGGATTTGTCCAGGCTTAATGAGATTGGGGTTCGTACCGATCACACTTTGGTTGTCATAGTAGATACTGTTCCACAACGCTTCGTTCCCATAAGCTATCTTTGCAATGAAGATGAGGGTGTCGTTGGGCTGCACAACGTAGCGTCCTGGGGCTGTAATATAGAGGATTTGTCCTGGATTGACATGGGCGTCGAGGTTGTCTCCCAGATTCGTCTGGTAGGTTGCATCCAGCCAGAACGGCCAACCTCTATCGGCGGTGTTGCCAAAGTATTGTACTGTAATGGTGGAGACGGTATCGTTCGGTTGGGCAACATAACGTCCTGGGATGAAGAGGGATTGGCCGGAACGTATGAGGTTGGGATCATCTCCAATTGTTTCTTTGTTGGGACGGTAGTTATAGATGGCAGGCCATTCTTCCGCGTGCCCCCAAAAGTGTTCTGCGATGGTAGAAAGAGTATCGTTGGGTTTGACCGTATAAGAAGTGGCGAAGCTAAAATGGCTGGAACCTGTTGTCATGTAAGTCTCCTACTACGTGTCTCATCAAGAGAACGCACCATACTCAAGTATAATATGCGAAATGGTGTGGCTGGTGCAAGCAAATGATCGGTCATAATCACCTGCTATTGCTGAAAAAAACGCCGCTCTCGTGCAGAATGACGAAGAGCGAAATGCTGTATTCCCATTTCGCTTCCATACCCTTTATCGGAATTACCCGATGAAGGGTATGAGTAGCTCCTGGGGGGGATGCCTTACATGGCTCCTCCTACGCCGACAACGATATAACTATCATTGCTGCCAGCTTCCTGATTCAGGTCGTCATAGGGCGTCTGCCAGCTGCCTGTGTCATCGCGTACAATATGCAAGATGTGGGATATAGTACTGGTCGCGCACACATGCAAGACATCGTCGATAGCAGCACAGTCAACATTCCAAAAACGGTCCCCACTACTAGGACCCCAGTAGGGTGCGCCATCCGGTGTTTGCCAGGTGCCTCCTGCAGGCAGGCTTGTATGCGTGATAAGGCCGCTGAGGTAATTCACGGTACATACATGCAAGACATTGTCAATTGACGTACAACTGATATCGATACTGGAACCTCTCACGTACCCGCTCAGAAGCGTAAAAAATCCCTGCCAACTTCCGTTTGTGTTACGGAAAGTAAACCAGCTATCACGGTTTGTATCGACAGCACAGACATAGAGCACCCCATCAATGATCGCGCAATCGACATCCACGAATGGAGCAGGGTGTTGCGACCCACCAGAATTCTGTGAATTCACATCGCCGTAGGTACCCTGCCAATTTCCTGCGGCATAGCGAATGGTATGGTAGAGGATGCCACTTGTGCCTATTGCACACACATGAATGCTTCCATTTGACTCATCTCCAGCACACCCCACATCCTGAAATTGATATCCATTGCCAGAATTCACAGAATTCACATCGCCATAGGCACCCTGCCAATTTCCTGCGGCATAGCGAATGGTATGGTAAATACCTCTCGTGCTGTTCTCAATGGCACAGACATGCAAGTCCCCGCCCAGTACTGCGCAATCAACGCGCGAAAACTGCAAGTCAGAACCATTCGACTCGTTGTCATTGACATTTTCGAGTGTAATGGCATCTCCATTGTTCCAGATGGCGTGCATGATATCACCCTGGTTGCCCCCACTGATGGTTACTACATGTAATTGATCCGCTGTGCTCATAATGTGCTCCTTTTCTCTGCGTAATTTTTGGAGGTGTGTGACCTTTTAGAAAGAAGGTCGAAACAAAAATCTCTTATACGTTCTTGGTTGCACACTTCAGGTTTGTGTGTCTGATCAAAGAATAACGGAGATAAAGGAGCATAAGAATATCACGCAGCTATCACGCAGCTATCATCTAAATTACAAAAGGAGGTGTTCCCAGGACAGAGAACACCTCCTTTTGGAAAGCGGTGCCTCTACATACAGGCACCGCTTTGTTGGCTCTGGTGGACCATCAACCCTATTCTGGAAAATTGTTATTGATTAGATTGACCAGTGCGGTGACTGCTTCCTGTTCGTCTTCTCCTGTTGCACTGATCGCAATCTCAGAATCTTTATTGACTGCCAGTGTCAGGATGAGCACCATACTTTTCGCGCTCACCGTTTTGCCTTTGCTTGAGATGGTGATTTCGCTCTTGAATTGTTTGGCGAGCTTGACAAATTGGGAAGCGGGACGGGCATGAAGACCCGTGTCGTGTCGAACAACCGTCGTTGCTTGTTGCATGGGTTCACTCCTTGTTAAAACAGCATTGTTCCTATAACAATAAATAAGGTTCTTCTAAGAGGGCCTTGAGTCGCTGCAGGAAGCGGCTTCCGCCTGCACCATCAAGCGTGCGGTGATCGGCTGAAAGGGAGACTTTCATAATAGGGCGAATCTCTAGCCGCTCACCTTGCGCTCCTTCAATGACGACTCCGCGCTTGCTCACTTTACCCGTGGCGAGAATGGCACTTTGACCAGGGGCAATGATGGCATGGAAGGTATCAATACCAAACATGCCCAAGTTAGAGATCGTAAAGGTTGCCCCATTCATATCTTCGGGTTTAAGCGTTCCCTGGCGCGCCGCCTGCACAAGTTCACGCAATGAGCGCGCAATTTCAGGAATGCTCTTTTGATGTGCGTTACGTACAACGGGCGTGAGCAATGCCTGCCCCGTATCGACTGCTACGCCGATATGTGCGACGTGCCAGCGACGGATAGCATCCTTGCCTTGCAGTGCGCCTGGATCAAGCATCGCATTTACTTCGGGATGCTGCATGAGGGCGGCGGCAACGGCGCGTATGATGATCGCGGTCAGCGAGGGTGCTGGTTCGCTTTGCTCTTTCAATGCGCGGCCAATGCGCTCGCGGCAGCGTTCAGCCTCGCTCATATCGATTTCTGTATCCAGATAGATGTGCGGCGCGGTCGTGATGCTCTGCTGCATACGTTGCCCGATCAGGCGGCGTATTGGCGAAAGCGGTAGCAGTTCGTATTCTGGTGCTGTTGTCGCGGGCGCAGTTGGCGCAATAATGTCACTAACGCTTGGTGCCACCGGCGTTGCTGTTTTTACCTGTTGCGCGGTTGCGAGATGGGCCTCGACATCGGCGCGTGTGACCTTCTCGCCTGCCTTGCGTTCCGCCAGTACAGAGAGATCAATCTGGTGCGCGCTTGCCATCTTTTGCGCAACGGGTGTAGCGCGTACTGGTTTGGCTGTATCTTGTTGTTTTTGCTGTAAAAACGCGAAGATATCGGCCTTATCAAGAGGCGGGGTCGCTCCTGCCGCGACGACTTCGCTGAGTATGACGCCGTGTAGGACAGCTTTCCGTTTGGCGGCAGGTGTGCTGGCGATAGGGCCATTGTGAGAGGGTGGGCGCGATAAAGCGGTCTCTACGAGTGGGCGCGAGACTTCACTGGCGGGCGTTTCAGAAATGGTATCGCTGAGCATGGCTAGGGGCGCACCGACTGGAAGGGTCGCGCCGTCTTGGGCAAGGATGCGCGTGAGATAGCCAGTATAGGGAGCCTCTACCTCTATGTTGACCTTGTCGGTCATAACTTCAAGGATTGGCTCGCCCTTCTCGATGCGTTCACCCTCATGCGAGAGCCACTGTAAGACTGTTCCCTCAGTCATTGTCATGCCTAGCTTTGGCATTGTCAAGGTTTTTTCCATTGCTATCTGGCTCCTGTTTACGCTGGTTTATGCTGTAACAGGCGGCGTGCTGCCTGATAGATATCGTCTTCCTGCGGCGTGGCAGCCTTTTCTAGAATGGGGTTGTAGGGAATCGGCACATCTGCCCCACCTAAGCGCATGATAGGCGCATCCAGGTAATAGAAGGCATCGCTTGCAGCGATACGGGCAGCAATCTCTCCTCCAAAGCCCCCATTCTGGACGGCTTCGTGGACGATAAGCACGTGCCCTGTCTTACGGGCCGAGGCGACCAGTGTTTCCTCGTCAAGTGGACGGATGGTACGTGGGTCAATCACTTCAGCCTCGATCCCTTCTTGCGCAAGGCGACTCGCTACGGCAAGCGCGCGCGGAACCATGATTGAAAGCGCGATGATTGTCAGGTCTTTGCCTTGCCGCTTGATGTCGGCCTGTCCCAGTGGCAAGACCCATTCGCCAGTGGGAACCATGCCCTTCTGTTTGTATAAGACCTTGTGTTCGAGGAAGATCACTGGATTGGGATCGCGAATAGCAGCGGTCAACAGACCTTTAACATCGGCAGGCGTTGAGGGAAGGACGACTTTGAGACCGGGCACATGTGCGAACCACGCTTCAAGACTCTGCGAGTGTTGAGCCGCCGCGCCAGTGCCAGAACCGAGCGGGGCGCGAAAGACGACGGGCACCTCAGCCTTGCCGCCAAACATAAAGCGAATCTTTGCGCCCTGATTGACGATCTGATCCATCGCGATTGCCATGAAATCGCTAAACTGAAACTCGGCAACGGGTCGCATGCCAGCCAGCGCAGCCCCTATTGCACAACCGCCGATAGCGGCTTCTGAGATAGGTGTATCGCGGACGCGCTTCTCACCAAATTCTTCGACAAGGCCGCGTGTCACCCCGAAGGCTCCACCATAGATACCGATATCTTCGCCCATTAGAAAAACGCGCGGGTCACGCTGCATCTCTTCACGCAGAGCGGCGCGCACGGCATCAGCATACGTCATCTCTTGTAATACCGGTTGTATGTTCATCTCTTCATTGTGAGATGTGGAGATAGGGGGCAATTGAGAGATGCTCATGCGTATACTCCTTCTAGCAGCGTTGCCGGATCGGGATTGGGACTGTTAAGCGCGAACTGGTAAGCGTCCTCGATAGCCTGATACGCCTCTTGTTCGCTCTGTTTAATTTCCTGTTCGTTCACGATACTGCGTTCGAGCAAAACGCCAAGAAAACGCTGAATGGGATCACGCTTCTGCCATTCGCGAATCTCGTCGCGGGTGCGATAGCGGTTCTGATCGCTCTTCGAGTGACCTTTATAGCGATAGGTCAGAGACTCAATGAGCGTTGGCCCCTCACCTGCGCGCGCTCTCTGGGCCGCGCTGTAGACGGCATCATAGACCGCAAATACATCGTTACCATCGACGCGCACGCCAGGAATGCCATAGGCTGTAGCGCGTTGGGCAATCGTTTCATTGCGCATAGAGCGTTTGGTCGACATGGACATGCCATACTGGTTATTTTCGCAAAGATAGATCACGGGTAAATCCCAGATCGCAGCCATGTTGATTGATTCATGGAATGTGCCTTCGTTGGCGGCTCCATCGCCGAAGAAGCAAAGGCAAACACCAGCAGATTGCTGAAGTTGCAGGCTGAGTCCGACGCCTGTCGCGACTGGAATGCCACCGCCTACAACACCATTGGCACCCAAATTGCCTGTTTTAACATCGGCAATGTGCATCGAACCGCCACGTCCCCGACAGTAGCCAGTCTCTTTGCCAAGCAGTTCTGCGACCATTAAATCCAGGTCGGCTCCTTTGGCGATACAATGCCCATGTCCACGGTGTGTGCTGGTAATGTAGTCGTCCTCGCGCAGTGCGGCCAGCGCGCCTGCCGCTGTGCCTTCTTCGCCAATGGAAAGATGTGTCGTGCCATGTACTTCGCCACGCATAAATAATTCGTCAACCTTCTCCTCAAAGGCCCGAATGCGATACATCGTTGCTAAGATTGAGCGTAGTTGCTCTGCTGAAAGCTCTGGTGCTTGTTCAGGCATAAGTCGTTGCTCCCATTGCATCTGCTGTGAATGAATGTTCGCGGTAGTAATGCACAAGTGTTCACGCTTGCACATATATTCAATGTAGCATGGAGAGGGCTGAGATGTCAAGGGAATTGGTTGAATTTTCTGACAGAAATTTGGGACGAAGCGCAATTACTCACTAACGCCTCAGAAGGTGATAGAATGAAAATGGCGAGAGAGAAAGCGAGTAAAAGGTGACGTGTATGTCTTTTGATAAGGATGAATTGCGCGCGTATCTTCTGAAAGAGTATGATCAGCCATTCTCTGGCTGGGATTTTTCTTATATAGACGGCAGATATGAGACGGTCCATGCGCCAGACACCTGGGATTTGCAGGGCTATCTGCGCTCTATGATAGCACATGTGGATACCATGCTAGATATTGACACGGGTGGAGGCGAATGGCTTGCCAAATTGCAGCCACTGCCCGCGCATACTTATGCGACCGAGTCCTATCCTCCTAACGTGCCCGTTGCGCGTCAATGTCTTGAGCCATTAGGCGTTACAGTCTGTGCTATAGATGAAAATGATAAGCAGCATATGCCTTTTGCAGACGAGCAGTTTGATCTTATCATGTGTCGGCATGGGTCGTATGTGCCACAGGAACTATGGCGCATCCTGAAGCCTGGACGACAGTTTGTCACACAGCAGGTTGGTGGCGAGGTGAATAAAGAATTGCATACCATGCTAGACGCGCCTCCTTACCAGTACGCGAGTTGGACACTACAACGTGCTGTCAGCGAATTGCAGCAGGCAGGTTTCCAGATTCTCGATCAGCGCGAAGCTTTTCTCCTTTCTCATTTTCACGATATTGGTGCGCTTGTGTACTATCTCAAATGTATTTCCTGGCAGATTACTGATTTCTCCGTTGAGAAATATTTTGATAAGCTGCTAGAACTGCATCAGCAGATTCAAGAGAAGGGTGCGCTCGATACGCATTTTCACCAGTTTTTTATCGTTGCGCAAAAGCCATAATGGCTGGTTGGAGGTATCGAGCGCGTTCCTCGCCAGACTATTTGGTTCCTATTGGGGCAGGAACGCCGTCAGGTGGCACGATAGCATATTTAATGCCTTGCTGCCGACCGATTAGCTCAAGCGCATCGATGGTCTCTGCTAAGGTTTTGTTGGCTGTAATGTAGTCCAGTGCGTGCACCTGACCGTTACTGATCAGATCAAATGCAACCTTCACATGTTTGGGTGTGTGATGAAAGATGCCTTTAATGGTCAGTTCGCTATAGTGCAGCAAGACCGTGTCGATGCTGATACTTGTGCCAGACTTCGCGCCGCCGAACAGGAGGATGGTGCCGCCTTTGCGTGTCATGCGCACCGCCTTCTCCCAGACTTCGGGCAGGCCGACGGCTTCGACGGCAAGATCGGTTCCACGACCACCATCTGTCAGTGCGCGCACGGCCTCAACCTGATCGGGTACATGTGTGACGTTGATCGTCTCGCTAGCTCCGAAATGGCGTGCTGAGGCGAGGCGTTCATTGCTCAAGTCGCACGCGATGACACGTGCGCCGCGCAGGGCCGCAAGGTTGGTAAACATCAGACCGATGGGGCCTGCTCCATTGACGACAACGGTATCACCCAACTGAATATTGATCTCCTCAATGCCATGTACGACGCAGGCCAACGGTTCTAACAAGGCGGCCTCGGCAAAACTCAGATGTGTGGGCAAGATGTAGGTATTGCGCTGTACGATGCGTTCCGGCACAACGATATATTCAGCGTATGCACCGTTGAGAAATTCCAGGTTCTCGCACATGCTTTCGTGGTGTATGCGGCAGTAGTAGCATGTGCCACAGGGTGCGCTATTGACCGCAACGACGCGCTGTCCTTCCTGAAACTGCGTAACGCCCGCGCCAATCTCTACAATTGTGCCCGCGAACTCGTGTCCAAAAGGACTGGGCAACGTTTTGAAAAGACTGGGATGACCGCGTCGGTAGGTTTTAAGGTCAGTGCCGCAGGTCAGGGCCGTGCCGACTTTGACAAGCAGTTCGCCGGGACCGGGCTTGGGAACCGCAATCTCTTCGTAGCGCACGTCACCGGGCTGGTAAAATACAAAGGCTTTCACTGTTATTTGCCTCCCACTGTATCTTGAGCTAAAGCTTTTTGTCCGTAGTTATTGACCCAAAAGCTATGCAATTTCGCCATCTCCTCGGCTGGTAACTCAACAGGTGTGCCGATCTGTCTGGCAATCGCGTAGACCTTCGCGCTATCTTCCAATGCGTGAGCGGTTGAGAAGGTCAGCGCGAGGTTGACGCCTACAACCATCACGCCATGATTGCCCCAGATGATGGCAGAGTGAGTGCCAAGCGTGTTAACAACCAGTTCCGCGAACTCTGGGGTGCCAGATATCTGATAGGGGGCTATGGGCACTTCATCACCGAGACAGAGTGCGGATTCGGCAAGGATCATTGGGAAACGCTGATAGACGACGCCAAAGGCACTGGCATAAGGTGAATGGGTATGCATCACACAGTTGATATCGTGACGGTGGCGTAATACCAACGTGTGGAGCGGCGTTTCGACTGATGGCTTCCATTTGCCTTCTACGACTCGAGCCTGCTCATCTACGACGACGATATCTTCAGCGGTAAGAAGTTGATAATCCGCGCCACTTGGCGTAATGCAGATCAACCCGCTTTCAGGGTCACGCGCGCTCAGGTTGCCCTGTGTGGCATGCACAAGCTGACTATCATACATTTTTTTTGCGAAACGGACCACTTCGGCGCGTAGTTCTGGCAAAAGCATAAGCAACTCCTTTCGTTAAATCAGGTGACGTGTATCATTGAGATGAATAAGTTGAGTTCTTTCGCCTATAATGTGTATCTCGGTAATGCTGGCCGTTTGTGCCTCTAAAGCCCGACTACTTGCCAGCCCCATGTCGAGCATATGACCAACGAGCAGGCGTATCAATGTGCGATGGGCAACGACCAGCACTGTCTGAGCTTCGTGGCGTGCAAGTAATTCACGCAGACAGCGTGTACCACGTGTAATAACCTCTTCTTGGGTCTCCCCTTGCGGACAAAATGCACGCCATGAGCCTGTTTCCCACAGTGCTAGTTCGGCGGCATACGTCTGTAATAAATCTTTTTTACGATGACCTTCCCACGCGCCAAAATGCATCTCGCGCAGTTCTTCACGTTGCTGTATCTCCAACTCTAATGTGGCGGCGATGGGTGTTGCTGTCTGAATAGCGCGTAATTGTGGGCTGCAGTAGAGGCTGCTAATCTGTTCATCTTTCAAGCGTGCAGCTAAGAGATGTGCTTGTTTGTGACCGATGTCAGTAAGTGGAACCTCCAAAGAGCCACTAAAAATACCATCCAGGCTGGCTTGTGTCTGTCCATGACGGGCAAGTAGCAAGCGAGTAACGACAGGAGCGTGATTGTTCATGTAGCAAATATCCCTTTTTTAATGGTGTTGTTTCTGTGTATGATAAACATAACTAAAACGTATCATGGATACGTATGTCCAGGCCAGTGATACATCATACGCCAGCTATGCAGACAGTACCATATTTTGCAATACTATGAGATAGTAGTGGGTATCATATACTAGGATTATCGTAATAAAAGTGAGAAGACGATTTTTCTTTTATCTACCAGGAAAAAGAGATGCGTCTTCGTTGAGATAGCGGTCTATAGAAAGATTGTAAACGGTAGCTGAGTTGCCTGATATTGCCCTTGACATTCCGCATTTGTCGGGGTATACTTGCACAAAGTACCAAATTCGCACAAAGGTGAATGCGTCGTGAGAAAACAACGTACTGCAAAACGAGTTGTCGCTGTTGTGTTAGGTGCTGGTCAGGGGACGCGCATGGGGCGTCCAATCAACAAAATATTTTTACCGATCAACGGAAAAGCGGTCATCGTCTATGCGATGGAGACGTTTGAGCGTTGTGAGGATGTTGACGAGATACTGCTGGTGGCGGCTAGCGGTGAGGTAGAGCAACTGACAAAACTGGCGTATCATGCGCAATGTACGAAAGTGCGTCGTGTGGTGTCAGGTGGGACAACGCGCCATGCCTCAGAACGTTGCGCGTTAGATGCTCTCCGCCCGGAAATCGATGCGGGCGAAATCGATGTGGTACTAATTCACGATGGAGCGCGTCCATTTGTGCCGTGCGAAAAGGTAGAGCAATTGATTCAGAAAGCGCGTGAGTGTGGTGGTGCTATTCTGGCTGTGCCTTTGCAGGAAGAAGAGCATATTGTGCAGGTGGATGGGGAACATCATTTGCAG
The DNA here is from genome assembly GCA_027451525.1 of Ktedonobacterales bacterium. Lineage (GTDB taxonomy): Bacteria > Chloroflexota > Ktedonobacteria > Ktedonobacterales > Ktedonobacteraceae > DTNP01. The sequence goes on from DAIDJF010000033.1 coordinate 43,139, forward strand.
AAGAATTTTGAGGATACCACGATCTGGCGTGCGCAGACTCCACAGGCATTCCAGGCACCTCTATTGCTCAGCGCGTATGATTTAGCGGAGCGCGACCAGTTTTTTGGAACTGATACGGCGGCATCTGTTGAACGTATTGGCGGACCTGTCGCGATTGTCGAAAGTGATGACACCAATTTAAAAATCACAACGGCCCATGATCTTCTCCACGCGGAGAAGTTGAGTCGTCATCGTCGCTTTTAAGGATCTGTAAGTAATGGGCATGGGTGGGGGCTGGCCTGCGTGAGGGTTCTTGTGACCGTTAATTGCCTGACAGACAACGTATCGTCTGTCGAGATAGCAAGTAAAGGGCAGAGAAGGTTATGATGGCGTGTCAGACGGAACTCAATTGTTTGTATTGTGGAAGTACGACGACCCATACTGTGTTATATGCGTCGATCTATGTGAAACGGATTGCTTGCAATCGCTGTGCTCATACGATTGAAAAACCGCCGCTGGTATTGATGTGGCAATATTGTTGTGATCTTCCCTGGCGTGCGTTTGCGCTTACACGACGTTTGAAAGGCGAGGCACTTTCTCATCCTATTTTGTTTGCCTCCAGCCTGCCCAAACGCATGGTGTATAAACCAATAGAGCTATCCCGTGAGCTTGTTGAGGTGTGTCTGTAGCACGGCTCTATGCGACAGACCACGCGGTATAATGGCGTACCTTGCCACCTTGGAGGTGTTTATGAACATGATCGAACAGTTTGCACTGGCGGCACTGGCGGCCTGGCTCATTCAACTGGGTCTGGCCTATCGACAGGCCCGCGTATTTTATCGTCGTATCAGTAGTCTGCGCAAACTGGGACGCTGTGCCACTGGTCTTTCTGGTGGGCGTTATCGTGGGCGCGTGTATGTCGCGCTCGTTGTTCATCCCCTGACTCATCGCGTCATCAAAGCTGAAAAACTCAGCGGTTTAACTGTTTTTGCTACATTGAAATCCGTTACACAGTTAGAAGGCCGTTCGCTTGATGAACTGCTCAATCCACAACTATCGATTGAAGGCGTACCGCCTCGTGTTTTAGAGGCTGCGCGTTCTGCTGCCGAAGCCATTCAAAAATCGCTTGAAAAAGCTGCCAGCGGAGATGTAATCGTTACCGCCTGATCTGCGGCTGAGCGTTTCGCAATCACAAAACAGTGTTTGTTCATTTGCAGGTAAGTTTTAGCTTCACTACCTGTCGGGAGGTCGTATGCTCTATTTGAGCGGTCATCCATACAATAAAGGCCCACCAGCTCGCGGGTATGGCGAAAAGAGTACCATACAATCATCGCGCGCCCTTGTAGTTGGATGTTTCTATTTTGTTTACGCCTGATGTTTAGCTCCATGATAGTGAGCTATATCACACACGGAGGTGACTCTCGTGAATATTCTACAATTCTTCGTTGCTGTTGCCACTGGTTTCATTGGCATGTTCCAGAAAGGCGGTACACAGTTTGTTGGCCTTGTCACTGGAATTGTGCCTCTCTTGATTGTTCTGATGACGGCGGTAAATGCGCTGGTGCGTTTTATCGGACCAGAGCGTATCGACAAGGTGGCGATGGCGAGTAGCAACAATATCTTCCTGCGCTATCTTGTGCTGCCTTTCCTGGCAGTATTCTTCCTCACCAACCCAATGGCCTATACGATGGGCCGTTTCTTGCCGGAGAAACAGAAGCCCGCGTTTTATGACTCCGCGGTTTCCTTTGTGCACCCTATTCTGGGCTTGTTTCCCCATGCCAATCCTGGTGAAATCTTCGTCTGGGCTGGTATCGCCACTGGTATCACCACGCTCCATCTTAATGTGGGTGATCTCGCGGTACGCTACTTCTTCGTGGGCCTGGTTGTCATTTTCATGCGCGGTTTGGTAACTGAGCGCATTACGGCAATCATGTGGGCACGTCGCCCGGCTGCCGCAACCAGCGAAGAAGCAGAAGCTGAAATGAATATGTCAGGTGTTGAAGCAGGCGGCGCAGCCTTTGCAGCCGGTGAGGAGGCATAAGATGCAGACAGTAACACGTGTTCTTGAGGTTGTAGGACGCAGCGTTGGTAATATCGTTGGCATCCTCTATCAGTCTGGTCGTGACACGATTGATCAGGTTATTCGCAACGTGCTCCCGTTCATGGCGTTCATCAGTATGCTGATCGGTATCATTCTTTATACAGGAATTGGCTCGATCATCGCGCATACGCTATCGCCACTGGCCTCGAATATCTTTGGCCTGTTGCTGATCTCGATCATTTGTGCCATTCCAGTGCTTTCACCGCTACTTGGGCCTGGGGCGGTGATCGCGCAAATCGTAGGAACGCTGCTCGGTGTTGAGATTGGCCTGGGTCATATTCCAGCACAGTATGCCTTGCCTGCATTATTCGCGATCAATCCGCAGGTCGGCTGCGACTTCATTCCTGTTGGTCTGGCGTTAGGTGAGGCAGAGCCAGAGACGACCGAAATTGGTGTGCCTGCCGTGCTGATGTCGCGTCTCATTACTGGTCCTGTCGCGGTCGTGATTGCCTATGTTGCCAGTATTGGCATGTATGTTGGTCACTAAGCGTCGCGTTCACTGAGACATGATGCGTGTGGATGTGATAGAACATAGGAGTTCATAGTTGTCCCTATTACATCCACATCTATTCACATCAAAGGAGATGCACATGGCGTATCGAGCTGTAAAGATTGCAAAGGGGCGTGGTGGTTGGGGAGGACCACTGGTTGTCAAGCCGCAACCAGGTAAAGACCTGATCTATTGTGTCACGGGCGGTGGTATTCATCCCGTTGCGCAACGCATTGCCGACCTCTCTGGCGGCAAGGTTTTTGATGGCTTCCGTTCGTCGGCTCCAGAAAAACAGATTGCCTGTGTGGTGATCGACTGCGGTGGCACTGCGCGTATCGGTGTGTACCCGATGAAAAAGATCCTGACAATTGATGTCAAGCCGAGTTCACCTTCGGGTCCATTGATGAACTTTATCAACGAAAAGAATTTTGTCTCTGGGGTCAAACCCGAAGATATTACTGTCATCGAATAGCGTTACCCGGCTGATATGGCTGAATGGCTATATCAGCCATGCGCTGACCAGAAAGCAGGGGGTAAACGTGCTGGCTCATCCTGAACCGAATCTACCGGAGGCCAATCACACCCATCGCGTAATAAAATATCATGCTGTTATTCGCGCGATAGGGCCAATGGTGGCCGAATTTCTGCCTCATGGTATTCTCATTTTCTTTGGTGAGATGGCTCCTGAAGAATTGCGTGAAGTCTCACTTGTTCACAATGGAACGCATCTCGATCAGGCAATTGCGGTGGGAGATGTGCTTGCGTTAGGGATGCCTGCAAACGAGATACAGTACCACGTGACAGCTGTAGGCGAGATGGCGAACGCGAATCTCGCGGAATTGGGTCATCTCGTGGTGCATTTTGATGGTGCTACGACGCCTAATTTGCCCGGTACGATCTCGGTTGAGCCATCGCTGAGCGCGCTTCCTGAAGTGGGAGCGATCTTCGAGCTTTTTGGGGTGGAGAAAAACAAACTATGAACTTAGCAGCAGCACTCGAACAACGCCAACAAGAGGGACATCCCATTCAAGTTGGACTGGTTGGCGTTGGACAAATGGGAGCGGGATTTATTGCGCAGGTTGGGCAGATGCAGGGCATGGATGTGGTGGCCGCAGCGGATATCGATGTGCCAAGAGCCGTCGCAGCCTTCCGCTCGATTGGCATTACAGAGGATGATATTGTTGTTCTGGAAGCCGAGTCATCAACATTACTGGCAAGTCAGGCTGTAGCGGCTGGCAAGCGCGTTGTGACGCGCAATGCCACACTTATTCCTGAAATTGCATCCGTTGATGCTGTTGTTGAGGCGACAGGACTTCCATCCATTGGTGCGTTAGTTGCCTTCCGCACGATTCTTGCACGCAAGCATGTAATTATGTTGAACGTTGAGACGGATGTCACGGTTGGATATCTGCTCAAACGTATGGCTGATTCTGCGCATGTTGTATATACAACCTCCGCAGGTGATGAGCCAGGAGCTATTTTAGAGTTATATGATTTTGCAAAAACGTTAGGCTTTGAGATCGTCGCCGCTGGTAAAGGCAAGAATAACCCTCTAGATCGCAGTGCTACACCGCAGCAGATGTTAGAACAGGCGCGCCGTCAGGAAATGAGTCCCAAGATGTTGGCCTCGTTTGTGGATGGTACAAAGACTATGGTTGAGATGACGGCGGTGGCGAACGCAACAGGGTTCGTTCCTGATATTAGTGGCATGCATGGCCCACATGCTACGCCCGATACACTGGCGCAAATCTTCTGCCCACGTGAGGATGGAGGCATATTGCAGCAACGCGGTGTTGTTGACTACGCGCTTGGCAATGTTGCTCCTGGCGTATTTCTGATTATTACGACACAGCAGCAGAAAGTAATAAAAGATTTACAATACCTGCACCTGGGGCAGGGACCCTATTGGGCCTTATATCGTCCATATCATCTGGCGAATATTGAGACGCCGCGCTCTGTGGCTCTGGCGGTGCTCTATCAGCAGACAACACTGGCTCCGAAAGGACCACCTGTCGCGGAGACGACAACGGTTGCCAAACGTGACCTGGAAGTGGGCGAGGTGCTGGATGGTTTAGGTGGTACAATGGTACATGGCAATATCGAGCGCATAGAGACGGCCAGAGCGGGTAAAATGCTCCCACTGGGTCTTTCCGAGCGTGCGCGCGTGTTGCGCCCCGTACAACGTGGGCAAACAGTGACCTACGATGATGTTGAGTTAGATGAGCAGTCTTTTATCGTGCATGCGCGGCGTATGCAAGACTTGCTCGTTCTAGAAGGTGCACGATGAGTTGGTTTGATGAAGCGGTAGCGCGGCGACTACGCGAACAGCGTCAGTGTGCTGCCGCCTCATCGTCCCCTTTAAACGAGGGCGACGGACTGGAACCTCTGGAGCGGCAGCGCCAGGAAGTGGAGTTGTGTGACCCGCTCATTCAGCGTTTGTTGAGTGAATATGGCGAACATGCCTACGGAAAGAGTGTTTTTCAGAAGCGTTTTCTCATTCGTCTGGAGTGCCCCGGTAAAAATAGTCAGCGTGCCTGGAATTGGCACTGGCATTTGTATAGCCTGGTGCGCGGCAAAGAGAGCGTCGAATTGCACCCGACCTTTGCCGCAGACGGCGTGATTGTGGGCTTTACGCTGGTTAGTGGACGTAAGAAAGTTGAAATTGCAGGTATAGATGAGACTGCCATACAGGAAGGGCTGGTCTCACTATACATGCAATAGAGCATCTTTCACACGTTCTCTCTCTCAATCAGTGTACAAAAGTTTGCCAGAGCAGGTAGCCAGCCATATAGAGTCCGAAAGCCATGACCAGAGTCGCCATACCCCAGACGCTATATTTATATATTCCTTTCATACGATGCTCTTTCGGCAGGGCAACCTGTTCCAGCGCAAGCAAAAAGCCAAGCACGATAGGTAGCAAAAGTGCGTTCATCACTTCGATGTCCAGCGTCAGGCTGATCAGTGGGATGCCTGAGAGCACTAAGAGCGCGCCACCAACATGCGCAAGCGTATAGATGGTATAGAAGCCTTTTGCCTTCTTGAAGGGCATGTTGAGGCTATGCTTCATATGAAATGCTTCGCCAATGCCCCACGCGCCCGCGACTGAAACAACCAATGCTGCCAGAAAGCCCGCGCCCACCATCCCCATACCGCTCAATAGCACTGCTCCCGTTGTGCCGAGGGCTGGTTTTAACGCGCTTGCGATATCCTGAATGGTATTCAGAGACGCGCCAGGATGAGATTGTCCAATGGTTGCCGCCATTGCTACAACAACCGCGATCATAATAATCTGCGTCAAAATTGCGCCCAGCCATGTATCCCAGCGCGCTGTTTTGATCTGAGCGGGCAGGAGATGCTTGTCAATGACGGCTCCCTGCTGATAGAAAACCATCCAGGGCATGATAACTGCGCCGACATTTGCAGCTAATAAGAAGAGATAGTTGCCTTGCGTAATTGGTAAGTGAGTTAGCCCGTAAGTGAGTTGACTTGGGTTGGGATGCACCAGCAGGGCCGCGACGATAAACATCAATTCCAGCAAGCCAACGGCGATGCCAATGCGTTCGACGCGTTTATAACTGCCTGTCAGACCGATGGCGACAAGCAGTCCTGTAACCAGCGGGACTGAGACCCAGAGTGGAATATGGAGCATCTCGCCCACGCCAGCGATGCCCGCGAACTCTGTAACCAGCGCGCCAATAGCGGAGATAAACAGTGTGATGACGGAGAGTGCGGCCCAACCCATGCCAAAATGAGTGCGGATGAGTTCGCCATGCCCTTTATGGGTTACGAGTCCGAGGCGCACGGTCATCTCTTGCACGACATAGAGGAAGGGAATGAGCAGCAGTTGGGGCAAGATCATCGTGTAGCCCCATTGCGCTCCCGATTGTGCTGCTGTAATGATGCTGCCTGCGTCTGTGTCCGCCAGCATGACCATCAAGCCAGGACCGATAATGGCAACCCATATGAGGATATGCCGCCAGGAGAGAGAACGTTTTACCTGTAATTCCAGATTATTACCCGTTACTGCTGTACTCTCTGTCTCTATCTCAAACTGCTGTTGTTTCTGGATGTCCATCTGTCCAAGATACGCTTTCTAAGAGCAATCCCTGCCTTGCCACAAAATCCCATCTGCTATATTAGGTCACCCTAATATCCGAGTTATCAAGTCAGATATTAGCATAGGCAGAAGCAAAAAGGCAAGAGAGAGGACCTTAATCTCCCTTCTGTAATATTCCGTTTGCTAACTCCCAGCGTTCGCCCTGGAAACGTTGGATAAACCAGCGGTCGTGTGAAATGGCAATTACGGGGCCGGGGAAGGACTGGATTGCAGTCTCAAAAGCCTCTAAGACATCGAGGCTGATATAGTTCGTTGGTTCGTCGAGTAAGAGCACATTCGGTTTCTCTGCCATCAGGCGCGCAATCTCCAATTTACGGCGCTGACCCGTGCTAAGTTGTCCAATCTGTTTGTCCATATCTTCCAAACGAAACAGCCCATAGCCAAGCAGGCGCCCGATAAATTCGCCCTCGTAACCGACCTGTCCGTAGCGGTATGCTTCGATGACGGTTTTTTTCAGGTCGAGTGGTTCCGGTTCCTGGGGAAGATAGCCGATGCGCGCGGCCTCTGTGACACGAATTGTCCCTGCTGATGACTGTTCTAGACCCATCAGGAGACGGAACAGGGTGGTTTTGCCCGCGCCGTTTGGCCCTGTCAGCAGGATGCGATCATGCGGTTTCAGCACAAGATTGAGATGCGCGAAGATGCAGCGTTCGCCCCAGAATTTGCTCAGGTCCGTGATAGTGATAACCTCCTGTGATTGTATCGGTTCGTTATTGAAGTACGAGGTGACGCGCACGAGGTCTGGCGGTTTCGGGATTGGGTCTTCCTCGATGCGTTTCAACTGTTCTTCTGCGGCATTTAGATTGCGCGCTACGGCACTATCAACACGCTGTGCAAAAAAGTATTTCGCGAATTTATCGTTATCACGCGGAGCGCGGTAGCTATGTCCAACCTGGCGCGCCGCCTCCTTGATGCGTTTACGTAGCTCTTTGATCTCTTCTTGTTGGCGTTCATAGTCCTCTTCCCATTTGACCCGTTCCACCGCTTTCGTCTGCATGTAGGCGTCATAGTTGCCTGTATAGCGTTTGATATGGTGTGCGTGTTCATCCAGTTCAAAAATGGCGGTCGCAGTACGATTGAGAAACTGGCGATCATGCGAGGCCATCAACACGGAACCGCTGTAGTGGCCCAGATAGGACTCAAGCCATTCCATGCTGGAGAAATCAAGATGGTTGGTTGGCTCATCGAGTAAGAGCAGATCGGGCGAGCGTAGGAGCAGCGTTGCTAATCCCACACGCACTTTTTCGCCGCCCGATAGTGTGTGCAAATCCTGATCGCGTGGCAGGTAGTCGATGCGTAGGCCCGACAGGATACTGTCTATCTTATAGTCAAGCTCATAGCCGCCACGGTCCTGAAAGCGTGTGGAAACCGCCGTGTATTCCTCTAAAAGTGTGGCTAGCTGCTCGTCCTGCGCGCTTGCCATTGCCGTTTCGAGCGCGTGCATGCGCTCTTCTAGCTGATGTAGGTTACCGAGCGACTCCAAAATCAGGTCGTTGAGCGTCGAGCCATAAAACGATGGCGTTGTCTGTGGCAGATAGCCGAACTCTAGCGAGGGCACGAATGTGATTGTGCCACTCTCCGCCTCTTCCTGTCCGATCAACAGTTTGAGCAGCGTTGATTTGCCGACGCCGTTTGGTCCCACGATACCGACGCGCTCGTGTTCGTTAATCACAAATGCGATATCATGCAGGACGGTGACAACTCCGTATGTTTTTGTGAGATTGCGTACTGTCAGAAGCATAAGACCTCATACCTCTGGTGGTAGATGGAGATGTTGCTGATGGTATTGCGATGTGCGTCTGTATGCGTGAGCTAGTGATTGTTGTACATAGGAGGACAGGGAGGTGCAGGGTTTTGTTGGGCAGAGGCGGATGAAGAAACAACGTGATCCCTGGTAATATCTCCCAAAAACAAAAACGCCACGAATATCACACGCGATAGCGAGGACACCATCAGGGCAAAGCAAATCCATCATAGTTGGTGAACAAAATGGAATACTTAGTGAAGACCCTGCGAAGTGTGCTAGCAATGTGGAATATTCATGGTTACAAGTATTTGTCTCCTGTGAAGAACTTACTAATAAATTGTACGCTATTTTCGGTCAAATGTCAATGCAATTTTTGAAGATTGAAGACCGAAGGTTTGAAAATTTGACGGCGGGAGATATTGATAGCTAGCTGAAAATGTTTTATGAGATAGCAATGGCTATTTTAACTGAAAAATTCTGAGGACATATATTATGTAGAAATGTAAGATAAAATGGTAGATGGTCAATATTATAGGGAAACATGCTTTAAATGTCAAGACATTTAAAGCATGTTTCCCTATAATATTAATGGAAGAGGTAAATTTTCAAAAGCTAATGTTTTTGAAAATTTAAATATCAAGTACTATCAAATTGGTTGGCTAAAAACTTTTTAGCCAATTTCCAGGAAGGAACGTAAATGGATCATAAGTTTTTAAAAAAGGCAACATGCCATATCGCTTTTACTTTTGTTATTTTAAGTTTAGTTTCCATCGGAATGCTTTCGACGTCTCGAAATGCATCAGCAGCAACTGTCCAGTCGCATGTGGTTAAAGTTGTGCCCATGTATTTTAGATGTGATACTGGAACTAAAGCATTTAAAAAATACACTGTAGCTCATCATCTTTGTCCATCAGCGTCTTCAATATCTCCTCAAAATACAGTGTATGGTATTTGTGGTGACAGTTACATTTATAGTGAGGTGTCTACTGGTGGTACTGGGGTTGTGACGTTAGTGTTCGGCGCACAATCTTATGATGGTCCTATCATTGGGGGGTCTGCTCTGGTAACTGTAACTGGCGCGCATCAGCCTTACGCTTTTCCTGTAAGTGCTAATAATGGGATCTTTGCTTGGGTGAGAAGCGATACTATTTTTCTTGATGGCGGTTCGTATTCCGCAGAACTTACAGGAGGTGCAGAGGTACTTATTGCTGGGATCCTTCCTACGACTTGTTACTTTGAGAATCCATCTACAAGTTTTTCGGTATAAGTTCTTTTCCTAAATGAAGTGGCAAAGTCTTGTTGATACTTTTTGTTTTAGAGACAAGTTAGCAATGGTGATTTTTTACAAGTAATTATGTCACTTTATTTAGAAAACGGAAAAACTTTTACGCTGTTGACAGGAGCAGACATTCAGATCATATAATATAAGTGATTTTGCAGTTTGTTCCTGTTCTTTCTCATTTAATACGATGAAGGAGAAATACATGTTTTTTCCACAATCAGAATCCAGTTCGTCACTACACGCTTCGTTTCAATCATCTGTAGATTTTAGTGTTTGGGTGCTGCAAACAGACGGCTTGTGTGTTCCTCCATTTGATCAGCATACGTGCTTTAGCGGACCACTTCAAGAAAACGGTCTAAACCAAACGAACTGGACGAACTGGTTCTATTCTCTTGTGCGAGAAAAATCTGTCAATCCTGTTGTTGCGTGGAAAGATATAGATAGCGTTGGGGAACTGTTGGCAAAGCAGTGGGAGATTTATCTTAAACAATTACAAGGCACAGAAAGAGCTTTCGGAAGACTTCATTTGTTTATCAGAGAGTTAGACACTGAACTCTTTCCGTATTATACCTATCTCAAACCTTTAAACATCTTCTACGTTAATTACGTGATTAATAATGGGACTTTCGTTCAAGACCATGCAGTTGTTTTGGGTATTGACCAGCAAACAATAGACAATGCTATTTTTAGCTCCCTCTTGTTATCTCTCACTGATCAGTTAGCGAAATCGATGAAAATGCCTCTTGATTGGCAGGAGCGACAGAAGCAAATAATGCAGGACGAGCGTGCATTATTTGCTTCGCAAATTCGACAATTACCCGATGAGATGCAAAAACAGATAGCGCATTTTTTCCCTTCTTTTGAAAAGGTTCCTGTAACACTTCTTGAATTCTTAAATTCTCGTATAAAGCTCTTCCTTCTTTTGGTTCAGGAACAGGAAGTTGAAGGTGTTATTGTTCAGCGTCAGATGATCGCGTCGAGAGAGTACGTAACGTTAAAAATAAATGACATAGCAATTAACGTTTTAGCGCAGGAAATTCAAGGTGCCACAGATACTAATGGAATGGTTGGGGGAAAGGTCCTGATCAGGAGAAAAGAGACGAAGAACCATATAATAGATTTCAATTATCGCGTAAAAGCTTTATTATGATGTAATTAAGAGTGTTAGGAGAAAAACAAAAGGAAGTTTCACCAGGAAGAGTCGGCGCAAGATAGGCATTGCTTCTTCCTCATGAAACTTCCTTTTGTTGTTGTGCGTGAGGTGATAGAAGGAGTCTGTAAAAAGCGCGAAACGTGTATGTTGTGAGAGAAAGGGAGCACATCGTATGAATAATCCTGCCAATGAAAATACGTATCAGCCAGAGGAACAGCCTGTAGCGCGTGAGCAGGGAGAGTATATACCAAGTGCCGCTGCACCGCCGGAAGAGAAGGAACAGTCCAGGCGATTGCGTTCCGGCTATCGGGCGACGGAGGGGGATGAGGAGTATGGCGAGGTGCGCAATGGCACTGGTGAGCCACCGGGCGGTGTAGTCTCGGCTGAGACAGGCTTTGATCCGACGCATAGCGGCGTGCAACCCGCGAAAAATATCCCTGGCGAACAAATTGAGACGCCGGGACGTGATACGGGTACAGCCTGGGGCGAAAACAAGCAGATGGGCAAGACAACCGATAGACCCAATAAAGAGAATCCTGAAATAAGAGGTATGTGAGAGAAAGGGAACGTGATAGCATGCAGGAACAGGAAAAAATGCAGAGTATGCCGATCAAGATGTATCGGACAACAGATCGTTTGATGGTTGCCACACCCATGCCGGGCCTGGAACCAGAAGATATTGTGGTGGAAGTCAGGCAAGACGGGCGTTTGATGATCCATGGTGACTTGCGCGGTATGCTCAAGGATGTCAAAGAACTGCTGGTGGATGAATGGAGCGTCGGTCATTATCATCGTGAACTGGAGTTGCCGAATGCTGTGGATGGCGAACATGCCAATGTCAACTATGGCAATGGTGTGTTAGTAGTGACGCTGCCGATTAGCAATCACGTGACACCTGCTCTATTGACGCTGGCGAAAACGGGCGTTGCGCGTGGAGAGCGCGTCGGCAATGTTGGACACGCTCCCCGTTCATAATATGTGTTTATAATGTGCGTTTATGCCTCTGCGCGGGCCGTGACAATGTCATATTTCGCGGCCCATAGATTCATGTCCTGGTGTTGAATGGCTGCTGCCATCAGGTCGGGAAAGAGTTCGGGCGTGCAGGCGAAGGCAGGGATACCCATCTGTGCCAGTTCCGCCGCGTTACGCTGGTCAAAACTGGGAGTGCCTCTATCGCTGAGCGCGAGCAGGCAGATGACTTGCACGCCACTGCTGACCAACTCAGCCGCGCGCCTGAGCATTTCTACGCGATTGCCACCCTCGTAGAGATCGGTGATCAGTACAAGGATGGTCTGGTTTGGGCGCGTGATGACCTGCTGACAATAGGCGAGGGCACGATTAATATCTGTGCCGCCGCCCAGTTGCGTGCCAAAAAGCAGGTCTACCGGGTCTTGTAGATCGTCTGTCAGATCAACGACGGCGGTATCGAAGACGACCATGCGTGTGCTAAGGGCGTGAATGGAGGCCAGGACCGCGCCAAAAATGCCTGAGTAGACAACCGAGGCTGCCATCGAACCGCTCTGATCGACGCACAAAACGACATCGCGTAGCGACGCCCGTTTATGCCCATAGCCAACCAGACGTTCAGCAATGATCGTGTTCTGCTCTGGCAAAAAGTTTTTCAGGTTGGCACGGATAGTGCGTTGCCAGTCAATTTCGTTGGCGCGTGGGCGATAGTTGCGCGTGGCACGGTGTAGACTGCCGCGCACTGCTTGAATAAGCGGGTTGGCGAGTTTGCGCTCGATCTCTTCCACGACCTTGCGGACGACCATGCGCGCGGTCTCTTTTGTCTGCTCTGGTATCACTTTGTTGAGCGAAAGCAGCGTTGCTACAAGATGGACATCTGGCTCGACATTTTCTAGCATCTCCGGCTGTAACAGCATTTGCGTGAGATTGAGACGTTGGAGCGCGTCCTGCTGCATTACGCGCACAACGGAGGTGGGAAAGTAGTTGCGAATGTCACCAAGCCAGCGTGCCACTCTGGGCGAAGATGATCCTAAACCGCCAGAACGTTCGCCATCATAGAGTTCCTCTAAGGTACGATCTATGCCCTGATCGCGTTGGCTCAAGATCAGAGCACTTTCTGCTCCGTCGCCTCTGTTACTTGTGCCGCCTATACTCTCTTGAGCGTGTTTGCCTAGCACAAGCCGCCAGCGGCGTAAACGCTCGTTTTCATCAATTTGCATTGCTTGTGTCTCCCGTGCTTGATGTACCTAAAATGTGAGCCAAGATTGGTAGTGTTAGCGCACCGCGTTCGTGATGTAGGTGTGGCGTCTGTATCTGCCCGTTCTCGCTTGTTGTGTTCTGTGTAGCATCTGTTGTGCTATGCATATGGCGAACTTTTTCACCCATTGCACGTCGTTCGGGAGCCTGAAATTCTGAGAAGGCACGGCGCAAGAGTGGGAGCGTGGCCTCGAAAACATCGCCAGTCAGATCGTTGAGCCAATGATCAAGTGCGAGCCAGAGATCGTCCAGGTGTAAGAGTAGCAGACCATTGCCGCGCAGTACACCCTCAATCCAGGCTGCGGCATGAACGGAAGGTGTCACGGGCGAGAGTGCTAAGCGGGCCATGCGCTGAAATTCCTGCTCGTCGAGAGCGTTTTGTTCGAGTAGCAGACGACAGCAGCGGCCCTGGACCAGACCATGAACCGTTTCGCGTTCCATGAGTTGGCGCAAAACTGCCTGCCATTCCGTGCGCATATCTTCGCGGTTGAGCAGGTTGAGGCTCTCCTGTACGTGCGCAATGCTGCCAATCATCGCTTGTGCCGCATCATCGTCGAGCGCGGAGCAGGCTCCCGGTAGACCGACAACGATGCGCTCGAACAGGCCGTCCAGCACGGGAACAAGCTGCTCGGTCTTTGTCTGGCGCACATTGCCATAACGCGCAACCTTTGCCAGTGGTGGCAACGCATCCATCAGGTGACGGACATCGGCAGAAACGGCGGCGCGTTGCTGAATAGCCTGGATCAGATCATCGATTACATCTGTCAATTCCGCGAGAATAACTTTGTCGAGTAGGGCGGTCAGTTCGGGTAACTCCTGTAATGTTGTGGTATGGTGACGTGCAAAAGCGGTAGCGGCTTGCTCGACAGTGTTGCCCCAAATGTTCATCTCAATGATACGAATAACGAATGTGACTTGCCATTGAAGCTGCCAGAATTCATGAAACGTGCCGCTCTTGCCGCGCATTTCCTGTACCTTGCCCCACGGGATACCAAGCAGGTTTAGTTGGTGGAACAACTGACTACGCGCACGGTCGTTTTCGTTGCGCAGGTCTAGATCAAGTGTTGTCTGTTCGACAGATGGCTTGATGCGCAGACGACGCTGCTTATTCTCAAGGTCGCGCTGAAGCGGAACGGTTGGCGTCTCCGCTGGTACCTCGCCCTGTCGTTCGCCAATCTCTAACTGCTCACGAATCAACTGCATGGGTGTGGCATTGCCGTTGCATAAAACCGTTTCAATCGCCTCGTGCAGTTCTGCCATGCCTGCCATTGGTAGGTCACGTAGTGCTGCTAGCGACTCGGCGAGGCGAATGGCTTCAATGACGCTGGCGGAAGAGGCGTCAAGTCCCTGTTGACGAAGCAGGTGCGCGGCACGTGTAATCCAACGGCTCGTCACTTGACTGTGCTGTGCTGTTGCCCACAGATGTTCATACCAACCGGGTGAGGCGATACCCGCACCATAGCCACTGCGATAGGAGAGGCGCGAATTTGTCCAAGGTATCCAGGTGGCCTCAACCTTGATGCGTTTAAGACCGCTGAGCAGGGTTGCATCCGCTTTAGCTTTGCTTAGATCGCTCAGGACGGGAGCGTGCCATGCGCCACAAACGACCGCAATGCGTTGGAAACCTTCTTTTTGCGCGGCGCGTATCATCTGACGCATGTGTGCTTCACGCTGAGCCTCTTCACCTTCAGGTAGTGGCGTATGCGCGCGCAGTGCTGTCATCGCTTCCAGAATGCCCTCAAAGAGGTTGCGCATATCCGCGCGTTGCTCGACCTGTCGCTCCCACCAGAGTTCGTGATCGTCGTAACCTGCCGCTTGTGCCAGCATCGCCAGCGGGTCTGGCAACATTGGTGTCTGGCTCTCCTCGTGCTCAACTGGCGGTGCAGCCGAGGCATTTTCGATAGCTGATGGAGCATCCTGTACGGCAGGAGTGTGGTGACGTGCCAGTTGTATCGCTTGTGGCAAGTCGATAAAACGTGCTGGAATGGATTGCCGCAAGGCGTAACCTAATGCCTGCCACTCTGGTGAGAATTGCGCGAAAGGATAGTAGACCGCAAGTTGTGGATTCTCCGGCGCGTAAATGAGTAGAGCGACGGGTGGCTGCATCTCTGTATGGGTCAGAAAAGGGAGCACAGCCTGGGCGTCGGGCGGACCCTCAACCAGCACGATGTCTGGCTTGAGGGTCTCCAGGGCGGTGCGCAAACTGCGCGCGCATCCTGGCCCATGATGGCGCACGCCAAAGATGTGTAAGCTCATCTATAATACCTCGTGGCATGAGCGATACAGGTCCTTCCAGCCGTCGCGCTCTTTGACAACCGTTTGCAGGTATTCCAACCAGACAAGGCGGTCCTGCACGGGGTCTTTGACGATAGCTCCTGTCAGGCTTGCCGCCATGTCGTCCGCGTGCAACATACCATCGCCGTAGTAGGCAGCCATTGCCAGACCGTTGCTAATAACGGAGATGGCTTCGGCGGTTGAAAGCGTGCCGCTGGGAGTTTTCAGTTTGGTTTTGCCGTCGGCGGTCAGGCCGGAGCGCAATTCGCGGAAGATGGTGACAACGCGACGAATCTCTTCAAGGGCTGGCTTTTCGGCTGGCAATTCGAGGGCTTTGCCCAAGCTAGCAACGCGCTGTTCGACGATCTCAACCTCTTCGTCAAGCGTCGCGGGTAGGGGCAGAATGACCGTGTTAAAGCGGCGTGTGAGCGCGCTCGACAGTTCGTTTACGCCCTTGTCGCGGTTATTAGCGGTCGCGATGACATTAAAGCCTTTGCGTGCCTGTACTTCAGTGTTGAGTTCGGGCACGGGCAGCGTCTTTTCAGAGAGAATCGTGATGAGGGTATCCTGTACTTCGCTGGGAATGCGCGTCATTTCCTCGATACGCGCGATTTTGCCGGATTGCATGGCCTGCATCATCGGACTGACGACCAGAGCGGCGGTTGATGGACCTTCGACAAGCAGGCGCGCATAGTTCCAGCCATAACGCAGCGCGTTCTCATCCGTGCCCGCTGTGCCTTGAATGAGTAGCGTAGAGTCGCCCGTAATCGCGGCGGCGAGATGTTCACTCACCCATGACTTTGCGGTGCCAGGGATACCATAGAGCAGCAATGCGCGGTCGGTTGCCAGTGTCGCGACGGCAATCTCAATCAGGCGCGGATTGCCGATATATTTGGGTGTGATGACGAAGCCGTTAGGTAGCGTTGTGCCCATTAAATAACTGCGTACTGCCCAGGGTGAGAGCACCCAATTGGGTGGGCACTGGCGTGTATCTTGCTTTTTGAGTTCAGCTAGCTCTTCGGCGTAGGTTTGTTCCGCGTGTTCGCGCAAAATGCTTGTGAGTGTGTTATCTACTGTCGTCATAAGGAACTTTCTCTACTTTCTCTGTGTGATACCTTCAATCAGACGTTGTCGCGTTTGAAGAATGTGCTGGCAATGCTGTAGTTCTTGATACCAGCTGTGTAGTTGAAAATCAGGATATTGGCTATCTGTCAATCCAGGCCATTCACGTAGCACATCGCTGATACTACTGGGAGCGAGTGCTTTGCTGGCAAGGGATAGGCTTTTTGACCATGCGTAAATTTTTTGATTATTTGGATTGCTGAGTGCGTGTGCCATCCTGCGCGGCTGTATCTGAGGCGTGGCCGCTTCAGCCTTTCTGCTTTGTGCTTCTGTAAATGTTTGTAACTCGTGGAAATACATGCGGCTAAATGTATCGCTCCAGGGCGTGGGTAAGATGATCATCTTCTCAATCCATGGGGATGTGGCGGGTTCAAGCTGCTGTATGCTCTGCTCCGCGTATGCGGGAATGAC
>DAIDJF010000034.1 GCA_027451525.1 Ktedonobacterales bacterium
CGCAAGGGTCGCCCCTACAATGAGACGATGCGTGTTTTCCCCGTCATCATTGTAGGGGCGAGGCTTGCGGTCGCCCTGCCAAACCCAACCAATTCTCCCTATTTAAACGGTATGGGCCCTTGTGGTCGCCCGTCGTGCTGCCTCCAATGCCCTCTTCACCAAAAAACCTACCTGTGTAAGCCTTTGCCCTCGCCCTGCTCCCCACCACGGGTATTGCGACATTTCGGGTGCGATACTAGATCCTCTATGGCCCAAACGGCTTCCCACATTCATTTGTTAACATCCATGATCGCGTCCGCCGCGCCTACGCAATCCATCTGCGCCTGCCTGTTTTGACAGTATCCTATGCCTAAGGAAGACTTGTCAAGCTCGCTCTCTCTTGTGCTACAGCAGATGAAATGGGCGCACAAACATGATTATTCCTGCGTTATGGGTTGCAACCACTCGTCCGCTGAGACGCTGCTGGCGAGTTGCTCTACCAGTTTGACCGTCTCAAGACTGACGCTGATGACGCGGGCCACGAGGCGCACGATATATTGCTCGTCGTCGGCGCGGTTGGGATCGCTGACAATCCCGCTGCGCTTATCCTCGCTGACCTGATACTGGTCGATGACCCACTCCAGGGCCGAGCGGTTGCCCAGGCGATAGTTATAGCACGCTTGCGGAATGCCTTCCAGGCGCAGCCACGCGTTGACCTGCAAGGCCTCCTTGCCTGGGGAGAGCTTCATCTTCTCGACGCGCCACGTAATCGGCTGGTTGGGCTGCTCGACCCACGTTAGCGGATATTGCGGCGCATCCTCGTAGTTCAGGTGCAGTTCCATCAATGCCTTGCCGATACGCACGCAGGTCGCGAACGCCTCCACGCTGCTGAGCAGGGGCAGACGCGGCAAGTCGCGCTTGAGGTTCTCGGCATAGCGTTCGCGATACGCTGGGCAGCGTCTGTTCAGGGATGAGCGTCCAACCGACGCTTTGTGAGAAGAGCGCGAGGATATTCTGAAAGGCGGAGCGCACGGCGGTCTCGTGTGTGACCTTTTTTGCCTGATAGGCCGCGAGGTCTTTATAATACTGCTCGACCGCCTTGCGCTGTGTCGCCGTCAACAACATAAAGCCAACACCTCTTCATACATAATATAGAGCATATTACCACATCTGCGCAGAAAGTGTGCGACGTATTTTCCGTTAGGCTCTATGGCGGATGCGACCAGCTTTCAGGCACTGTCACCAGACAATAAAATGCGCTTTACGCACAGTATGATCTTGCGACTGGTGGGGATTCTCTGCTATACTGGCGACACAATGGAACACAACGGATTGCAAGCACACACTCAATCATCACCAACGCTTCATGCCACCATGCAAACAAGCGAGCAGCAGCAGGCAGCAGCCATTGAGAGCCTGCTCTTCGTCTCTGGGCGTCCGCTGACATGTGCCGAGCTGCGCAAGCTGTTAGGATGCGATGAAAGTGCTCTGGAACGCGCGCTGGCTCGTCTTGAACAAGACTTAGGTGTGGCACAGCGCGGCATCCGTCTGCAAATACTGGGTGAGCAGGTGCAACTGGTCACGGCCCCAGAATATGCGCACTATGTCGCGGCCTTGCTAGGCTTGCCAATGACCGCCAAATTGACGACAGCGGCACTGGAGACGCTGGCCGTGATCTCTTACCGCCAGCCAATCACACGCAGCCAGATTGAGGCAATTCGCGGCGTAAACAGTGATCGCGCCCTTGCTAGCCTGCTCCAGCACGGTCTGGTCGCAGAAGTAGGCCGCGCCCAGACGGTGGGACGCCCGGCCCTCTTCGCTACTACAGCCGAATTTCTACAATTGTTTGGCCTCACGCGCCTGGAACAATTGCCACATGTCACGCCGCCAGCAAGTATGAGCGAGGCGCAATGTGTCACTATCGACCAGCACGAGCAAGACGCGGAACGGAGAGTATAGCATGACAGTAACAGAGAAAATGCGCCTGGGACGCCATATGCCCACAGGTTCGCAGATGGTGAAGGCAGCGGAGATTGCCCACGAACTTGGTTGCGAGGCCATCCAAATCTTTGCTAGCAATCCAACAGGGTGGAAACCTCCCGAACATGGCGTTGAGGAGTGTACAGCCTTCGCCCACGCCACGCATCAACTTGGCATCACACCGATTGTGCTGCACGCACCCTACCTTATCAATCTGGCCTCGCCCGACGCGCAGAATTGGGAGAAGTCGATCTTGTTGCTCACGCGCACGCTACAACAAGCCGCCATGCTTGAGGCTCGCTATGTCGTCTTTCACACGGGGAGCCATCGTGGGGCGGGCTTAGAGGCTGGCATAGCGCGTATCGTGCAGGCTCTCACGCAGATATTGGCGGAGACGCCGCAGACAGTGATGCCGCTGTTAGAGAACGGCGTGGGAGCGGGCCACGCGCTCGGCGACAAGTTTGAACATCTCGCCGCGATCATCGAGCAATTGCCAGCGGAGGATCAGCAGCGCGTCGGCGTCTGCCTGGATACCGCGCACCTGTGGGGAGCAGGCCATGATCTCACAACCGCCGAGTCAACGCGCCATGTTGTTGATTGCTTCGATACTATCGTAGGAGCTACGCGCCTCAAAGTGTTGCACGTCAACGATACAGCCGTTGCTCTGGGCAGCCATCGCGATGTGCACGCGCGCCTGGGCGAAGGCATCATCAGTATGGAAGGGCTGCATACCTTACTGACAGACCCACGCCTGACCCACGTCACGGCCCTGCTCGAAACGCCCATCCAGACTGACGAGCAGGGCAAAGAAGACTGGGAACACGATAAACGCCATTTCGAGCGTTTTCAGGCTCTTGCTACGGTCGCTACGCAATCGTCAATGTAATCGTAATCGTCGTCGCGCTGCCAGCCGAGGGCGTAATCACCACCGTCGCGCTATATTTCCCTGCTGTCAGTCCGGTCGTGTTGACGTTGAACGTGACGTTAGAGGTTGCGCCGGAGGCATCCGTGCCGCTGGTCGGCGTCACCGTCAGCCAGGAGGCCGAGGGCGTGCCGACCGTCCAACTCAGGCCATCACCGCCAGTATTCGTCACGACAATCGCTTGCGCGGCAGGATTATTCCCGACAGTCGCGTTAAAGGTCAGACTCGTCGTGCTCAACTGCATCGCGGGTGGCGTAATCACAATCGTAATCGGCACATTGATCGGACTTCCCGCGACAGGCTTGCCCGTGACAGGATCAAGCGCACTCACATTCACGCTCGTGTTATATGTCGAGCCACCAGCCAATCCGCTGGCATTGACGACGACAGTTACCGTCACATTCGCGCCACCAGCCAAATTTGTGCCAGAGGCAGCAGAGAGCGAGACAAACGATGGCGCGCCCGAAGCAAGAGCCGCCGTCCAATTCAAGGCCGCGCCGCCACTATTCGAGACAGTCAGCGGCGTTGACGATGTGCCAGTCGTCGCGTTGATCGTCAGCGAGGCGGGAGCCACCGTCAATGCTGGTGCCGCCCCGACCGTCAGCGTAATTGCCACCGTCTGCGGACTGCCCCCGATAGCCACGCCGCCACTTGTCGCCGCGACTGAAACGGTTGCGTTATACGTTCCCGCCACCAATGCTGCCGAAGTGACGGTAGCAGTAAAGGTTGCCGTAGTACCAGCGGGTAATGTTGCCGCGTTCGGAGTCATTGCCAGCCAGCCAGTGCCGGAGTTGAGCGTCACCGTTGGCGTCAGCACCACATTGCCAGTGCAGGAACCAGTCGTGCCAATGGTAAAAGTCTGTGTCGCTGGATTCGTGCCAGCCTCGGCAGAGAACGTCAGTTGCGCCGTTGATGCGGCCTGAAGAGCGCAGGCTGGTTGCACAGTCAGCGTCACAGGGATGGCTTGCGGCGTCCCTACAGGCAGTTTCGTGACGCTATCGGTTGCGGCAACAGTCACCGTGCCCGTGTAGGTTCCCGCCGCGAGACCTGTCAGCGTAACACCCACGCTCGTTGTTGCGTTCGTGGCAACAGTCACCGTACCTGTAGCGGGTGTAGCCGTTAACCACGTGCCGCCAGCGGGTGTCGTACTGACTGTTGCCGTCCAGTTCAGGGTATTCGCGCATGTACTACTGGCGGCAATCGTCAGGGGTTGCGCAGTTGGGGCCGTTTGCCCGACGCTGCTCGTGAAGGTCAACGAGGCTGGCGTTACTGTCGCCACACACGCCGCTTGTAGTGTGAAGGTCACAGGGATGCTCTGCGGACTGCCACCCACGGCCTTACCAGCGGCATCCGTTGCCGTCACAGTAATGGTTCCCGTGTAAGTTCCCGCGACCAGCGTGGCAAGCGGCGTGACAGTGACGCTTACTGGTGCGGCTTTATTCGCGGCCAGCGTTCCCGTCGCGGGTGTTAGCGTCAGCCAGTTCCCGCCCACGGTTGTCACGGCGGCGGCCTGCCATGTCAAGGGGCCACCACCCGCGTTCGTCACCGTCAAGACCTGCGCCACGGGGGCGGGTTGCCCAATCGTGCCTGTAAAGGTCAGACTCGTGGGAGCCGTTGCCAGTTGGGCGGGAATAACTTGTGTCGCCTGCTGCACAGTCAAAGAGACAGGCAGCGTCTGTGTCCCCGTCACGGAGCTAAAGGTAAGCGCACCGTTATAGGTTCCCGCCCCCAGACCCGCCGTGTTGACACTGACCGCAGGCGTCGAGGGAGCAGTCCCGCTCGTCGCGCTGATCAAAAGCCAGTTGGCATTACTACTGGCACTCCACTGGATAGCCGAGGAGCAGCTTTGTGACAGACCCACGCTAATTGTCTTGGCAGGTGGTGAAGGCTGTTGCGCCACCCCGCTAAAGGTGAGGCCGCCGGGAGCAATCTGTATAGCACACTGTGGCAGAATCGTGACGCTCACATAGATATTCTGCGGACTCCCTTGCACGGGATTGTCACCCTGCCCGTTGAGCGTAATGACGCCGTTATAGGTTCCAGGTAATAGCGTACTGATATCAACATTGACCGCGACATCCTGACTGGCATTGCTAGCCACCGAGCCAGTCTGGGGGGTAAACGAGAGCCAGTTGGAACTGCTACTCGCGCTCCATTGCAAAGGCATGGCTCCAGGGTTATTGATCGTAAAGCTCTGCGCGGCTGGCGCACCACCGCCATCGGTCGCCGTGAAGTTGAGGGCAATCGGCGTCGCCTCTAAGACCGCCTCGTGGTTGAGTTGAAGCGGTAAAACGCGCATCGTAATGGGAATAATGCTATCACCAGCGTTTGAAGCCAACATCAGACTGGTATGATAATCACCCGCCTTCAAGCCAAAGCGATTAGCCGCCACCGTGATTTGGGCACGCTGAGCATTAGAGAATGTACCTTTGATGGGCGTCACTTGTAGCCAGGATTGCGTCACGCTGGCTTGCCAGGAGATTTGACCACCGCCGAGGTTGTTCAGAGTAACGATCTGCGTGCTATTCGTGGCTTGATCGCCCGCGCCAAGATCAATCGCAGTCGGCTCAATTTGCAGGTGCGCGGGTCGTAACGAAACATCTTTCCCGGTTACGGTTACTGGGAACTGCGCGATCTTATGTTTGAGCGCATCTTCTGCATTGATGACATGCTGACCTGCACCCCAATCAGGCGTCACAGTGACAGTATCGGTAAAATTCCCCTGGGTGTCGGTGGAAATAATCGAAAGGCCCCCCGTATCAAGCAAGGGAATCGCACTATCGCGCGTCAGGCCAATTCGCCCGTGGGGACTAAAATTGCTGCCACGCAGCGTCATCGTTGCGCCAATTGCCAGCGTTGCAGGCGTAACCTGTAGGCTCATTTCATGCGCATCGGGCGCGTTTATCAGGCTGCGGCCCCAGGTTACAAAGATGCCAAAGACGCCTCCCAGCACAAGCATAAACATCACGAGCATACTCACCCAGAAAAAAAGGCTCGGTGGCGGGCGTCTCTGTTTCTGCATACGCACCGGTAGGGACGACGTAGGTGGACGCACCGGAAACGCAACAGGCTCGATAAGAGCACGGGGACGCTCTGGCTCGACATCCTTATGCCATGTCACCTGTTGACGCTCCCTGAGAAAGGCACTCGTAGTCCCACTTTCATGCTGCTCTTCCTCTGCTGGGAATGCGGGCAGCGTCTGCGAAACAGGGGTCGGGAGAGAGGCCATAAAGCGGTCTTTGCGGCCCGCGCGCGTATTAATTGTTGCAGGACGGCTTGTGCGGTTTACGGGCTGAGTTGTATCCCCAACCAACCCACCGAGGGGATAGAAATGCGGAATTTTCAGGCTGGCGGGGCGGCGGCTTCCTTGCAACTCATTATTTATAAGCGGTGAAGATGCAGGTGTAGTATCAGCAGGTGGGTTCGCGGCGAGTGTTTCAGGACTGCCATGCCCCGCTGCGCTTAACAATGTTTTTTGCGTTTCATATGCATTGTCGCGGCCAGAGGAGAGAGCGGTTCCACAACGTGCGCAATAGCAAGCTCCATCCTCCAGGGCCGCATGACATGCAGGGCAATATAAAGCTTCCATTAGCGGCTTCCCCCATTGCCTCATAAAATCAGTCAACTATTTCTTACAAGCATTCATAAAATCCATTTTATACAAGCACTATACGCAAGAAATCAGAGACTGTCAATATTTAACACGCCGCTTCTCTCACTTTTTATGACACGTCGCTTAGCTAGCCAGCAGATGCTCAATAGTTTGTAAAAAGTCATCTAGATCTATCGGTTTTAGCATGCCGACGATCGAACGCTGTTCCAACTCCTGCCGGGGCAGGCGGGCACTAATCATCATCGCGGGAATGTCTTCCATCCCCCTTGTTGTATGAATTTGATCGTATAATTCAATACCATTCATATAAGGAAGTTGATAATCAAGAATGAGTAAATTTGGTTTAACGCCGGAAATTGTTTTTAGAGCCTCCTTACTATCATTCACCAAAATGACAAGATATGAAGTTTCTTGAGTGATTGCTTGTACAAAAACTTCCCCGATATTCTCATCATCTTCAACCAACAAAATTGTTTTTACTGTAGACTGCTCGGCATCTTTAACATCTTGTTCTTGCGACATTATTTCTCTCCGCTAATCGCTAACATACTATTTCGGCAGAGTTTTTCGGCGAACAGCGAAATAGCCATAGATAACTATACCATGTTTCTCACACAAAACATAGAGCATAATCCCTGCATTTTCTTTAATTACTACAAATTCTCATACATACGAAGGATTCACGCAAAATACTATCTCTCAATAGATGAGCTATAATGGATAATACTGCTGCATTATGCGCAGAACATCATCTACCGTAAAAGGCTTGGAGAGGTCCGCATCGACCGCGAGCAGATGTTCCGCGCTCAAGCGGTGAATCGCGCTCATCAAAATCACAGTATGCTGCTGGCGCAATTTGGGATGCGCCAGCAGCTGTTGACAAAAGGCATAGCCATCCATAACAGGCATCATCATATCGAGGAAAATAAGATAGTGTTCCTGGCTAGCAAGGCGAGCCAGAGCCTCACGCCCATTGCGGGCCGTTTGCACCTGATAGCCCTCGATCTCGAGCAGGTCTACCATCATATCACGAATCAATGGATCATCATCTACCACGAGCACAGCAGTATGGGAGATATTACGGGTATATGTCATTGCCTTCGTTTTCTCCATTTCTCTCAGTGGGGACGGAAGGGGGAGTGGGAAAACGTGGGAGAAAGAAACAAAAGGTTGAACCTTCTCCGGGAACACTGTGGTCTAACCAGAGGCGACCATTCATGGCCTCAACATAGCGACGGGAAATATACAGGCCTAACCCCGATCCGCGTACAGGTGTGGTGAGTGAACGAGGTGCGCGCACGAATTTTTCAAAAATGCGCTCCTGATCTTCTGGCAACACGCCCTCGCCCTGATCGCTGATATGCATCACTACCGCCTCATCACCACCATGCTCGATGAGCAACTCATGATCGACCTGTGCCATAGGATACAGTTGGGCAATCTCGGCCAGCGACAGACTTTCAGCCGTGATCTGTACGCTACTCTGGGGCGGCGAGTATTTCGTCGCATTGACCAGCAGATTCGAGAGCACCTGACGCACGCGCGTATCATCGCCCCACATCCACAGATCATCCGCTACATCCGTCATACATTCCTGATCGACATTGGCGCGGATCAACGTTACCACCATCTCCACAAGAGATTTTACGTTTAGAGGCGTTATTTGCAGCTCCAACTTTTTGTCTACGGCACCCATACGAGCCGCTTCGGTCATGCTCTGCACCAGATCGGTGAGTTGCTGAGACGCGCTCACAATCTTTGTCGTATAGCGCAAAATTTGCTCCGGCCGCAGTTGCTCTTTCTCCAGTTGCCGTTTCAACTGCGTTGCGTAGCCACTTACCGCGGTAAGTGGGGTGCGCAACTCATGCGAGGCGGTGACAAGAAACTCGTCTTTCAGCCTGCTCAGATGCTCCAGTTCCGCGTATGCCTCTGCGCGTTGCTCAAAAAGTTGCGCCGTGTGGATGGCATTCGCCGCCTGCGCACTGATCGCCAGCAGCGTCCCTACCGCACGTGGATGAAAGATGCGCATCTCACGCGGCGTATGCACCGCCAACAGGCCCATAAGATTGCCATTGAAAGAGACTGGAATCATCAACATTTGCTGTACTTCTGTCTCCAACAAGAAAATCGCGCCACCTTCTGGACTCTGGTGTGCCAACTCTTCCAGATCTGTACGCGTGAGGTAGAAAAAGCCATTATTGGCGGTAATGCTCTCCAGGTTGGTGCCTTTAAACTGAATCCGTATCTGTTCGATCAGTTCATTATGCTCATATTCACGCGCTGGCAAAATCGGCTCGTCCGCCTCAATCATCGCGTCCAGATCTTCCTTTTTGACTTCTTTCGGAATTGCGTAGATCGCTTTAGCAACTAACTCTCGATTATCCTGCGACATCTGGAAGAACACGCACATCTCCGCTTTGACCAGTACCGCCACCATTTTCACCAGTTTGTAGAGCAACTCGTTCAAATCAATGGTTGAACTGATCGACTGTAACGAACTGTTCATTGCCGCCAGTTGCTCCTCGCGATATTTCGACTCCCGCAACCGTTCGCCGTCTCGTTTATAGAGCTTCTCGTTTTCAATACTGACGGTGACAATCTGAATCATCGTTTCCAGAACCTGAATCTCTTCCGGCTGATAGGCGTTAAAATGCTTGCTCGTAATGCAGAGTGAGCCTGTTACGCGACTAAACATTTTCATAGGCAAGAACAGAAAAGACTCACACTGACTTTGGTCGCCCCAGGCCCCATAGAGCAATTCCCGATAGGCATCGCATTCTTCTTTATCGTGTACGGGTGAAAACACCAGCCGTTTCTTCTCGTTTTGCGCGATATGCCACCAGCACGGACGCTCTTCCGGCGTCATGATACGCGGACTCTCGGCGATACTACGAATTTGCACGCCATCAATGACACCAAAGATATCGTAGATTTTTTGCGTATCACGATCATAGAGCGTAAGTAGCATGGCAGAGACATCGACAATGCTGTGCGTAAATTCGTAGACGCGCTGCACGAGGTCGGTCAGGGCAACACTGGTTGGGAAGACCATGCTGATATCCTGTAACCGTTGGAGATACATACTGGTGCGTTCCTGGGCCTGTCGCTGCCGCTCATTTTGTAGGTACAGGGCAATGCGTTCCATATAATGCAGGGCATCTTTGCGCTGGCGGTCAGTAAATTCAGCCTTGAGAGTCGGCGAAACCAGATAGAGGACAACAATCCCCAACACGCGCGGCTGGCGATATCGGCCATGCACTTCGTCGTTCAGGGTGGACTCGCGAACAGGCACAATGAGATAGGAGGAAGGATGCACATCCATGTACGGAGGATGCTCATTGGGATAAAACTTTTCGAGATAATAGTCGTGCTTCATCACATAGGCTTCGTTTTGTCGCCAAGCATAGCCGATTACACTCCGCTCATCCATATGCGTTGTGCCGACGGCGAAAGGGAGAAAGAGATGCGCTGGAACATCTTCATAGTCGATCTCTTTCAAGGGTTGTGTGGAGGATGGCGGCAGGTGACGCATCCGGCCCAGGGTTGAATGTTGCGCGTTATCGTTGTAAAGATGCACGGTCGTAGGTCGGCCCGGTGTTTTCATGCCGCCATTGCCACTGCGCGCGCGCAGATGCAGAACCACGCGCATCTGGTTTTTGCCTTCATCAAAAAGCGCAAGACAACCACCCTGAGCCGCAAAGTGACCCATTGTCTGTTTTAAGAGATGTTTGAGCAATGCCAATGGATATGCTTGACTGGCCTGCGGCTCAAATTCCCCCCAAATAGAAGAGGTGGACATACTTGCTATTACCTTTCAACATGACTTTTTGCGTATCAGTATACCACAGATTAGCGCGATTGGCATTTGACAAGTTCCCTGGCTCAGGGCTATCATGCTTTATATACGATTCTTTCCTATGATACTGTCTTGCAGTTTACCAATAAGGGTGATGCCTTCCCTGTATACGTGAGGAGTTATTTTCATGTCCGAGACCACAGCTCATGGTACTGTGTTTCATACACACCGTTTAAGTAATGGCTTGCAAATTGTTGCCCAGCCAATGCCCGATTTCGAGTCGGTTGCAGTCTCTTACTATGTTCGCACAGGTTCACGCGACGAGTACGACCCACGTATCGCAGGCGTCTCGCACTTTCTCGAACACATGATGTTCAAGGGTACACAGACGCTCGATTGGCAGCAGATCACACTCGAATTCAACAAAATTGGAGCGGAACTCAACGCCTTTACCTCGCACGAGTCAACCGTCTACTACGCGCGCGTGCTGGGCGAATACCTGGATCGTGCTCTCGAACTGCTGAGCGATATGATGTATCCGCGCCTCGCTGAGAGCGATTTCGAGATGGAGAAAGAGGTCATCGTCAATGAGATCGCGCGCTCCGAAGATCAGCCGTACAATACCACGTATCGCCGCTTAATGCAAACCTATTTTGGCGACCATCCTCTCGGTCACGATGTTCTCGGCACGCCCGAAAGCATTCGCGGGATGAAGATCGAGCAGATGCGCGACTATTGGCAACGTCGCTATGCCGCCAATAACCTGATCCTCTCTGTCGCGGGCAACTTCGATTGGGAGCACTTTGTCGCCCTCGCTGAACAACATTGTCGCAACTGGCGCGTGGGTGAAAGCGGACGCGATGTCTCGCACTATGAGCCATCGCAACCGACCAACAATATCATGGTTGATACAAAGCTCAAACAGCAGATCATGATTATCGCCATGCCCTCTGTCGATGTGAAAGACCCCGACTACTACGCAGCGATGCTAGGCGGCAGTATTCTGGGTGATAGCGACGGCTCGCGCCTCTATTGGAATATCTATCAGAAAGGCCTGGCCGAGTCAGCCAGCGCGGGTCTATGGGCAATGGATGGCACAGGCATTCTGCTGATGGAGGCCAACTCGACACCCGAAGAGGCACCACGTGTCCTGAAACTGCTACGCGCCGAACTGGATAGCCTGCTCGACGAGGGCGTCTTTGAAGACGAACTACAACGCGCTAAAGATAAATTGATCAGCGGCATGGTCTTGAGCAGCGAATCAACCTTTGCGCGCATGCGTTCCATTGCCAGCGATTGGGTCACCGAGGGCCGTTTGTTGACTGTCGAGGAGGAAGTAGAGCGCGTTGAGAAAGTCACGACTGAGGACGTAATGCGTGCCATGCGCCGCTTCCCACTGCGCGACAAACAGGTCTTGACTTCCCTTGGCCCACTTACAGAGGCCGAGCTACTAGCCTAAGCATTCTATATCGCTTCACGTGGCTTCAATCGTGTTGAGAGTATGTCTCGGCGAGAGAGCATTTCGCTGGGGCATACTCTCAAACATAAGCAAGTGGGTAACTGCGAAAGGAATGCATTACAATGGTAGATGAAGAGCGCAAACAGCCACGTGAACGTCTGGTCGATCCCGAAACGGGCGTGCCAGGAGAGTATGGCGGAACATCTGGGGGCAGCATCACGGGACGGGGGGCAAAGACCAATACAGAGGAGATGCAGCGGGGAAAGGTCACGCGCGCAGTCAACAGGATTGATCGTCAGGCGCAGGGCAACCTGGCGGGAAACAATCCTGGCACGCCACAGATGACAACTGGCGACCAGGACTCTACGCAAAATCGCAACGACATCGAGCTTGCCGACCCGATGACCTCGCGTGCGCCCCACAAAGACGAGGATCCATTGAATGTAGGGAACGCGCAGACGGAGAGTGACGATAGATCCTAACGCCTAAATTTTCAATGTCAATGTGCGCGGATAGGGTGGGAGCGTGAGTGAGCGTGCTCTGCTCGTGCGTCAGCCCATCTGGGGTACCAAGCGCGGGAAAACGAGCACACGATCACTCCCGCCGACGCCCTATCCGCGTTATTTTGTTACATTTCATGAGCGCGTCTCTATGCTATTTTTTATGATTCCTTGCTGATAATGACAAAAGGAGCTATTTTTCTATGACTACGACAAAGGAACTGCCACGCTGGGATATGACCCCGATCTTCCCCAGCCTGGAAGCAAGCGAATTTACACAGGCTTTCTCTGCTTTCGTTACATCTATTGCGGAGCTTGCCGCGCTCTTTGACGTGTGCGCCATTCGCGCCGGACAGCCTGTCACGCCTTCTAGCGAGACGACCACATGGCAGAACACAAACGGAATGCCACTCGTGCCGACCTTTGAAACCGTCCTCACGCGCTATAATGCTGTACTGGATACCGCCCGTACCCTGGGAGCCTATGTTTCGTGCTTCGTGACGACTAATTCCCGCGATACACAGGCCCAGGCCAAATTGAGCGAGTTGCAACAGGCACAGATACAGCTTTCCCAATTGGGCATTCGCTTTGTGGCCTGGATTGGCAGCCTGGACGTTGAGGCATTGATCGCGCAATCCCAACTCGCCCAGGAACATGCCCATATGTTGCGACAAGCAAAGGAACAGGCCACGCATTTGATGTCGCCCGACGAAGAGGCTCTCGCCGCCGAACTCAATGTGACGGGTGGCTCCGCCTGGAGCAAGTTGCATGGCACTGTCACCTCTCAATTGATGGTAACCCTGGAGACGGTCGAGGGCACGCAGGAGTTACCGATGAGCATGGTACGCAACCTTGCCTTCGATGCCGACCGCGCCATCCGTCGAAGAGCCTATGAAGCCGAACTCGCGGGTTGGCAGAGCGTCGCGGTTCCCCTGTCCGCCGCCCTCAATAGTATTAAGGGCGAGGTCAACACGATCACGCGCCGTCAGGGCTGGAACTCGCCGCTCGATGCCTCGCTTTTCACAAACAGCATTGATCGCCAGACGCTCGCGGTCATGATGAGCATGGCCCGTGCCTCATTCCCCGATTTTCGCCGCTACTTGCGCGCTAAAGCCCACATGCTCGGTTTGGAACGCCTCGCGTGGTATGATCTCTTTGCTCCTCTGGGAGCCGATGAATTTGTCTGGGAATTTGACGAGGCCGCCCATTTCATTGTCGAACAGTTCGGCACCTACTCGCAGCGACTTGCCAATTTTGCCGCGCGCGCCTTTCGCGAACACTGGATTGATGCTGAACCGCGCTCCGGCAAACGCGATGGTGCCTACTGCACCGCCATCGCTGGCGACGTCTCGCGTGTCTTTGCCAACTTCAAGCCGACCTTCCCTGGCGTCAGTACCCTCGCCCATGAGCTAGGCCATGGCTACCATAATCTCAATCTCGCTTCACGCACCGCCCTCCAGAGACGCTTGCCCATGACGCTTGCCGAAACTGCCAGCACGTTCTGCGAGACAATTATTCGTCAGGCCGCCCTGCGCTACGCCAGTCAACGTGAGCAGATGAGCATCCTTGAAGCTTCCCTGCAAGGCTCGAGCCAGATTGTCGTCGATATTACAAGCCGCTTCCTCTTTGAAATGCGCGTCTTTGAACGCCGCCAACAACGCGAACTCTCTATCGAGGAATTGAACGAGATTATGCTCGAGGCACAAAACGAGACCTATGGCGATGCCCTCGACCCAAATGCGCTACACCCTTATATGTGGGCCGTGAAATCACACTACTATAGCACAGGCCGCTCGTTCTACAACTATCCCTATATGTTCGGCCTGCTCTTCGGTCTGGGTCTCTATGCGCGTTATCGCCAGGACCCCGAACGCTTCAAACGAGGCTATGATGATCTGCTCTCCTCGACAGGTCTTGCCGATGCCGCCACACTAGCCGCGCGTTTTGACATCGACCTGCACGCTGAACATTTCTGGCAAGCCAGCCTTGATCTCATTCGCGCAGACATTGACCTCTTTGAAGCACTCAGTCGCTCATAAATTAGCACAATCTTCATCATTGTGCGTCATTGTGTATGTGATACTATTAGTCATGGTGGCACAAAGTTGGAGATAAACACATGTATACAGGAAGCGAAAGAGGGCAAGACGCAAGGCGTCGTTTATCGGGCGGGTGAAGATATAGGGCGTCGTATGTTTGCAGGGCGACCGCAAGGGTTGACACGGGTAGTTTTTTGTTGGAGAGGGCATTGGGAGCAGATGGGGTACGACAGGCAACCACAAGAGAGGGGAATGCATTGTCACGGATGGGGTACGACGGGCAACCACAAGGGTCAATACCGTTTAAATAGGGAGAATTGGTTGGGTTTGGCAGGGCGAGGGCAAGCCTCGCCCCTACAATGATGACGGGGAAAACACGCATCGTCTCATTGTAGGGGCGACCCTTGCGGTCGCCCTGCTTCCATTGCACGTATGTAAACGGTATTAGCCCTTGTGGTCGCCCTGCAAAGGCTTACACAGTATGTTTTGAGACATTTATGGCATTGAGATCATATACGCGGTAATCATGTATAACAAATAAAAATGGAAATAACATGGTGCGTATTGTTACACGCGATAAATTGGTCCCAATGCGATGCCATTCCTATACCAATGTATTGCACACGGTCATCATGCGGATGAAGTGTGATGACCACATGAAGCGTTGATACTATCATCGTTGAAAAGCATAAGGAGCATGACAAGAATTATGACGACAGCAGCTACTGTAGGACTGATTCCCAAGCGTATCTTGTTCGGCAACCCCGAAAAGGCCAACGCGCAGATTGCCCCAAACGGGAGCCATATCGCCTATATTGCCCCCGTCAATGGCGTACTCAATGTCTGGGTTGGCACGGTCGGTAATGAGAATTATCAGCCCGTGACCAACGACACGGAGCGCGGCGTGCGCTTCTATTTCTGGGCAGCCGACTCACACCATATCATGTATATTCAAGATGTGGGCGGCAACGAAAATTTCCGGCTCTATGCCACCAATATCGAGACCAAAGAGACACGCGACCTGACGCCTTTTGACGATGTGCAAGTGCAGATCATCGACCGCGATAAGCATTTTCCCAACGAACTGATTATCGGACTGAACAAGGAGGATGCGCGTGTCCATGATGTATATCACCTCGATCTGACAACGGGTACACTCACACAGGTGGCAAAGAATCCTGGCAACATCGCGGGTTGGGTCACAGACACACATTTCAAGGTTCGTGGGGCCATTGCCTCCCTTCCCGATGGCAGTCGCCAGTTACTTGTGCGCGCCAACGAGCAAGAAGAATGGCATTTGCAACTGACATGGAGCATGGAAGATGCCGATAGCACGCCACTGGCCTTTACTAAAGACGGACAGGGACTGTATATCGAGGATTCGCGCAATGTCAACGCGCTGCGCCTTGAAAAACTGACGCTGGCAACCAACGAGATAGCAGTGATCGCCGAAGACCCACAATACGACATTGGTACAACCATGTTTCATCCCGATACCTACGAGGTGCAGGCCGTCACGTTCAACCGCGACCGTCGCGAATGGCAGGTCTTGGACGAGACCATTCGCGTAGATTTCGAGCGCATCCGTGAGATTCATGCGGGTGATTTCTCGATTACCAGCCGCGACGATGCCGACGAAAACTGGGTCATCGCCTTTACTGTTGATAACGGACCCGTCCCTTATTACCTCTACAATCGCAAACAGCAGAGCGCGACCTTCCTGTTCACGAACCAGCCCGCCCTCAGCCAATACACACTGGCAAACATTCAGCCAATCAGCTATCAGGCGCGTGATGGCATGACTATTCACGGCTATCTGGCTCTGCCTGTTGGCGTCGAGGCAAAAAACTTGCCGCTCGTTCTGGATGTGCATGGCGGTCCCTGGGCACGCGATACCTGGGGCTATAACCCGGAGGTGCAGTGGTTTACCAATCGCGGCTATGCCTGTCTCCAGATCAACTATCGCGGCTCGACGGGCTATGGCAAAGAGTTCTTGAACGCGGGTAACAAAGAATGGGCCGGTAAGATGCATGACGACCTTGTAGATGGCGTCAACTGGGTAAGCGCGCAAGGCATCGTAGACCGCAAACGGATGGCAATCTATGGCGGTTCCTATGGCGGCTACGCGGCCCTCGTGGGCGCGACCTTCACGCCCGATCTGTTCTGCTGCGCGGTTGATATCGTCGGACCCAGTAATCTGCTCACATTGATTAAGACGATTCCCCCGTACTGGTCAACCTTCTTAGCGCAATTTCATACACGTGTTGGCAATCCCGACATCGAGGAAGAATTCCTTAAGTCACGCTCACCGCTGTTTAAGGTCGAAGAGATCAAGATACCGATGTTGATCGCGCAGGGAGCCAATGATCCGCGCGTCAAGCAGGCGGAGTCGGAACAGATTGTTGAGGCCATGAAGAGCAAAGGCATTGCTTACGAATATATGCTTTTTCCCGACGAAGGGCATGGCTTTGCCAAACCTGAAAATCGGCTCAAATTCTATGCCGCCGCCGAGAAATTTCTCGCGCAGCACCTGGGCGGACGTTACGAAGAGGACTAGAACGCGATGTGGTGCGTGCATTACCACGCCCACATATAGCAAACGAGGAAGAACAGATCATGGAACCCGATGGCATGGCAGTTTTTGCGGGTAGTGGTAGTCCACATCTCACGGCCCGCATCTGCTCGTATCTGCAAATTCCCCAGGGTGCGAACGAAACCCTGCATTTCTCGGATGGCAACACCTTTGTACGCATTTTGGAGAATGTGCGCGGGCGGCGCGTCTATCTCGTGCAACAGACGGTCTTTCCCGCGAACGATAACTTTATGGAGTTATTGTTCTGGATCGATGCCTTCAAGCGCGCTGGCACGGACTCCGTGACGGCGGTTATCCCCTACTTTAGCTATGCAAAAGGCGACAAGAAGGATGAGCCGCGCGTCTCCATTCGCGCGCGTGTCTGCGCGGATGCAATCGAAGCGGCAGGGGCAGACCGTGTGGTGACGATGGACCTGCACGCTCCACAGATTCAGGGCTTTTTTCACACGCCCGTTGATAATCTCTACGCCCTACCCATCCTGTGTCAGCGTATTCAAGAGATGGAACTGGACGAGATGGTGATCGTCTCGCCAGATATCGGCTTTGCGAAACAGGCACGCCGTTATGCCTCATGCCTGGGTGTGCCGATTGCCATTGCCGACAAGGAGCGCGTAGCCCATGACGAAAAGGCCAAGATTCTCAACATCATTGGCGACGTAAAGGGCAAAACCGCTATCGTGGTGGATGACTTTACCATCTCTGGCGGCACGCTTACGGATGTCTCCTTCAAATTGATTGAGGGCGGGGCACGCGAGGTTTATGCTGTTGTAACTCACGGCGTACTGGCGGCAGGGTCCGTCGAACGCATTGATAACAGCCCGATTAAACGCTTGATTATCACGGACACGGTAGAGCACCAACCCGTGCAGTTTTCAGAGAAAATCGAGGTTGTCTCCGTTGCCTCACTCTTTGGCGAGGCGATCAGACGCATCCACAACCGCGAAAGTATCAGCGCGATGTTCCTGTAACACTTGCGGATAACACAACGAGACACTCCGCGCGGAGTATCTCGTTGTGTTTCTAGAAATCTTCAACCTCATTCTTTCATGCCCTGAGCGAAGCTAGACGCGACAGCGTCGTTGGGCTTGATTGCAACACATTGCTTTAACGTTATGCCTGCTGCATCATCTGCTGCCCCAATTGCTTGGAGATAGCTGTTAGACGCTGCGACATCGCCTGCTCCTGCTGGAGATTCTGTTGCAGCAGTTGTACACACTTCTGCTGACCCATCAAACTGGCCTTCTCAATGAGGCCCTGGTAGCAGGCAATCTCATAATGCTCAGTCTTACACCCAGCTCCCACATCAAACAGCGTGAGAACGTTAGCCGACGGATTTTCCTTCATGAAAGTGTCATGTTCCTGCTTGAGACCCGCGATAGCATAACAATTGGTTTTATCGGGTTGCCCACCTAGCAGTTGGAAACACTGCTCCAGGTTGGTCACCTGCTGGCGCGTCTCCTGCTCATGCATCTGGAAAGCGTCGCGCACCTGGGGACTGCCAGCTTCTTGCGCAAGTTGCGGTAACATTTTCAGAATCTTCTGTTCCGCATCGTATATATCACTAATCTCATGCATGAAAAGTTCTTTAGGTGTATTCATGCTCATAGGTATTTACCCCTTTCTTCTCTCTATTTCACACTGTTTGAAAAAGAACCCTGTAATAGCGTGCTATACAGCATAGCACGCACAGTTTCGCGCCACAGGTGACAGATGACACTGAGGAGTGAAATAAACCATATGCGGCAGACATGGGATTTGTATCTTTTTTTTAGCTTCATTCGTATCAATACTAGAGCCTGTGATAACTTAAGAGGGCACGTTTATGTCTCTTTCCCTGATGATTGTTTGGTGTCAGTCATCAAATGTGAACATGCAGCATACGTGTACTTGCTAAGAAAAGTTACTGGTATAAGAGGTAAATCATTCTTATGACGAAGAAACACGATCTCCTTCAAGGCATCCCCTATACCATGCAAGGAAACCCAATGGATACAAATCCCTCTTCGAGCAACAGAGATTTCATTCAGAATAACCGCCAATTTCTGGATGTTCTGTACCGTACGTTACCCTCCTCCCATACCACTGACGAAACAACAAAGCTCCTCTACGAAAGTGAAGCACGTTACCGCTCGCTCATAGCGGCAACTGCCCAAATTGTGTGGACAACCAGTGTAGACGGTCTTGTGATAGGTGAATTAGCCTCCTGGTGTGCCTACACAGGTCAATCACCCGAAGAGGTGCGCGGTACCCATATCATTGATGCCGTTCATCCCGATGATCGCATCCATGTACGTACCCTCTGGCTAGAGGCTGTTAAAGGGCGACGCCCTTACGAGGCTATTTATCGTCTCAAAGGGGCCGATGGTATCTATCGCACCTTTCTGGCGCGTGGCGTTCCCGTTTTTGCGAACGATGGCACGATCCGCGAATGGGTCGGCACCTGCACTGATATCACGCAGTGGAAATTGATGGAAGAGCAGCTTTACGAGAGTGAACGCCGTTTCCGCCTGACTTTTGAACAGGTCGCGGTCGGCATCGCTCACGTTGCTCCTGATGGGCACTGGTTATTAGTCAACCAGCGACTATGTGAGATTCTTGGCTACACACGCGAGGAACTCTTGCAAATGACCTTTCAAGAAATCACCTATCCACCTGATCTTGATGCCGACGTGGCTTTTATGCAAGATGTGCTGGCGGGCAGGCTGACAGAATACTCAATGGAGAAACGCTATATTCGACACGACGGTTCACTGCTCTGGGCCAATTTGAAAGTGACGCTTGTGCGCAACGATGACGGGCAACCAGCATATTTTATTAGCGTCGTGGAAGATATCAGCCAGCGCAAACAGGACGAAGATCGTTACCAGCAAGTACTGCGTAGCCAGCAGCAATCCCAACAGGAGGCCGAGGAGCGCGCAAAGCAGATCGAAGCAACATTTGAAGCTCTGACAGATGTTGTCATGGTCTACAATAACATAGGAAACTTAACCTACGCCAACAAACCCGCGCAACAGCTATTTGCTCTTAATATGGGCGTGATGAATCACGCCCCTACAAATTATGGCAATATACCACTGAGAGAACGCTTACAGCCATATAATATGCGCTCTGAAGACGGCAAACCGCTCCCCTATGAGCAGTGGCCTCATGTGCGCATCATTAATGGCGCGGTCATTGATGGCACACAAGCAGTCGATGTCATCATGTGGAATCCTACCACACAACATGATTTGCAATTCAGCATTACAGGCGCGCCTATTCGGAATGTGCAAGGAGCAATCACTGGGGCCATTCTGATCTCGCGCGATGTAACTGAACGTCGTCGCCTGGAGCGGCGCACGCACGAGGCACTCAACGGACTGTTGGAGATGGCAGAAGCCATTATTAAGCTTCCCGATCAGGAAGAGCAAACCGACGATATCTACATCTTGGGGGCACATCTGGCAGAACTGACCCGCAGCGTGCTGGATTGTCAGCGCGTGGGTATTCAGTTGGTCGAACCAGAGACCGAACGAGTCTATCCAGTCGCGGTCGTCGGCCTTTCACCTGAGTTAGAGCAGCAATGGTGGGCAGAACAACGCCAGCAGCAAGCATCTTTAAAAGACAATCCCATGCCTGATCTGGTTGAGCGGTTGCGCGCCAACGAGGTTTTCGCGCTCGACCTGAGAGAAGCACCATTCAACGCGGCCCCGAACCCCTACAATGTTCAGGTTATGCTGACAGCCCCCCTCTGCGTAGAGAAACAACTTGTTGGAATTCTCACGCTGGATTATAACGGAGAGACGCATCTCTATACCGAAAGGGAACTCGCGCTGGCGAGCGCGGTTGGCAAGCTGTCTGCCTTTGTCTTTGAACGGCAGCGTTTGTTGCGCGAACGGGCTGAAGCCCAGGGACGCGAGATCGCCCTTCGCGAAGCCAAGAATCACATGGAAGATTTTCTGGGGATTGCCAGCCATGAGCTGCGCACGCCCATGACAACCATCAAGGCCAATATCCAACTGGCTCAGCGCCGCGCAACAGCGGGTATGCGGCAGACAGACAGCACTGAGCACAAGCTGTACGATACATTCAAAATGACCTATGATTTGCTTACACGCGCAGAGCAGCAGGTGGATGTCCTCAATCGGCTGGTGAGCGACTTGATTGATATATCACGCATCCAGCAAGATAAGCTGCAATTGCATATACGTCCAGAGCCATGCAATTTGAGTGAAATTATCCAAGAATGCGTGCATGAACAGTGCAAAACCATACGCAACCGCACGATTGAACTGACGATGCCAAAACATGACCTGTTCATACAGGCTGATCCTGATCGCATCGCGCAAGTAGTTGCCAACTATCTCTCTAATGCTCTAAAATACTCGCCAGCGCACACATCTGTGCGCGTCATTCTGGACAGCAAGCTAGATGATGAAAACGGACAACCTGTAGCGTTTCTCCAGGTGCAGGACAAAGGCCAAGGCATACCACAGGAAGAACAGCCGCACATCTGGGAACGGTTTTATCAGGCCAGAGGCGTTACAGTGCAAAGCGGTTCCGGCGTTGGTCTGGGGTTAGGACTACACATTAGCCAGACAATTATTGCGCGCCACGGTGGCAAAGTTGGCGTGTACTCAAGAGACAATGACGGTTCAACCTTCTGGTTCACTCTACCCTTGCTGCAATAAAGAATATAAGGAAATATCTCTTATGAAGGCTCGTACGTTGATGATGCTCGGCGGCCTTGCCCTGGGAGCATGGGGACTCAGCATGGCACTTGAAGGTCTGCGCCCCGAACATTTTGATCTCACAGACTGGCATAACGAACAGGGTGACCCATCCACTGCCACTCACCCCGCCTCATTGCCAGAAATTGATATCTCGTTCCTGCGTTGTGGCAGCATCACGCTGCCCGAACTGGTAGCGGTGCGCGGCTCCCTCTCGCTTGCCCCGCGTGTCATCGTTCATAGCTCCGTGTTGATTCGTCACCCCCAGGCAACCTTTTTATACGATACCGGCCTGAGCAGCAACATTCATGATTATCTCACCCATCGCTCGCTCTTTTTCCGCAAAACGCTGGCGAACTTCACGCTTGAACAACCGCTCAGCGAGCATCTACGTCAACGCGCACTGAAACCGGAGGATATCGCCTTCGCGCTGCTTTCACACCTGCACTGGGACCATGTAAGCGGCGTTCCTGATCTGCCCGGCGTGCCGTTGCGCGTCAATCGTGTTGAATACGAGGCAGCACGCTATACACTTTTTGCCCAACATGGCGGACTGACCCGCCAGTTGCTAGGTAATCACCCACTCACATGTTTTGACTGCACAGGTCCCACCTACGAGGGCTTTCGCTCCAGTTACGACCTCTTTGGCGATGGCTCCATCATCTTGCTTCCGCTACCAGGACACACAGCGGGCAACACGGGCATGTTGATCAACCGCGCCAATGGCTCACGTGTCTTTCTGCTCGGTGATGCCGTCTGGGTCGCCGAAAACTATCTGACCCCCGCGACGATGCATCCCTTCATCTGGTCGCGTGTCACCAGCGATGACGCGACGGCACGCCAGACCTTGATCGACCTGCACAACTTCGCGCTGGCACACCCGGAAATTCCCATGATCGCGATGCACGATGGTCACCTGCAAGAGGCTTTTTCTAAACAAGTATAGGAAGCGATGATAGCATGCAATGCATGGATTGGATAATCGCACTGACATTTTGGATATTGGCAGAGCAAGGCGACCATCGCGGTCGCTCTGCTCTGCCAACATGTATGTGATGGCATTTGACAAATCATTACAGGTTTTCAATGGTGATAGGAGGAGCCTTCACATCTGGTAGCGTAAAGCCGAGAATTTTGGAATAGAAGTATAGCTCGCTTTCAAGCGAATGTTTGATGTTCGCTGCATTGCGGAAACCATGCCCCTCACCCTCGTAGGCAACATAGGCAACAGGCACCTTTTTGGCGCGCAGGACATTGACCATGCGCTCGGCCTGATCGGGAGGCACAACCTTGTCATCCAGCCCCTGAAAGAAGGCTATCGGTCGGGCCAGCCGCTCAGCGGCATAGATCGGCGAACGCTGATGGTAGAGATCAACGCGCTGTGGATAGGGACCGATCAGCCCATCCAGATAGCGTGACTCAAACTTATGTGTATCGGTTGCCAACCCCTCAAGGTCACTGACACCAAAATAGCTGGCTCCCGTTCTAAAGGTATCGCGGAAAGTCAGCACACCGAGCGTAGTATAGCCACCCGCGCTGCCGCCTCTGATCGCCAGCCTGTTGCCATCGGCAAGCCCCTGTTTGACGAGATAGAGCGCGCCATTCTCGCAATCATCGATATCCACAATGCCCCACTGTCCTTTGAGTCGCTCGCGATAGGCCCGGCCATAGCCAGTGCTACCGCCATAGTTGACATCGAGGAGCGCGAAGCCGCGACTGGTCCAAAACTGCACATGCAGGTTAAATGAGCTAGAGGTAGACGCCGTTGGTCCGCCATGACTGAAAACAAGTAGCGGCGGTCGCTCACCTTCCGGGGCGACAAAATCGGGATTATGCGGAGCGTAGTAATAGGCAAAAGCTGTCAGGCCGTTCGTGGTCGGAAATTCGATGCTCTGCGGCACGGAGAAATAGCTGGCATCAATCGTGACCTTGCTGGAAACTTTCAGGACACGTGTCTGGTCCGTTGCCAGATCAAGTTGCACGATAGAGCCTGGGATAGTCGCTGACGCCCCAGTAAACACGACCTGCCCGTTGGCGATATGCACGTTCCCGATGCTGCTATACGGCATCGCAAAGGGGAGCAGGTCACCCGTTGTCGTATTCAGACGGGCAAGATGCCCACCTTGCTCACTATACCAGCAGATAATCTGCTCATCCGAGGCAAAGCCATAGGTTGAGATGCCAAAAACCCATTGCGGCACGCCAAACTCACATGCCTTTGGAGAGAGCGGTTCAACCTGAGCTGCGCGCACGCGATAGAGATTCCACCAACCAGTACGATCGGAGATGAAGTGGAGCGTGCCATTGGGTGACCACTGTGGCTGGAAGATAGACTCCGTTAGTCCACCCGCGACCACCGTGCTCTTGCCGAGCGTGCCATCGGGATTAACCTCACTTACCCAAAGTTCTGTGCCATCCCAGGGCATATTAGAATGGTTCCAGGTCAGCCAGGCCAGACGGGTGCCATCGGGACTGAGGCTAGGCGAGGAATAAAAGTCGTTGCCGGAAACCAGCACGCGCCCGCCATCGGGATTCTCTTCCGTCGAGAGACTCACAAGCGTATTAACCGCCTCACGCGACGAAGCAGTATGGTCCTCGCGCACGCAGATCAGACGATTACGCCGTGTGTCCATGATAAAATCCGCATAGCGATATGCAGCGTCGGGGGTAATAGCTTTTGGCGTTGAGCCTGCTCTGACACGATAGACACGCTGATCACTGAAATTCGAGAAATAAACGACACCGTTGCTCGCCACATAGTCACCACCGCCATATTCATGAACCTTTGTACGCGCACCAAATGGCTGAGGGAGCATATCGGTGAGGGTTCCATCACTACGATGGCGCACAATCACGCTACGCCCTTTCTCTGTTGGTCGCCCTTCAAGCCAGTAAATGTCCGAGCCATCAAGCACAATCTGCCCCAGACCAATTGACTCGGAAATAATCAGGTCCGCTGTGATTGGCGATTTCCAGGAACCATACGGTGCTACAGTTGGGTTTGTCATAGACGCTTTCCCTCTTCATCATGGCTGTTACAAAGCGACCAAATATGTCGAAGTCGCCTTGAGTGTCTCTTTTATCGTTTATTTATCTATCATAGCAAACTTAAAACAGTTTGGCTATGCCCAGGTCCCATCCGTCATGACAAACCCGACCCAGTATGCTATACTAACGCTGAAACAGGTAAGATTTCTTAAAAAAGGATGCTTGCAACCTGAATTTACGTACAACAGAGAAATTATATGATACGCTGATGGATTGTGTAGTCGGGATGGCACTGTTTATTGAATATGATCTTTTCTTCCATCCTATAAACTCAGCCAGCATGCGTGCAGTAACCGGAGTGATGACCGATGAACATCAGCACTGGCGGACCGCATATTCTACTTTTCGAGCGCGATCAACAATTTACTACGTTGCTAGTAAGCGAATTGCAGCTTGCTGGTTATGAATGCCATACAGCACGAACAGCTGTTGAAGTATTTGATGCGATTGCACGCTATCCAGTACGGCTTGTCCTGGTCAATATGGCGCAAGCGGCAGCAGCGCGACGTGAGTTCTGGGTGGCATTAGACACTCAGCGGCGCGGGCGCGGCGTCCAGGTTATGACCTTTCAATGTTTCAATCTCGCGGGCTATGGTGCGCACGACCCCGAAGACCGTGCCTATGCAATGGTCGATCTACAAGTTGATGGCATGATGGGCCTGATGAATCTGGTTGAAATGGTACGGGGACGGATCCCTGGCACCAATACGACCACGCGCATCTCTAAAACAGGCCCATCGGCCTCTGCACCATCGGCTGGCACCACCCAGCCCTTCCCACGCGCAGGTCTGGCAACGGAAACAAGCGCGATGCGCGTAGTTCCTCCCAGTGTTGCCACACAACCCGCGACTCACGGGCCAGTACCCTCAACACCCGCCGCGCAACAGTTCTCGCCCGTGATGCCGCTCTCTCCCCAGGAAAGCGCAATCCCCGTTGGCACGCCCTCTTATACCGATAAGATTCGCGCTGTCCTTTATCCTAATCAGCGTCAACGGCCAGCTACGCAGATGGATTCCGCCAC
Source organism: Ktedonobacterales bacterium (assembly GCA_027451525.1). Taxonomy (GTDB): domain Bacteria; phylum Chloroflexota; class Ktedonobacteria; order Ktedonobacterales; family Ktedonobacteraceae; genus DTNP01. The sequence goes on from DAIDJF010000034.1 coordinate 25,660, forward strand.
TCCTGAAGCCAATACGATCTCACAAGCATCTCCTTCCAACACGCAACCAGCCGCCCCGGCCACGGAATCGGTCCTCCAACGTCTGGCAAATGGACAAAGCAACAGTGAAGAGACAGGTCTGGCCCAACTTTCGCGGCTCGTTCAGGAACATCGTATGCTGGCGCAAGGCGAAGTCAATGATCCTCTAAACGGACAGAGCTACGCCCAGAGTGCGTATCAAACACAGCCCCGCCAGTCCGCGACACTCGCGTATAGAACCTATGAAACAAGCTCGCAGGCGGAAGAACCGGCCACCGCGACGCCCGTCTACACAGCACAGCAGGCAACGCCACAAGACATCGCGCTAAGCATACAACCATTGCGAGCCTCGCCCATTGAAGATCTGCCAGCGGAACGAGCGGGCGGGCAATCTACTGCTGAAGAGACACGCCGTTCAGCAAATACAGCAACACAGGAAGAGACAAGCATTTCCGCCCCGCCATTAGCCTCACTCAGCAATGCCTTTGCCCCTTCGACAGCACAACCAGCCAAAGAGCCTGTTAGCGTGCAAGCGGAGGACAATAACCGACCAGAACAGAACGGACACTATTCCTCCCAGCAGGCAACGAGTGAGGCCGCTAAGGCAGAAGCACCACAACCGCCATCACCCGCGCCAGAAAGCGAGATGCCAGCCATCTTCGCGCAAGAACCCAAAAAGGCATCCGTCGAGTCGCAACGGATCTTGAAGAACGAGGTCGTGATTGAAGAGGTTGAGGAGATGGACTCGAATACTATGCTCAGGGAGCTATCACAGCAGAGAAGCGCAACGCCAGGGGTTCCCAATCATGCCATTCTCGACATTGTGCAGAGTTTGCCCCCCATGCCTGCTCCAATGCCACAGTCGCAGGCATTGAATGGGCGGGCCACGCGCACACTCGGTAGCGTCTTGCTCGAAGGCCACCTCGTCCCGCAGAGTCGCTTGGAGGTCGCGCAAAACATTCAGCGCATGTTGCGCGGCGTGGATTTAAATTATCAACTAGGGGAAATCTTACTTATGTTCAAGCTGCTGACACCAGATCAGTTGCTCGCAGCCAGCCTGGTAAGTTACGGCTTGATTTCGACGCAACAAATTGCCGCTCTCGGACGTATTCGTCAAGAGTTGCATGCCATTGGTCTGGAATATGATCTGGAAAATCTGCTTATTCTTTTCAGGATTCTGACCCCTGAACAGTTGCGCGAGGTGCGTTCTGGCTGGCAGGGGTAGCATCAAACCAAACAGGAAAGGATGCCCTTGCATATGACAAACAAGCACACGACATTAGAGAGAGCCATTGCCAGTATTGACGATGGCGCGGTGGTCGCGCTGGGTGGCAACACCCTCCATCGCGCCCCCAGCGCGGCAGTACATGAGCTTATTCGTCAGCGGAAACATGGTCTCGAACTGGTCAAAACGGCGGGTGCGTATGATGTAGATGTGCTGGTCGGTGCGGGTGTGGCAGATCGCGTCTCCGCTGGTTTTATCGGCTTCGAGAATGTCTTTGGTCTCGCTCCCCAGTATCGGCAGGCGGCAGAGCAGGGACGAGTGCAGGTCAACGAACATGCCTGCTATACCGTGATTACCGCCTTGCGCGCCGCCATTCAAGGAGTTTCCTTCCTGCCCATCGCGGGTATGCTCACCTCTGACCTGATGCAGGCGCGTTCCTTCAAAACCGTCACCGACCCCTACACGGGGCGGGAGTTTGCGGCCATACCGGCAATCCGTCCCGATGTCGCGCTCATCCATGTTCACGAGGCCGATGTTGAAGGCAATGGGCGCATTTACGGCTCCGTCTACGAGGATGACCTGATGGCCCGTGCCGCGCGCCGTGTCATTCTCACCTGTGAACGCCTGATCAGCGCGGAGGAGATGGCCCAGCAACCTGAGTTGACCATCATTCCTGGCCTTCAGGTTAGCCATGTGATCGAAGTCCCACGGGGAGCGCATCCATGCAGTTGCGGCGACCTCTATAGTTACGACCACGACTATCTGGCTGAGTATATCGCGGCTTGTAACACTCCAGATAGCTACCGTTCCTGGCTCGATACACATATCCTGGGAAAGGTGGTGGCACAATGACACAGGCAGCACCCTTTCCCACGACAAACGCGATGCTGACACCCGATACGATGATGGTTGTGGCGATGGCACGCCTCTTGCGCAACGGCGAGCGCGTCTTTCACGGTGTCGCCTCACCACTACCAATGATCGCCATTCTGCTCGCGCAACGCCTGCACGCTCCCGACCTCATGTACATCAATATCACTGGCGGTGTCAACCCACAGCCAGAGTCGCTGCCCGAAACAACAGTAGACCCGCGCCTGCTCCATAACTCACACGTTATCCTGCGTCTTGCCGACATCTTTGACATGTCGGCGCGGGGCGACCTGGATACGGCCTTTCTGGGCGGCGTGCAGATTGACGTGCAAGGACGCATCAATATGAGCGTGATTGGCCCCTATGAACGCCCTAAAGTGCGCCTGCCTGGGGGCGCGGGGAGCGCGGCCATCCTGCCAACGGCGAAACGCACGCTGCTCTGGCGCACCAAGCATGACCCACGTACCTTCGTTGAAAAGCTCTCGTTCGTCACGGCGAGTGGCAACGTGGACCGCGTTGTCACACCGCTTTGCGTCTTTGTCAAGCGCGACGGACGCCTGCATCTCGAAAGTATCCATCCCTATAGCTCAGCAGCCGAAGTGCAGCAACAAACGGGCTTTGCCGTCGAGACCGCAGACGTGCCGCTCACACCCGCACCCACAGAGGCGGAGCTGGCGGCCCTGCACGCGGTCGATCCCAACCGCGTGCGCCTGATCGAGTTTCGCTAAACGCCAGTAGAGGGGCGGATCACTGCGCAGTTTCATCCTGGGCTTCTGCCTTGCGCTGCGCCTGAATACGCCCTGCCGCCGTCGATTTGCGCCCGACAGCCGAGACCAACGTGCCGACAGTTCCCAGCCCATAGGCAGGCATATTATTATACACCGACTCGTATTGCCCCGCGCCAATACGATACGTTTCATGCCAGATGCCAACGTCGCCATTACTGCCGACACTTTTGTTAAAGGCAACCCACGCTGGAAAGTGTGAAAACCGTTGCGCATCTTTGCTACCCGCATATGTAGCAAGCTGCTCAAAAGAACGCCAATACTGAACAACCATGATATTGCGCACTCCAAAGTGCGTGCGAAAGCCCAGTAACCCCATCTCTTTATGCTGAGATAGCTCGGTCAACATGCGTGTCATCGCCTGCGTGACCGGAAACCACTTGTTGATCTTCCACAACTTGTTGATACGCATGCCGATCAGGAATACGACGAAATCGCCCTCAAGCTCGGCGGTCATTCTCTGCTTAATGATATCTGCCATCTGAAATATCCTTTCTCTGAACATGTAACGTTTTAAGAACAATATTTAATTTTTGAACAAAGTACGGTAACACGTAAAAAAATTTACGACACGAGCATAGTGCGGATCACCTCTTCGATGATACGGCGATTGAAGGTGTCGAAAGTGGCATCCTGATGCTTGAAAAGAGTCAGGCGTAGCATAACAATACCATGCAACAGGCTCCAGAGTTGGTAAGCGATCTCTTCCAATCCATAATCAGGGCGCACTTTGAATAACTGCACATCAATACAGGCCTGGATCAGTCGCTTGAGCGAGCTATACGCCGAGTTATAGGCAAGTTGTTCCAGCGTCAGGTGAAATACAGTCGAGGTAAACATCAGTAAGTATTGCTCTGGATGCTGAGCGGCAAATTCCAGATAGGCTAGACCCGACTCGATCAGTCGTTGCGCAGGCTCGGTACTCGTGACTCTGAAAATGATCTGCGTGTTTAATCGCTCGAACCCCTCCTGGCAGAGCGCGTCGAGAATTTCGTCCTTGCTACTAAAATACTCATAAAGGCCAGAAGGACTATATTCGATACGGCTAGCGATCTCGCGTATGGAGAGTCCATCCGTGCCACGCTCGGTAATAATCTCTTGAGCGGCGTCAAGGATTGCCTGCCGGGTGCGCGCATGGCGTCGCTGGCGCGTATTTTTCTCAGTCATAGGACCTCTTCTAGAACAATGCATGTTTACCGAACGGTGTACGAATTAAGCATACCTGAAGAGAGAGCCGTTTGTCAAGGGCTTCATATACGAAGAGAGAGGCAATCCGCGTGATCACCTCTCTCTTCGTATGTCTTTTTTGCTTACGTGTATTATTTGCAAACGTGGTTATTCGCGTTGGCTCACACTGCGGTCTATTCGTCCGCCATTGTTGAGCAAGATAGCGCGCGCGCGCGTTCGGCGGCTAATATTATCGTCAGCGGGGAAGCGCAGTGCGACGACTGTGCGCGCCCCAGAGCTTGTAGCAGGCTTGGGTGCTGGCACCTCGCGTGAGCGCAACTGCTCCTGCCCGATATTGCCGCGCACGGGACCGCGCCGCAGCAAGCCAATGACCACACCAAGCACGACACCAACCACCGTTCCTTCAATGCCACTCGTGGGGTCGGCAACGTGGAAGGATGCCAGATGGACCGCCAGCAAGATCGCCGGAAGCGCAAAACCAATACCGCCAAAAACAATGCCTAAGCCAATCGCGAGCAACACAATGAGCAAGGGATTGGGGCCAGTCTGCCGCGTTTGTAGAAACATCTCATCGCGGTTACGGCTGGGACCGTGATCGCGGAATTGCCCGTTTTTCACGATAGTTGCTGGAAGCTGAAACACTTCTTCAGTGCCAAAGCCCTCTTTTTGGAGCTTTGCGGTTGCCGCTTCCGCTTTCGTCTCATCAGGAAACACCGCCAACAGATCATAGTCTGCGCGCTGCTGTTGCATAGAAATCGTTTATCCTCGTCTCTGATGGGTAAAGAAAAACCAACGCAGTTTTCTCATTCTGCTGTCTGATAGTATATCAGGTCTCTTCACCTTTGACAAACATGATGAATGCACTAGCACCAGTCTCCCATCCACCAGATCAGTCCTCGTTTACGCGCAAAGCCTGACTCAGGGCGGGTCGCAGTACGACACGCACCATCACAAACAGAGCCAGCGCGTATACTCCTATCAATACCAGCAGCGCGACAGGCAGGAGCGAGGGCACGACAATCTTCGCCGCAAGGGCTGATTGCAGCGCGAAGACCTGCGTACTATTCATATTGGAGTTCAGGTCAGTAAAGGTCAAGTTGGGAAGCACCGAGTTGACCAGCAGCAAACCAAAGCCAGTGCCGAGCAGCAGACCTGTCAATGAAATAATCGCCTGCTCCCACGTCAGCATACTGACGACGTGATTGATCGAAGAGCCGAGGGCGCGCAACGTCACAAAGTTCATCACGCGCGTGCGCGCACTCAGCCACGAGACCAGCACATCGCCGATCAGCCCCAGGAGCAGGGCGGTGATGGTGCCAATCGTCAAGATACCGTACAGAATGAGGTAGAGCGGGTCGGACTCTAACGTAGCAGTCAGGGCGCGACGATCCGTAAAATTGGCGACATGATACTTGCTGCTACTCAGGGCGGTGCGCACACTTGCCAGCGAGGTTGCATCGTCCTTCGTGCGCAACCAGAGCGTGTTGAGGAGTGGTGGCTCCTTTGGCCCAGACAGCAACGGCGCATTTTTGGCGTCCATCAGATACGCACTGAGATAGTTTTGATAATCCACCAGTATGCTACCCGCCTGAACAGGCACGCTGGCATCCGTGGGCACCACCGTATTGATCGTTGGAATACGCCCTAAGACGCCAACAATCAGGCATTGAACGCTCTGTGGCACGACGTTATTGAGCTTCACAGTAAAGAATGAACCGACCTGGATATGTTGTTGCGCCAGCAACGTGGGATCAACCAGAGCAGGCACGACATCACTCAAACCAATCGTCTGCCTGGGCGCGGGACGCAACGCAACAAGGCGAGCTAGCTGTTTTTGCGCAACCTGTAACGCCTGCGTAGAGGGCCAGTTTACCGCCTGCGCGAACGAGCCAGCATCAACCGCACGTATCACGATGGGCATATTTGCCGTTCCGCCGACGCCATCATCAGCATAGCCCACACTGGCGGCAAGCACGCCGGGAATGCCGCGATACTGGCTCAGAACGCTCGTGGGCACGGCTGGGGTATTGCTGGCGGGTAAGAGGTTCGCGCTAAAGTCTGCTCCTGCCTGATAGGAGACAATATCTTGAATGTGCTGCGCCTCGGTCGCGTTATACACCAATGTGAAAAGAGCGAAGGTTGTGGCGAGGGCCAACAGCAGAATAGTGCGCAGAGATTGGCGTGGAGCACGCGCAATTTGCGCAAAGGCCAGCAGCGAGACAACACCACGTCCACGCGCCGCAGTGCGCGCTCCAACACGTAATAAAAAGGGAAAGATGCGCAAGAAGAGAAACAGGCATCCCACGACAAGAAAGAACGGGGCGATCATCGAGAGTGGCACAGCAATTAAGACCTTTGCATCACCCTGTAAGATGTTCCCCACGCTCGTCACATAGAGCGAGAGGGCATAGCCAACCAGTGCGATCACGCCCGTAATCACATCCAGATTCATGCGTTGCCAGAAAGGACGCTTATTATTACGCGCAGACTCGCGGCGGAGCAGCAAGATATCAGTGCGTGCGACCACCAGCAGCGAGAGGCTCATCGTCAACAAAGCTACCAGCACGATTGCCAGCGCGTACCATGCCGTGCCCGCTATCGCCAACAACGGTTGCCTTGTGATGATATCGAGAGCATCGATGACAGTGGACGGCAGGACATGCGCGGCGAGGAGCACAACCGCCTCAATTGCCAGCGGCGGCCCGATTAGTAGCGCGACCACGCCCAACGCGCTACATTGCAGTAGCAGTGCCCAGAAAATCTGCCTGCCACTGGCTCCCCGGCTACGCAATAAGGCAATCATATCGGTCTGAAGATCAATCAAGAGCGTCGTCATCAGGCTCACAAAGAACAGAATGAGGGCGAGAATAAGCAGCGTAAATACACCTGCGGGAATGCGCGTCACAGCGACACGGCTCTGAAACGTTTCGAGCAGGGAGGGATTATCGTTTGTGGGCAGCGTCGGGCCGGAGAGACGCAGAAATGTAAGATAGGGGAACGTGGGCGCATTGTTCGCGTCAAAAGAGACTGCGTTGCCAATATCGCCGTAGAGACTATCCACGCTAGCACGCAGATTCGCGAAGCGATTAATCATCGCCCCCAGATTCTGGCTGGTAAAAAGTGTAGTATTGAGGCGATAGTACCAGAGCAAGGTATATCCCGTATAGCCCGTCGTGCGCACCGCATCGGTGCGATACGCAGTGCGCAGGCTATCATAGAGCGAGAGTAGCGCATCTTCCGAAACCAGCATGGTGTACTGGGCCTGGGTAATAGTGCCCTGCAAGGCAATACCACCAGGATTAAAATCCTGCCCATGCCAGTAAGCAGTATTGGCGGGTGTGATCGTGAAGATGCCGACAACAACAGCGGTTATTGGCTCTGTATAGCTCTGGCTCGTCGTGACATTATTGATTGAGGAGGCAATTCCATAGGTAAAGGTAAGCGGAATGGTCGAACCGACATGCGCGTGAAAGCGTTTAGCCGTTTCAGGCGTTATCATCACCTCTAGCTCGCTTGCTGGATGGTTGCTCGTCCGCGCGGACTGCCCCTGAATCGGACCAAGATGCGGTCGGGCCTGCTGTGTGGAGGTCGCGTAGAGCGTCAATGTCGCGTTAGGAAATGAAGACGGGAGGCTAAAATCGGTACTCATGAGCGCGGACTGCTCAGGCTGCGCGATAGTGCCTAGATATTGCTGAAGCTGTGGATCAATATCCTGCTGCACAGCGTGAACAACAGATGTGGAGAGTCCCAGCGTATTAGTAGTGATGGACAGCTCAGTACCGCTGGGCGTGGTACGTAACGCGCTCCGCACCCCAGCGGTGGTCATGACATCTGAGAGCATGGGGATGGCACAGACGATAACAACAGCGGCGACCATGCCACACGCGATCCATAGTAACAAAAACCAGGTTCGTCGTAGCTGCCAGAAAGCCAGGGTCGCAGTCGCCAATGACAGGACAGGTCCGCCGCGTTGTATGGGGGTATGGGAAGACATAATGCACTCCTACGCTTTTTCCTGCAAATCAGGTAGGTTGATAGTTAAAGGTAGTGTATCACAGCAGTTACCTTCTGTCTATTGCCTTGCTTGCTTGTTTGATTTAACGTTCGAGGAGAAAGACGAGTTCGGTGGCGAATTCCAGGCGGTGACGAATGTGCCAGGATGTTTGCTCTACCAGGGCGCGAAAATACTCCTCATAATAGTCACTCATGCCCTTGTTGCGCCCACCCAGGCTATGGACAGGAAACGAGACGACCAGCAGGCGCGTTCTTAGCGCGGTAAGGAGCCGTTGCCCACACTGTTTCTCTAGCTGTTCCAGGCAGGGCAACGTTTTGAGCAACAGGGCAACATCGGCCTCGTGCGTAGGGCAAGCTTGCAGAATATCACAGGCACGCGCATGGCCTGTGCAGCCAGTGCTCTGAAGCCAGCCGTCAAGCAGGTCTGTGATATGCTGATAGATGTCATAGGCGTGATAGGTGCTATTGGGCGGGAGTGGCATCCAGGGCAGAGCCAGTGGGTTGAGACCGCACGCCAGATCCAGCACGCTCTGTACAGGGCCAAGCGCGGCAAAGATGCGTGGGTAGAACTCGTCGAGAATGGGCAAACGCTCGCGTGTCGAGGCATGATAGCTCATCAATTGGCGACAGGTAGCGCGTATCACATCTTGATCGCCTGTTGCCAGAGCGGCACGCAAGGTCGCGAGGGCCGTTGTGGCATCCTCCACGCGCTCTAGGGCGAGGTAGGCCCCGCCAATCTGGTGCAGTTTGTTCTTGGTCGCCTTGATTGCCTCTTTTACATTGCGCCGTTTGATAAGCTCCTGTTTGCCAACCACCTCGACCAGTTCAGGGCAGACCGTGCGATAGCGTGTACTGACAAGAACGGCGGCACATAGCTCTGCCAGATGCGCGTCACTCGTGTGGTTGGGCATAATATTGTTCTCGCAGATAGTGCGTCAACATCGTCATAAAGCGCAGATTATGCAGCGTTGCCAACCGAAAGAACAGGGTATCATTGATCTTAAACAGATGACGCAGATAACCTAATGAGTAATGCGTGCAGCACAGACAATCGCAGAAGGCAGAAACGGGACGATCACTTTTAATATACTTATCATCGTTGGCATAGACGTAAGTCAGCCAGCGTTCATCCAGCCCGTCGCGCAGGTTGGGGTGTGCGGAGTTAAACGTGTAGAGACGGGCGTGACGGGCATCACGTGTCGGCATCGCACAATCAAAAATCTCATAGCCCATGCGCACACAGGCCAGAATATTGGCGGGATGCCCGATACCGAGGGCGTGCATCGGGAACTGGCGCGGGATCAGTTCGCGTGTATACTGAATGATCTCGGTGAGCAGTTTGCCCTGCTTATCGAGAGGCCAACCACCAAAGCCATAGCCATCGAAACCAATCTCTAGTAGTTCGCTGGCACAGCGTTTGCGTAACTCAAACGAGGCACCGCCTTGCACGACGGCGAAGAGCAGGGGACGCCGTTCCTCCGGCAAGCGTTTCTGAGCAAGCAGCCGCTCATACTCCTGTTTGCAGCGTTTGGCCCAGGCCATCGTGCGCCGCACGGCACGCTCCTGTACCTCCTCGCTAGCATCGGCATGTGTACAATCGTCCAGACAGATCACGATATCGCTATCGTAGCTCATTTGCAACTGCACAGTCTTTTCGGGCGAGAGGAAGAATTTGCGCTCCGCCCCTTCCGGCTTGAAGGTAATGCCATCATCGTCGAGTGTGCCAAATTTGGCGTTCTGCTGAATAAGCGAATAGGCCTGAAAGCCGCCTGAGTCTGTGATGATTGGCCCATCCCACGCGCTCATCTTATGCAGACCACCGAGAGCCTGAATGGTGGAGGAACCGGGCCGCTGCATCAAATGATAGGTGTTCATTACAACGGCCTGAATTGCGCTATGCTGTAAATCGGTCGCATCAAGAGAACGCACGACACCAAGGGTGGCGTCGGGCATAAAGACGGGATAGTGGAGTTGACCATGCGGCAGAAGCAAGCTAGAGTGTTGTGCCTGCTGCGCATCGGGAACCTGACTCATGTTTTATCCTTTAGCAGTGATCCGGTCGAACGATGACGATGCAGGCATTGTACCAAGCTAGAGCGATTTGAGCAAGCGAATCACTTACCGTGGCAACTGCGGCAAGCCATGCAGGTTGTTGTTGAAAATGCTATTGACCTGCGCGAAGAGGCTATGCGACACGGCCTGATTATAGAAATCGTGCCAGCTTTTCAGTTGACTGAATGAAATTTGGGCACCAGGAATGATACTGACCGTCTGCTGAAGCGCGTTTGCTCCCGTTTGCAGGTTCGAGAGGAAAGTTCCCAGCACAATCAAGAGCACCAGCCAGAGCAGCCACGCCTCGACAAAACCAATCACGCCACCCAATAGCGAGTCACCGAAGTTGATGACTGGAATTTTGCGCACGACTCCGCGAATGAACGAACCGATAATATGTAAGACCAGCACCGTGCCAAAAAAGAGTACGACATAGGAGATGAGCGGTGTAGCAGGGAGACCATTCGCCGCCAACGTGGCGGTAAGTTGAGGGCCAAGAGCAGCGGCAATCACGAAACCAACAGGGATACTCAGCAGGTTTACCAGGCTAAAGATCATGCCATTGCGTAAACCATTGAACACAAGCAGTATAACAGTGACAAGAAACAGAATATCTATCAAACTAAGCGACATCGGTGTGCCTCCTGAACTCAAACAAGTCATTTGATGAGCCTATTATCATACCTCTACAGACGATAAAACCAGGAGCATTGTAACAAATGAGATGTGAGGTAGCTCACATTGTGCTATATCGTACCATGTTGTATGGGAACTTTTGGCAAAGACCAGACGTCTTCTTCATTAGAGACAGTGAAGCCCCTGATTGCCTTCACTCAATCAGGGGCCGTAGCACATCTCAGCCGCAGCACTGTATGACTTCATTCCGTGAAACTGGCAGCAAGGGTCTGTAGAAGCGGTCCTCTTGCTGTCACTTCTTGATGAGCGATATTATGGGCCAGTCAGCACGCAACCACTGACCGCATTATCCCATTCCTGTTGTACGATATACTCGTCGCCATTCCAGTTGACATCGCCGCCAGCAGCATCAAGTGGGCCGAACTGCCACGCGCACTTGTCGCCTATCTCTTGCCCACTGGCATCGGTCCAGGCATTCAGCAGCGGGTCTGTAGCGGCCTCCATCTGCTCGTGCGAAGTTACATTGATTGTCTGGTCAGCATCATCCGTGTTGGGGCTGGTATTGGGATTGCACGAAAAGCTGGCTGCGTAGGGCATCGCCGCGTAAATCGTGTTCGTACCAAAGTAGTTATGGTAGGCACAAAAACTGTTTGAAGCACATTGACTGTACGTGCTATCGAAACACAAGTCCTGATTCTGTTCGAGAAACACGAAGAAAATGGTATTGATGCTCGGCGTCCACCCATTAGTATTGAGGGCGTTCGTGACCTCGTTCTGGATATCGCTGTCGAGGAGTGGGCTTTCCGGGTAGGCCGAGGTATCAACCCAACTTCCCGCGAGGAACGAGTTCGTGGGCACATTGCCGTTTGCATCGGTATACTGTGTGTTGTTGTGATAGAGAGGCGTTCCACCCACATCGTTAAAGTACCGCTGGATCAGGCTATTGTAGTTGGCGGAAACGCTCCCCGTGGGTTCCCAGAAAATGGCATAGACAGCGGTTGTTCCGCCCATGACAGGCCCCCCCGCATAGTTGAGATTGTTGCTGCTGGCAGCAAGCGCGGCGGTATGATGGTGAGCCTGACGATGGAAGAAGAAATGGGGCCGATGGTGACGGCTATGCTGATACTGCCCGGTAGCAGCATAGGCACTGGCAGGTAAGAGTGCCAGGAGGGCGAGGGCGACGATCACCAGTGCGGAGGCGATACGTGAGAGTCCTCGTTTGGTCATGAATTACTCCTTCATATGTAGTAGAAACATGTCCTTGCCGATCTGCATGCACCTTTACACGGTCACAGGCCCGTGAGACGATATGTATATCCAAACATGCATCCACATGTCTGGACAAATTATCGCTGTAGGTGAGATGTACTCGTTTGCATCCCCGCAAAACGTTTGCATTCCGTTGAATAAGGTGTTGCGGCTTGTCACAGAACCGTCAACCTGGCACACACAGCATCTACTCAACAGTATAAAAGAGCGCACTTTATAGAGAATTACACGCGAGTTTGGTGCATCTTATACCAGGAAAGACGCGCTTGCTGCAGATACAGGAAGATAAAAAATTGAGTAGAAGAAGGAGGGATACAGTGAAACGCGCACTAGCCTGGTGTTATTGCTGTAGGCATAGAGAGATCTTCTGTAAGGATAGGTGCAATCTTCTGTAAGAGGTTACAGAAGACAGGAAATAAGAATAGAAGTCCACATGGACTTCCAAAAGGCATTTTTTCAGCATTATCATCTTGCATTCCTTGGAACACATACATACAATAAGAGTATGGTGTATTGTCCCACAACTGAAATTGGGAGGAACCTACGGCAAAGCAAGATCGTTTGATTGATACTGGGGCACAACGTGGGCCGGAACTGGCCTATCTCGTTGCCGTCGATACCGATAACGAAGAGAACATTTGGAGTATTGAAGACTCACTCAGTGAGTTAGGCGCACTGGCCCGTACGGCGGGAGCGCAAGTCGTTGGCACAATGGTGCAACGTCTGGCCCATCCAGACGCCCTCACCTACGTGGGAAAAGGACGCGCGCAAGAGTTAAGCGATCTGGAGAAGACGCTTGGCTTTGAACTGGTCATCTTTGACGATGAACTCACGCCCGTGCAACAAAAAACGCTGGAAAATATGCTCAATGCGCGGGTCGTTGACCGCACAGCCCTCATCCTCGACATTTTTGCCCAACATGCGCGCACGCGCGAGGGGCGTCTTCAGGTCGAACTGGCACAGCTAGAATATCGCCTCCCACGCCTGCTTGGCCGTGGAACCGAGCTTTCCCGTCAGGCAGGTGGCTCACGCGGCACGGCAGCTGGCGCGGGTGGAGCAATTGGCGTGCGTGGACCTGGTGAAACAAAGCTAGAAATTGATCGCCGCCGTATTCGTGGTCGTATCTCCGAACTGCGTGAAGATATCGAAGAAGTGCGCCTGCAACGTCTGATCCATCGCCAGCAACGTGTCGCGCAGGCTATCCCCATCGTTGCTGTCGTTGGCTACACTAACGCGGGTAAATCCACACTGTTTAATACACTCACCTCGGCGGATGTTTTAGCGGAGAACAAACTCTTTGCCACGCTCGACCCCGTCACGCGCCATCTGATCCTTCCTGGCAACCAGGAGGTGCTACTCACCGATACCGTCGGCTTTATCCAAAAACTGCCCACGCGCCTGATCGCAGCTTTCCGCGCGACGCTGGAAGAAGTGATTGAGGCCGATATCCTGCTTGAAGTGGTCGATATTAGCCACGAAAACGCGATTGAGCAGAGTGAGACGGTCAACGATGTGCTAAAAGAACTCCATGCCGCTGATAAGCCGCGCGTTACCGCGCTCAACAAGATTGATCTGGTTGGCGACCCCGATGACATTGATAGCAGCCTCTATCCCAATGCCGTCGCGGTCTCCGCGTTGCGTGGCACAGGTTTGGAAGCCTTAGGAGAGATGATTGGCACGGTGCTGGCTGCCAGTATGCGTAGCGTACAGGTCGTCATTCCATTCAACAAAGGTGAACTAGTCGAACTCTTCCACCGGCGTGGGCATGTGGAGCGCGAAGAGCATCAGGCCGATGGCACATTGCTCACAGGACGTATTCCACGTTCTCTAAACGGATATTATGCCCCCTATAGCACCAATCAGGTGTAGGGGGCTGGCAATGAGATACGTGCTCCCAGTTCTGAGCGGAGCATCTAAAAGGATGGGCTTGTCCGTATGGACTTGCGTCCCAAACTCGCACCTATAAAATGCATATGGACAACATGCGCTACATAGGTCAGGTGCATGAGAAGATGAACATTGGATATCATGGGATATCCATAATGGCTAGCCCTGGTATCTCAGGTAGATTGTATATGCTATTCTTAAATAAGGCCATATTAGAATACGCAGTATACAATAAGGGATGGGATACACTTTTATGTCGGAACGGAAACCACAAACGCGCTTTGTCCCTTTACGGTTGCGCTTCCGCACGCCCGCAGAGCAGGCTCGTTGGGATCAAGAGTATGGAGAAGCCAGTCGCCACACTTTCCCTATAGAAACACGCGGCAATGGCGCAGTTCAAGAACAAATGAATGGACAGAGCGCACCTGAGCCTGGCTCGCCTTCAGAGCACCAACGGCGCGTTCAGCAAATGACCGCGTTGCTGCGTTTGAGTCAGCATCTCCGTCCAACACAAGATTTACAGGCCACGCTGCAACATCTGGTGCGCTCTGTCCATACCTGCACGGGCTTTCGTTCCGCCATCGTCAACCTGATTGAGGAAAACACCTATCTTTTACCCATTGCCTTCGCGGGCTGCACAGAAGAGGAACAGCAATTCGTACGCGATAATCCGGTCAGTATTGGACAGCTACAACGCATGATGCGCCCGGAATTTCGTGTTCACATGAGCTATTTTATTCCTCACCACTACGTCATCAGTGATCTCAGCGATGTGGGTGTTGTGGTTTCAGCAGCCGCGCATAGTCAGGTAACCGATACCTGGCATCCACAAGACCTGCTTATCGTACCGCTCGTTAGTGCGCACGACGAGACGCTGCTTGGCTTCCTCTCGCTCGATGAACCGGATGACAGCAAAATTCCCGATAGCGAGCACATCAAGATCGGGGAACTCTTCGCAAACGAGATCGCACGCGCTATCGAACAAGTGCGCCACCTGCAAGCGCAAGACGCCGAGAAATGTGCCTTAGAGAAGGCAATTACGTACCTGCGCGAAGATCTGGAGCAGATACGTCAGGGCAACCTCTCGATGGAAATACGCGATAGTAGCCAGCAACTCCACTCGATTACCAGCCTGCTCAACACCATGTTTGAGGAGAGCAACCATATTCTCGGCCAGATGAAGAAAGTCACCGAGGCGGTAGACGAACATACACGCAGTGTTCAACGCGCCTCGGAACTGCTGGTGCGCGATACCAGCCAGCAGGAGCGACAGACGCAGCAGATTTCACACGTCTTGAACGATATGAACAGCATGATGTATCAGATTTCAGAGCAGGCCTCCGACCTCTCAAAAAGAGCGGTCGAGGCCCTGGATGTCGCAATGGACGGGCGAGATGCAGTCGAACGCGCGGTTGAAGGAATGGGCAAAGTGAGAGAAGCGACGCTCCACTCCTCGCGCACCATGAAACGCCTGAGCGAAAGTGGACAAGAAATCAACGAAACCGTCATCACCATCACCGAACTTGCCACGCGCATGCACCTGTTGGCCTTAAATGCCGCCATTGAGGCGGCCCGTGCCGGAGAACAGGGGAAGGGATTTTCGATGGTTGCGCAAGAGATGCGCGGTCTGGCAAACCATAGCGCGGAAGCGGCCCGCAAGGTCGGCACATATATTCGCACGATCCAGCACGAGACAACAGCAGTGGCTCAAAGCGTCGAAAAAAATACGCAACAGGTAGTGACACAGACCGAACTCGTGATGCAGACGGGAACCGCCCTTGAAGCAATCAGCGTGGTAACCGATCAGATGGCAAACCTCGTGCAAGGCATCTGCACGACCGCCGAGAATCAGGCGCAAGGGTCACAACTTGTCATCGGCACAATCAACGAGATATTGCGTATGACAACTGAAATCACACAACATATGCAAGAGATGCAGGAGTCACTCACTCAACTTACAACGTTGACCGACTCGCTACGTCTGCGCATGGCCTCCATCCGTATCAGATAAAAAAGAGGACCGCTGTATGCCCCTGCATACAACGGTCCCCTACGCTCATTCGCGCTGTTTTATGCTTTATGCCCCAGACGATACGCCTCGGCATAACAACGTTGCGCCTCGGCTAGTCGCCCCAATTGCTCTAGAATGTTGCCTTTATGGTAATGGAAAGCAGATTCCTGCGGAGCTAGCTGAATAGCTTCTTCATAGGCCGCAAGAGCCGCTTCTTTGGTATCGAGATCATATGTGCCAGTTATAAAATGGAGTCCATTAGAACCTGCATCGGAAATGGTATCCTGGTACATCGCGTTTCACCATACCTGTATCTAAAACTATGTGTATATCCCTATCCACGTTGCAATACATGGTACAAAGCCGATCAACACATTCATACACGCATGTATATGAGTATACGTTACACGATCACCTACGAATTACGCAAGAGTCCCCTACTTTTGGATAAAAAGATACCTTATTTTGTAGGATAGAGGTACTCATGAGGCAAACGCATACCTCATGAAATAAAGTGGCTCCTGACGCCCTTCTTGACGTCTTGTTAACACTCCTATATAGTATAGTTGCCGTATAGTACATTTTTGCATATGTTCGCAAAAATATTGACAGAATCAATGATGCTCTTTAAAAAATTAGGCCAGCAACGTGGCTATCCAGCGTGTGCGGATTAATTTTTTAAAAAGCATTCCATACTTGCCCGTTTTGGGCATTACAGGCCGTAGGGACGCAATTATGTGTCCGTTTCCCTGGAGGTAGGCCGAGGTGTTTAATACATCTATTATGATTCTCTTTGCACTTGTCCTGCTTGTGGGCGCATTATTTGCGTTAGCGGCAGGGTATTTGTATGGGAGAACGCAGAATAAAGCTCGCTTTGAGCAGGAGTTGCGCGCTGAGAAGGAAGCCAGCGAACGACGCTTGCTTGAAGTCCAGACGCAGCAGCGGGATGCGTTACGAGAGACACGCGACGAGGCCGCGCAATTTCGCGCCACAATTGAGCGCGAAAATAGCGAACGCCGTGCCGAGATTATGCGTCAAGAGCGGCGCATACAACAAAAAGAGGAGACCTTGGAGCGCAAAATCGAGGCTCTCGAACAGCGCGAACGGCGCCTCAACCATAAAGAGCGCATACTAGAGCAGACACGCGAGGAGACCGAGGCGATTAAACGGCAACAACAAAGCGAATTGGAGCGTATCGCGCAACTCACGGAAGAGCAGGCGCGTGAGATGCTCCTTAGTCGCATTGAGAGTCAGGTCCACACCGAGGCCGCGCAACGCATCCGTATGATAGAAGAAGAGGCGCGTGAAATGGGCGAGGCGCGCGCGCGTGAAATCATCACGCTGGCAATCCAACGCTGTGCCTCTGATCAGGTTGCGGAGGCCGTTGTCTCTGTCGTACAGTTGCCGAACGAGGAAATGAAGGGGCGCATTATTGGGCGCGAGGGACGCAATATTCGGGCGTTAGAAGCAGCAACCGGCGTTGATCTTATTATTGATGATACACCAGAAGCTGTGGTCTTATCTGGCTTCGACCCCGTGCGTCGCGAAGTGGCGCGTATTGCCCTCAACAGGCTTATTCTCGACGGGCGTATTCACCCCTCGCGCATTGAAGATGTTGTCGCTAAAGCGCGTCAGGAGGTTGAGCAGATTGTGCGCGAGGCGGGAGAGCGCGCGGCCTTAGAGGCAAGCGTGCATGGCCTGCAACCTGAATTGCTCAAAATCCTGGGTCGCCTGCATTTTCGCACTAGCTATGGGCAAAATGTGCTGGCTCACTCTGTTGAGGTCTCGCTGCTTGCCGCAACGATGGCTCACGAACTGGGAGCCGACGTGAACGTGTGTAAAACTGCCGCCCTGCTCCATGATCTTGGTAAAGCGATAGATCAGGAGGTTGAGGGGCCACACGCGATTGTTGGCGGCGAGATTGCGCGCCGTTTCGGTAAATCGCCCAAGATCATTCACGCGATGGTCGCACATCATGCCACAGAGTCGGAGCCACAAACGCTGGAAGCTGCGATTGTGCAGGCCGCCGATGCCATTTCGGCAGCACGGCCCGGTGCCAGACGTGAGACGATTGACCTCTACCTCAAACGTCTCGAAGCCCTGGAGAATATCGCAAACTCATTTACTGGTGTCGAAAAATCTTTTGCCATTCAAGCTGGACGCGAGGTGCGCATTATCGTCAAGCCGGAAGAGATTGACGAATTCGCGGCTAGCCGTCTGGCAAGCGAGATCGCACATAAAATTGAGGACAATCTGGATTATCCAGGCCAGATCAAGGTATGCGTAGTGCGTGAGACGCGCACCATTGACTACGCCCGTTAATTGGTCCAGCTCAACAAAAAGAGAAAGAGAGCATATGCCAGATGGCACAAGTTATAGATTTACACACGCATTCAACGGCCTCCGATGGCATTTACACACCCAAGCAACTCCTGCAGCACGCGAAAGAGGCTGATATCAGCGTCCTGGCCCTGACCGATCACGATAGCACGGATGGGATTGTGGAAGCCGCGCAGGCCGCGCAAGCACTGGGTATTGACTTTATCCCCGGCATCGAGGTGAACACCGACACGCATGGGGGCGAGGTACATGTTCTGGGCTACTTCCTCGAATACGAGCGTCCCGCGTTCCAGGCCATCCTTAAGGTATTACGCGATGCACGCGAACGGCGCGGTCAGCGCATGGTCGAGTTGCTCAACGAGCAGGGCATCACTATTCACTGGGAGCGCGTGCGCGAAATCGCGCAGGGAGCAGTGGGGCGTCCACACGTCGCTAAAGCACTCTTAGAGGCGGGCTATGTGCAAACAATTGGCGAGGCGTTTGACAAGTATATCGGCACGAACGGGCCTGCCTATGTGCCGCGCTACAAGCTCTCGCCGGAGGATGCGGTGCGCCTGATTGCCAGCGCGAACGGCTTGCCAGTCATCGCCCATCCCGTGAACCTGCCCGGTCTGAGCGAGTTGCGCAACTGGCTACCCGGCCTGTGCGCGGCGGGGTTGGTCGGCTTAGAGACCTACTACGGCCCCTATACGAAAGCAGATGAACAGACATTGCTAACGCTTGCGCACGAGTATCACCTGATTCCAACGGGCGGGACTGACTTTCATGGCCCTGGCATTCATCCTACCCCACTCGGTGGACGCTTCGTGCCTTATGCCGCTGTTGAACAGTTGAAGGCGGCGGCAGCACAACGGTGTGGGAAAACTCCACCCGCCTTTGTGCTACCACCACCTGTCGCCGAGAAATAGGTTTCTCGCTGCTAGTAGACACTAGGGGCGGCGCAATATCTCGCGTCGTGAGGCATCACGCCAACGATTCGCCGCCTCGCCTCCGTTATTCAGCGGATGCATACGCTGCTTCTCCTCCTCAATCTGCTCGTGTAAGAGCAAGCCGCCCATAATAGCCGCGATCTGCTCTACCGCAAGCTCTGCCTGTCCCACTTCAGCCTCTTGCTCTGCCTGTTTCGGGCGCGTGTCCCACTCTTCCGCGATAAAGTCTGTCGACATATCGGCGGCGATATAGCGTGGTTGCTCCATCAGCCAGCGCGCGAACGGCAGCGTAGTCCGCACACCTAGAATCTGGTACTCGTCAATGGCACGGCGCATCCGCGCGATAGCTTGCATCCGATCTCTGCCCCACACAATCAGCTTTGAGAGCAACGGATCATAATACAGTGGAACTTGCAGGCCGGGATAGAGACTGCTTTCGACACGCACGCCTGGACCAGACGGCTCTTGCAGGGCGACTACCGTGCCAGTCGCGGGTAAGAAACGGTTCTCCGGGTCTTCCGCCGAGACACGACACTCAATCGCGGCACCGCGCAACACGATATCCTCCTGGCTAAAAGAGAGCGGCAAACCAGCGGCAACACGAAACTGCTCCTGCACGAGATCAATGCCCGTCACCAGTTCCGTCACGGGATGCTCGACTTGAATGCGCGCATTGACCTCGAGAAAGTAAAAGTTGCCGTCTGGTCCCAGGAGAAACTCGGCGGTTCCCGCGTTGACGTAGCGAATGGAGCGCACGAGATTGATGGTCGCGCTTGTCATGCGTGCGCGCAGTTCTGGATCAACAACAGGTGAAGGCGACTCCTCGATGAGCTTCTGGTGACGCCGCTGGATACTACATTCGCGTTCACCCAGATGCACCACATTGCCATGCGTATCAGCGATAAACTGCACCTCGATATGGCGTGCAGGCGAAATTGCCTTTTCTAGATAGACGCGCCCATCACCAAAGGCACTTCTGGCCTCGCTACGAGCCGTGCGCAGCGAGGAGAGCAGGTCTTTGGGGTCGCGTACAAAACGAATACCTTTGCCGCCACCGCCAGCCGCGGCCTTGAGCAGAATGGGATAGCCGATGCGCTCTGCCATGCCGTGCACCAGCGTATCGTCCTCGATATCGCTCATGGCACCGGGCACGATTGGCACCCCCGCCGCTTGTGCGGTACGACGGGCAGCGGTCTTCTCTCCCATCGCAGCCTGCGCCTCCGGTGGTGGGCCAATGAAGATCAGGCCAGCGTCCTGACATGCCTGCACAAATTGCGCGTTCTCAGAGAGAAAGCCATAGCCTGGATGCACGGCTTGCGCTCCCGCGCGTTTTGCGACCTCAATCAACGTGGGAATATGTAAATAGCTTTTCGCGGCAACCGCAGGGCCAATATGATAGGCTTCATCTGCCATACGGACATGGAGCGCGTTGCGGTCGGCGTCACTGTAGACGGCAACACTTTTCAAACCCAATTCACGACAGGCGCGAATAATTCTCAATGCAATCTCGCCACGATTGGCAATCAGCACTTTATGAAAAGGCCAGTGGGCTACGGAGAACAAATCCATACATATGCTCCTTCATTCCTGCCCTGAGCGAGGCTAGACGCCTTCTTTCTCGACCTGAGCGAAGCTAGACGCGCAGCGTCGTTGGTCGAGATTTCAAACGCAGCGGCATTGGGCAGGATTTCAACACCTTTGACAATCTGGTTGTGTTCTTGCATAGAGTATAGCACGCCCATGAGACAACGGATATTTCAACCAGATTATCCATATAAAAGGTAAAATAGGATGAATGACGCAAAAATAGCAGAAGTGGCAAAAGTATCGGCTTGACATAGGATATTTAGGCCATCAACGTGCTGTTTCGTTTCAATCAGCCAGAAATTACAGTACACTCCAAAATGGTTATCCTGACCTTGTTTACTAAGGCTGCGTGTCTTTCGCCTGCGCTGTATCACGGCAATTCATCTTACTACATGCCAGTACGTTCTATATAGATAGATCGTCATAGATTGTACCAAAAGGGCTGAGAGTACACATGTTAAAAATTATCTCGAATATGCCGATATTCCGCCGTCTGTTCTATGCATTTATGCTTGCGGCAGTTGTTCCGGGTATCGCGATCACTATTCTTGGGTTCACTTTTGTGAACACGCTACGCACACGTGGTAATGCTATTCATGCCAGTCTGGCAGCACTACAAGATACCTCCTCGGTCGCCACGTATGTTCCTCGCATTAACGATGCGCTGAACCTGTTGTACAACGCCCGCTATGGTAGTGGAAGTGTTTCCGCACAAGCTCCATCAGCAACCGCTATTCAAGCCGTACACGATCTGGAAACGCAGTTCACGAACGCAATCGCCAACTATCAACAGAACTATCTGCTTGCCAGTTCGCCTCCTATGAGTGCGGTGAGCAACGTACTTCTCGGTAACTCGCCCAACGATCCGATTGTGCAACAACAGCAGGCACTCATGCAGCAGATCATCATCAACTGGCCTGCCTATCGCCAATTGCAAGATAAAGCTCTGCGCGCTATCGCGGCAGGCATCCCTCTAGGGCAGGCTAGCAATGATATAAAGCTCGCCAATAACGCCTTTGTGAATGTGCGGGACAATTGGAATGCTCTCGTCAAGGTTACAGGCACCATTAGCAGCAAGGTGGCCCAGGTTGGCCCAGAAGAAATGAACCCCATTGTGCTCATCACCGCGATTGCCTTTTTTATCATTCTGGTTGTCGTTGTCACGATTGGCTATGTTGTCAACCGCACAATCACTGAGCCATTGCGTCAACTAGCCGCGTTAACCCGCCGTATCGCGCAGGGAGAGACGACAGCCCGTGCCCAGATTGTCGCCCAGGACGAAATTTACATGGTGGCAACCTCCATGAACAATATGCTGGATAATATCGTGCACCTGATTCAAGAAACACAGGCCCAGCGCGATAACTTGCAGACACAGGTGGAGAAACTGGTCAGCGAGGTCAGCGGCGTCGGTGAAGGTGATCTGCGCATCCAGGCCGAAGTCACAGCCAATGCCCTCGGCGTGCTGGCGGACTCCTTTAACTACATGGTCGAAGAGCTAGGCAGTCTGGTCGTGCGCGTGAAATTGGTAGCAAACGAGGTTGAAAAATCTACTACCACCATCCTTGATCACATGACGCAACTGGTCGAATCGGGCGATACGCAAATTCGCCAGATTGAACAGGCGGCTACCGAATTGGAGCACATGGCAGGTTCTAGCCGTCAGGTCGCGGAACGCACGCAAGTAGCCTATGAAGTTGCACGCAATGCACGTGAGAATGCTCAAACGGGTCGCTATGCTGTACAACAAGCCATTGAGGGCATGGGACGCATCAACACAAACGTGCAAGATACTGCCTCAAAAGTACAGGCACTTGGTGATCGTTCACGTGAAATTGAGGAGATTGTCAACGTGATCGGTGGCCTCGCCCATCAAACAAATCGTCTAGCCCTGGATGCCGCGATTCAAGCCGCGATGGCCGGTGAGAACGGTAAAGGCTTTGGAGCAGTCGCCGCCGATATTCGCCGCCTCGCGGAACGCGCCAAAGAGCAGACAGGCATGATTGCCCATATCGTGCGGAACGTGCTGGAAGAAATTGGTATTGTCGCGGTCGCTATCCAAGATACGGAGCGCGAAACCAGCACGGGCACACAGCTAACATACGAGGTCGGCATCTCACTAGAGTCGCTCTTCTCAGCGGTTGAGCAGCAGGCCAGAGCCGTTGAGTCTATCAATGCCCTCGCCACGCAGCAACTACAGACATCAAGCGCGGTCGTGCAGATTATGCATGGCGTTTCCGATGCCACACGCCAGAGTAATATCAGCACCCATGAAGCCTCCCAAAGCATGGAACGGCTCGCACGTCTCGTCGAGCAACTCCGCTCATCAGTAGAAGCATTCAAGCTCCGTGAGAATCAGGGCTACTTAAATGGAGCCCATGGCATCAATGGATCGCTTGACAGTGACAGCGAGAACCCGTTAAGTATCAGCGGCCTGTTCCGTACTGTCAGCGCGACAACACAAAGTACCGCCAACGGTTCTAGCAGCACCAGCGGCAAGCCTGCTAGCAACGCGCTTCCGCCGCCCCGTGTAGAAGACCCACTCAATGCCCAAGAGTATCTGCCATCAGCACCACCATTGTATACGCCAATGCCTTCACCAGCATCCTTCGGGCAAATCCGTAACTCGTATGGCAATAGCGCGAACAGCATGGATCAGAATCAGTTTTCAGAACAACAATGGTATGATGCATGGGACGACTCGTTACCAGCCTCAAACACGAATGGCAAGTATTAGGAAAGGCAGAGGCAAGGGTCACCTTTTTTCCCACTGTGCATATGGACGCGACACCATTCGTATATACAGGTACAATGATGATATGCCAAGAAGCATATTGCCCTATTTTCCTGTATAGTCATCTCATTCCTTTGCTTAAAGAAAGGATACACGATGTTCGCGTTGCGCCATAAAGCCTTTGCCTTTCCCATTTTTGTCTGCCTCATGCTCCTTGCCGCGTGTAACTCCGCACCAACCAGCAATGTACAGCAGAGTATGCCCACAGCGCGTCCAATTGTGGCGCAGCCAGTTCCCGCCACCAATACGCCAACAGCCACACCTCTCACACCCGCGCCACAGCACTATAGCGCGCATGCCGTGCTGAGTGGTATTGCACGGCCCGATGATCTGGCTTTCGATCAGCAGGGGCGTCTACTCTATAGCGACGCGCACAACGGCACAGTCAATCGCGTCAATGCCGATGGCACCGTCACGATACTGCAACACGGCATCGCCGATCCTGAAGGGTTGGTGCTATTGTCTGATAATACGCTGATTGTCGCGGAACAGGGGCATAATCGTATCATCGCCTTCCCCGCTGGCGCGACGACGCCAAGCGTGTTGCGCGTTCTGCCGGGGATCACAAGCACGGCGGCGTGCAAGGATGGCGTGGATGGTATCGCTTATGACCAGACGAATAATACACTGATCGTGCCGGACAGTCCGACGGGCGTGGTGTATCGCATGAGCCTGGATGGGAAGACATTGACACAACTTGCCAGCGGCATCGCGCGGCCCGTGGGCGCAACCGTCGATGGGCAGGGTAACGTCTATGTCGCCGACGAATGCGGTGGCGCACTCTGGCGCATCGCTCCCGATGGAAAAACCATACGTTACGGCGGCTTCGGGATGTTGGACGATGTCGTGCTCGACCAGCACGGCAACGCGCTCGTAATTGATCTTCAGCCGAGCATTCACGCGCTGATTCGCCTGAATCTGGCGACGGGCCAGCGCGAACTTCTGGCTCAGCGCGGCTTTATTGAGCCGCAGGGTGTTGTTATCGCGAAAAATGATACGATATGGGTATCGGATGACTTTGCTGATATCATAATGGAGTACACACCCGTATGAGCAAACTTACCTCAATGACTGAGGCGATAGCTCGCCACGTCCCGGACGGCTCGTCGGTGGCGATGAGTCTGGCCCTGGAACCACTGATCCCCTATGCCGCTGGTCACGAGATCATTCGCCAGCACAAACGCGACCTGACCCTGATCGGTCCTATCTCGGATATCCTCTTCGATCAATTGATCGGCGCGGGATGCGTGCGGAAAATTACAGCCGCGTGGGTTGGCAACGTCAGTGAAGGACTGGCCCATTGCTACCGTCGCGCTATCGAGAAAGGCATGCCCCATCCCATCACAGTCGAAGATCACAGCAACTACAGTATCGCGCTGGCCTTGCTTGCCGCTGGTCAGGGCGCACCCTATTTCCCGACACGCTCCCTGCTCGGCAGCGACATCATACGCCAGAACCCGACATTTCGCGTCACAAGCGACGAAGAGGGTGCGCCGCTCCTGCTCGTACCAGCAGTGCGCCCGGATGTCGCGATTATCCAGGTGCAACGCAGCGACAAGGCAGGCAACGCGCACGTCTGGGGCAATCTGGGCATCTGCGAAGAGGCCTTCATGGCGGCACGCGATGTTATTCTCGTCGCCGAAGAGATCGTCTCGCATGACGTAATCACGAGCGACCCCAATCGCGTGCTTGGCCCATCGTTCAAGGTGCGCGCCGTTGTGCATGAACCCTGGGGTGCGCATCCCTCGCCCGTGCATGGCTACTACAATCGCGACCACGCGTATTTCCACGACTACCATCTGCGCACGCGCACGCCTGAGGGTTTCCAGCAATGGCTTGAGGAATGGGTAATGCAGCTTCCCGACCGCGCCGCCTATCTGGAGAAACTGGGACACGAGCGACAGCAGGCGTTAGTGGTCAAAGAGCATCGCTACGCCGCGCCCGTCGATTATGGATATTAGGGGGAAAAGATGCAGAAAGAGATGGCATACACGCCACGTGAATTGATGGTTGTCTGCGCGGCGCGTGAAATCCGTGACGATGAGGTGATTTTCGTCGGTATGCGCCTGCCGATCATTGCCTTCGCGCTGGCGAAACGCACACACGCCCCCAACAGTATCGGCTTTTTCGAGACGGGCATCGTGCGCGATACGCCGTCACGCGAACTGCTCTACACGATGGGCGACTCGCCCAATATCGCGGGAGCACAGTGGACGACGCGCATGGCGAACCTGATGGGCCTGATGGCGACGGGCGAGGTGCATCTGGGCTTTATTGGCGGAGCGGAGATTGACCGCTACGGCAACCTGAACACCTCGGTCATCGGCAACTGGCAGCCACCTGCCGCGCCCAAAGTGCGGCTTCCTGGCAGCGGCGGCGGTGCAGATATCGCCTCGCTTGCGCAGCGATTGGCAATCATCATGCCACACGAAAAGCACCGCCTGCGTGAGAAAGTTGACTACGTGACCAGTCCCGGCTATGGCTATCCTGACGAACACGGGCCTGCTGGTGTGGCATGGCGCAAGCGCGTGGGGTTGCCGCGTGGCGGTCCAGTCGCCCTCATCACCACGCTGGCAGTCTTCACTTTCGACGCGCAGACGGGCGAAGCGCTGCTGCGCTCCTACCACCCAGGTTCCAGTATCGCAGAGGTGCAGGAACAGACGGGTTGGCCCCTGCGTCTCGCGCCCGATTGCGCCGAGACCATTCCGCCCAGCGCGGACGAATTGCGCCTGATTCGCGAATGCGACCCGCAGGGCGTGTGGACAAGGTAGCACAGGAAGAGGCATTACCAGGAGGCGCAGACGGCCACGAGGCGCTCCTCTAACGTAGCGACCTGTTCAATCAGGGAACTCACCGTTGACCACTCGCGCTACACGCCTGGATATTGCGCTTGACCCAGGAGACGCGCCTGTTGTTCGAGCAGGCTCGCTGCTTCTGACTTCTTCCCTTCGCTTAGGAAGGTGCTGGCGTTCCCGCTTACGCCGTACTGCAAGCGGGAACGCAAAGTAGAGTAGATGCCCCATTGAAGAAAAAGAGTTTGGCTTTGTCGAGATAGATGTTGCCAAGAAGAGTGGATGGGTGGGCTGATCAGTATTCATTGACACCGATGCGGCCTCCATGCTATCATCTGACGGATGAGTAAAAGATATCTATTCCCCTCAGGCGGTTTGAAACCGCTTTTGACCGCGTAAGCCCGGCACCTTTGGCTTACGTGGCTGTTTATAAATATCGCTCTCCTGACGCGCAACGCTGATCGCGTTGGTGCGCAGATATGTGTTGCCTTCATCCTGCGATGTATCTCAGCCCCGTGTTGATTAGACCGCGCCTCCTCGGTTGCCGGGTTCCTTTTGCTTCCCTTCTTGCAGAATACATCGAACGAAAGGATGTTTCCATGACCAACACGGAAGGCATTCCACCACCGCCTGTTTCCCTTTGGCGCAATCGTGACTATCTTTTGCTTTGGCTCGGCCAGGCTGTCTCCGAGCTCGGCACTTCATGCACGCAGTTCGCGTTTCCGCTGCTCATTGTGAGGCTGACGCATTCAATCGCTGCTGCCGGGCTGGCGTATAGCCTGGGACAGCTGCCCTACGTCCTCCTGAGCCTCCCCGCTGGGGCACTGGTGGATCGCTGGCCGCGCAAACGTGTGATGCTGCTCTGTACCTTCTGCTTGACGGTGTGTGTGGCGAGCATCCCCCTGGCACTGTTCCTGACCAGCGGACCACTGCGGCTACTGCTCCTCTACGCCATCGCCTTTGGCTTGGGAGCCATTTCACTTTTCGACGGACTGGCTAAACAGGCAGCACGGGCGTGGGTCGTGCCAAAGAGCCAGCTCCCTACAGCAATCGCACAGAACGAGTTGATCGTTGGCTCCAGCGCGCTTGTCGGACCCGCGCTGGGTAGCTGGCTCTTTAGCATCAGCAGACTGCTCCCGTTCGTCACCGATGCTCTTTCCTCTCTGATCTTGCTCTGCTCATTGCTTTTCATCCGCTCACCGCTGCAAGACGAACGAAGGACGCAACGTCACCATCTGCTCTTAGAAGTGCGCGAGGGACTTATCTGGCTGTGGTCGCAGAAGGTCATACGCTCGATCTTCCTGATTTCCAGCTATATCAACCTCACCATCACAGCCAGCGTGCTGCTCGTCCTGGATATTGTGCAACAGCAGCACATCCCGTCCGTGCTCTACGGCCTGATCGTCGCGGCTGGCGGCGTCGGGAACCTGCTTGGCACGGCACTCTGCCCACCATTGCAGCGGCGCATACCTTTTGGTCTCGCGTTGGGCTGTACCTTGATGGTGTTTGTTTTGCTTTTCCCTCTTTATGGCTTCATCACGACGCCACTGCTATTGGGAGCCGTCTTCACGAGCATCGCTCTCTGCGACTCGATCCGTGCCATCTTCATGGACAGTTATCGCTTCGCTGTTGTCCCAGATGCCCTGCAAGGCCGCGTCAGTAGTATCTATCGCGTGATCTTGTTCGGCGTCCTCACCATCGGCTCCTCCGCACTGGGGCTGAGCCTGGAGCATTGGGGCATGTTGCCTACCGTAGGAATCGTGTGGAGTGGCCTGCTGCTGATTACCGGATTGCTGTTTCTCTCTCGGTCCATGCAGCAAGCGACATTCCCGCAAGAGTAATGCTCTGTCAAACGTCATTGCGACCCTTTTTGGCGTGTATGGGGCAGGGCGAGGGCAAGGGTCGCCCCTACAATGACAACGGGTACAACGTGCATCGTATCATTGTAGGGGCGAGGCTTGCCCTCGCCCTGCTCCCATCGCACATAATTAAGCGGTATTGACCCTTGTGGTCGCCCGTTTTACACCATATACAACATATACCCATTCCGAGAAAAAACCTACACGTGTAAGTCCTTGCCCTCGCCCAGCCCCATCTCTCCCTGGACAGGAGAAGAGGCTCAGGTATTGGACATATCCAAGTAACCTGAGCCTCTTTCAGAGATTGCCTAGCTTGCTTTCAGGCTGCAACTTTGGGTGGGGGAATTGGCTCTCCGACTTTTTTTGCGGCTTCAATCCATAAATCGATAACTTCCAGGGCGTTGCGAACGGCCTCCTCGTAGGTACTTCCGTGTGTCCTACATCCTGACAATTCAGGCACACTCACAATATACACATTATCCTGGCTATCCCACTGAATAACCATTGAATAGTGTGTCGTATTCATAGGTCTTCTCCTACCTTTCTCAGAGCATCTCGAACGTCTTTGATCTGGTATTTCAATGCATCATGACCGTCATTGCCAGAAAGTGTCACTGTTACTTCAGGAATTTGCGTGTGTTTCCACACCGTATGACTTCCTTTACCTGCTTCTTTTATAAAACCTGCTCTTTGTAAAGCTGCTTTAAGTTGCCTGATCTTTGGGGGCATTTTCTTCCTCCAATTATATCATGATAGTTAATTACAATGAATTCTGATGAATTTGTCAAGGGAAAAACATGCGCAAATGTTGAGGGGGAGAATTTCTTTATCCGAAGAATACAGACTTATCTACAAGGGCAAACAATGGTATAATAGGGAACAATATACACAAACTCATGGTATTATTGCCAGCATTCTACTGGTGACTACATAGATTATAGGCGCTTGGCGGAGAGAGGTAAACACACACATGGCAATGTTTGAGAGCTTATCAAAACGTCTTGAAGGGATTTTTAGCAATTTAAGTGGGCAGGGCAAACTCACCGAAGAAGATGTCAATTCCGCCCTGCGTGAGGTTCGTCTCGCCTTAATTGAGGCCGATGTCAACCTCAAAGTCGCCCGCCAGTTCGTGGACCGCGTCAAGCAGAAGGCGATTGGCGCAGATGTGATGGGCAGCCTGTCGCCAGCGCAACAGGTGCTTTCAATCGTCAACGAGGAACTGATCGAGGTTCTGGGCGGCACGGACGGCAAGAACAAGCTTGAGCTGGGGGGTCCGCCACCCAATATCATCATGCTGGTTGGTCTGCAAGGCTCCGGCAAAACCACAACGGCGGCAAAGCTGGCAAAGTATCTGGTTAAGCAGGGCCAGCGTCCCCTCCTGGTCGCGGCAGACATGTACCGTCCCGCCGCTGTCAATCAGCTCAAAACACTGGGCAAGCAGATCACTGTGCCTGTCTATTCCGAGCCTGCGGGAGCCGACCCGGTGGATATCTGTATCCACTCGCTCGCTTACGCACGTGAACAGGCATGTACGGTGGTTATTCTCGATACCGCAGGTCGCCTCAACATCGACGAGCGTATGATGACTGAGGTGCGCAATATTCGCGAACGGCTCCATCCACGCGAGATTCTGCTGATCGCCGATGCTATGACAGGTCAAGAAGCGGTCCACGTTGCCGATGACTTTAATAAGGCACTGACGCTGACAGGCATGATCTTGACGAAAATGGATGGTGACGCCAGAGGCGGTGCGGCCCTCTCGATTCGCTCTGTCACGGGCGTGCCAATCAAGTTCATGACCTTGGGCGAGAAGCTAGACGCGCTAGAGCCGTTCTATCCTGACCGCCTTGCCTCGCGTATCCTGGGCATGGGCGATGTGCTTTCGCTGATCGAACGTGCGCAAGAAGTGATTGACGAGGAAGAGGCACTCAAAGCACAGGAGAAGCTCAAACAAGGTAAATTCGACCTGGAGGATTTCCTCTCCGCCATGCGCCAACTCAAGCGCATGGGTCCATTGCGACAGGTGATGGAGATGCTACCGGGCATGAATAAACTCACGGACATGCCGGAGATGGAAGAGGCGTTAGAGGGTGACCATCTAAAGTATATTGAAGCCATTATTCTTTCGATGACTCTACAGGAGCGGCGCAATCCCGATATCATCAACGGCAGCCGACGCAAACGTATCGCCAACGGTAGCGGAACAAGCGTGCAGGAGGTCAATCAACTGCTCGAACAGTTCGGCGAGATGCGCACGATGATACGGCAGGTCAGCACAGGCAAGGGACCCTGGGCACAGATGATGCGACAGTATGGCGGCGGCGCGGGCATCCCTGGTATGCCTGCATTGCCTAACGGAGCCGCGTTGCCCAATGGTTCACGTCCACACAGTGGCAAGAAGACCGGAAAAGCAGCTCGCAAGGAGAAACGAAAGCAGAAAGCCAAAGGCGGAAGGAGATAATCTCCCATGCAGACATCTCGTAGGGGGAGACATGTGCTACGG
This sequence comes from Ktedonobacterales bacterium, assembly GCA_027451525.1. Classification (GTDB taxonomy): domain Bacteria; phylum Chloroflexota; class Ktedonobacteria; order Ktedonobacterales; family Ktedonobacteraceae; genus DTNP01. The sequence continues at coordinate 56,419 of DAIDJF010000034.1, forward strand.
GCGGGACAGGCTATTATTGCCGTCCTGCTCTTACTCAGCCTGACAACAGTGTTGACCGCGTGTGGTGGCAACGCACAGGTACAACAGCAGGCAGCGCAGAGTAAAACACAGCTCGATCAGCTCTTGCAACACGCGCAAAGCATCGGTGTTCCCAGCGCGTCGCTACAGCCAGTCCTCGCGCAAGAGCAACAACTGAATGGCACCAGCGCGCCCTTGAGCCTGTTTAATAGCCAGCCAGTCGATCAATATTATCACAACCTTGCCACACGCTATACGCAACTTCAACTACAAACGCAGGGCGTGATAACGACAACCACAGCACAGGACCAGAGTCTGGCCCAGCGCGCCATGCAGGATTTTCAGACCGCGCTGACGCGCCAGCAAGTGGCACATCTACCAGTCCAATACTTTGAGCAGCAATTCAGCCTGAATCAGTCGCTCTTAGCCGCTGCACACGATCCTAAAGATTATGTGATTATTACAAAAAATGCACACTCTAATCAACAGGCTCTTGACGCGCTTCAGACGACAGCGGGCCAACTAAAAATTCTTAATACAACTATCCAGCAAATGCAGACCGCAAAAATTGATATTACGGCGATGCAGACACAATATCAGAACGATCAGGCACTGCTCACAGCGGCAACCAATATACAGTCCTTTCAAACGCTGAGCACACTGATTGATGCCCAATATCAACAAGCTATCGTCACAACGACGCTAGCAATCCCTTATGTGACAGCGGCAAAACTTAGTGAGCTTGCCACGCAGATTGCGCAACTCAAACAATACGGCATGGATGCCAGTGCCTACCAGAAACGCCTGGATGCTGACCATGCCACGATGCAGCAAACGAAAACGCTCGCCGCGTATCAAACATTTGCGAAACAGATTGATGCCGATATCGCCTCGATGCACGATACACTGGTGCAGGGCGAGGCCAGTTATCTGATTAAGCAGTTCCATCAAGAAGTTGATAGCTGGGGACAGGCCCATCTCTATCACGACTCCTTTAATGGGCAGAACTACGTGCTGGATGCAGGATACCAACAGGCGGGCATCGGCTCCGACCTGGACAATGCACTAGCCAACGCCTATACGCCCGACGATTATCAAAGCGTTGTCGATGAGGCCCAAAACGCCCTGTTCAATCTGCATCTGATGGAGCAGGACTACAGCGACAAAACACCTTACAATCAGGTGCATGCAACCGACATGGCAATGCTCGACCACTATCAACTACAGGGCAAGCAGGTATTGATGGTCTCGCTGGCAGAGCAGGCTATGCGCGTCTATCAGGACGGAAAACTTGTCAATTCTTTCCAGGTGACGACGGGACGAAACGAACTGCCTTCGGTTCCTGGCGTCTGGCCCACATTAGATCGTCTCTCGCCGACCGTGTTCAAATCGCCAGACCCTCCCGGCTCACCCTACTGGTATCCAGATACGCCTATTCACTATGCCATTCTCTATCACTGGGGCGGCTACTTTGTGCATGACTCATGGTGGCGCGTGAACTATGGCCCTGGTACGCAGTTCCCACACTATGACACGGGCGGCGACGAGAGCTTCGCGGGTAGCGGCAGTCACGGCTGTGTCAACATGCAGGAGCAGCAGGCGGCGTGGGTTTATGCCAATACCAATTGGAACACGATGATTGTGATTTACTAGGCAAAAGCCAGCCAGAAGAGGAACTCTTTGTTGCCATCGCGTCCATGAATGGGTGACTCGGTGATATCGCGCACAGACAACGGCGTCTGTTGCGGTATCCATTCCTGCAACTCATGCAGCACGCGCTCGTGAACCGCCGGGTCGCTGATGACACCGCCGCCGCGATCTACTTCAGCCTTGCCCGCCTCAAATTGCGGCTTCACGAGGGCGACAATCCATGTCTGTTCCTGCCGCTCCAACAGCGGCACGAGGGCCGGCAGGACCAGACGCAGCGAGATAAAGGAGACATCAATCACCGCGCACTGTATCGCTTCGGGCAGCCGCTCCAGGTGACGAATATTGGTGTGTTCCATCACCACGACGCGCTGGTCGTTGCGCAATGTCCAGGCCAGTTGTCCATGCCCGACATCAACGGCGTAGACGCGACTCGCCCCGCGTTCGAGCAGACATTGCGTGAACCCGCCCGTCGAGGCTCCGACATCAATCGCAACCAATCCCGTTGGGTCGAGATGAAAGGTGTCGAGAGCCTTCTCTAGTTTCAAACCACCACGACTGACATATTTCAATTCCGGCGTGACTTCCGCAAGACGACAGGTAGCATCAAGCGGCACGAGCGTGCCCGGCTTATCCACCATGCGTTCGCTCACATACACCTGTCCCGCCATAATCAAAGCGCGTGCGCGCTCGCGGCTCGGAGCCAATCCGCGCCGCACTAAGGCCACATCAAGCCGTTCCTTCTGTGCCGCCATTATCCATCCACTCTCTGCGCTCTTCGCTAACAAAATAATATTGTAATACCCGTATTAATTGTACGGGCGTGATAATCGTCTTCAACAAAATAATGCGAACAGGTCACACATGGTGTAGGGGCGTGATTGATCACGCCCCTACACCATGTGTGCTTCTCATTTGCCTGTGTTACATACGATCAGCATGTCCCTATCGGCATGAGAAGATTCTAAGGGATGGGGGCATCGCTGTTGAATTCCCTGTTATACCAGTGCGTGCTGGTGATAATAGATTAACGCGCCGGCACCAATCAAGCCAACATCCGCTCCCAGGCAGGCACGCGTAATTTTGACGGCATGTAATGGTACACGCATCGCGCGTTCCTGCACAACGCGCATCACAGGGTCCATCAGCATCGCTCCCATTTGCATGACACCACCACCGAGAATGATCATTTCAGGGTTAAAGATATGGATATAATTCACCAGACCAACGCCTAATGCCTCGGCTGCGTCCGCGATGATCTTCTGTGCCAGCGGAATACCCGCCTCTGCCGCCAGCGCAACCATACGTGCATTGATATGCAACGATGCCTTACGGTCATAGGGCGTATCCGCGCCTTGATCGGCTGCTAGTCCAGGTTGTGTCAGGACAAAAGCCAGCAATTCG
>DAIDJF010000035.1 GCA_027451525.1 Ktedonobacterales bacterium
TTGGGCAATCCGCTCCCTATCTGAATCGTCTCTATGAGCAGGGTTTTCCCGTGGTGATGCTAACTGACCAGGTGTTGCCTGTAGAGGTTTCCTGTCCACTCATTGATGCTGATCATCGCAGCGGCGCATATGAGGCGGTACGGTATCTGCTGCGTCTGGGGCATCGTCGCATCGCTCATATTCACGGTCCCACGACGTTCCGCTCCTCAACGGAGCGTTACGAGGGCTATTGTCAAGCATTACGCGAGGCTGGTATTACGCCTGATCCATCCCTTGTAGTCTATGGCGATTTCAAAGCTCCCACGGGACGCATGTGCGCCGACCAGCTTTTTGCTCTGCCAGAGCGTCCCACTGCGATCTTTTCTAGCAATGACGAGATGGCCTATGGTGTGCTGGTTGCTGCTGAACGGCGTGGACTGCGTATTCCTGGCGATATTGCGCTGGTTGGTTTCGATGATCTGCCCATGTCTGCTCATTTTATCCCATCATTGACCACGGTCCGTCAACCCTTTTATGAAATGGGCGAGCATGCAACACGTTTGCTGCTCTCTACACTTGAAACCCCGCCCGTGCCTTCCAGGAGGGTTGGCCCATCCGCACCGCGCGAAAATGTAGAAGTGGCGGAGGGACCTGTGCGTGTGCGTCTTGCGACCTCGCTGCTTGTGCGCGAGTCATGCGGCGCGTCGTCTGATACTGCCGTGGGAACCGATTGATCGTGTCAGCAGGCGGCTTGCGGATATTTTTACGCTCCTAACCGCTCGGCAAGTTCCACCAGAGAGCCGACGACCATCTCCGGTCGCTCGCCGAGCGTATCGAAAAGACCGCCAGAACGATCAATCCATGTCGCTTGCATACCCGCGCTACGTGCCCCCACGATATCAAAAGGGTTGGAGGAGATCAGGCGCACCTCGTGTAGAGGGCGATGCAGACGATTCGCGACAAGCTGATATGTGCCAGGAGCGGGCTTATAGACCTGTATCTCATCGACGCTCACATAGCCCTGCGGTATCGTATTTTGCATATAGCGTTCCACTTGCGCGTTTTTGAGAATTGCGCTGAGCATGGCAGGAGTGCCGTTTGAGAATACAACCATTGCGTGACCAGCGACTTGCAAGCGTTCTAGCCCCTGGATCGTATCAGGAAAAACTTCCAAGTCATCGTATTGTGCCATCAACTGTTGCTTTTGCTCATCTGTCAGTGGGTGCTGAGTCACCAGGAGGGCGTATTCAAGTGCCTTGCGGGTCACCTGCTCAAAATTCTCATACTGCTCCATTGCTGTCAGGCGGAACGTGTATTCAAGTTGTTTCTGTCGCCAGAGTTCTGAAGCGCGTTGAGCATCCGGCCCAACATACTGTTCAAGTTGGTGCCCGATACGTAGTGGGTTGACCAGTGTTCCATACATATCAAACGCGAGTGCTTCTTGTGCCATGCTCTTCTACTCCTTATCGGTTTTCAATTGGTGTTGTCGGTTTTTGCCGTGATAGACGAGCCGCTATGGATTGATAGCTGTTGTAAAATAAGACTGTTGACCACAACGGCAATAGATGATGACCGTATTGTTATTGTAGGTGATGTTTATAACACGAAACAAACCGCGCTCTGTTGTCAGGCGCACGGATATTGTTTGAGAGCTAGAAAAAAGGGTAATTTGATGGCAAAGAAGAAGACTTTTAGCACGATGGAGATTGTCCTGGTTGGTGTGTTGCTCGGTTCGCTGATCCTGGCATTTATTCAGGCCCGACAGGAAGAGCAGCGCGCAGAACATTAAGCGGGCGCGATACTAAACAAAAAAGAGCGCATCACTAAGAATGATGCGTTCTTTCCTTTTGTCTGACTATAAAAAGTAGCGGGAACAGGATTCGAACCTGCGACCTCCGGGTTATGAGCCCGACGAGCTAACCACTGCTCTATCCCGCGTCGGGTAACAACATTGCTGTTGTGGTAGCGGGGAGAGGATTCGAACCTCTGGCCTTTGGGTTATGAGCCCAACGAGCTAACCACTGCTCCACCCCGCGTCGGCTCCTATAGAATACTACAAAGTATCCATCTTGTCAAGAAGCAGAAACTTGTGAACTTGTGTGACAGGTTTTGTTGCTATGCAATTTGACGCTAGTGGGGAAAACGGGTATAATCGTGCGGATACCGTTCTTAATTATTATCCGTTTGCAGAGAGAGATAACGCTGCTTTTCGCAACTCTTTAAGGAATGACACAATGCCAAAAATGTATGGGTGGGTGCGTGAGGTTGTGCCCGAAAGTCCGGCAGACCGCGCGGGCCTGCAACCGGGTGATCTGATCCGCACGATTAATGGGCATCTGGTCCGCGATCTGGTGGACTACCGCTTTTATGCCGCCGATGAGGAGCTGCTGATTGGCTTTGATCGCCAGCAGGACCAGCACGAGGTGCGCGTAACGAAAACAATTGATGAAAATCTGGGCGTGCTTTTTGGCGAGGAACCCGCGCCTTTTATCCGCCAATGTGCCAATAAATGCGTCTTCTGCTTTATTAAGGGACTGCCAGAGCGTTTCTCATCTCAACCTGGCCTGCCGCACGGCATGCGTTCCTCTCTCTATATCAAGGACGATGACTATCGTTATTCATTCCTCTTCGGCAACTTTATTACGTTGACCAATCTCAAAGAGTTGGATTGGCAACGCCTGGACGAGCAGAAATTGACGCCGCTCTACGTCTCCGTTCATACCACCGAGCCAGACTTGCGGCGTAAGATGGTGGATGGTCCCAGAGCAGGCGAGATCATCGAGCATATTCAACGCCTCGGCAATCTCCATATCACCTGTCACACGCAACTTGTGCTCTGCCCCACGATTAACGACGGCGAGCATCTGGAGCGCAGTATTCGCGACCTGACCGCTTTACGCCCTATTGTGGAGTCGATCTCGGTTGTACCACTTGGTGTGACAAAATATAACAATATGATTAAGACGGGCGATCTGCCGCCGCTACGTCCCTACACGCGCCAAGAAGCTGAAGCGATCATCGCGCAGGTCGAGGGGTATCAACGCCATTTCGCGGCAACCGAGCCGGATGGCAATCCTTTCGTGTATCTCTCGGACGAGTGGTACTATCTGACTGAACGCGATTTTCCGCCCGCGCAGCACTATGGAAGCTACGCGCAGATTGAGAATGGCGTCGGCATGACGCGCTATCTCGTAGATCAGTGGGAACACATGAAACGCCGCTTGCCCGCGAAACTACCCCAATCGCGCACTGTCACGCTCGTCACGGGGACGATGGCAAGTCCGATTATTGCGCAATTGGCAGCAGATATGCACTCGGTCGAGAATCTGCACGTGCGTGTTTTGCCTGTTGTCAACAAATTTTTCGGCCCCCAGGTCACGGTCGCTGGTCTGCTCTGCGGACAGGACGTGCTGGACGCGCTCAAAGCGCAAGAGCATCTGGGCGATCTCATTCTACTCTCGCGTGTGATGCTTGATAACGAGGGTGTACGCTTTCTTGATGATGTCTCTGTCGAGGAGTTCAAGCAACAATTGGAGCCAGTGCGCGTGGAGTTTGTGCGCAATGCCCCAGAGACGATTGATGCCATTCGCTCTCTGGCTGGTGAAGAGAAGGCCAGAGAGCGTAACGTGCGTAATCTTGTACGCCTGCAATCGCGCCTTTAAAATCCACTTTTCCCGCATGGCCCGATATACCGGGCCATGCATGTTTTTATGGTGTTTTTAAGCTTGTGGAGTGCCGATGCCACCTGTACAAGCTGCTCCAGGTTCTGGGGTTTGCGCTCCCTGCTCATAGGTGCTGATAAACTGGTCGATGCGCGGGTCACTTACGCTGTTTACTTTGAGTTGTACACCCCACGCGCTCAGCACGATAGGAGAAGGCAGGCCAGGGTAGGGCGAGAGCAACACATAGCTATGGCCTCGTACCATGCTTTGCAATTGGGTCACGTCACCCGCACTCAGCGAGGGCAGATAGGTAATCCAAACGGCTCCATGCTCCATTGAATGTACGGCATGCTCATTCACAATGGGCGTGGTATAGATACCACAGTTTTGCCAGACGGGATCGTGTGGACCACCAACCGGCGGGTTTTGAGGGTAGGTCACTGGACTGGTTGTATGCGTCCTGCTCAGGTTGCTATAGGTGACGACGCCGCTAATCGGGCTGGCTGCCGCGCTGTTCTGGCTGTTGATGTTTTGAAAGACAAAGAAAGCTACAATAATCGCAACAATTAATGAGCCAAAGCCCGCCCAGAGTTTCCATGAGCCATTTGCTTGTTTGCTCTGTTGCTTACGCCTATTTTGTGGTAATGGCGTGTTATTCTGCTGTTGTGTGCGTCTCTCCGCCCGTGTTTTCTTGCGCCGTTGTTGCGCTGTTGTCATCTCTCTCCCTCTTTCTCTCGTGGGTATTCGATGCAGATGCGTATCTGCCTGTGTTTTGCTGATTATAGCAGAAAAAACTCTGTAGATGATAGTATGTACTGTGGTTAACGCAGTATCTGTTCTGGCAAGAATTGATAGAGTTCTTCAACAGAAGAGACGATCAGATCTGCTCCCCGCTCCTTGTAGAGGTGCAAGTCTTCCTCAGAACTGACGAGGACAGCGGCGACAATGTGTGGTTCGCCTGCCTGTTGACCTGCGCGATAGTTGCGCACGAGATCGAAATCATCGGCAGTATCGCCAATATAGAGGCCCCCACGCGCTCCCACCTGCTCAATTGCCATACGCAGAGCGCGTGGATTGGGCTTGGGGCAGATATCGGCGGGGATAACGAACTCCCACCAGCGTTCGTCGCTATAGGCTTCCATACGTTCCAGGGCACTATCAACCTCTGGCCCAACGCGCCCGGTAATCATGCCGAGATGGCGAATACCCGCCTGACGCAGACGATCGGGAAAATCGGGAGTGTAGAGCATCTTTTCAGTATGAACGAAGCCCGGCGCATCAGGCAGGTAGCGTGGTTCGTGTCCGAACCAGCGGCGTATACCCTCGGCTCCCCAATACATCTCGTGATAGAGGTCGCCAATGACCTGATAGTCTAGACGCGCACTGGCGGGAATGATGGCCTCAACCCACACGCGACCGCCCTGTTCTTGCAGGTGTGCTGTACGCGCTAATGCTGCCCATTCTACAATCGTGCGTTCTGCTAGAGATGTGCCATGCCATTCGCGCAGCCGGGCCGTGAAGAGCGAGGAGAGCAGGTAACACATATCCCAGTCGTTATTAAAGCCGCCTGCCCGTTTGAAGGCATCGACATCGGCAATGGTGAGCAGCGGAATGCCATCCCGCTGGCCCCACTCCAGACCGTGGATAGTTCCTGCCACGTATTCGGCAACGGCAATATCGGTGGCATGAAATGAGGCTATTGTCGAGATAAGAACGCCATCGACATCAAAAAAAAGCGTATCGAATGGAGGTGAAATATCTAAGTCCGGTCGTTTCCATAAGATCGAAGCTGTCACGTAAAAACCTTTCCGCATGAGTGCTAGTGACCTGCATACTGCCCATATGCGCAATTATGCTACTGGTATAAACGTATTGGGATAGGGATGGGACACAGCCTTAAAACAAAAAGGCGACCACGTGGGATAAACCCATGTGATCGCCTTTGCCCCATGTTAGGAGATGGGATGATATTAAGCGTTTTCGATGTTCGGTCCGCTAGTTTGTGATGGCGCAGCTTCGCTGGCTGCTTGAGGAGCAGGCTCGGCGAAATCGCCCTCTTGCGCGGGACGTTTGAAGATATAGTAGGCCGAATTTGCGGTCAGGGGTTGGATGCCAACCAGTTCCCAACCTTCGCGGCCCAGGCTATTCATATAACGACGCGCAAACGTGCTGCGGCGCTCGTTGCCAATCAACGTCTCAAGTCCCTCGCAGGAGATGCGGCCCCGATAATCAATATAGACGACCTTATAGGCCCATTGTGCCATGTCGTTGCTCCTTTCCTCTTATACCCTTATTAAAAGCATATTTGTATTGTTTGCTGTACAGGTACTATCAGGCAAAGAACTGTCTGGAGAGAGAGACCCGCAACGCCATATCCGATGACGTAACGCACGCTGTTCCGCTCGCCAATTTACTTTTTATTATCACGCCTCGCATGCAGACAATCGAAACTGGCTATGGATGCACGTGCATAAGAGTCTGATGTTGGGTTCCACAAACAACACCAGATATTCTCGCGGGTCTTCTTCCTTACAGGTGTTCCTCTGCACAGTGGTAAGTATACCCGCGTTTTGCTATGAATACGCCGCCAGTTTCGCCAGTTTTTGCAACAGAGCAAATCATGGGGCAGACCTGTTAATTTCTACAGGTGCAGTGTACTATCAGGTGAGTGGCAGCGTGAAGCTAAAGGTTGTGCCTTTAGAGATTTCCGCCTGGCTATCATCGGTCCGTGGTTCCAGGCGTAGCTCGCCGCCGTGTGCCTCGATAATCGAGCGCGCGATATGTAGACCGAGGCCAACGCCGCGTCGCGTGCCCGCTGTTGCCGCTGGCAAGCGCGAGTAGGGCTGAAAGAGCAGGCCCACCTCAGCGGATGGAATGCTTGTGCCTTGATTATGTACGCTCACATGAACTTTGTCGGAGCTAGTCCAGATGCGCACGGTAATCGTTGTTTGCTCATCAGAGTATTTGATGGCATTATCAAGTAAATTGCCCAGAACTTGCTGAATGCGTCCGCCATCGAAATAGCCCGTCACGGCGGTAGCGGGTGCATCCAAGACCAGCGTATGGTAAGGAGCAACGGGTCGCATGAGGTCAAGCAACTCGCTCACGAGAACGACAATATCACAGTTTTCGCGTACGAGCGTAAATTTGCCCGATGTGAGATGCGAAGAGTCGAGCAGATCATTGACGAGCCGTGCCAGACGACGTCCCTGGCTGAAAATGACGTTGCTGGCTCGCTGAATAGATGTGGAGCGTTGCCGACCATTAGTGTGGTTCGTACTCTTCTCGCTGCTCGTGTTGCTCGTACGTATGAGCATTTGCGCATAACTAATGATGGAGGTGAGAGGACTACGTAATTCATGGGCAATCATTGCGGTAAATTGTTCTTTGCGCGCAAGTTGCTCCTGGAGCGCGAGATTAGCTGTAGTAAGTTCGTCAATCTTTTGCTGCAACGCTCGAATGGTCTGCTCTGAATCAGCATTTGAGTCCTGCGATGAGTCTTGTTGTACTTGCATGTATGTCTCCTCTACACCAGGCATCATCCACACAACAAGCTGAACAGGTTGTGTAATTATAGTATACATCCTGACGATGGGGGAATGAATAGGGGAATGCAAGTGTATAGGAGTAATGGGGGGGTCCTATTTCTGCATCTATCTACACTTCTTTATCTGGTATCAAACCAAGTTCTTGTAACCCTTCCTGTGCCATCTCGCTTAGTTGGCTGGCATCCAATGTAGGGTCGGCATGCGCGATCAGATGACGTAACCGCTCGGCAATTTCCAGGCGCATATAAAAATCGTCGGTCAAAACTAACTCGCCGACTGCAATCTCGATTTGTCGCCGCTGTATCGCGGCCAATGCTGATTCTGCCATAGAATCCTCTGTTTCTCTATTTCGAAACGAAACAATCAATCGTAGGGGCGTGATTCATCACGCCCTACCCGTGCGCCAACCCGCTTGGGAGACCGTGCGACAAGGGACAAGGGCGTGATTCATCACGCCCCTACGATTATGATTGCGCTCCAGTAGCGGCTGGAGCCTTGCTCGTGCTAGACGAACTATTCTCCGCTGGCTTGGCGGAAGGTGTGCTACTCTCAGCTGTTTTGCTGCCTTCAGCACTACTGCTGCTGGCGGATGTCTCACTTTGCTCTTTTTTGCCGTTGCTGGAATTGCCATTGCTGGCTGCTAGACCGCTACCATGGTCAGTCTTATAGAAACCGGACCCCTTGAAGACGATTCCGGCTGGATAAAGAACCCTGCGAATATGGTTGCCACATTCTGGGCAAGTCTGCAATGGTTCATCAGTCATTTTCTGCCACACGTCAAAACGGTGGCTACAAGTTTGACAGAGATACTCGTATGTTGGCATCTACCAAATCCCTCTTACTGGTTCAAGCCGTGATAAGTCAAGTTCAAGGCATATTACGGAAAAAACATGCATAGGGACATTTTCCTATTGATGCCGATACATTCGTGTGGGAAGGAAGCAGGGCGGGGGCTAGCCCCGCCCCTACAATGATACGATGATGCATTTGCATGAAATGTATCATCGTAGGGGCGACCCTTGCGGTCGTCCTGCTTCTCTTACGGATGTGCCAAAATCAATAGATATTTTGTCTCTTTCCTATCAATATAACGCGAATTTCGTCTGCTGTCAATCGCATAGGAGGACTGCTAGCACTCTCACAAGCGCATATGGCACTGTATTTCCTGGCGAAAGACCTCTTATTAGAAGAAAACATGCATGAGTATAGGGCTTATTCCAGACTTTCGATGTTAGACAGCAATCAACTTTTGTTAGGGTTTTCGGGGAGGCGTGTAAGGATTTGAGCGAGGATTGTCTCTATGTTAGTGAAGCGTTGTTCCATTCCCTCGAAACGTTGTTCCATTCCCTCGAAACGTTGTTCCATTCCCTCGAAACGTTGTTCCATTCCCTCGAAACGTTGTTCCATTCCCTCGAAACGCTGTTCCATTCCCTCGAAACGTTGTTCCATTCCCTCGAAACGCTGACGCATTTCTGTTTGTAGTCCGACTATTTTACCATCTTGTTCGGTGAAACGCTGGCGCATCTCCGTTTGTAGTCCGACGACTTTGCCATCTAACTCACTGTGTTGTTCTCTCAGTTCGGCAAGTTGTCGGTTAGTCAATTCATCATGGGCTATGAGTGCTTCAAAAAGTTTGTCGTATCTCTCGTTTAGTCTTTCAAGCGTGGCTTTGTTGACTAATGCCCCTATTGCAATAGTTTGTAGCTCGATGGTTTTTTTGAGTTGGATGTGTTCTTGCTCAATGGCTTGGTGTTCTCGCTCAAGAGCTTGTAATCGTTCTTCAATCGTGGGCATCGTTTTCTCCTTGTGTTGATGGCTACTCTGATGAGCATAGTATACCATGTTTTTGCTAGGATTCCAGGCGTCCGATGTATTCCTTGACCTTTTCGGCGGCGTCGCGTGTCATGCCATCCAGGGATGCCAGTTCGTCAATGCTGGCGGCACTGATGGCCTTGAGCGAGCCAAAATGTTTCATCAGCGCCTGCTTGCGTTTGGGACCAATGCCAGGGATCTCGTCCAACACTGATTTGAAGTTACGCTCTGAGCGCAGTTTGCGGTGATAGGTGATGCCAAAGCGGTGTGCCTCGTCACGGATGCGTTGCACCATGTAGAGGCTCTGCGAGGTGCGCGGCAGGATGATTGGTTCGGATGAGCCAGGGATAAAGATCTCCTCGTTCTCTTTTGCCAGACCAACGGTTGGAATATCCAGGTGCAGTTCCTGCATGACCTCCATTGCCGCGCTCAGTTGGCCTTTGCCACCGTCGATAATAATGAGGTCGGGTAGTGTCCAGTCGTGCGCCATCTCTGTCCCGTTCTCCTCAATCTGTTCTGTGGTCACCACACCTTCTTCGTCCTGTGGGTCAGTGGTAGGAGTAGCGTTTGCCTCTTTAGAGGCGGCCCTACGGAAACGGCGACGCAACACCTCCTGATGGCTGGCAAAGTCGTTCGGTCCCTCGACGGTCTTGATCTTGAAACGGCGATACTCGCTATTCTTGGGCCGTCCGCCCTCGAAGACGACCATCGCGCCGACCGAGTTGGTGCCCTGTGTGTTCGAGATATCGTAGCACTCGATGCGGCGCGGCGGCGCGACCAGATTGAGGGCCTCCTGTAGCTCTTCTAACGCCATCTGTGTCTTCTGGCTGTCTGTGAGCCACTTAATGCGCTGCTGTTCCAATACCTCTTGCGCGTTCTGCTTGACCATCTCGACGAGGCGCACCTTGTCGCCACGTTTGGGCATGCTGATCGTGACTGTTGAACTGCCCTGCGCGGCAACCGCCGTCTTGCGCCGCTCTTTCAGCCAGCTTTGCAGCACGGCGCGGTCGTCTGGTTCGGCCTCGACAATGATCTCGGCGGGTATGTGAGGCGAGTTTTCATAGAATTGCTGCATGAACGAGGACATAATCTCGCCAGGAGTGCTTTCGCGTGTGCCTTGCAGGATAAAGTATTCGCGCCCAACCAGTTTGCCGTTGCGGAAAAAGAAGACCTGCGCGCACGTCTCATCGTCTCCGCTGGCAAGGGCGATGACATCCTGATCGTCCTGGCCCTCCGTGTTGATGATGCGCTGCTTCTCCAGAATGCTCTCGACAGCCTTGATGCGGTCACGGATGCGCGCTGCCTCCTCGAAATTCAGTTCCTCGGCTGCTCGTTCCATCTTCTCTTGCAGATCTTTCAGCACCTCGTCATGTTTGCCTTCCAGAAACAAAATGACCTGTTTGATAACGGCGTCGTACTCTTCGCGTGTGGCATAGGCGACGCAGGGGGCGACGCAACGATGAATGAAGTATTGCGTGCAAGGACGCGCCAGTAGTTTCTGTTTCCAGCCTGGCGGCGGTTCGCTCGCGCCACGTGGCATGGCCCACGAGGTGGCATCATAGCGACAGGTGCGAAAGGCAAAGAGCTTGTTGAGCAGGTCGAGCGTGGCATCGACCGCGCCGGAGTTGGTGTAGGGACCAAAGTAGCGGTTGCCGTCGCGCTGATAGCTGCGCACGCGATAGACACGCGGGAAATCCTCGCTCAGCGAGACCTTGATGTAGGGGTAGCTCTTATCGTCGCGCAGCAAAACATTATATTTCGGGCGATACTGCTTGATGTAGTTGCTTTCAAGCACGAGGGCCTCGACCTCATTGCGCACGACGAGGAACTCGATATCTTCGATCTTCGCCACCATGCTACGGTTCTTGGGGCTGAGATCGGTCGATTCCTGAAAGTAGGAGCGCACGCGATTATAGAGCGAGATGGCCTTGCCGACATAGATAATGGTGCCCTGGGCATCCTTCATCAGATAGATCCCTGGTTTATGTGGGAGCGAGTTCAGGACGGATTGAATTTTATCGTTCATCTCTGGCAACCTTGCAGCGTTTAACGTATCATTTGTGTGATGCCATTATAGCGTGTTTTGCGCTGTGGGGCAATCTGCCCAACAAGTATGCCAATTATGACCAAATTGGTGATATGACCTGCCGTAACGTGGATACGACAACCGCGCATACTTGTGGTGGCTCGACGCCGAGTGGAGCGGCGATGACCTACGACAACGAGGGGCGACTTGTCACCTGGACAGCCCCCAGTGGCACGAGCGCGAACACGAAATACCTCTATGACAACGAGGGCAATCGCGTTCTCTATCGTACGAGTACGACGGTCAACGGCGTCAATACAACGACAAACACAATTACCTTCGATGGCTACACCGAGATTGCTCCTAATGGGAGTAATACGATTAAGTATTATAGTGAGAATGGGCAACGCGTAGCAATGCGCGTTAATGGCACACTCTCCTATCTGCATCCAGATATGCTTGGTAGCAGCTCGCTGGCCTTCACGAGTGCAGGCGCGGTGCAGGCGGCACAACTGTATGCTCCCTATGGCTCAGTGCGTTATACCTTTGGTACGATGCCTGGCGGTAGTACAGAGCCGTTTAACTTCACGGGCCAACGGCTGGACACGCAAACAGGGTTGTTATACTATAATGCCAGGTACTACGATCCGTTGAGTGGACGCTTTACCCGTGCGGACACGGTGCAGAACAACGCGGGCGGCATGGACCCCTATGCCTATGTGGGCGACAACCCGGTAACGCGCACTGACCCAGGCGGGCACTGCTGGCCGCTGTGTACGATGCTCATCGGGGCCGTGATTGGCGCGGCAGTCAATGTGGGAATGACGGTGATCGGCAATGCCATTGCGGGCAAACCAACGACGCCAGGAGAAGTGCTGCAATCGGCGGTAGTGGGAGCGGTTTCAGGAGCGGTTTCTGGTTTGGTGGGACCAGAAGCGGGGCCAGTGGCGAAAGTGGCGGTGGGAGCCCTTGCCAACGGCGTGGGGCAGATGGCAGGCAACGCGCTCTCCGGCAAGCCGCTGATGGATGGCGTAGGCGAAGCAGTCGTGTCGGGCGCCATTACGGGCGGGGTCATGGAAGGAGCAGGCTCGCTCCTTGAAGGCATGGGCGGCAAAGTCCTCGGCAAGATTGCAAGTGCGGTAGAGGGTTCATGTAGCTTTACGCCGACAACACAGGTCACCACTGCGCAGGGCAAACAAGCTATTGGCACGTTACAGGTAGGGCAGAGCGTCTTAGCCTATAATCCAAAGACGCGGCGTATGGAAACCGAACCTATCCTGCACGTGTGGATTCACCCCGATAGTGATTTGGTTGATCTGACGATCAGTACGCCGATACATGCACCACATAGCACGCAGCTTACCTGGACGCGTGAGACACTGCACACGAACCAGAAGCATCCCTTCTTCACCTTGGAACGAGGTTTTACCGCAGTTGGGCAACTCAAGCAAGGGATGCATATCTTGCGTGCCGATGGGCGCGTGGGTATCATTACTGGCTGGGTACGTGTGCCTGGGACACGGATCATGTACAACCTGGAGGTGGCGCACGACCACACATTCACGGTCGGTACAGGTCAGTGGGTAGTACATAACCTGTGTGACTCGACCACACTTTCAAAAAATATGACCAATGCGGGTATGGATCTTTTAGACGGTCAACAGGCACATCACCTTATTCCCTGTGCATGTCAAACTCATCCATTGGTTCAAATGGCTGGAGTAGACCTGAATATGCCAGAAAACGGTATAGGTCTATTCTCGAACCCCTATACTGCTCTTGCAGATGGAACGTTACAACATTCGGGATATCACCCTTCATACAACGCAGCTATTAAAGGGTTACTGGACATGAGATATACAACTTTAATAGATACGGGAACTATCAATCAAAGTACGGCATATGATGCAGTAATGCAAACAATGAGAGATACCCACTACATGCTTCAGGGTATGGGTATTGATATCCAATGGGGATATATTCTCCGTTTAACCTAACCTACCTGTATGTTTGTGAATGCTTCTTCATATATTACTGAATATATGAAGAAGCATTAAATACGTTTCTGAAAATATAGTGTTTACTAAAGTCTACTACGGAGGGTTAAAATGCTCATTTTTGAAGCTGTTGAGGCTCTTAAAGAGATAAAAAAAGAGGTAGTTACTGAGATATCTATCTTCTCATCACGGCAGCCTCCAAAGGTGCGCTTTATGCTACAAAGTATGCTGGTTCATATCGCAGATGTAGAAACCTATCGAGAAATGAGTCTTGCAACCGGCAAAGTACTAGTTGAAAAATGGCTTTGGTTTTTGGAACAAGAAGGGCATTTGTTTGATGAGCTAGGTGCTATTGTCCTTAATAGAGTCTCTTGTACGATACCCCAGGCATTAGAGGGCCAATATATGCGCCTTCTAAGACGATCATTTGGAGCGGCCTATGGAAATATCTTTCGTCTTGCCGATGCTGAAGTGCGCGACCATATACTTGCCTTTCTGGAAGACAACAGTCCTGTGCATAATCAACATGAGTATGAGGAACAACAAATGTTGGCGGCTCTCGCATGGATAGGAGATCAGGTTGTACAGGCTCGCTTTGCTATGGGAAAACCGTTCAAGAAAGGAAGCCATAACTTATCATTTCAAAGCTTGATGCAGAATGCCGGTTGGGAATTGACTGCTCAAGGGCAACGTCGTGACTTGTACTATCATTCATGCTTCTCTTTGATCCTCAACGAGCAAGGGAACGAAGAAGTTAGTAGTCCAGTGAAAACTGGGAGATTGTGCGAGGAACGCTGTCGTGGGTGTGGACGCCATCTCTTCGCACTTTTTGATTGTGATTTGCGTGCTCCCGTACTTTCGTTTTTTTCGATACACGGAAGCCATCTTCGTATGGCAATGTGCCCAACATGTACTATGATGGGAGAACTTGTTTATATTGATGTGGATTGGGATGGCTCTGTGTACTGGAGCGTGGATACGGGGGAAGATCCCATTGAAGAGCCGTTAGAAGATCTCAATGATTGGGAAGATATGCCTGCCCTGCGCCCTGCTGTACTCGTGTTGGGTACGTCACGTCCGACCCCGTATGAAACCTATCGCGCTCATACACAAGAAGGTCTCTCACAATTTGGAGGTTTCCCTTCATGGATTCAAACTCCTGAGTATCCTCTGTGTCCGAAGTGCCAACAAACCATGAAATTTGTGGGACAATGCGCACTTGTTGATATACTTCCACAAACAGAAGGTATATTGTATGCGTTTCTTTGTGTTGAGTGCAAAAAGGCGGTTATTACATTTCAGCAATCATAATAACTGAAAACTGTGAAATAGCTCTCTTCTAGTTGCGCATCGACAAGACGACCTCAGTTGCTTGGTCTGATGGGCAATAGCTCGACGCCGAGTGGGGCGGCATGGACCCCTACGCCATCGCGGGTAAACCGACGACGTCAGGAGAAGTGCTGCAATCGGCGGTAGTGGGAGCGGTGTCAGGAGCGGTTTCTGGTTTGGTGGGACCGGAAGCGGGGCCAGTGGCGAAAGTGGCGGTGGGAGCCCTTGCCAACGGCGTGGGGCAGATGGCAGGCAACGCGCTCTCCGGCAAGCCGCTGATGGATGGGGTAGGCGAAGCAGTCGTGTCGGGCGCCATTACGGGTGGGGTCATGGAAGGGGCAGGCTCGCTCCTTGAAGGCATGGGCGGCAAAGTCCTGAGCAGCCTTGCCGAAGACTGTGGGCTGTCCTTCGCAGCGAATACGCAGGTGGCAACTCCACACGGTAAGCAGGCGATTGGGACACTCAAGCCAGGAGAGACCGTTCAGTCCTACGACCCTGTGACCAGGAAAGTCAGCACGCAGACGGTGCAACGGGTGTTCATCAACCATGACACCGACCTGCTCGATGTGACCTTGCAAGTGAGCACCTCGTCTGCGGCGACCGCCCAGAACAAACACTTGCACGTAGCGGTCAAGAGTCACGGCAGTCATGCACCGCCCCAGGTGAGTGTGACAGAGGTCGTTCACACAACGCAGAAGCATCCCTGGTTGACGACGACAGGCTGGCGTATTGCGGGGCAGTTGCACGTCGGCGACCACGTGGTGCGCCTGGATGGTACGACCGCCACGGTCATCGCGCTGCGCGTCGTGCCTGGTACAGCGGCGATGTACGACCTGACGGTCAGCACCGTGCACACCTTTGCTGTTGGCAGTGGGCAGTATGTCGTACATAATTGCGGAGATAATCCGAATGATGCTCAAGCACGTGCTGATCGGATTATAAAGGCAGGTATCGAAAAATATGGTTCATGGTTTGGGCGCAAAGTGACAGCCGCTGTTGCTCATTTAACCGATGAGGATGGGATAGATAGAATTGTTGTGGCTATGAACAATGGTTCTTGGAGAGGAAGATCTGGCCAAGTCATGTCACTTCTGGGAGAAGACGAAATGTTAGTTGAGGGAACTACTATTAATAAGATGCATGCTGAACAATCCCTTATCAGCTTTTGGAAAGGGAGTGGATGGGATATGACTGGCTTTGGTGTCTCACGTGCCCCTTGCGGTCCAGCAAGCGCAAATTGTCAATCTATCGTTAACACTTTTGTTCCAAAAAATCTTTGGAGTGATACTCTCAGGAATTGGATGCCATAAGTATTAGTTAGAATGGAGGCAAAATGAGCTATTTCCGACTTACTAAATTTGGGAATGGCTCATTTTGTGTATGGCACTCTATCATATAATGCTTGACAAAGTTGACGGTTAACGCCAAAAAAGATTTCTTTCTTTACTTTTTTATAACAGATTTGCAATTAGAAAAGAGGATGACATTATGGCAAATTGGCTTAAGCGCTATCAACAAGGTTCTTATCAGGAAGTATACGACGAACTCGTAGCTCTACAAGAATCGGTTTTTGATAAGACCATCTATCCAGAAGCAAATTTGGTAGCGCAGATGATGATGAAACGTGTACGTTACAATCTTGAAGTACTTATTTCTCGTCTGAAAGTACTCGGATATCAATTTATTGATGGATATTGGGATCATGCGTCCGCTCGCTATTATACATCCGAAGAGTTAGTTAAGCTTAATGAAAAATATCGCGTTTTTAACGTACCATCTTCCAACGTACTCTCTCAGCTTTCAGATGTAGAAAGGCTTTTGGGAACTCTGCCTTTGTCGTTAAGAAGTTGGTATGAAGAAGTTGGGTCCGTAAATCTTATTGGAACTTTTCCTGCATCTAAAAATCATCCTGCATTATCTAGCATTCTTGATCCTCTTCTTATTTGGCCTGTAGAAGATCTTAGCAGTCAATTTTTAGATTTATCTTCTGAAGAGTTAGAAGAAATGAAAGACGAAGAAGGAAGATTTATCGTGGACATAGCAGTAGATGGACCCTTAAAATATGGATATAGTGGTTCTGGCGGATATACTGTGAGAATACCCTGCAAATCTTTCGACACTCTAATTGAGTTAGAAGATGAAGAGCTGTTATTCGTGAATTATTTGAGAACATGTTTTCAATGGGGAGGATTTTTCGGTCTTGTATCTGCCAAGAAGAGATCACTTCCTTCTCTTTCCTCTGAAGAGTTAACATTCTTAACCCAAGGTTTGCTACAATTTTGACTACAAAGGATTTGGGTCTGGCATGGATGGGCTACCTATCATTCTGGAAGATAAGTCTGGCACACATGCATTACGCGCACGTTTTACGCTCCAAGATCGCGAAGTATACTATACCCCAGAACCTGGGCAGGCCATAACATAGAATGAAGGAAGATTCGGAGAGGAGAAGAAACATGGTATCATCCATGGATGTTCCACGTTCTCTTGAACGAGAGATCATATGACAAGGTGCATGATGAAGTGTACACAGCTTTTTCGCTTTGACCCGTTTGAAAAAAGACATGATCCCCTGTGTACCAATCTTGCGATAAATTCGCAAGGGGTAATCAGTTTTGGAGTCAAGGCGCATCCTCATGGACCTGTGCAGTCATTGAGTAATGATGCAGCTTTTCAATTTATCTGCATTGATCTCAAAGAAAATAAGGTGATGCAATATAGTCTCCCACAAGACATCGTAAATGCGCTGAATATGGCACATGTGCAGTATGATGAGACTCAGCAGGTGTGGCTACTTTCTCTCACTGGTACAGAACTCTCGATTTATGCACTGAAGCCCCAACAAAGCCAACTTGTTTCTATCGCCTATGCACTTGATCAGAAAGCAAGTGGAGTCGCTGCTGGTGCATTGCTTGCTACCTGGGCAGATCAGATGTCTCTTTTTGCCGTGACCGCTGTGAGCAATCCAAATGAAATCGATGAGGATGCGCTCTACCTCGTGCAGTGGCAGAGTGATGTACCATCTCACTGTATGACACAGTATCTTATGCATAGCAATAACGATAGCGTCTATGAGAGCAATGAAGGATTGGTGCCTTTTTTATATCAACGCATAGCTACTTTGCAACACCAACAGCAAAAACAAGAGGAAATTGTGGCTGTTCATGGTAGACCTAATTGGGTATGGATGCGTCATGAGATTATGCGTACAATCCCTGTATCAGGCACAATAGAGAGCTTTTGTGTCTGCGGTGAGCAGGTTATAGGTATTGAACGACGCAATGATAATCTGCGTCTGTGGTCCTGGCTTTTCCGTACAGAAGAAATGCCTTACATGCACCTGCAATTTCCCTCTAACGTGACCCGCGTGCGTGTGATTGCAATGGAAAGCGATGCACAGCGTTTTTGGTGTGTGGAAGAATATGCTGGGCGACTCAAGGTTACCTTGCGCGAGAGCCACACTTGTCAGGAAGAAGCGACTCTCTGGTGCGAAGGCGTGAGGCTTCCACGCACGATTAGTGAGCCATATCCCAACTCTACCATGGCAGAGGTGGTGTTGGCATATCAGGATCGCTTGTTGCTGCTTGGCGTGGATACGGATTTACGGATCAATATCCTCCAGATTCAATAGAAGAGGCTGAAAGCGGCAAAGTAAACAAGAGAAAAGTTGTTGGTTTTAGGAATATGTTGAGTACAGAGCAGAGAGAATATGATATTGAAGTGGAGCTAACATTATTCACACCTGAAAACGGTGGATATGCACATGAATTGCCTTCAGGAAGTATGCATGAACACTTCTTTATTGATGGGACCCGCTGGATTGCTCGTTATAACTTGCTAGATCGAGAGATACTTTACCCGGGTGAAACCGCGCGTGTCTTTATCTCTTTCCCGTATCATCCTGAAGCTCTTCTTGGGCGTTTGTATTCTGGTAAACCGTTTTTGCTGAAAAACAGCACGACAATTGGCGAAGGCATAATTATTGCTCTGCTCAATTTTGAGCGACATGCGGAGCTGAGCAAGGAACATGTCAATTCTACGGGTGAAAACAAGCCCCATATTCCTCCTAAATGGGAATGCCCTCGCCGACAACCGAGAAAAAAGAAAATAGAGTAAATTGCAATTATATGTGTGTATCAGGTTTAAGATATTAAATATTGTGCCAAGCAAGAAAAGCAGATATTAGAGCAACGTCTGGATCGAGGGCCGAGCGAGTGAAAGTACAACAAGTAACTACCTATCGTGGACATCAATTGCCTGTGGACGATCTTGTCTGGTCACCCGATGGAACCTTGCTCGCCTCTAGTAGCGACACAAGCATCCATATCTGGCGACCGAGAACAGGAGAACTGCTCCATGTATTGGGTGGAAGAGAAACGAATGCGCAAGCTCTGTGCTGGTCACCCGATGGAACCTTGCTCGCGGCAGCCTCATTAGAAGTATGGGAGGTTGCGACAGAGAGACGCGTCTTTCTCTGTCAGGAGCACGACCAGCAACTCTTGAGTATCGCATGGTCACCCGATGGTAGCTTGTTAGCAGAAGGAGGCTATGATGGAGTCGTCACGTTGCGTGAAGCTTTAACAGGGACGTATGTAAGCACGTGCGTCGAACGAGAAGAGCCAATCTGGACGTTGGCCTGGTCGCCCAATGGGCACTTGCTTGCCTACGGAAGTTATCAAGAAGTACAGGTATGGTCAGTGCAAGAGCAAACCGCTATTTTCACCAATGCAGACGTAGAGGGTGATATCCGTAAAGTTGCCTGGTCACCCGATGGTCGCTATGTAGTTGCAGGTATTGATTATGGTGCAATACAGGTCTTTGATATGCAAACACAGCGTTTGATCTATCGTCGGCAAGAACTTGCCGCGAGAAATCTGCGCACCGTGGCGTGGTCGCCCGATGGAAGGTGGATTGCCTCGGGACATGATTTTGGGCAGGTAGTGTTATGGGAGGCGCAAACAGGGAGGCATAGTTTTACATATGAGGCACAAAGAGAGGAGAACAGCGTGTCCCATATAATCTTTGCGGTTGCCTGGTCGCCTGATGGCCGTATGCTCGCTTCAGGTGGGAGTGACCGCGTAGTTCATGTTTGGGAGGTGGTGTAATCTTCTGTACGAGAAGATATGCCGCGAGTAAGAAAAGAGAACGTGGGCATCGTTGCCAGAAAAAGATGCTACAAGGATGATAGCTCTTTGAAGAGATGTGGTACTTGGTAGATTTTTATTTCTCCTGAAGGTAAACGAACTTGCACATGCTGTTCGTCGAGAAAAAGCGGATCATTGATATAAAGCACCTCGTCTGCATCTGGGTCTTCTGGCAACCAGCCTGCAGGAAGGGTCGCAATCAGCGGGATTGTTCGCGTAAACGGTTGTTTCTTTCGAAATACTTGTAATACTCCTAGAGGGTATTCTCCTCCACGTGCAGGTTGATCATAGGTATCAATGTCTTCTGGATTAGGTGCCCACCAGATTTCGTATATTTTATAGGCAAACACCCAAAAATCCCCTTGTGGGCTAAACACTGCCCTTGTGAGTTCGTTTGTTCCTTCGAGGGCGTAACTGGCTTGAGTATCGTGGGAGGTGCTGTGAGGGGTTATATCAATAAACTCGAAACCAGCTTCAGTCTGGTCTACCCAGTGGCATAATGCTAGATCACTTTGAGGCGAGATAATAAGGTCGAGCATCCATCCCGCCCTAGAAGGCAGGTCGATCAGACAATGATGAAGCAAATGCGTTTCAGGCCACGCATACAGCGCAAATTCGTATCGCGCAGTATGTGCTTCTCGTAGTACTCCAATTTGCGTTCCATCTTGTAACCAAGCTAGTGCTATAGCTCTCTCTGGTTGCCAAACAATGCGCTTGGTATCGGTGTTCCACACAGCACTCCGTCCAGCGTAATGTTCTTTTGCTTGTAGTGCTACATGCGTTCCATCGGGATGGCGATCTAACAGGCGATAAGGCATCCCTCCAGGTAGCCTTTCAAATGTCTCAAATAGTATCATGTAAATCCTCATTTTAAGCTAAAATTACAAACATCTCTTTTGTAGTTTTGTATTAGTATAGCATGTTTCAGACAGTTTCATGGCGCGAAAATTTGTATTGATCTTTTGGTAATTTTTTGGGTAGCATTTCAGCCATATCTTTGACTTGTTACCTACAAGCGACATAGAATGCTGAAGGCTAAATTACTTAAAAGGAAAATCAGATGTTTATAAAAACGATTTCCGTTTATAAAGGTCATGTGCCCTACCCGGTTCGCAGTCTTGCCTGGTCTCCTGATTGTCGTTGTATCGTATCGGGTGGAGAGGATGATAATGTGCGTGTCTGGCAAGTACAGACTGCTCAAGAGATAACGCATATGGAATATACTCCTCTTGAGCCGTTATCAGCTTGGGACGTATCCGATAGTGCGCAAAGAACCAGTCACTCGGCGTGGGTCAATACGGTCACCTGGTCTTCTAATGGTCAGTATATTGCTTCAGGAAGCGATGATTGTATGATTCATCTCTGGAGTGCGGATTCCGCGCAATTGATTATGATTGATGATGAGCATAGCAGTGGTATTATGGCGATGGCTTTTTCTCCGAATGATCATTGGATAGCATCTGCCGCTGATTGCCGTATCCGCGTTTGGGATGCGCTGTTGGGAAGTCCTTCGTTCATCTATGGAGGCCATGAACTGCACACCGGAGGGGTGAATTACGTCTTTGCGCTGGGATGGTCACTTGATGGGCAGTATCTCGCCTCTGGCGGTGATGACGGAACGGTTCGCATTTGGCAAATTATTTCGTAAGAGCGTGCGTATGAGTAGAAGAGGCGTATGCGAGAAGATGGGCTGATTATATAACATGATCGAATGGGTATTCTCGTTAAGGAGGTTGCGACGTGCCTTTTCCTCTACTGCCGTTTTTTAATAATATACTCGATATTGCTTTCTGGTTTATACTCTTCTATGGCACAGTATTTAGTAGTATTCATCTGTTTCTAGTTGCCTCTCAAGGCATTATGTGGGGATATTATCGTTGGACAAGTCAGCAGGAGCTACGTAAGAAAGCAGAACAAAACCTGCAAGATGAGCAGCGTGCTCTCATATCCGTGCTTTCTTTTTATCTTTGTACAAGTATTGTGCTACTCTTCTACCGAGCGGACTGGCTTATTTTAGTGTTACAAATAGGTGTAATTGGGGGAAGCGTAGCCCTTGCTCTCGCTTTGCTCCTCTTTGGCCCATGGTGTGTGCTTCGCTTTGTCCTGTATCGTGCCATGCAGAAATAAGCAAAGGAGAGGGCTTTAATGTACAATACAGCTTTTTGGGCGACATTTTTCTCGACAAAAAACCTGTTTTTGTTCTGGATGGTTCTGGGGATATGTATTGTCCATGCGCTTGTTCGTATGAGCGCGGGATGGCTGCGATTGCGCAGTTTGTGTGACGATGCCGCACATGTAGAACGCAGAAAAACAGCCTTAAAAGATTTAAGAAGCGGACGAAGATCGTTTATTACTGCGACACTTTGTTACAGTGCTGGAGTGCTGGTAGCGATATATTTCAGTTTGTCATGGGTTTTTGTTGGTATCTTGTTGTATTTTCTGTGTTGCGGTGTGGGCTGTTATTTGGCAGGTGTTCTCTCTGGCATCCCCTATATACTGCTTGTGGGCTATCGGCGCTTGCGTGAGAACGCAAGCAGCGTGAAGAAATTTTAAAGAGGATATGATGATGCCATGCTTCAGAATGAACGTGCTCATGCCATAGAGGTTATCGCTGCTGCTACGCGCCGCGAAGATATTGATCACTTGCAGCAGTATTTGCAGCATCCACACCTTGAAATACGGATGAAAGCATTGGATGCTATCTGCCAGATTGTCTGGTTTTTAAGTGATCGTGAACAGGCTCTAGAGGCAAAAAGGATATCAGCTCATCGGTCAGGGCCATGTGTTGTCCATCTTAAACTTGGAGCAGCATGTGCAAGCTATGCGCGAAGATTGATGAGCCGTGGCAGCCCACGTGAGGAGGTGAACAATGCTAACATCGCCACAGCTCTCAGCAATGTTGCTGCAATCTCTAGCAGACCTGATAAAAAAGGGCAAGACGGATGAGATAATTGTTCTGGACTACGATGGCTCTATTGGATACATTCAGTTATCTTGCCAGTGAGCATCTTACTTTATGTGTGAAACAAAGCAATCTCAATCTGTTTGCAAAGAGAAACAAAGAGGAGTCATTTCCCAAAATCTCGCATTAAACACAAGGAGGCTAGCTGTTTCATGTTTGATTTTACTGCTTTTGAAGCATTTGAGGGAGAGAAACCAGATATTCTGCTGGACCGCCATCCTGGTGGCAATTATCTGGCGATGCAGGTATCAACACGGGATCTCTTTCCAGCCGCGATCTGGGATGCTGAAACCAAACGCCTAGTTTGGTCGCGCGAAGATACCTGTGCCCTTGCCTGGTTGCAGCATGGGACACAACTTGCCGCTCTTCAATGTTCCCTCTCTTCCGATGAGTTTTTCTTTACTCTGTACTCCTGGCCGCAAGGTCATCTCTTAGAGCAATGCAGTCTGTATTTTCCGTTTGGTTATTGGTTTGATCTGTTCATTGCTCCGACGAACGACTTTGCTGCGTGCAAATGGACTGACCAAGGTGAGTTTGGTTTTGAGTTCATCTCAATTCAAGACCATAGCGTGACGCATCTTGCACAACATGGCTACTATCATCGGCACACAAATATCTCTACACGCGTGGCCTTTCATCCAGAGTACTGCTTTTGGGTCTGTGCCTATGAGGATAACTCCGACTGGTGGATTGATAAGGAAGCGACTTATGACTGGCAACCGGCCAAAGTAGGCACACGGGAAAAGCTTGGGGGTCTCCTGGTTTTTGACCACACACACCTGCTTGGGGAAATTCCTGTTTTTGTGACGGTTACGGCAGACTATCGTCCACCCAATGTCAAAAATTTTGAAGAAAACGAGTATATCACTGATCCCGTGTTTCTGGACGCCCAACGGGTCATGCTGCGTCTTCCCTCAGGGGAAGAGCCTATCTATGATCTCTCGGAGTTTTGGAAGAAAGCTCTATCACAGTAGATTATTCCCCTCAGGAAAAAGCGGCTCTATTTAGATAATATAAGCCTATCATAAAAAAGCGGGGGTGTATATGCATAATCGAGAAAAAGACGCATGGGAGAGCCTGACATATCACTTTTCTGATGAAAATGGATTACTTGCCCAGATAGAGTCGGGAAAAGAAATCGGCATACAAGCCATCAGAGATGTGGAACGTGCGTTAGAAATTTTACAGGAAGTATGGAGAACACGACGCACTGTTCCCAAACGGGAGATTTCCCTGCTGTGGAGCGTTTTTCCGCGCCTTGAACAGGCGATGAGCCAGCAGCCTGCAAGAGAACAGGAACTACGTGCAGTGTGGTCACTGCTATCGACGCATATGCAAATTTTGTTGACGATCCCTCTCTCTACAATGAGTGAGGAAGATGCAATTGATGTGTTACGCCAACATCTTGTTGGTGGTCCCTCTTTCGGGCAAGCCTTATATATGGGGTATACCAATCAAATACACTTCCAGCCTCTTCTTCACCGCTTAGAACAACTCAAGCCTGTATTGAGTGGGCAGCAAGAGATACCCAAACGCTTAAGTCACGCTCTGCTCAATGTCTGGCAATTTCCCTGGTCTGAGGTGACACGTTCTGAGGACGATCATCCGCAGGTAAGCCAGATGAAACAACAACTAGTGAAAGCGATAGAAGATCTTTTTGCTGAATAAAAGAGGAGTGTACTGTGGAAGAACAGCATACGCATATTTCTGAGATGGATGCATGGAATATACTAAAAAAGCACTTTCAGCAATCTGGCGGGCTATTAGACCAATTTGAGCAGGGGCGGCAAATCCATCTGCGGCTTGGATCCTATGCCCCTTTTGAGCAATATGCGCATATACAGGAACTTCAACAGGTCAAAATAGCAGTTACTGTGATACAGGCCTCCTGGCAGGGCAAACAGATGCTTCCCAAGTGGCAAATCTGCCTCATCTGGCGTGCTATCCGGCGCGTAGACGCGCTTGTTCAGCATGCCGATGTACTACATAAACGCCCTTTTCCAGAGCAGGTATTGTCACTCTATCACCTACAGGCAATACTCCTCACCTGGTTGAGTGATATGCTCAATGAAAATTCAGAGCCAGATAAGTCACCAGAGTGGTTGATACATGATGTGACAGTCCATCTTCGTAATTGGAAGAGTTTTGGCATTTCACTGTACTTTGATGGTTTTGGGCCAATTGATCATGTAGCTTTTGAGGAGTTAATGCAGGCCCTTGCTGTTTTGCGCGATATATGGCGGGGGCGAACAGTAATTCCTCACCATGCCGCCTGGCTTTTAGGCATTATCCCTCAGCTTAGTTGGCGCAATAAGGTTTTTCCGGCTGAAAAAAGGCGGCAATTACGTGGAATGCAAGAGAAGCTGTACAGACTAGTGGATGAGTGCGTCTGTGGAGAATAAGAAACATTTTACTGGATATGCTAAATGGTAAATTGCTGGATCAGGTTGGTTGGAGCAGAATAATCTCAGTAAAATTTGGAGCGCAGTTGGGAGCATGCCAGGAATTACAGGGTTTTATCTAGCTGTACATGTGGTTAGCATTATTATCGTAATTTACCATCTCAAAATGGTACATACGCTTCTATTGAGTGTAAACACTCGTGTAAAAGCAGTCTCTCTTTTTTGATATATTGTTCTCCTATTCCCTGAGCATGGAGCATGTAGAAGAGCCAACTATTAGTACTGTTTAATTGACTGCTGACCGCTTGGATCAGCTACAATCAATATAGTAGAGTAGAGTGCTCTGCACGCGAGGATTTGTTTACGGATAACTTTTCCTTTTGCAGGCAAGTGCTGTATGCAAATACACATATGTGCTGGCTTGTTTAGATAAAAAGCCGAGCTAACGTTTATCGTGCTCTGTGCTAGTGCTGCTCAATGCTATCATACGAGACCTTTTTTCCCGTGTTGGGCGAAATTGGTAAGTCTTGCAGAGCGAATGAGAACGGACCATCAAAGAGATAATGAAAGGGACATGCTACGAGCATGCAAAGTATAAAACAGAAAAAACTGCCTACTCGAAAACGGCAATGGGGTGCGGAACGCCGCACCGAGCCATTGCCAATGATGCATGAAAAACCATCAACTTTGAAAATTGCCTATAGTCGTCTTGCTGTCGTTGTGACTATTGTTCTATGGATAATGTATCTTATATCAACAATTATTCGCCAATTTTTTGAGGGGCCAAAGACATTCTCATTTACTATGCAAGCCGTTGGCTATCTGATCATCGTCACGTTGCTAACATTCTCCGCGCTTATGTACTTGGTGGCACGTCAAGGGGCACTGCAGAGGTTTAGTAAGCACATACGCGTACCACGAGCCGAGCTCGATAGGCATTTCTCGGGGCAGCAACCCTCGATCACTGTACTCGTACCATCATATAGTGAAGAGACAGAGGTTGTCCGTAAGACACTTATGTCGGCAGCACTGCAAGAATATCCTGGTATGCGCGTCGTGCTACTGATTGATGATAAACCTAATCCCTCAAATCCAGCAGTTGCCGCCCAACTCAATGCGACGCGTGAACTTGGCAACGATATCATGAGGCTTTTTGCTGAACCATATGCCCGCTTCAGTACCGCACTCTACCAATTTGAGCAGCAATACATAGGCAATATGCTAGTTGCGCAGGCGACGATTATCGAGCTTGCGTACCATTATGAATGGGCCGCAACGTGGCTTAATACGCTTGCGGATAACGAAGAGGTTGATGACCACGTAGATGTATTCTTTGTCGAACAAGTGCTCAACGGCCTTGCTGATGAATTGCGTCTCGTTGGGCAAGCACTGATAACTTCTTGTCAAGAAGGTGTTCAGCTACCCATCGAACGTGTCCGGCAACTGTACCGTCGGCTGGCCTGGATTTTTGATGCCGAGGTAACCACTTTTGAACGGAAGAAATACGCTTCTCTCTCCCATGAAGCCAATAAGGCAATGAATCTAAATTCCTATATTGGCCTGATGGGCGGTACGTATCTCCAACGCGAGACCCCCGACGGGCTTATTCTGCTTCCGGTTGCCGCAGGCCAAAAAGGCGATGTGACGTTCCCTGACAGCGAATTCCTCTTGACGCTTGATGCCGACTCCATCTTGCTACGTGAGTATTGTCTCCGTCTTGTCTATTTCTTGCAGCAGCCAGATAACGCGCGCGTTGCAGTGACGCAAACGCCTTATTCATCCTTCCGGGGTGCTGGCACACGCATTGAACGTCTAGCTGGCGCAACCACAGATATCCAGCACATTCTCCACCAGGGAATGAGCTACTATGGCGCAACATTCTGGGTCGGTGCCAATGCCGTTATTCGTAAGCGCGCGCTTGATGATATCGCTGAGACCGAATGGGTCGGCGGTTTCAGGGTGCGTCGTTTTATCCAAGACCGTACAGTTATTGAAGATACTGAGTCTAGTATTGATCTCACAATGCATGGCTGGTCGCTGGTGAACTATCCTGAGCGTCTGAGTTATAGTGCCACACCACCAGATTTCGGGTCCCTGATCGTGCAACGTCGTCGCTGGGCAAATGGTGGTCTGCTGATCTTACCAAAATTATGGGCGCAAACGCGTGAGCGCAGACGGCGCGGCGAAATGGTTTCGCGCACTGAAATTATGCTCCGTCTTAATTACATGGCCTCAATCACATGGTCGAGCTTCAGCCTGATCTTCATGCTGGCGTATCCCTTCGACGGCCAGTTGTTGAGTCCTTTCGTGGTGCTTGCTGCACTACCATACTTCATCTCCATGGCGAATGATCTCAAATATTGTGGCTATAAGCGGACTGATATATTGCGTATCTATGGATTTAACTTAATCTTACTTCCTGTCAACCTTGCTGGCGTCTTGAAATCGCTCCAGCAAGCACTAACGAGTAAGAAAATACCATTTGCGCGTACGCCAAAAGTCAAAGACCGAACCATTTCACCACTTCTCTATATCGTTGTACCTTTATTGATTGTTGCCTTCTCGGCTTTTACCTTCTGGCGAGACGAGCAAGCCCATAATTGGGTAAATGCCGCATTTGAATGTTTTAATACATTAACAGCTTCATGGGCTATAATTGCCTATATCGGTATAGGCAATGCACTGGTCGATATATGGCATGGCTTAACAGATTGGCTCTATGTAGAAGTACCTCCCAAGCGATCCTCGGCTGTCGTTGATCCGAAACTGGCACTCGACTGGAGGGCAGTGCTCTATCATGGCAATACCAAAGAGAGGGTTCCACTGAGTGCATTGCATACGGCAACTGGATCATACCAATCCGTGCAACGCATACCAAATACTGATGCAGGTTTAGTTCCGACAATGCAACGCATACCAAATACTGATGCAGGTTTAGTTCCGACAATGCAACGCATACCAAATACCGACGTAAGCGCGTTTCCAACAATGCAACATGTGCCAGACACCGACGTAAGCTCGCTTCCTACCAGAAAAATGCGTATAGGTGCTGGGTTCCCGAACGCAAGTAGGCGTCGGACAGGAGGCAACCAACATGGTGAGTAAGAGTAAAACAGACACAGCAGTTGAACAGCAATACTCAAGCGAACCACAGCGGAGGCTATCACCCTGGCGTGTAATGCTTGCACTTTGTATTCTCATCAGCCTGCCTACTGGCACTGTTTTCGCCCTACGACAATGGCACGCGAGTCAGCCAACCGTATCTAGCAAACCGTGGTTTGCGAGTTATGTCGATGTTACGGCTACGCCTACATTTGCCTTTGAACAATTGGGTACGAACTCAAAACGCGATGCCGTACTTTCCTTCATCGTCTCATCACCTCAGGATGCATGTACTCCTTCGTGGGGAGGGGCATATACCTTGAGTCAGGCCACTGGTGTACTGGATCTTGATAGACGTATTGCTCGCTTGCAACAGCAAGGTGGCAGCGTGGCTATCTCTTTTGGCGGCCAAAAGAACCAGGAACTTGCTGTCAATTGTACCGATCCAAACAAGCTTTTCAATGCATATCAATCGGTCGTCGACCAGTATAACATTAACACTATTGATTTGGACCTTGAAGGAGCAGGTCTGATGGATGCTGCCGCAGCCAGCAGGCGAGCCATTGCTATTGCTCAACTCCAATCACAGCGACGAGCGGCTGGTAAGCAGTTTGCGGTATGGGTAACGTTGCCTGTTACACCACAAGGGTTAGACGAAAATGGCACGAACGCCGTGAGTCAATTGCTGACGCACCATGTTGACCTCGCAGGGGTAAATGTCATGACCATGGATTACGGCTCTAGCCTGGGTAAGGGCACAACTATGGCTAGTGCATCGGAAAGTGCCTTAATCCAAACAGAGCGTCAACTTGGCATCTTGTATCAGCAAGCAGGTGTCCACTTAAATGATGCAACGCTCTGGGCGAAGATGGGCGCAACTCCTATGATTGGGCAAAACGATACACCAGACGAAGTATTCACCCTGGCTGATGCGACTGCGTTAAACCAATTTGCGCTTGCTCACAAGTTAGGACGAATGTCGATGTGGTCGGCGAATCGGGACCTCGCCTGTGGCACGAATTATGTCTTTACACAGGTCGTTTCCGATGCCTGTAGTGGGGTGCAACAGAATCCGTATGATTTTACGAATCACCTTGGGGCTGGTTTCGATGGCAGTATTTTCCTGAGTGCTGGCCTCGTGACGACAGCAGAGACTACTTCAAAACTTGCTCAGCAACCAGATAATCCGGCCACCAGTCCGTACCAGATCTGGTCACCCACGGGTGCCTATCTTAAAGGGACCAAAGTTGTCTGGCACCACAATGTCTATCAGGCAAAATGGTGGACGCAAGGTGATCTTCCCGATAATCCTGTTTTACAGCAGTGGCAGACGCCTTGGACACTGATTGGTCCGGTTTTGCCAGGCGAGAAACCAATTCCACAGCCCACGTTGCCCCCCGGCACTTATCCTGATTGGTCTGGTACGGCCACCTATAACACTGGTGACCGTGTCCTCTTCAACGGAGTACCATATCAGGCAAAATGGTGGAATACGGGACAGAGTCCGGCCGCCGCAACAGCAAATCCCGATAGTTCGCCATGGGTCCCGTTGACTCAGGATCAGATTAACGCTCTCGTCACACCTACAATGACACCTACAAACTAAGTAACGAGAGGTAGCAAGCCGCGAACCAGTACACATGTGGCAGGCAGTTCATTCGTTATGAACTGCCTGCCACATGTGTACTGCTTTGCTTCTATGATTGTGGAAACCTTCTGGCAAGAAACAGCAGTAGAATATTTCCAAATAAGCGGCCTTCAGCAATGATGTGGTAATATGTGGATGTGCTTGCTTGGACAATACGAAGAGGTATATATAGGATAGATGGTCATCTCGCTGCTCTTGAACAGGCAGAAAGGATGGAACGGCTATGACGCAAATCGCTCATACATCTTTCGCTACTACCAGTACACGTGGACTACGACACGATATTCTCCCCATGCGTCTTTATCACAAGGCAAAACGGCTTGGTATCTGGGACCCCCGTAGCATCGATTTTACGCAAGATCGAGCAGACTGGTTGCGCTGTACGCCAGAGGAACAACAAACGCTTCTGCTACAGACCACGCTGTTCCAATCCGGTGAGGAGAGCGTCACGCTTGACCTGCTCCCTCTAATGATGGCAATCGCGCAAGATGGGCATCTTGAAGAAGAGATGTTTTTGACGACGTTCCTATGGGAAGAGGCCAAGCATACCGAGTTTTTCCGCCGCTACCTTGACGAGGTTGCGCAAGAGCGTGGTGATCTGCACCATCTCCATTCGCCCAGCTATCGCAAGCTCTTCTACGAAGAATTGCCGCAAACCATGTATGCCCTGCTCACAGACCGTTCACCCGCCGCGCTTGTCCGTGCCTCTGTGACCTATAATATGATTGTCGAGGGTGTGCTGGCAGAAACGGGCTACTACGGCTACTTCAACATGCTTGAGCGCAATAATATCATGCCGGGTCTGCGCCAGGGCATCAACTATCTCAAGCGCGACGAGTCGCGTCACATAGCCTACGGTGTCTTCCTCATCTCGCGTCTGGTCGCGCAAGATAAAGACCTCTGGTCGGTTGTCGAGGCGCGCATGGGTGAACTGTTGCCGCTGGCCCTGGGTGTTGTGCAGGAGACAGACGAGGACCCCACTTCTGAGGCTGAGCGTCCCTTTGGTATGAGAGTAGAAGAATATATGGCCTACGCGACGACGCAGTTTCAGAAGCGCATCGCGCGTATCGAAAAAGCGCGCATGCAGACGCTCGAAGAGTTTTACCAGATTTCTGATGCCGACGCGGAAATGTAATAGAAATACGAGGCAGATATGGCTAGTTCTGGCACAATCATTCAACACGTGAGCGTGGAGCCGCTCGACATTCCTTTGATGGAGCCGTTCACAATTGCGACGGGCAGCGTGACGGCGGCGCGCAACGTGCTGATCACTATCACGCTCAGTGATGGTAGCGTGGGTTATGGCGAGTGCGCTCCCTTTCCACCCAGCACGGGCGAGTCGCAGGAGACGGCTTTAGCAGCGGCCCAAGCCTGTGCCGCGCTGCTACAGGGACGCGATGCTGCTCACTGGCGCACGCTCTCCAAACTCATGAAAAGCGTCTATTATGCGCAGTCTACCGTGTGCGCGGGTATGGAGATCGCCCTGCTCGATGCCCTGACGCGCTCCTATGGCATCCCGCTCTGGACCTTCTTCGGCGGGGCAAGCACGTCGGTCGAGACAGATATCAGCATTCCCCTAGTTGCCCCCGAACATGCCTATCAGTTGGCGCAAGATATCGTCTTGCGTGGCATCAACAGCATTAAAATCAAGGTCGGGAGCGATCTGCGCGAGGATGTCGAGCGCGTCGAGGCCATTCGCGAGGCCGCTCCTGGTCTGCCCATTACGCTTGATGCCAATCAGGGCTATACTCCCAGCGAGGCCCTGCTCTGCCTGGAAGCCCTGGATGATCGCGATATTCGTCCATTGATGCTCGAAC
The DNA here is from genome assembly GCA_027451525.1 of Ktedonobacterales bacterium. GTDB lineage: Bacteria > Chloroflexota > Ktedonobacteria > Ktedonobacterales > Ktedonobacteraceae > DTNP01. The sequence continues at coordinate 31,429 of DAIDJF010000035.1, forward strand.
AGCCTGTGTATAAAGAGGATTACGAGGGTTTGCGCTATGTCACACAGCATAGCAAGGTTCCCGTTTTCGCCGACGAGAGTGCATCCAGTCCCGCCAGCGTTGCCCGTCTGATTGCTATGGGGGCCGTACATGGCATCAACATCAAGCTGATGAAAAGCGGCATTGTGGAGGCTTTGGAGATTGCTGCTATCTGTCATGCCACCAATACGCAGTTGATGGTTGGGGCGATGATCGAGTCGCGTCTGGCAATCGCGGCGGCGGCGCATCTTGTCGCGGGTCTCGGCGGCTTCCGCTATGTTGATCTGGACACGCCAATGCTGCTCGCGCACGATCCCTTCACGGGCGGCTACGAACAGCAGGGTGGCGTGTATGATCTCTCTGGCGTAAAGAGCGGCCTGGGCATCGAACGCAAATAATTACGTGATGATGGGGATTAACAAAATAACCTTGTAAAACCGTAATAACATGATTATCTTGTTAATATCCATCATTACATCTTATTGCGCTTGCCAGAACATGTTAAAGGTTTTGAAGAGGAAGGCCAGCATGTCGCTGCGTTCTTCAATGACCTTGGCTACTGGCTTGCCCATGCCGTGTCCTGCCTTCATCTCCAGGCGTAAGATGATGGGATGCTCGCCACTGTTAGCGGCTTGCAGGGTGGCTGTGAACTTCTTGGCGTGCGCGGGCACGACGCGATCATCGGTATCCGCTGTCATGATGAGGGTTGGGGGATATGTGACACCCTCTTTGACGTTATGCAGGGGCGAGTAGGCGTAGAGAAACTTGAAATGGTCCGCGTTATGTTCGGCATCGCCATATTCGGGAATCCAATAGCGTCCAACCGTGAAGCGATGGTAGCGCAACATGTCGATCACTGGCACCTCGCAGACAACCGCTCCATAGAGATTGGGACGTTGTACCAGACACGCGCTCGTCAGTAGTCCACCATTGCTCCCGCCGTTGATTGCCAGTTTGGGCGTGCTGGTATACTTATTGGCAACCAGCCACTCTGCCGCTGCAATGAAATCGTCAAAAACGTTCTGCTTCTTCTCTAACATGCCCGCCTGATGCCATTCTTCACCATATTCATTGCCGCCACGCAGATTGGCGACCGCGTAAATGCCGCCCTGCTCAACCCACAGTAACGTCGTAGGGGAAAATGTGGGCGTCAGGCTGACCGTGAAGCCACCATAACCATAGAGCAACGTCGGATTATTGCCGTTACGCTGCAAGCCCTTTTTATACGTCAGGAACATGGGGACGCGCGTGCCATCTTTTGAGGGGTAGAAGACCTGCACAGTTTCATAGTTGCTTGCGTCAAAATTGATGGATGGATTGTACAACACGGAGAGCGTCTCGCTGGCGAAATCGTAGCGATAAACGGTTGGCGGATAGAGATACGAGGTGAAGTTAAAGAAAAACTCCGTCTGCTGCTCTCTGCCAGCGATGTCGATCAGCGAACCAAGCGTAGGGAGGGCGATTTCACGCGCAAATGTGCCGTCACTGTGGTACAGCTTGATCTGGTGATGCGCGTCATGCAGATAGGTAACAACAAAGTGCTGGTTGATCAGCAAGGCAAATGCGATCACGTCGCTCTGCTCTGGCACCAGTTCGCGCCACTGTGCGCGTTCGGGTGTGCGCGTGTCGATTGCGATGATGCGTCCGCGTGGAGCGTTCAGGTCCGTCTGAAAATAGAAAATCGGACCATCGTTGCCGATAAACATATAGGCGGCATCGGCCTCATCGAGCAGGCGCACGAACGGGCCATCGCTGGCAACCTCACGATAGTAGATACGGTTCTTAGGGTCAGTGCCGTGCCAGACATTGAGCAACAGATACTTGCCATCGTCGGTGATAATGGGATCGAAGGCTAGCTCTTTCGCGTCAGGTCGCTCAAAAACCAACTGGTCTTGCTCTTGCGCGCTGCCCAGCGTGTGCCAGTAGACCTTGCTATAGTAGCTTTCTTCTCCCTCGGCAACCGTCCCAGGTTGCGGGAAGCGACTATAGAAAAAGCCCTGCCCGTCATGTTGCCACGCGATATTGCTGAATTTAGTCCAGCGAATGACATCCTCAAAGTCGGTGTGCTCGTCAACGCGACGAATGCGAATCTCTTGCCAGTCGCTACCGCTTTGCGATGTGCCATAAGCCAGCAACGTGCCATCCTCGTTAAAGGATTGGTTGACGAGGGCAATCGTGCCATCTGTGCTCAGTGTGTTGGGGTCAATAACAACGGTGGGTTCACTATCAAGTGCGGTCTGCATATAGAGCACGGCCTGATTCTGCAAGCCCGTGTTCTTAGAGAAGAAATAGCGTTCTCCGGCTTTGCGTGGCACGGAATACTTGGCATAATCCTGTAACTGGGTTAGACGTGCTCGAATTTGCTCACGGGCAGGGATGGCGGCAAGATAGCCACGGGCGAGCGCATCTTGTGCCTCAGACCATGCCTGTGTCTCGGCTGAGGTTGCGTCTTCGAGCCAGCGATAGGGGTCAGCAACGGGTGTACCATGATAATCTTCTACAACAGAGCCACGACGGGTAATTGGAATGTTCAAGCGATAACTCCTTCTTATCTCAAACCGCATTGTTGAGTTGTTGCACGAAATTGGTGATGATGGCCTGAACTTCGTCCAGGCGGTTTTGGAAAAAGTGGTCGGCCCCCTCGACGGTAATCATGCTTTTGGGGGCTGGGATGCGCTCAAACCATGTCACTGCCTGATCATAGGGAGCCAGTTCATCGTTCGTGCCGTGAATGAGCAGTTTGGGCTTGTGGCAATTTTGTAAGATATCGTCGCCAAACCAGCGCGCGGGCACACCTAAACCGACCATGGCAGTAGCGCGGTCATCAAGGCTGGCAACGCGCAAGCCGACATAAGAGCCAAACGAGAAGCCCGCGATAATAGCAGGCACCCCTGGGTAGCGATGGCTCATAAATTCCAAAGCATGTCGTACATCGTCCATTTCGCCGCGCCCCTCGTCGTAGGTTCCGCTGCTATGGCCCACGCCGCGAAAGTTGAAGCGCAGAGCCGGAATAGCCATTAGTTGCAGCGTTTGTGCCACCTTAAATACAACCTTGTTGTGCATCGTTCCCCCATAGAGAGGATGGGGATGACAGATCACGCTAACAAAACGCGGCTTTGCTCCCTCTTCTTCCGGCTTGAGAATGCCTTCCAGATGGCCGAGAGGTGTTGGAATATTGACGTGTAGTACCTGGTTTGCCATAGCACTCATCCTATCCTGTTCCGCTATCTCTCTATTCGGGTAGAAACCACAATAGATACTATAGCAGAGAATTTCACAAACTTCATCTTTTCATCATGCTATCACATGTATAGGGATGGTTAAAAGCACGAATGAACTGGTGGCTTCACAGCGTTGGTACGCGATATTGTAGAGTATATCATTGTGAAATGCGTTGATATCTCATGTGTAGCCATTGACTATCGCGCCCTGGTTACGTACAATAATAGTAACGCACAATATATCTCTGCGCGTGCAAACGATGCCGGGCATGTTGCGTCAGAAAAACCTGGACCTGATCGGACAGATGTTGCAGTAACCATCCATCACGCTTAATCGTGTATGAAGGGGGCCAGGAATAACCTCTCGTGGATGTCCACTTTTCTAGTACCATGTAGTTCATTTAGTTACAGGCGAATATCCACATACAGTACTGCGGGTACACGAGTGTTCTGGTTCTGGTGGTATTCGCAGCAAAGAGCCACTGGCTCAAACTACGAAGGAGGAACGACAGTGGGAATGTTACGGGTGATGTCACGTCGCGGCGATGACCGCTTTACCTGGAACCAAGAGAAGGCTCTGGTAGGTGACGCCGAGGCAATTGCTGCTGTCCGGGAAGCGGAACGCATCTTTGCGCAGGAGAGAGCAAAAGGCGCAACAGCTTTCCGTGTACAACCAGGGAAACCCGTTGAGCGCCTTGAGAAGTTTGATGCGACCGCTGAGCAGATTGTACTGGTTCCACGAGTTGTTGGTGGATGAATTTGATTACGCAAGCACTGACCGCCCTGGGCTGGGTAATGATTGCACTGGCAGTCGCACCAATGATATGGCTGTTACTTCAACCGTACATCAAGAACTGGCTTCCTGCTGAGCGGCGGGCCATGCATCTCTTGCGTGAGCTTTTGACGCCTGAGCAATTTCGTCAGTTATTCTGGTATGGCTATTTGGAGATTCCTAGCCCAACCGATCCACAGCGGATGTATCGTGTGCCTCGTACAAAAGGCTATGTGCAGGTTATTGAGCGTGGGCGAGCGACGATGCGCCTCTGCTTGCAGCCAGTAGAATGTTTGCCTGATGCTGATATCGTTGTGTTGCATAAGCTAATGATAGAGGCCAATGAAGAAACCTACCTGCAGAAGGCAAACAAATATCTCTGTGTCGAATAGTACGCTTGGCCCAGACAACGCGTAAGAGAAGCCGCTCCACCCACGTAGATGGCGCGACTTCTCCTACTCGTTATCTTTTTTATTCTTCGTCCTCTTCCAGGTCGCTCTGTTGCACCTGGATAGTTTTATGATGCCCGTTCTGCTTGACGCAGGCGTGAGGGCTACCATCCAAAGGTGTCCCGCAGAAGGGACAGACGGGCCGTCCAGCACGCACGATGATCGTGATGTTCATCGAGAGTTCCTGCGCTTGCTCCTGTGTGAAACGGAATGTTAGATCCTCGTCATTCTCGCGCACCTGTTCACCCTCTTCTGTGCGTTCTAGTAGCGTCTCTAGCGTAACAATGCTCATAATAAATTGTGCATTGCGCTCATCGTAAGCAACTGTGATCTGCCCTGCCTGGATGTCGCGTGTAGGGCGGCTGGGAAAATCGGCAGGGATCCCACGTGGGGCGGGCATACCGCTGGCTGATGCTTCGGTGCGCAGTATCTGCCCATCAGTAAGCTGTGCCAGGGCACGATCGAGAGCCAGCGAGAGACTATTGAGCTGTTCTTTCTCCATCCAGACCAGGGCGGAGCCGTGCCCACTTTGGGTGAAGAGACGAAAACGCCGCTGTCCAGGGCGGCCTACGGCCTCGGCTCCCAACACGCGAGACACGCCTAAATCTATACTCATGATACCCTTCCTCGTATTTCTTGTTTCTGTGATGGCACCATCTAACCTGCACGTGGTACGCTGTACGGGTTAATAGCCGCGCTGTGGATCATAGCGGTTGTGCAATGGTTGATCGGCGCGATAACGGCGGAGATTTGTCGCAAAAATCTCTGTCAGTCGTTCGTCGTAACGCACGCTGACGCCCGAAATATGTGGCGTCAAAATCACATTGGGTAATGTATACAGCGGGCTATCAGCGGGGAGAGGTTCTTCCTCCGTGACATCTAAGCCCGCTCCTGCGATCCATCCCTCTTTGAGGGCGCGAATCAGCATCTTCTCGTCAATTACTTTGCCACGCGCGACGTTAACCAGATAGGTATGAGATCGCATGCTGCGCAGTTCTGCCTCGCCGATCAGGTGTTCAGTCTCTGGTGTAAGCGGAACTGCGAGAACCACATAATCACACTCTCGTAGCATATCATGCAATTGGGCTATCGGATAGAGCCTATCAACGTTTGGTTCTTGCTCGTTGGGCGCGAGCGAGCGGCGTGTTGCCAGCACGTGCATCCCAAACGCTTTCGCCAGATGCGCCACTCGTCGTCCAATACTGCCCAGTCCCACGATGCCGATGGTCTGGTTATCTAGTTCACGTCCTCCCAGTTTATACCAGTTGGCACTGCGAGGCCAGATATTGCGCTCTTGCAGGCGTACCATTTCAGGCCATGTGCGGTTGAACATCAGCATACTGCCAAAAACGTATTCGCCAATCGTTACGCCGTGAATGCCCACCGCGGTCGTCACCATTACCCCGCTATCGGCTTGCAAAATACCAGTTGTCTCAAGGCCGTCAATGCCTGCCCCCGCGCACTGAAACCAGCGCAAACGGGGAGCCAAGTTTCGCCAGTTCTCTGGAATCCAGTAGGAACACAAAATATCGGCATCTTGCAGGTGGGTTAGAAACGCCTCACTGTTCGTGATACAGGTAACCTCCGCTTGAGCCGCTTCACGCAAAATTGCTTGTGAAGTCGGGGAAAACTGAAATGTACTTACCACTTTCAAAACATCGGTCATAAAGCAAACGCACTCCTTTAGCGGGTTAATGTGGATAGAGCAAGTAATTGAGTGACATCACATGTTCTCTACAGTCTATCTGAATCGCGCGCTTGTGGCAAGTGTTTGGGAATTGCTGACCCCTCTTTTCGATGTATAGCATATAATAAAGTCAACACTATCTATTTATTTAAGGAACAGCTATGCATATTCGAGAAGCACACCTTACAGATGCCGCGTCCATCGCGCGTGTCTACGTCAACGGCTGGCGTACCACCTATGGGGGTATCATTTCCCAAGACTACCTTGATCGGATGTCATATGAACACTTTGAACGCCACTGGGCGACAATTCTTGTACAAAAGGATGGTGTGCTCTATGTCGCCGAAGATGAAGTTTTGGGCGTTATCGGCTTCATCTGGGGTGGTCCTGCTCACCAGGGCGATGTGATCTATAGCGCGGAACTGCATGCCATCTATGTTGATAGCCGCTATCGTCAGCATGGTGCGGGTCGTCTACTTGTGCGAAGGCTGGCCCAGCAACTTGTTCAAGAGCATTTTCAAGCCATGATCGTCTGGGTCCTTGCCGATAATGCCTCACGCCGTTTCTATGAACGCCTGGGAGCACAATTTCTACGCACTGGCCCCTATTATGTCGAGGGCGTTGCCTACGATGACACTGCCTACGGCTGGCCCGATATTCAGGTCTTGCTCTAGGCTACACGCTACACTGTCGATTGTCGGCGGTGTAGTGAAAAAAACTTGACTTCTTACAACTTCTCAGGTATCCTTTAAAAAATACCCTACAGGGGTATAGTAAGCACAATTTTCTGGCATTTCATAGATCAACACCACTTCTTTTCCAGGGGATGTTAAAAGGTATAAGGAGCAGCAAGGGCATATGGCTGATATTTCTCAATTGGATGAAGAGACCCGTAATGATATTATGCGCCGTCTCAAGCGTATTGAAGGGCAAGCGCGTGGTATTCAGCGCATGGTAGATGAGGAACGCGATTGTCAGGAGATTTTGAACCAGATTGCGGCTATGCGCGCTGCGACGCACGCACTTGGGATCTATCTGCTTGAAGAATTTGCTCAACATTGTTTACGTAGTTCTGTCAATGCTGACAGTGCTGAAACTGAAAAGGTGATTGCGCAAATGATGAGCGCGCTCTCAAAATTGACGCGCTAATGCTTGCTTTATCCATTGACATCGGTCGATAAACGGAGATACACATATCTCCGCGTATCAATACAACCCACGTTATACGGTATATACCGTGACTCTGAACGCATAGATGTTGTATGGCGTGATCTATGTGGATCACGCTGCGAGCGAAGGAGCACCATTATGACCACCGATGCCAGCGAACCCTTTACTGTCTCTCCAGAGATGGAGCAGTGGCTTGACCAACGTGTAGAAAAATTGCTTGCCGAACGCATGGATGCGTTAGTGAAAGAGCGTATTGCGCAGGCGATGAAGCGCGACCCAGCGAAACGCAAAGTTGCCATTATTGCCTCCAAAGGCACTCTTGACATGGCCTATCCTCCGCTGATTTTGGCAACTACTGCTGCGGCGATGGATGCCGATGTCCGTATCTTCTTCACCTTTTATGGCTTGAATATCCTCAAAAAGCACGGAGCGAACAAATTACAAGTTGCTCCCATCGCCAATCCCGCGCTCCCTGTTCCAATGCCCAATATCCTGGGTATGTTGCCTGGAATGACGCCTCTGGCAACGCAGATGATGAAGAATATGTTTGCTAAACATAATGTTGTCTCGATAGGCGAACTGCTTCAGCAAGCGATTGAATTGGATGTCAAATTGATTGCCTGTCAGATGACGATGGATGTAATGGGTTTTAAGCGCGAAGACCTGATTGAACCGATCGAGGTAGGTGGCGCGGCAACCTTTTTGGGTTTTGCGACGGGTGCGCATACTACGCTGTTTATCTAAACACTTCTCGGCATTTTTCTCTATTCATGATTTTGAGGCACCATTTCCGCATGGTATGGAGCATGGTGCGAGAAAGGAAGCGATGATGAGCGAAGCCGTACATGTTGATCGTTACCTGGATGCTAAAGGGATGCTCTGCCCTATGCCTGTCGTTTCGGTCAAACGCGCCATCAAAGATCTGCAACGCGGTCAGGTGATCGCGATTCAGGCAACTGACCGGGGAGCATGTCGCGATATCCCTGCTTGGGCCGAGCAGACCGGCCATAAACTGCTCTCTTGGACTGATGAAAAAGGTGTCCTGACTTTCTATATTGAGAAGGCAGGCTGGGAAGACGAGGAGTGGTAAGGATGTACTTTCGTCAATTACGCCTGCCCGATATCGGTTGTGCCTCCTATATTCTTGGTAGTGAGGGCGTCTGCGCTGTCGTTGATCCTCGTTGGGACGCCGTTCCACAATATGTCGGGTTAGCTCGACAGCATAGCCTGCGTATCACACATATTATTGAGACGCACACACACGCTGATCACGTCTCCGGCGCGACTCGTCTCGCGGCTCGCACGGGGGCGACTATCCTTATTCATGAGCTTGCGCAGATCAGCTATCCGCATCAGGATGTGCGCGATAGCGATGAAATTATGCTTGGAACTGTACAAGTGAAAGTTTTGCACACACCAGGGCATAGCCTGGACAGTATTAGTCTGCTGGTTCGTGATATGCAAGGTGATGCAGCCCCGCGCTTACTCAGTGGCGACACGCTTTTTGTCGGTGAGGTTGGGCGTCCAGACCTGCATGGCACACAGGCCGCTGAACTGGCGCAACACCTGCACCATAGTCTCCAAGAGCGCGTGCTGACGCTGGCAGATGATGTCGAGGTCTATCCCGCGCACCTCGCTGGTTCACTCTGTGGACGCCGCATTGCCCCAGAGCCTTCAACAACGATTGGACGTGAGCGTCAAGCCAATAGCCTGCTGGCTTTGGTCGAGCGCGATGCCTTTGTGCGTACTGTGTTGGAAGATTTGCCGCCACGCCCGCCCAATGTTGAGCGCATTGTGCAGCTTAATCGCAATAGCGCACCATCTTCACGTCCCAAAGCTATACCTCTAACGCCTGCTGAATTTGTTGCAGGCAAGCACGAGGCGAAAATCATTGACGGACGCGACGTACAGGCTTTTGCGCTGGGCCATCTGGCTGACGCGATTAACATCCCTGTCGCATATGGACAATTTGGCGTGATGGTTGCGTGGCTATACCCGCCCGATATTCCGCTCTTGCTGATTACCAATGACGAAGAAGACCTCGTTGAGGCCATTGACTCGCTGATGGTAGTCGGCATGACGAATCCGCTCTCAACGCTTGATGGTGGACCGCAGGACTGGCTGGCGGCTGGCTTAATGCTGATTGAAACGCCGCAATTGACGGTGACGGAACTGGCAGAGCGTATGAAGATGGGTGCTATCGGCACGTTGATTGACTCTCGTGAGATCGGCGAGATGGAGAAGGGAACCATCTCTGGCGCACTCAATCTACCCTATCGCGTCATTCTTTCACGCGCAACCTTGCCGCCACTCAATGAACCCGTTATCACGCTGTGCAACAGCGGCAATCGTAGCAGTGTTGCCGCCAGCCTGCTTGAAAGCCTGGGCTGGCGTGTGATGAATGTGCAGGGCGGCACAACTGCCTGGATCGATGCGGGTTTTCCGTTGACTATGTAGCGTGGAATGCATTCTCACAGGTAATGATGGAAGGATAAAATTCCATGTGCCATGTGCCATGGGCGTATGGAGCTTTATCCTTCCATCATTACCAAATCCTTCCATCATTACCAAATCCTTCGCCGCGCTCTTTCCACGCATTGACAATCCCTATCTTTCCCTGTTACCCTACGAATACAACGACAATGCTGTGCGCCTCTACGAAGGAGTATTTTATGAGCCAACCTCTGAGCGGTATTCGCATTCTCGACCTCTCGCGTCTGTTGCCGGGCGCGTATGCCTCACAGATGCTTGCGGACTTTGGAGCCGAGGTCATTAAAGTAGAAGAGCCTGGAAGTGGGGATTATGGTCGCTATATGCAGCCACACGGTCCTGGCGGCTTGAGTCTCTATTTCCTTGCCATTAATCGCAATAAACGCAGTGTGACCCTGAACCTCAAGACGCCGCAGGGCCGTGAGATATTTCTGCGCATGGTGCGCGAGGCTGATGTTATCTTAGAGAGCTTCCGTCCGGGTGTCATGGAACGTCTGGGGCTGGGCTACGAGCAATTGCGCGAGATCAAACCGGGCATCATCTATTGTGCGATTAGCGGCTATGGGCAAACTGGGCCGTATCGTCTGCGTGCCGGACATGATCTCAACTACGAAGGCTATGCTGGTCTGCTTGATTATAATCGCTCTCCTGATGGCGCACTCGCTATGCCGCCCACGCAACTTGCGGACCTCGCCGGTGGCAGCTTTATGGCGATTATTGGTATCCTGACCGCGCTGCTTGGGCGTACGCGCACGGGCGAGGGCCGTATGGTCGATGTTGCGATGAGTGAGGGTATTCTGTCACTCATGCCGCTGGTTGCCACCGCGTATCTCAACACTGGCAAAGTTCCACAGCCGGGCCATTCGACGCTTGATGGCGCGTTGCCGTGCTATAACATGTATGAGACACAGGATGGCAAGTATGTGACACTGGCAGCTCTAGAGCCAAAATTTTGGCATACCTTTTGCACACATATCGGTCACCTTGAACTGTTGCCTTTCCACCTGCCTCTTGGCCCTGAAGAGCGTGCGCAGGCGATGGAGATTGTTGCCAATGTCTTCAAAACCAAGACACGCGCTGAATGGCTTGCCGAGTTTGCCGACATTGATGCCTGTGTTGGCCCCGTCTACACCTTAGATGAGGCATTGCGCGACCCACAGGTTCAGGCGCGTGGCGTCTCCGTCACTGATGGCACGGGCGAGACGACCTTCTACACCTTGACGAGCTTTCCGCGCATCTCCGACGTTGACATGGAGCAACTGCACTCTGTGCCTACGCTGGGTGAGCATAACGCGGAATTATTGCACTCACTGGGCTACAATGAAGCGCAGATTGCGCGATTGAAGAGTGACGGAATTATCTAGGAATGGGGGATATGCCAGATGAAAAAACATCTCATGGTTGAACGGGCAGAACAGATCATGCAGCCCTATCTTGATGATCTCAAAGCCATCGTCAACATCGACTCCGGCACATACACGAAGGCAGGTGTTGATCGCGTCGGCGCGTATCTACAAGAGCGTTTTCAAGATTTTGGCTTCTCCACCTCGTTTGACCAGCAGGACGTATACGGCGATCATCTCGTTGCCACGCACACGGGCGATGCACCACATGGGCCGCGCATTCTGCTCATCGGGCACATGGATACCGTCTTGCCCGATGGTGACGCGGAAAAACGCCCCTTTACGATTAGTCAGCGCAATGGTATGCAGATTGCCACTGGTCCTGGCATACTCGATATGAAATCTGGCCTGTTGATAGGCATGTATGGCCTGCATCTGCTAATTCAGGCGCAGCAGGCCAGCTATCGGCAGGTAACGTGTGTCTGGAATAGCGACGAGGAGATTGGTTCACCTGCCAGCAAACCGCTGATCGAGGAGATTGCGCGCCAATCGGACGCTGTAATCGTGTTGGAGCCTGGACGCGCCATTGGCTCCGTCGTCTCCTCGCGGCGCGGCTCTGGTCAATATCGCGTCGAGGTGCATGGGCTGGCTTCACACGCGGGGGTTGAGCCACACAATGGGCGCAACGCCATTCACGAACTGGCCTACAAAGTGCTGGCATTGCAAGCCATCAACGGCACCATCCCTGGCGTGACGCTCAGCGTAGGCACGATTCGCGGCGGTGAACGCACGAATGTTGTGCCCGATTTTGCCTATTGCGAGATGGATGTGCGTGTCAGCGATCAGCATGGTCTCCATGCTATCGAAGCCGCAATTCAGCGTGTTGCCGCCAAGACGTATATTGATGGCACAAAAACGAGTGTCAGTGGTGGCATGCGCTGTATGCCCTTTGAACGCTCAAAGCGCAACGAGCCACTGGTCGGGTTGGCAAAAGAGGCAGGTAGCGAATTGGGCCTGAAAATTCAAGATCTCGGTAGCGGTGGCGCGTCCGATGCCAACAATACAGCGGCATTGGGCATTCCTACTATTGATGGTCTCGGCGCGGGTGGTGGCTTGGCGCATAATTCCGGCGAATACATCGAACTGGACTATATGCCCACGCGCATCGCCCTGCTCTCAGGTCTTGTCTCGCACATCTGCGCCGACCCGCGTTTCGCCTCCGTCTCGTAAATGTTTATGAACGTAATTTATCGTATTTAAATGAATAAGATGGATAACGGCGTAGTGCTCTGTCAAACATCATGTGATACATTTTGTGAACGGACGGGCAATGACACAGACATTGCAGCCAACCGCATCGTGCGGAGGGCAGGGCGACCGCGAGGTTACACGGGGAGGTTTTTTCTGAAAATAGGTAGCAGGCGTATGTGGGGTAAAACGGGCAACCACAAGGGTCCCCACCCCACGTCCACCCAACCCCTGCCCCTACTATATACGAAAATGCGCTCGCACGCGAGTGTACAATGACCATGCACAACGTGCATCGGAGTATAGTAGGGGCGGGGGAGGTGGTTGGGCAGGGTGGGGACCCTTGTGGTCGCCCGTGCGTCCCACACCATACGGGAATGAGTCAAAAAAAACCTCCCCGTGTCAGCCATATGGGAGGTCGTGTGACGGGGACGAGGGCGTGATGGAATCACGCCCCTACGCGATCGGATAAGGCACAGGAAATTATCGCGTGCGTATCTATTATGGGACATTAGGCAGTATCAGTGAAAACGATCTCAATAGGAATGAGTATTGCATACTGGGGATATAAGGCGCAGATGTGGGGCATCCATTTTGATGTAGAACTGCTTACGTGACTGGCGAATTTAGGGCTTTCCGTTGATGTAGACCTTTATGCAATCGGCCCTGACCTGGAGCCGTAAGATGAAGTGAAGGCGAGGGAAACATGATGGAACATAATAACAACCCTCTTGAACAGAATGCAGGCTACGCTATTTTTGATCTCAAAACGGGTCAGCAGGTGGCGCATCTTAACGTAGATGGCACGCTGGCTGACGAAGGCGACCCAACTGCGATTGCGCAGTTGCGCACCCTGTTATGCCGCGAGCTAACGGTACGCGAACATATCGCTCCACCTGTTGTCTCAGGAGAGACATCGGCGGCGCAAATGGAGGAGGATGATTACGACCCTTATCCCGAAGAGAGCATGTGTTATTTCGGGATGATTACGCTGCGTCCGGGTGATCCGCAGTATCTCGCCGCGTTTGTGCGTCGTCTTCCCTACATCAGTTTTTATGAGGCGCGTCCCATCACAAATTTGTGAGCGTGACTTTTATCGCATTGCGTAACGCTTATCTTGCGTTATGCTACCTGTATGCACTATTCCATTGTTTATCGGTATAGGAGACAGAGACATGCATACAGGAGTATCCACTGCGACCTCGTTAGAGACACAAACGACACAGGAACCTTTTTCACGTGTGACGCCGCTCTTAAAAGCGGCCTTGCTGATAGGAGCGGCAGGTGGTTTTGTGTTGGCAACAATATTGACGCTGACCAGCGCGTTTTCTGTGCCGCTTGGCATGTGGTGGACAGCCCTGGCACAGGCGCATGGACACTTACAACTCTATGGCTGGGCTGGTCTGTTCGTGCTCGGCGTGGCCTTCCATTTCTTGCCCCGTCTGCGCGGGACGCCACTGATTGCCGCGCGTTTTCTTCCATTCTTGCTTATCACATTGGTTACGAGCCTGCTTTTGCGCACGCTCAGCCAACCTTTGTTAACTCTAAACCTCGGCTGGCAGGCTGTGTGGGGTGGATTACTGATTGGGAGCGGCGTTTTAGAGGTCCTGGCCTTTGTGGGTGCGCTGCTATTGCTTGCTATAACTGCCGTGCGTGGGCCACGTCCTACAAGTCGTCCCGCCTATTGGGGTGTTTTTCCGCTGCTCTTTGGTGTGTTCGCCTCGTTTGTGCTTGCCAGTGTCGTCAATCTGTTCAATACCATGCAAGCCGCGACGGGCGTGGGCTTGATCTTAGATGCGGGTGATACGCTGAATATTACGCTTGGTCTCTTTGGCTTTCTCGTGCCAATGGCACTGGCGATGTCCGCCCGCTCGCTGCCCATGTACGCGGGCCTGGATGCATTTCCGCGCCGTGTACTTTGGCCCGTTGCCTACGCCTATTTCATTGGCCTGTTGCTCTTCTGCCTGGGAACGCTGCTCACACTGCCGTCAATCTGGTCGAATCTGCTCTTGGGATGCGGAATGCTGCTGCTCGGCGGCGTTATCGTGCTATTTATCGTCATTTTCATGCGTATGATGCGCACACGTGGACGCCTGCCTAAGCGCGTTGAGCAACTGGCTACCGAGCCTCAGAAGGTGGCGCAACGCTATCAGCAGCAGGTGAAAAATGAACAGAATAACTATGGCCCATTTGTAGCGTTGGTCGCGAGTTCTTACATATGGGCCTTGTTGGGCGGTCTCTTACTCTTGCTCGACGGCGGCGCGGTACTTTTTGGGCAAGGAACGCCTGTCTCACTGGATGCTGTACGCCACAGTTTTGCAATTGGCTTTATCGCTCTGCTGATTTGTGGGATTGCCCCGCGCATGTTGCCCGGTTTTTCGGGTCACACGATTGCTTCACCCAAACTCGTGAGCGCGACGCTTTGGTGTGGCAATATCGCGGCACTACTGCGTGTCTGCTCGATTATCTTTGCCCCATTGCTGGCGATGCTGCACGCACAAATCATGGAGCGTATCATCTTTGGTCTCTCTGGTCCGTTTGGATTGGCTCTGGCACTCTGTTTGGCGATCAACCTCTGGCCCGCGCTACGAACTCGTGTAGTATTCTAAGGCTGTATTCAGGCGAATTTCGACATTGTTGCGCAGGGCATTGGCGACGGGGCTGAGTCGGTCAGCCTCGATTGCGAGGGTATCAAAGGTGTTCGCATCGATTGCAGGAACGCTACCGCGAATGATGAGTGTAATACCAGTAATTTTTGGGGCACCCTGAATATTTTCCATTATACAGCTTGCCTGCACTGTTATCTTATCTGGTGCATAGCCCCGCTGTTCTAGTGTATGCGCCATTGCCATTGCCTGACAACTGGCAAGCGAGGCCGCCAGAAGTTCTTCAGGACAGGTTTTCCCGGTGGAATGTTCCAAACGGGCGCAGCGCGTAATTGGGAAATGTTCAAAAGCACCACTATCGCTTCTCAGTGATCCCTGCCCATGCGCAAAGCCTCCATGCCAAATGACATCTGCCCGCCGTTCTGAGATAAACATATTCTTTCCCCTTTTACCACCTAGAATAGGCGAATATATGGTGCTTTTAACACGCTTAATAGCCATAATTGGTTGACGATACTATTTCTCGCGTGAGACGAGTGGCGTCAGGTTGTGAAACACCTCCTGTTCAAGGCTATGATAGGTCGGGCTGGGCGTCATGGTAAGGAGCATGACGGCGTCTGTCTGCGCTGTGACGCTGTGTGGAACGCTGGCTTCGACCTGTAAGACCATCCCTGCTTGTAGTTTGACGCTATTGCCAGGTGCTGTAAATGTTACACGCCCACGTAGCACCTGTACCAGCAACTGGCTACTTGTGTGATGCTCTTTGAGTTGTTGTCCAGCGCGGAAGCCGAATAGGACCAGACGCGCTGTATCAATATCTGATAATACCTGCACATATGGTCCCTCGTCTCGGAAGCGCGTTAATGTTCGCAAGTCAAACAAGATAACGTTACCTTGTTCATTGCCCGCGGCCATGGGTGTTTGCTGGTTCGTCTGTAATTGCAGTTCCTCTATTTGTTCGCTATCTGGTGATGATTGATCCATGCTCTTGCTCCTTCCAGGCTCTATCGTTGCTGGGAAACATTATTGTTCCCCAATTTTGCGAATGCGTACTACCCAGCGTTCTGGTCCCTGTTCTTCTGGTTCCCAGGCGTACATGTCAGGATACTCTGCCATAATCATAAAACTCCTTTGTAATTGTATGGCATACAGATTTCTGCTGCCATCTTGTACTTGTAGAGAACACAACACGTCGCTTTGGGCATTGTTCTCTCGCCAGGGGAGTCATGAAAGCCGCTGCGTGCTCTTCTCATTTATACCGAAGATGTGCCTTGACGCTTACTAACGTTAGTGTGTGAATGAAGACTTGTGTGTATGTTGATCAGGACGGCTGCCCTGGTTACAGAGTATACTGAGAGGAGGGTATTTGCTGTAACTTTGGTCACAGCGCGAGATGGAAGGATTTTGTATGCCCGTTGAACGTGATGTATTGCGCCAAATTCCCCTGTTTGCCTCGTTAAGTGATGACGACCTGCAATTGGTCGCGAATATGACCGTTGAACGCTCTTATGAACGCGGCGATGTTGTGCTGCTGGAAGGTGATATGGGCGGTGCGCTTTGCTATGTCTACACTGGTTTGGTAAAAGTGTTTAAAACCTCACCGGAAGGGAAAGAGCAGGTTTTGCGCCTGATTGCGCCGGGTCACACGTTCAATGATGTGCCAGCCCTTGATGGCGGGCCTAATCCCGCCAGCGCGGCGGCGATGGAAGCCAGCGTGGTGTATCAAATATGGCGTGCGGAGCTACAAAAATTGATCACGACGCGCCCAGCGGTCGCCATGGCGGTAGTGCGTACGCTTGCGCAGGCGTTACGCCATCTGGTCACGCTAGTCGAGGACCTCTCATTGCGCCATGTGACAGCGCGTGTGGCAAAACTGCTTTTGACGCAGGAAGAGGAACAGGTGGGGAAACGTCTGGTTCGCCAGTTGACGCAGCAGGAGATGGCTGCAATGGCGGGTACTGCGCGCGAGGTCGTCGGACGGGCATTAAAAGAGCTAGAGAGTTCTGGCGCGATTGAGATGCGCCAGGGGCGTGCCGTTATTCTCAACCGCGAACGTCTGCGTATGCTGGCGGGAAGCTGAAAAAGGCGACCGCGTGGATCACCTTTTTCTTGCCATATGACGTATTGATCATCTGTGCTCTGATATTTACTGTCCTACGTTAGCGGCGTCGCGATCTTCCACCCGAAACTGCACGCAAGATAGCGATCAAGATACAGGCACCAATGAATGCAACGATAATAGAGACGATTATTCCACCGCTTGCGCCAATACCGAATAGATTGAGTAAGAACCCGCCAAGCACCGCACCGACAATTCCGATAATAATGTCGCCAACCAGGCCATAACCTCCGCGCATTACTCTGCTGGCAAGAAAGCCCGCAACTAAGCCGATAATGACCCAATATAATAATGATGTAAGCATCTCAGTATCTCTTTCTCACTTTGCGTTGGGAAGGCATCATACCTTCATCTCGCAGTTCGTTAAAACTGAACTATACATGGTACGGATGAGATGCTTATTTAGTTTCAAAAATACGGCGGTAAAGATATTTTGTAAAAATATAGCAATTACATTTTTGATATACCCAGCTCTGCATCTGATAGTGGATGGCTGATTTGACTTGTCTACTTTTGTGTGTTAGAGTATAGTTAGGCAAATTGAAAAAAAGAATAGCAATTAAACTGCGATCATCAGTGTATTGATCGTTTTCTTCGCATTAGAAAATACTGCTTCTTTCTTAATAGATGTCCCCTTTTGCACAGGATAGTTGCCTGCTGATATGTTGACTTTTTAGTGTGTCGTTTTCCGTCTATGAGCGTAGCTCTCTCATAAAGGATATATATGAAAATAGCGCATATTGCCCCTCCGTGGCTCGCTCTTCCGCCCGAAAACTATGGGGGAACAGAAATTGTGATATACAACCTCATTGAGGAACAAGTGGCACAAGGACACGAGGTAACATTGTTTGCTCCTGGGGATGCCCATACTTCGGCTCACCTCATTTCGTTTTTTCCACGTTCGCTGATTGCTGCTGGTGTTCCCTGGCAAGGACACCTCAAAGCATACTACCATCTTTCAAAATCAGTAGAGCATATAAAGCACCATGATTTTGATATCGTGCATACTCATCTCTCTTCTAGTGCGGATATGTACCTTTTCCCCCTTTTGCTTCATCTTACAACACCGCATGTGATGACGCTGCATAGTCACTTTCCGTTTGACCGTGTGCAGTCATGGGTCGGCGATGCTGATGATTACTACATGGAGTGGATATCACGCATGCCAATGGTTGTCATCAGTGAAAAGGCTCATACTCAGGCGATCTCCTCTCTCAATA
The DNA here is from genome assembly GCA_027451525.1 of Ktedonobacterales bacterium. Lineage (GTDB taxonomy): Bacteria > Chloroflexota > Ktedonobacteria > Ktedonobacterales > Ktedonobacteraceae > DTNP01. The sequence continues at coordinate 49,772 of DAIDJF010000035.1, forward strand.
TTGTGGGTGTCGTACATCACGGACTGCCAATGGCACAATTTCAGCCTACGGTAGTCGCTCCTGCACAATTTTTTGTCTGGCTGGGGCGTTTTGTGCCCGAAAAAGGCCCGCATTTGGCTATTGAGGCTGCGAAAAAAGCTGGTGTGCCACTTGTACTGGCAGGAACCATTGATCGTCATGTGCAGGCATCGGTTGATTACTTCGAGCAGAAAATTAAGCCACAACTTGATGGTCAGCAGATCACGTATATTGGCCCAGTCAATATGGAGCAGAAGATTGATCTCCTGAGTCGCGCTCGTGCTCTACTCAATCCACTGCAATGGGAGGAGCCATTCGGGATGGTCATGATAGAGGCAATGGCATTAGGATGTCCAGTGATTGCCTTTGATCGTGGAGCAGCAGCAGAAATTGTCATGCAAGAGAAAAGTGGTTTTCTGGTTAACGATGTAGATGAGATGGTACAATACATTGCTCGTATCGACGAGCTTGATCGTGGCGAGGTGCGCACCCATGTCGAACAGCACTTTACCGCTCGTGGGATGGCTGAGAAATATACCAGCGTGTATAAGAACGTTATTGCGTCCGCGTTCAGGAAAATCGCTCCCAGTCATTATGCTTATGCAGAACGTCCAGCTTTGCAGCCGCTTGCTTTTGAGGAAATGCACCCCAATGCGGCAAGCCCAACGTGGTATCAAACTTCCGCACCAGCCAGTAATGTGAAAGAGAGAGAAGCGCGTAACTGACTGTCAAGCCATCATACAACATGTTCTTTTAAAAAGGATTGTAAGAAAGGATTGAAATTATGAAAACTACTGCCGATGGAACCTTTTTTAGCGAGGGAGATCGTGTACGTATCAAAAGTACGGGCGCGATGGGGAAAGTAAATGCAATCGACGGAGGTGTCGTCTATGTCCTTATGGATGGCACCAATGAGGCGAAACTTTTTTCGGCCTACATTGATGAGGATGCCTATATCGAGTTTATTAGTTCAGCGGCTGAAGAGACCAAATTTTAAGGCTTGTACGTGACGACTTGCATCAAGGTTGCAGGAAAAAATTATCGTAATGTGATATAATATGTTTTAGACAAAAAGGTGGTCCCAGCTTCAAGGATGAAGCTGGAGCCACCTTTTTGTGCTTCAAAAGGGTTTGTTACTCCTGTGGAGGCATAGGCTGTGTTCCTGTACCATAAGGAGACATAGGTTGATTCGGTTGACTATAAGGAGGCATGGGAGGCGGTATATCGGTCCCTGTACCGTACGAGGATATGGGCGGCATTCCCTGATAGTACGTTTCCTGATAAGTCGGTGGGGGGGGAACCTTTGCCATGCCCTTGCCGATCAGACCACCGAGCGCGCCCAGACCCGCACCCAGGCCAATCGTGAATGCCAGCCCCAAGACCGCTGCCGTAATTGCGCCACCGATAATGAGCGCAGGCGTGTAATGAACGGCCAGGTGCAACTGGTCTGCTGTAATTTGGGCACGCCGTACCAGTTCACCTATTCTTGTAAATGTAATGATCAATGTGCTTACCAGACCAATAACGCCATAAAACAGTGCGCCCCACAAACCTGCCAGCGTTCCTGTGCTGACTTTGCCTGTCTCGCGAGCCGCCAGCAAACCAACAACCAGATACGCAACGATGCCGATGAGAAGTGAGAGAACATTGACAATAAGTCCTATATTGGCTGCTCTGACGATGACATTGGTGATGATGTCAAAAATGACCTGTATGATAGCCAGGGCTAAGCCAAAGATAAGACCCCATTTAAGGGCCGGATTGTTCTTCATGATCTTCCTCTTTTTAACGGAGTTACGGTTCGCAGCTACTTTTTTTTAAGTTCAAACCGTACCTGAAAACAATACGTATAGATAGTAAGACGGTTGAGATGGCACGCAATCAAACGATGATTGTGATATCCATCACCTCAAAACCCATTCTAGTATAAAACACGAGGCAAGAAGGTGTTGCTTCGGGAATAACATATATATCCCTGGCGTTATAGTAGGTAATTAGCAATCACATGGCAAGAGTGCTAGACAAAGTAGAAAAACCATGCTATACTTTTAGCAGTCACCTGATGAGTTTGCTAAATTGAATGCGGAGAGAGCAGAAGCAGGCTGGCATACTGATAGATGATATCTCATCTCCGCCTTCCGTATCTCATCTTTCTACATGTGAGGAGCATAAAAATATATGAAATGCGAACGTTGTCAGAAAAATCCCGCTCGCGTGCGCGTCGATCAGATTGTTGATGGTCGCAGGGAGCAGCATTACCTTTGCCAGTCCTGTGTTGATGAATTAATGAATTCTGCGATGGATCAGACGGGTGGCATGGGCGGTTTTGGTTCTCCCAATGCTCCCTTTGGTTTTGGTCCCAATATGAATGCTTCATCCGCCGCTGCGGGTGCGAACAACGGCAATGGCAAAAATACCGCTACTGCGCAGTCGGCTACCAATACAAAGACACCAACCCTTGATCAATATGGTCGTGATTTGACGGCCGAGGTTGCCTCGGGTAAATTGGACCCCGCTGCTGGGCGTGAGCGTGAACTGCGTCGTGTTATCACCGTGCTGGGACGCCGCCAGAAGAATAATCCTGTTTTGATTGGTGAACCCGGCGTTGGTAAAACTGCGATTGTTGAGGGCTTGGCCCGTCGGATCTACGAGGGTAACGTACCTGCTAATCTGCGTGGCAAGCGTATTGTCTCGCTCAATATTGGTGGTATGGTCGCGGGTGCGATGTTCCGAGGTCAGTTTGAGCAGCGCATCAAGTCCATTTTGGAAGAGTTGCGTCAGGCTCCTGAAGTTATCGTCTTTATTGATGAATTACATACTGTTGTCGGGGCTGGTGCTGCTGAAGGTGCGGTTGGTGCTGGCGATATGCTCAAGCCTGCGTTAGCGCGTGGTGAATTGCGTTGTATTGGCGCGACCACTCTGGACGAGTACCGCAAACATATCGAGAAGGATGCCGCTTTAGAGCGTCGTTTCCAACCCGTGATAGTCAATGAGCCATCAATCAGCGAAGCTATCGAGATGTTGCATATTGTGCGCCCGAACTATGAGAGTTATCACGGTATTGGTATCACCGATGAGGCTATTGAAGCCGCCGTCAAACTCTCAGATCGCTATATCAATGATCGTTTCTTACCTGATAAGGCCATTGATGTGATGGATGAAGCGGCTTCGGCCTTGCGTCTTGAGGCAACTGAGAAAGGGATTGTCAGTCCCACGCTGATCGCGGACCTGGAGAAAGAGCTTGCCGAGATTCAAGCTCAGAAAGAGGCCGCTGCTAATGCTGAGGATTATGAGCGGGCTGCTCGTATGCGTCAGCAAGAGCTGTTGACACAAGATAAACTAGAGAAGGCACGTGTCGAGGCGAATAACGGCATTGCCTTAATTGTGACACCTGAGCAGGTTGCGCATGTGATTGAGAACTGGACAGGCGTGCCTGTGAGCCAGATGCTTGATAGTGAGCGTGCCAATTTGCGTAACCTGGAAGAGAGTCTGCGCAAGCGTGTGATTGGTCAGGATGAGGCAATTAGTGCGATGGCGCGTGCCATCCGCCGTTCACGGGCGGGGTTGAAAGACCCCAAGCGTCCTATCGGTTCCTTCCTCTTCCTCGGCCCAACTGGTGTTGGTAAAACCGAACTGGCGAAAGCTCTGGCTGCTGAACTCTTTGGTGGCGAGGAGAACTTGATTCGCCTGGATATGTCAGAGTACATGGAGCCACACACGGTTGCCCGTCTCTTTGGTAGCCCTCCAGGCTATGTTGGTCATGACGAGGGTGGACAACTGACTGAGCAGGTCCGTCGCCGTCCATATAGCGTCATTCTGTTGGACGAGGTTGAGAAGGCCCATCCAGAGGTCTTTAATGCTCTCTTGCAGATCATGGATGATGGCCGCTTGACAGATGGTCAAGGCCGTACGGTAGACTTCAAGAATACCGTTGTGATTATGACCAGCAATGTCGGTAGTGCCGAACTCAAACGTGCCAGTCGCATCGGTTTCTCTGCCAAACGTGAGGACGGCGATGGTGATGATCAATATCAGGCTATGCGCTCGAAAGCCTTAGAGGGCTTGCGCCATGCGTTCCGGCCTGAGTTTCTCAACCGTATCGACCAGATTATCGTCTTCCATTCGCTGGGCAAGACGGAACTCTACACTATCGTTGATCTGTTGCTCAATCAGGTGCGTTCACGCTTGAACGAGCAGGGTATCGAACTGGTTGTCAATGACGAGGTGCTTGACTTCCTACTTAAGGAAGGTTTCGACGAAGAGTTCGGAGCGCGTCCATTGCGCCGCGCCATTCAGACCTATGTTGATGATGCCCTGGCTGATGCGCTACTCGCTGGCGATTTGGTAAGCGGGAAACAGGCAATATTGGCAGTCCAGGACGGCAAGACAGTCGTCTTGACACAGGAGCATGCACAACTGGCATAAATCTGTTCCCGTTTAGCATTGCTTCTATTGTCTCTCATGAGAGGGTCGCTATTGTTATAGTAGCGGCCCTCTTATTTTTATAGATGTATTGTGCCTATTGGCAGAGGGTATCGTATGGACTGTCAACTTTCCCGTCAGGCTATGCAAAGAGAGGGGATTGTATTATAATCGGGCCATGCAGAACGATACGATTGCCGCAATTGCAACACCACCGGGTGCTGGTGGTATAGGGATTGTGCGCGTAAGTGGAACAGATGCCTTTCGCATTGTCTTACCGCTTTTGCGCCGACCGGGGGAGAAACAGACGTTGCCTCCCTCTCATCAGCTTACCTATGGACATATTATTGATCCAACAACCAATGAGGTACTGGATGAAGTGCTGGTGGCCTTCATGCACGCGCCGCGCACCTACACCTGTGAAGATGTAGTCGAGATTCAGGGCCATGGTGGGCCGTTGCTACTCAGGCGTATCCTGCGCTCCGTGCTGACACAGGGCGCGCGCATGGCGCGTCCAGGCGAGTTTACGCAACGCGCTTTCCTGAATGGACGGCTTGATCTCGCGCAAGCGGAAGCGGTGATGGACCTGATTGGAGCGCAGACAGAAGCCGTACAACGCCTCGCCATGCAGCAGTTGCGCGGACGGATCTCAGAACAGGTCGAAGCCGCTCGCCATGCCATTCTCGGTGTGATCGCGCGCATCGAGGTAAGCATTGATTTCCCTGAGGAAGATGTGCCGACCCCGCAAGCTGATGAACTGCTGCCGTTGATCGTGGTCGCGCAAGAGGCCGTAGATCGCTTGCTGGCAGGTTCAGAGCAGGGACGCCTGTACCGACAAGGATTGCGCACTGCCATTATTGGGCGACCTAATGTCGGTAAATCGAGCCTTCTGAACGCGTTGCTACGTAGCGAGCGCGCTATTGTCACACCAGTTGCGGGCACAACGCGCGATACTGTGGAAGAAGTTGCCAATTTGCGCGGGATTCCCCTTCATCTCATCGATACCGCTGGTATCACGCCCACTGATGATCCTGTCGAACAGATTGGCGTGCAGCGTAGCCGCGCCGCTGCCGCGAATGCCGATGTGGTTCTGCTTGTTTGCGATGGCTCCGAGGCTCTTACTGCACAAGATCAGCAGGTTATCAGTGAACTGCAAGCAATGGGATTTGGTACAGGTCCCAGCGACGATGATACGACCTATCGGCGCGGACGGCCCGTTATTCTGGTAATCAATAAAGCTGACCGTGCGCAACATATCGAACGGGCCGCTTTGCAACAGTTCTGGCCGCGCGCGACCGTTGTCACAACCTCTACTGTGACGGGTGAGGGTCTACCAGAGCTTGAGGATGCCATTGCTGAACTGGTGCAGGCGGGTCAGACGATTACCAGCGAGAGCATGTTAGTGACCAGTACACGCCATCAAGAGGCTCTCCGCAGTGCTGCTGAACATTTATACGCTGCTCATATTTCGCTCGCGCAGCATCTCCCTCTCGATTTTGTCTCTATTGACCTGCGTGCCGCTTACGACGCATTGGGTGAAGTAACTGGTGAGACCGCCAGCGATGATCTCCTCGATAGAATCTTCAGCGAGTTTTGTATAGGCAAATAGCTCTTTCTATAGCTAATTCATTGCTGGTCCTGATCTACTGCTGCTTGGGATTTGCTTAGAAACGCTGTCCACTTCTTGCCCGCTCTAACGTGTCTATAAATGAATACTCACCGAGTGTTTTCTCTACTATTTATGTGCTAACCTGCTATCGAGGAGAAAGGGATGTTTTTTAGAAACAAATTATTCCTTATTGCTGCGACAATACTGGTGGTCAGTGTCGGGTTAAGTGCATTAGCCTATCAGGTGACGCACTCGCAAGCTATTGTGGATGCGGCCCATGCTCCCGCGACAACGGCAGCGGAGGTTAAGATGTCTGAAGGTGGGAGTGAAGTACATATCTCTACTACGTCACACAATGTAACGAAAAGCAGTATGGCAGATATGTCACAAACATCGTCCACATTACCACTGGAGAGTGATCCCGCAAAAATTTTGGGCGTGCAGTCTGACCCACAGACAAATTTTCCTGGTATTGGTTGGGTGCGGCTCGGCTATCCCTCTTGCGGGTGGGGTAACCTGCGCGGATCTGTTCTTCGTTCAACCGTTGCTCACTATCATACACAAGGTATTCGTGTCCTGCTGACAGTTTGTCAAGGAGCAGATAACAACAGTCTCTACGACCCTGCCCCATTGCAAGATGCGGCGCAGGGTGGAGCAGATGCAGTGCAATGTGGGAATGAGGAGATGAAACAAGATGCCTCGGTTTCTTTCCTCTATATTCCTCCCGCACATTTTGCCCGTTTTTACGCTCTGTGCGAGCAGGCGGTCCATGCGGTGCGTCCGGGCGTGCCAGTTTTGCTTGGATCACTCGACCCTCATGTCGGCGGTGTTGATTACTGGCCTTTGGTTAATCAGGTAAATTATCTGAATCAAATGCAGCTAGCGATGAACACACAGGTATATCCAGGCGGTAATTGGGATTGGCATACACAAATATTGGGTTTGATTGATAGCTGGCATAACGGCTATCCAAACAGTAGTGTCAATAGTCTGGCGGGCCTGTTCTCGTTCTGGGCACAACAATTTGGGGTGAGCATGGATAGTGGGGCATTAGGCCACCATCTCTGGGTTGTCGAGGGCACGGGATGTTTTAAGGGCTGTGGAATTGACTCGTCAAGTGGCTATGAGGTTGCTGTTTCACATATCATGACGTTAATTACTGATGTACAGACGGCAATGCATTCTGGTGTGCCTTTCTTCTACTTTAGTGGGAAGGATTTTGTCTCGGCTGGCTACTACTGGCCGATTGGTGTGTTGAGTGTCAATGGGCATGCCAAGCCATTGCGGCAAGATCTGGGAATGGGAAGTGTGACTCTGGGGATGACATGTGGCGGGCAACAAGTCACTGTATCCGACCAGGAGACGTTGCTGGCAAAAATGTATCAAGGCTGTACCTTACCATATAATTACCTGAGCGTACTGTTTTCCTGACGAAATAGCTTACAAAAGAGCGGTTCCTGTATCTGGCATACGGGAACCGCTCTTTGTTATGAGAAGAATGGCCTATAGAGAAAGCCAAAAGGGTTTCCTATGGATGAATAACAATGGTACAATACGCCTCGGTAGTTCTAGCTAGTAGCCGGTCTGAAGATATGAGGTATAGAAAGCGTGAATATACTTTCTCTTTTAAAAAAGCCATCGACAGTGATTTTTGTGGTGGTGCTGGTGGTGAGTGTGATCCTTGCGTCGCTTGCGTATTATATAGTTACTCTGCCCGTGCCGTCAGCAAATTCTGCGCCAGTAGAAAAGACGGCCCAATCGTCCACGCCGCTGCCTTTGACACCAACACCCACATATCCGCCCGTTGAAGGGCCAGCAAAGATTTTAGGGGTGCAGTCTGATCCGCAGACAAGTTTTCCTGGTATCGGTTGGGTGCGTATCGGCTACCCTTCGTGTGGCTGGGGTGACCTGTACGGCGATATTTTGAAAAGTACAATTGAGCAATACCACAGCCAGGGTATTCGTGTCTTGCTGACAGTCTGTCAGGGGCCAAATAATGCAAGTTTGTACAACACGCAACCGCTACAAGATGCTGCACAAGGTGGGGCCGATGCGGTACAATGTGGGAATGAAGAGATGAAGCAGGATGCCTCGGTTTCCTTTCTCTATATTCCGCCGCAGAATTTTGCTCGTTTCTACGCTCTGTGTGAGCAGGCCGTCCATGCGGTGCGTCCCAATGTACCTGTCTTGCTGGGGTCGCTCGATCCCCATGTGGGGGGCATTGATTACCAGCCATTGGTCAATCAGGCTCAGTATCTGGATCAGATGCAGCAAGCAATGAATACAACCGTTCATCCCGGTGGAAACTGGGATTGGCATACACAGACACTCGGCCTGATTGATAGCTGGCACAATGGCTATCCGAATAGTAGTGTCAATAGCTTGGCAGGCTTATTCTCGTTTTGGGCGCAACAGTTCCATGTCAGTCTGGCTAGTGGGCAACTCGGCGAGCATCTCTGGGTGGTTGAGGGGACAGGCTGCTTCAAAGGCTGTGGCATCGACGATACCAGTCCCTATCAAGTCGCTGTTTCGCATGTGATTACGCTAATTACTGATGTGCAGACGGCAATGCAGGATAAAGTGCCCTTCTTCTATTTTAGCGGAAAAGACTTTATTTCGTCGGGCTATTACTGGCCGATTGGTGTGCTGGATGTAAATGGGCACCCCAAACCTCTGCGACAGGATTTGTCGATGGGAGCACGTACATTGACGATGACCTGCTCAACTGGCACGAGCAATGTTACAAATCAGGAGCAACTGCTCTCAGATATGTATAATGGCTGCACTTTGCCCGCGAACTACCTGAACGTTCTTTATTCGTAGCCCTTGAAGCAATTGATAAAGCTGCTTGTGCAGATATGCTCCATGGAGTACTACTCAGAACTGTTGTGCAAAGCAGCTTTCCTTGCTTCTGCGCCTGTATTGCTAGCGTGTAAAAACGCTGCAATTAAGCGCATCTAAGCGTGTTGCCCTTGTCAGCAGGCCCATTTTATAAAATTATAAAAAAGGAAAAATGGATTTTTGCGAATTTCGAAAAATTCGTCGAAAACCTATTGACAAGATCTAGGACCTGTGGCATAATACCGATGTTGCCGATACGGAACGCAAAACTTCCAGAAAATTAAGAAATCTGGTAGGTACGTGTCTCTCAATGAGAAACGGAATGCCAGTTCTTTTGTGTCGGTCGAAACAGCAAAGCCTGTTTCGGAGAGACCTTAACAATTGAAGAGTGGAAAGCAGAACAGTGAATGTGAAAGCTCCGAACAATGTAGCTGCACAGTCCTGTCAACGAGGTTCCGGGCCATCGAGGACGGAACCATGAGTTTTCTGCGAACAAGCCAAATGCTAGAGAAGAGCTTGGCCTGGACGCAAACCGAATTCAGCAACTTTGTCTC
>DAIDJF010000036.1 GCA_027451525.1 Ktedonobacterales bacterium
AGGTGGAGCGAAGCGGCTCTAATGATCGAACGGCTTGTTTTCAACTATTAGTATCTTGCACGTAACTTCAACGCTTTACTCTTGCATGTTCGTTAATATGGTGGGTACAGCAAAATTGAGGTAATTATGTTCATTCAGTAAAAAAGACGCTGGTAATAGATGCCAGCGTCCTTTTTAATGTTCATCTTCTCATCAAAAAGCGGCTCCGATAATCGTACACCTCTAGCACTTTTGGGTTATCTACGCGTATTGCTACACACTGCTAATGCTGCGCGTATCTCCTTACATACCTCTTCATCTTGTTCATGCTCTAACGCCTCAAGCAATGCCGTGTGGGCTTCTTGTCCTTGTCCACCAAGTTGTCCCAGTGCCCATGCCGCGTGACCGCGTATGAGAGCTTCCTGGTCGTGTAAGGCTCCAATCAGCGCGGGAATAGCCTGTCGATCACCACTATTGCCCAATGCAACGCACACATTGCGTAATAACCCACGCCGTTTGGTGCGTTTAATAGGACTATGCCGGAAACGTGCGCGGAAATCTTCTTCGGTGAGCGTGAGTAACGGTATCAATGCTGGCGAACTGCCTGTCATCGCACGGGGGCGAAACTCGTCATGCACTGACCCACGTTGCGCGACATGCACGAGTGGCAATGTGCGACGGGCATGTTTTTCCTCTTCGGGAAGAGATGCTATGCGATCACGCAGGCCAAGCCGTGTCTCCGCGACTTTATTTACCGGGCAGACCTCCTGACAGATATCGCAACCAAAAATGAGGTTGCCCATCAGTGGGCGCAACTCTATTGGAATACTTCCGCGTAACTCGATAGTAAGAAACGAGATGCAGCGTGTACTATCTAACTCATAAGGGCGTGGAAGGGCTTGTGTTGGGCAGGCGTGCAGGCATATTTCGCAAGAGCCACAGTTTGTTTTCACGGGTCTATCTGGCTGAAGAGGGAGGTTTGTGACGATTTCGGCGAGGAAAACCCATGATCCCCAGCCCTTTGTCAGAATATTGGTGTTTTTGCCGAACCAGCCCAAGCCTGCCCGTTCTGCAACGGCTCGATCTACCATTCGCCCCGTATCTACAAACAGGCGTGTCTCTAGGGCATCGCCCATCTCTGCGCGTGTGTAGTCGCGTAACCATGCCGCAAATTGCTGTAACTTCGGTTTGATAATCTCATGGTAGTCGTCACCCCAGGCATAGCGTGAAATGCGTCCACGGGGTGTATCATGTGTATTCGTGGTATCGGCAGGCTGCTCGGTCAGATAAACCATTGCGAGGGCGATAATCGAGCGTGCGTCGGGTAGGAGTGCATCTGGTTGACACGAGACCTCTGTCCGTTCCGCTGTAAACCAGGGCAATCCCTCGAACAGACCGCGTTCGATGCGTTCCTCAATTACCTCTCTGGCTTCAGGAAAAGGGTTGGCGGTTGTGATATGCACCATGTCGAAACCCAGGGCATAGCCATACTCTTTAATTGTTTGTGTATTAAACATGCGAATACCTTTAATTTGTCACATCTCTGCCCATTGTACTGCGCCACGCAATGCCAATAAAAATAAGGAGATAAACCAGCAGGACGATCAAAGCATGCGCGTTTGTGAGCATGGATGGTCCTGTATTCTCAATGTACTGAGCCTGATTTTGTAGCAAGGCATCGATTGTGTTGCGAATGAAATAATCTGGTATAGCTTGGATGATACTGCCTAATGGACCTTTTACAGAGCTTCCCACGAGATAGAGAATGTTGCCAACAACTGGTTCCAATAGTGCCCAGGTCAGTGCGCCTGCTACTCCGCTTGCCGTTGCGCGTCCGACTGTGGCCAGGCAGAGGGCAAGCATCGCGTAGACGAGCAACCCAAAGAGTGCGATCAGGATGTAGAGGCTCGCGTGGAAGAGCCACATGCCTGTAAGTAACTGCACCGGTTGCGGGATGCCTGTAATTAGGTTGAGAAGCGTACTGAGGACGAGGCCCACGCCTATAATGGTGAGTGCGCCAATAACGATGCAAATGCTAATAGCTCCGATTTTCGCGATAAGAAATTGTGTACGTGTAGGGCTACGTGTCAAGATCAGGCGAATAGTGCCGCCACTGTATTCCCCGCCAACAATCGTTCCAGCAAGAATAATGATGAGAATTAACCCGACAAGTTGAACAATCTGTGTAGCAACATTTAGCGCGTCAGGCAAACGCAAGGCATTGGAGGTATTGTGTACTACGGTGGCCTTCATCTGTGCGGCCTGTAGGAGATCATTGGCTGTAGCGGGATGGTTCAGGCATGGTTGAACGGGTGACAGTGTGCAGGATGGCGGCAAGAAGCTATCCGTTGGGCTACGTAACACCATGATTGTGTTTAGTACCACCAGACCAAAGGTGACTAACGTGGCTGCAATACACAGCCAGAAAAGGACCTTAGACATCGTACGGCGACGAATTTTGTATAGTTCAACAGCAATCTGGCGCAACACGACACTGCTATAATCCATGCGCCCCATAAAAACTGTTTTGGTACGTATGGGAGCGGGAACTTTGCGCCGCATAGAAGAGCGTACTCCTGGATTCATACCCGTCCTCGCTTTCCATTGCTGGGATGCTCTGTCGTCGGTGGAATGTGGACAGGAGCCTCGGCTAAAGCCTCCATGCCTGTATATGTGCCATGCGAAAAAGATGGGGTTGTTAGTTCCAGGAAAACCTCTTCCAGGCTTCCTTCATATGGATGTAATTCAGCCGCGAATAACTGATGTTGTGCAAGGAGCGCATTGATCTCAGCCGAGTGTTGGGTCGGAGCGTCAATTAACACAATAGGGCGGTTTTGCTTATCTATATCCGTATGGATTGCCTCTATCCAGTGAGCCTCCTGCTGGACCTGTTCCAGGATACGCAGGGCCGCATGTGTGGCCTCCTCGCCCTCTAAACGTACCACAATCTGTTGTGTCCGCTGTAACAGCTCGTTGACCTGCCCTTGCTTGACAAGGTTGCCATGCTGCAAGATCGCAACACGGTTACATACCTGCTGTACCTCGTGCAGAATATGGCTGGAGAGAAAAATAGTTTTACCCAGCGAAGCCAGGCGTTGGATAAGATGGCGAATCTCAATCACGCCAGCCGGATCCAATCCATTTGTTGGCTCATCAAGTAGTACCAGTTCGGGATCAGTCAAAAGGGCGGCTGCAATCCCTAAGCGTTGCTTCATCCCAAGCGAATACTTACGAAAAGCTAGCTCTTCATAGCTGCGTAGCTCTACGATGTCTAGCACCTCTTCCAGACGCCGATCATTAATTGGCCCCATTCGCATGCCCGAGGCGGCTGCGATGACGCGCAAATTATCCAGGCCCGATAGGTAAGGATAGAATACAGGCGTCTCTACAATGGCTCCCACGCGCTGCAAAATCTCAGGCAGTTGGTAGGCCGTGTCCATGCCGAAGAGGATTGCGCGCCCTGCCGTGGGGCGAATTAAGCCTAGCAACATGCGAATCGTCGTCGTCTTGCCAGATCCGTTTGGGCCGAGGAAGCCAAATACATCGCCACGCATCACCTGAAGATGCAAATCATTGACGGCTACGAGTTTTCCAAAAACCTTTGTTAACCGACTGGTATTAATTACGATGCTTGTATCGTCGGAGAGAATGCTATTGTCTTTATAGTCCAATGCGTTTCCCCTCTTCTTTTCGTTGTTTGCTCACTATGTTGCTATCGGCAACACTCATTTTGTTTCCCTTCTCACGATATATACGTGCCACATAAAAAGAGGTTCTTCTTGTCCCTGTTTAGTATGCCTGTATTCTTGAGTGGTGACAAGTCCCCAGGAACCAAAAATGTTTATTTGATAACTATTGTAGGGGTAGCGTTCTTCTGGTACACTGTAGATACACGGTTGAGGCCAGGAGTGTGCTACTTTCCTTGCAGCAATAGGTGAAGGAGCAAAGAATGTATAATTATGAATCCCGTCCTGGCTCAGATGATGCCCAGGGATATGATGCATCTCCTGTAGAGTACATCCCCTTTGGTGCGTCACCATCTCATATAGCTCATGATGATTATAGCGACTCTGTATCCTCTGAACCTGTTGAGGATGCCCCAACGCACGAAATAGCCGCACCACAACCGCGACCTTCTTCGTCTCCCACGCCACGTAAAGGGCGCAATCGTTGGGTTGTTGCTGGTATTGCTGTGGCCCTCCTCCTCGTCGGTCTGGCAAGTTTCGCTATCGTGAGTTACCTCAATCGCTCGACTCCCGCGCGTACGCTTGATACATTCTGTTCCGCCCTCCAACGCCAGGATTACCAGACGGCATATAATCAAATGTCGCCACAGTTACAGGCTCAATTGCCTGAGAACGTACTCGCGACTGCCCTCTCGCAAGATCGCGTTGTTTCGTGCACGCATGGCACTGCGAATGAAACAGGAGGCAGCACGACAACAAGCTTGATGCTAAGACATGAGTCTAAAGGTATTAACAACGACTTTGTGAAACTTGTGCTTGAGCAGGATAATAGCTGGAAAATTGATGATTTGCAGAAAGCATAGCATGGTCGCCACGACAAAGTGAGTCAAATCTCTACGAAAAGGTGTTTTTTATCACAGCAGTTTCCACTTGTTCGTTCTACTATCATAAGGAGAGATGGTGATATTCACTGCATGGGTGGTGAGTAGACATCGGAGAAGGAGAACGAACAATGGAAGCTGCATTACGTGGACCCTTTGGGTATGTAACCCTGGGACAGGGCGATATGAACATCGGGCGCGCCCCCGACAATCAGCTTGTACTAAACGACCAGACCGTTTCTTCACACCATTTGCTGATACGCCTGTATGGAGACAGTTATCTCTTGATGGACCTTAACAGCACAAGTGGGACCTATGTGAATGGAAATCGTGTTACTCAGCATACGTTACGTGCCAATGATGTAATTCATATCGGAAATACCGATATTCGCTATGAAGAGGTGGGTATTGCTCCCACTGTTTATGTCGGTGGAAATCAGGGAGCCGAACCTGCCTATATTCCCACCGAGAGAGTTTCTTCGCCATTTGATGCTGGCAGTAACATCCCACCGGCACCACCGGGAGCGCAGGGCTATTATCAAGAAGTGACGCCATCACCCTATGACCAACCACTACCCGGATATGCTGCCCCCTATCCAGGCTATGCTCCTGGTGCTCCTGCTCCCGCCTCTGTGCAGCCACAAAAGAAGAGCCGCCGCACGTTATGGATTGTGCTAGGGATTGTTGGGGCTATTATGCTCTTTGCTTGTGCGGGCTGCGGTATCCTGGCCTATATTGGTCGCTCCACGCCAACGAGAACACTTACCACCTTTTGTACTGACATGCAGAACGCAAATTATCAAGATGCCTATCAGCAATTATCAACCCGCGTTCAGAACAATACCAGCCAATCAAATTTTACAAGGGTATTCAGCGAGGCGATAGACCTGGGTGGTGGTCTCACTAGTTGCACGGTCAGCAATGTGACTGAGAGCGGTAGCTCAGGCTCTGGTGTGATTACGATGCAACTCAAGTCGGCGGCGCAACCATCTGTGTTCAACACTGTACTGGTCAATGAAGGGGGAACCTGGAAAATTGACCAGTTGAACGCGGCATCATCGTAGAGAAAAACATTCTTATAGTCATAACAGAGAGGATACGCTGGCAATCAGCGTATCCTCTCTATGCTCTTTTCCTGACAGTTCACAACATAGGAATCTGGACACCCAGTTCACGCGCACATTCGATAGCCTCGTCGTAGCCCGCGTCCACGTGACGCATCACGCCTGTGCCTGGATCATTGGTCAGGACGCGCTTGAGCCGTTCGGCGGCCTGCGCTGTGCCGTCCGCAACGATGACCTGTCCCGCGTGCATCGAATAGCCGATACCAACGCCGCCGCCGTGATGCAGCGAAACCCAAGTGGCTCCCGATGCCGTGTTAAGTAGCGCGTTCAGCAAGGGCCAGTCGGCTATCGCATCACTGCCGTCCTTCATGGCCTCCGTCTCGCGATAGGGTGAGGCCACAGAACCGCTATCCAGATGGTCGCGCCCAATGACGATAGGAGCTTTGACAATCCCTTTGGCGACCAGATCGTTAAATGCTAGCCCTGCTTTATCGCGCTGCCCATAGCCAAGCCAGCAGATACGCGCAGGCAAGCCCTGAAAGTGAATTTTCTGGCGCGCTAACATGATCCACCTTTTGAGCGACTCGTCTGCGGGAAAAAGTTCTAGCAAGGCCTCATCGGTGCGGTAGATATCTTCGGGATCGCCTGAGAGCGCGACCCAGCGGAATGGCCCCTTGCCGCGACAGAAGAGCGGACGAATGTAGGCGGGCACGAAACCGGGGAAATCGAGGGCATGTGTCTCACCTGCCGCGAGAGCCTGTCCACGCAGATTATTGCCATAGTCGAAGACAATCGCCCCTTGCTGCTGCATCGCGAGCATGGCACGTACATGTGTTACCATCGATTCCTGGGAGCGTTTGACATACTCTTGCGGGTTATTCGCGCGCAATATGTCGGCCTCCTGTTGTGTCATGCCAGCGGGTATATAGCCATTGAGCGCGTCGTGTGCGGATGTTTGATCGGTGACCATATCGGGAATGAGACCCCGTCGTACCAGTTCTGGGTAGACTTCAGCGGCATTGCCAACTAAACCGATAGAGAGCGGTTGCCTTTGCTCACAGGCCTCGCGTATCTGGTCGAGTGCCTCGTCGAGCGTGCTGGCAATTTCATCACAATAGCCAGTTTCAATGCGGCGTTGAATACGCGCCGGATCGACCTCAACGGCCAGACAGACACCCTCGTTCATCGTCACTGCCAGAGGTTGTGCCCCACCCATGCCACCGAGACCGGCGGTAAGGATGAATTTCCCTTTGAGTGTGCCGCCAAAATGCTTGCGTGCTGCCTCGGCAAAGGTTTCGTAGGTTCCCTGCACAATGCCCTGGGAGCCGATATAAATCCACGAGCCTGCCGTCATTTGTCCATACATCGTCAGGCCCAGGGCTTCTAGACGGCGAAATTCATCCCAATTACCCCAATGGGGAACCAGATTGGAGTTGGCGATGAGAACACGTGGAGCATCGACATGGGTGCGAAAAATACCAACCGGCTTGCCCGATTGTACGAGTAGCGTTTCGTTCTGCTCTAACTGCTGGAGCGAACGTACAATCGCATCGAAGGCTGCCCACGAGCGTGCTGCGCGTCCAGAGCCACCATACACTACAAGCTCAGAAGGACGTTCGGCAACCTCTGGGTCAAGATTATTCATCAGCATGCGCATTGCCGCTTCTTGTTGCCAGCCCTTGCAGGTAAGTGTATTGCCACGGGGAGCGCGCACGACACGGGCTGTTCCCGATGCTCCTTTGCTATCGTAAGAAGGCATGAACGTGCATCCTTTCTTTTGCTTTGTCTGCCCATTCAAAGAATATATCCAATGCCTAGAGTATAGCGCATTTTATCGGCAGGTGTGATAGCGGCATGCCGCCTGCTGGCTGTAAAATAGCTTCTTGTTCCTCAACAATCGCTTATGCTATAATCTACAAGAGGAATTCTCTATAGCATGCGTATTTTTAGCGCGCAATGAAAAAGCACTTATGAGTATCTTGCTCAAGCATAGGTCTGGTGCCTTGAGTTCTCACAAATAAAGGACAGACCATGTTACTCACCGTTTCCCAAGCACCTTGATCGCATACATATGTGTTAAAGCATGGTGTGTGAAGCTGGGATGCTCGGAAAGGACCAGAAGAAATGATTGATCCCGATAGCGAATTAGATGCGCGATATCAGTCTACAACGGTTACGCCGGACTGGTATCAAACGAATATTCCCTGCCAGGTAGGATGTCCGGCCCATACCGACGTTTCTACTTACATCGGTTTGATTTCCCAGGCTCGTTTTGACGAAGCCTATCTACTCAACCGTAAGGCGAATGTCGTGCCGGGCGTGTTGGGTCGAACCTGCGCACGCCCTTGTGAGCCTGTATGTCGCCGTAATAAGATTGATGGCAAGCCGATTGCCATCTGCTGGCTCAAACGTGCGGCTGCCGATAATCGCGAATATCGCCATCATGCCGAGCGTCCGCCTGTGACAAAAGACAAGAAGGTTGCTATTATTGGTGCTGGAGCGGCTGGTCTGGCCTGCGCGCGCGATCTGCGCGAAATGGGCTATCCCGTCACTATCTATGAACAGTATCCAACGGGTGGCGGCGTGATGGTCAACGGTATTCCTGTCTGGCGTCTGCCTCGCGATGTCACACGCGAGGAATGCGACGAGTACATGCAGGACCTGGGGGTCGAAGTCAAGTATAACGTGCGGGTTGGACGCGATGTGCAACTGAGCGAATTGCTCAAGCAATACGACGCGGTATTTATCGCGGCAGGTTGTTACATTCCAAACGCCTTGACTGGCCCCGATAATAAAGTCATTCCTGGCGCAAACCTGCTGGGCGTACAGGATGGCATTAAGTTACTGGAAAAGACCAACTATGGTGAGCCTGCCTTCATCGGCAAGCGCGTTGCCATTCTTGGTGCAGGCTTTACTGCAATGGACTGCTGTCGCACCGCGATTCGTTTTGGCGCGGAGAAGGTCTATGTCATGTATCGCCGCTCGAAAGAAGAGCAGCCTTCCGACGAGTATGAGGTTGATGAGGCCGTGCTCGAGCACGTTGAGTTCCAGTATCTTGTCACGCAGAAGGAAGTCCTGACAAAGGACGGTATCCATGCCAGTGGTGTGCGCTTCATTCGCAACAAACTGGGTGACCCAGATGCCAGCGGACGCCGCCGTCCTGTGCCGTTGCCTGGAACAGAGTTTGACATCGAGGTAGATACCGTTATTCCAGCCTTTGGTCAGTATAGCGATACCTCCTGGATTCAGGCCAAAGAACTTAATCTGGAAGTTGACAAATATGGTGTGCCGCTGGTCGATTTCGAGAACTGGATGACAAGCTATCCCGGTCTCTTCGCTGGTGGTGACTACACACAGGGCGCGCGCAACCTGATCTCTTCAATTGGTGATGGACGCGATGCCGCCTCTGCGATCAATCGTTACCTGGGTGGTCAGGATAAACCTGCCGAGGCTGCTGAAGAGGTCGAACTGCCCGACTATCGACGCGGTATGGTGGATGATTACGAGTCCATTCCACACCGTCTCATTCCCTCGTTGCCGCTCAAGGCTCGCTATAGCAATACCCGCGAGACGGAGACGGGCTATACCGCAGAGCAGGCTGTTGAGCAGGCTCGTCGTTGCCTCCAGTGTCAGTTGAATATTATGATTGACCCATCAATCTGTATCCTCTGCTCTGGCTGCGTCGATATCTGCCCCTACGACTGCATTAGCATGGAGGGCCTCTCGCGCGTGGTGAAGAGTGACCCGATGCACGTGGGCACATCGACCTGGGAAGGCGGGGCCGACATGATTATTGACGAGGAGAAGTGTATTCGCTGCGGTCTGTGTATTGTGCGCTGCCCGACGGATGCAATCTCGATGGTGCAGTTCGAGGTTTCCAGCCCCAATGACCGCTGGACGGTCTCGAAAATTCCTGTCATTAACGTGCGTTAGTCATTCGCCTGATACGAATACGCAAAAAGAGCAGCTGGTACACCTTGTTTTCGTGTACTGGCTGCTCTTTTTGCGCTGTTTCAGCATTTTTTAGCGGAGCAAACCTATGCACTATGATCTGGTACAAATCAGTAAGACGATGTCGCATGCACTGCGCCATGCACCTAAACGTTATGGCTTACAGCTCGATGAGCAAGGTTGGGTACGTGTCGAGGAGATGTTGGTGGCGTTGCGCAAACACCGCAGGCAGTGGCAAGATATACAGGAAGAAGATCTGGTCGCGGTGATCGCAGGCATTGAAAAACAGCGTTTTGAGATGCGTGATGGCCGTATCCGTGCTCTGTATGGACACTCAACTGCTGAGAAAATCGTCAAGCTGCCAGAAACACCGCCAGAGGTTCTCTATCACGGCACGACATCGCGGGCTGCAATGCAGATTCGCCAACAGGGATTAAAGCCAATGGGACGCCAGTATGTGCATTTATCGGCAGATCTGGAGACCGCGCGTGTGGTCGCTGTGCGTCGGACTGCTACACCTGTCATTCTGACTATCCGCGCTCGTCAGGCCAGTGAGGATGGCATCAGTTTTTATCTGGGTAATGATAATGTCTGGCTCGCTGACCCCATCCCTGCCAGTTACATCCAGTCGTGAGGGGCAAGCAGCATGTGCTAGCCCCCTTCTCCTACTTTGTTGCATCACAGGCACTTTCTAGAGATAATAGGCGACAGACTGATAGATAGAATATGGTAAATCTCAGTAAGAATCTTGAAGGAAGTGACATGATGTCTGGTAAAGTGCAAAAAATGGTATGGTGGGGAATAGCTCTGGTGCTATTAAGTCTACTTGCTGCCTGTGGTTCTACAGGGGCGACAGGGAGTGGCAATACAAGTACATCAGCAACGACAACGGCGACAAAGCAAGCAACAGTTGGGACAGGAGGCGCAACGACAACTGCTTCTACGCCTGTTGCCAGCGCAACAAAGCCATCAGGTCCATTAGTGATTGCTACACCTACACCTGTGGCGGGAGGCAACGGTCAGGGGCAACAGGTGACGCTGGCTGATCGCGTGCTGGTGATTAGCAATGTCGCAAAACAGACTGGGAGTAATGCAGGTCTGGTGGCGATTAGCATGATGGTAAGCGTGGAAAACACAGGAACAAATGCTATTCCCAATAAAGCGATTTATTTCCAGCTCGTTGGTGCTGAGGGGGATGTCTTTGGGCTACCTGCCGCGTCAAGTAACTCACCGCTCTTTGGCACGATCACTGCTGGCAGTATGCGCAGCGGGACCATTGTGTTTCAGATACCGTCTGGTGCTGCCAGCGGCTTGCGCCTGCTATTCCGCTCTGAAGTGGCGGGAGAGACAGTTTTTGTTACGCTACACGTCTAAACAGATAGAGGCCCTGTTTGATGTATGCCTACAAGGCCCCTGTGCATGTTTACGCACGTGTCTGTTGGCGCAGAAAATCTAAAACTACGCGATCAATGCGTGCGTCTTCAAACCAGCGGCCTTCCAGGTTTTCGCGCCCAGTAAATGCGCGTAAAGCGTTGCGTGTGGCGTCGTCATAGAGACCATGGGGGGAGCCGTGATAGTCACCCGATAGTGTGAGGTAGTGTTGTAGCTCTTGCGCTATCGTGTGATCAATCGGTTGAATATCTTTTGGAGCGGTCGGAAACAGGTAGAGCTTATGCAATTGGAGTATACGTTGTAGCTCTGCAATGGGGGTTGGGTGGTCATCGACGCGCAGATCAATAAAACGATCATTGAAGCCACCGTAGCCCCCGTGTTCGCGTACCACAAGGAGAGCGGCAGATTGCTGACCACGACTGTCACCTCCGGCCGCTTGTCCAGCGGCGAGAGCAGCCAGTAAGCGATCACAGAGCATGCCAGTAGTTTCTTCAAAGGTGTGCGCTATAGCTTGCACGGTCTCTTTACCTACCAGGATATTTCCCTGGCATGCGTAGTGTTCGCCAGTAAGCCCGCCTGCCCAGGGGAAGCATCGCGAGCCAGTAAATGTTGCGGGTTTTCCTGTGGGAGCGATGATTCCTAGCTGACGCTCTTCCCGTAGGTCATCGGCAGCGGTTAGCACGCCGAGAGCCTCGCGTGCATTCATGCCTTGTGCAAGCAGGTCTAAACCGTGTGGTCCATAGCTGGTATTTGCCCAGGATTGGGTAGCAATGGCACCAACACCCGCTTTTGCCCAGGGAACGACGGCTCCGACAGAGAGGAATTTGGATTGCACGGCAATGCCAAGCTCACCCGTCTGCGGGTCATGTGCGACAATAGAAAAAGTCATGGAAAGCCTCCGAGATGATGAAATAAAAGGGTTGCTTATGAATTATAGCATAGAAGACCTTTTTAGACTATAGCGGCATGGAGTGTTAAAAGGCTACATCTCTTGCATGAAACTGCTGAGATGTAAAAAATATTAACTAGTTGTTAAGAAAAGATGTTGTAACCCCTTGACTTTTATCGTTTGATTAAGCAAAATGGTAAAGAGCCTGAGTTGTGAGAGATAGCGTCCTGCCAAGACGTATATCTTGTATGACACGGGCGAGTGTACCAGACATTGGATATCCGCTTTCCTTGCTTTTGAGCAGAACGACAAGTTGAGGGGAAAAGTCATCGTCCACTAAGGAGAGACATATCCGGTCTGTAAGGAGCGATGATGGTGCGACAGGACTGGTCAGATGAAGACCTGGCTCAGCGGTTACAACAACATGACCCGGAGGCTTTGGAAACACTCATCTCCCGGTATTCTCGTGAGGTATTTTATTTCATTCGTCTCGTGCTAGATGGAATTGGGGTAGCACAGGATGCAGAAGAATGTGTTAATGATCTCTTTGTCGCTGTCTGGCAAGAGATTGAAACATTTGATGCTGCAAGAGGAACGTTACGTACATGGTTAACCATGCGTGCAAAATATATTGCGTTGGATCGTCGTCGTCAACTGTGCCGCCGTCAAACGCATATTCTGCAGTCTGCGGACGAAACGCGACAGTGGTCTACTGCCGATAGCTCTGGCGGGCGCAAAGGTTTTGGGGGCTACGAACATGAGTATCGTGTGACATTGCCTCCTCACCCTGAGTCAAGCATGGAGCATCTAATAGAACAAAGTGAAAGACGCGAGGAATTGCGTGTTGCCTTGGCGACGTTGCCTGAGCTTGATCGCTATCTTATCTATCAACGTTATTTTAAATTCGCCAGCACAGAAGAACTGGCGGCTAAAACGGGTCTTACCCGCCATGCCGTTGATACGCGACTCTGGCGAGCGCGGAAGAGTTTACGCGAAGCGCTCAAGGAGCATGCACATGAGTATGAACGAATTTGATAGTTTGTTGAACGAGTGGGAGGATGGCCCTCCTCCTCATTTCTCATCAGCACTCATTGAAGAGAGTCCTGATGACTTTTCTGGTGAAGAGTTAGATTTTGCGCGTGAAATCGGGAAATTGTTCAACCTCAACGATGAGGAAATCCCGCCTTATTTTGCGCAAACGCTGTTGGAGGCGGAAGATAGTCGCCTGCTTCCTCCTGCTGAAAATTTTGAGCAGAAGACCTATGTGCGTGTCTTCCAACGCCTGCAGTTACATCGTCAGCTCTTTCCGCGTGCGCGACCGACATTCCGCTCAGTGGTAAGCGCGTTACCTATGCAACGCCCTATGATAGCCCTGGTTGCGGCATGTCTGTTTGTCATGCTCTTCACTATGTTTGCAACGGGCACATCCTTTGCGAAAGGATGGAACATTCTCTGGTCTGGAGCGCATAGTGGTGTCATCCAGGTGAATCACTATCCAGGAACGGGTGCGACTTCAACTACACATATTACGAAAAAAGGTCGTACAGCCAATGCCCAACCTACGCCAACACTCAATCTTGCCGATACTCAACAATTGTTACATTTTTCAATGTACTGGCCTGGTTTTGTGCCAGATAACTATGCTTTAAGCACTATGTATTTACATCAAGGTACCGGACATATCTGGGCCGATGGTCCTATACTTGAATTAGATTATCGGAATACAAATGCTAGCAGCCCTATCCATGGTACTGGCAATATTGTGATCTGTGAATTTAAGCCAGAGGGCAATGTCTTTCAGGTCGTCCAATTAGGGGCCGCACATCTTATTCAAATTGATAACACAGGGCAAGCGACCGCTATCTATGTGGATGGACAATGGAAACCCATGAACAGGTTCTCACATGATTGGGTCTATGGCGAACGTAGTGAACTCATCTACGAGCGCGATGGCGTCATCTTCTGGATTGTTGGTGATCAGCGCGATGGCATCAATAGCGGTGTTTTGCGCCAGATTGCAGCTTCTCTCACCGTCTTCAATGTAAACCGCGCGGCTCGCATGGGTGGACGTATGCAAACGGTATTGCAATCACCGGATGATAATACCTGGGTCTTTGCGGATGATGTGGTCTACTCCGATAACTCTGATGGTCCGCTGAATAGAACAAACAGTGTGGGTATTGTTGGCAATGGCGGTGAGGGGTCACAACCACCACAGTTGAAAGGAAGCGTACATTCACACTGAGTTGCCGCCAGATTGCTGGTGTTTGCTCTGCTCAGTATGGATGTCAAAAATGCCATGTACCGTATGTGGAGGCGTACTGTCCAATCCATATGCACTCGGCCCAAGCACACGATCTCTGGCTCAAGACACCACTTCTTGAGCCAGAGTCCACTCTGGTTACTCTTATTGATGCTGCTCTGCGCTGGCTGTGGTCCCATCCCGCGCGCTAACACGCAAGCTATTGCCTCCGCTGCTCCTTCCTATATCTATACTCCTCCTCCTACGCGTATAGTGCATGGCAGTGTGACATTTGCCGATATGCAATTTCCCGATACCGTGAACCCGCTCTTTGCAAACTCAAACGTAGATTTTGAATTGGATAACGCGCTTTGGGGACAACCAGTTTTTTATGATCAGCAATTTCATGTGTATGCCGACGAATTGACTGAAGTGCCACTCCCTAGCAATGGGGATGTGCGCGATGGCGGCAAAACAGTTATCATGCGTCTTCGCCATGACTTACGTTGGTCCGATGGACAGCCTATCGTTGCGAGTGATTATCGTTACTGGTGGCAACTCGATCAAGATAGCAATACAGGGGCAACGACCACAAGTGGGTATGATCAGATTGCAAGCATTGATACGCCAGACCGCTACACTGTGATTCTGCATATGAAGCGTCCCTTTGGGGCATATCTCTACTATCTGCCTTATGCTGCTCCCCAACATGCATGGGGGAAGTATCGCCATATTGACCTGCAAAGTCTGCCTGCGGTTTTTCTGGCTCCCACTGTGACGAGCGGTCCATATAAGATTGGGCAGATGGTAAATAACCAGAGCTATGCCTTGCTCCCAAATTCCTATTATGTTTCGACAACCTTTCATGGTCCGTTTCTCGCTCATTTGACCTATAGCTTCTATCCCTCTGCCAGTGCGCTCAGTCTGGCGGCACAACAGCAGAAGGTCGATGTCACTATGGGCTACCTCTCGGATACCTTGCCCGACTTCTCGCACCTGCCATCCTCCGTTCAACTGCTCCAGGTCCCCGCTGCTGCCTACGAGCATCTCGATTTTAATAACGCGAACGCGCTCCTGCAATCTCTGAATGTCAGGAAAGCTATTGAGCTGGCAATCAATATTTGCGGCATGATCCAATCTGTGCTGAATGTCGCAGATTGTTCGCGACGCGCAACACAAGTTGAGCCACCCCCCTCGCGCTTTTTTGATCCCACGATCATACCGTCGCCCTATGACCTGTCGCAAGCTCGTCAGCTGCTCGCTCTCGATGGCTGGAAAATGGGATCGGCTGGCATCCTGGTCAAAAACGGGCAAACTTTGAGTCTTCGCCTCGTTACCACTAGCCATGACCCACAACGTATGGCTGTCTCAACCTGGATCCAGCATGATTTGCTTGCTGTTGGCATTCAGGTGCAGATTATTTATGTTGACCTGAATACTCTTTTTGGTCTGTATACAAAGGGTGGCGTTCTTGCGACGGGCAACTATGACCTCGCTCTGTTCTCTTACGCAAATAGCCCTGAACCCGATGATGAATATCAGGTTTTTGCATCTTCGCAAATACCCTCCGCGAGCGCGCCGGACCTGAGCAATTATGCCCGTGTCAATGATCCGCAGATCGATCAGGCATTATTAGATGCCCGCAATACGGTTGTGATGAGCCAGCGTGTGCAGGATTATCGACGGTTCTTGGAGCGTCTTGCAACACAAGTCTACATCATTCCGCTTTTCGTTGATATGACGGTCATGACTGCTAATACGCGCGTCTACAATGTAATCCCTAATCCCGATCAGTCCGCGAACACCTGGAATATCGCGGATTGGTGGGTTCGATAAGCTCATGGTTCTATAGTTCCAAAGGCTGGACACTCTGGCTTTGATCTGGTATTCTGTATAAGGAAAGGTCAAGTCGTACCATACCATAGCGTCAAGGCACTTTTCCACCATTGTTGCTGGATAAGTGTGTTCAAACACCCTCGAAGGAGAGGAACATGAAGGAAATGACCTCAAAACAGAAAGCCATCAAAACGCAAGGACTTCCCCATCTTCGTCATCTGCGCCAGCGCAAAGGCCTCAGCCTGGGTCAACTGGCGGATATGACAGGTATTCGGCGTGATACTATCACGCATCTAGAGAATGGGCGTATGGATCCCCAGCCCTATCAGGTTCGCCTGATAGCGCGTGTTTTGGAAGTTCCCACGTTGAGTCTAGTTTCATAATTCCAATGGTCTGCAACGCTCGATGATGAGTATTGTATGGCACATTGTGTAAAGGGCATTCAGGAGTGAATGCCCTGTTTTTTATCCTTTTTGCGCTCCTTTGATCGTTTTCTTTCATAGAACACTCTATTTCATCTACCCGCGGGAAGAGATCTTCCAGTATCTTCTCCTGTATGGCTGGCTCTGGTTATTATGCTTCTTGTATTCGGTGTCACTGTTGGGTATTTCTTGAAACGTAAAGGCATTCAGCAGTAAAATGTGGTTGAGGAATTTAGTCAGAGAGAAAGAAGGATGATTTGTCATCAATGTATTGGTTTACACGTGGCGGAAGTGAACTCTCCAAATGGGTGCCACTCACTGTAAGACGCGGACTGGGGTCGGCTATCGGTGTGGCAAGCTATCTGGGGTGGTCCTCGAAACGTCACGTGACGCAACAGAATATGGCGGTCATCGCTAAACGCCCGGTGAACGATCCGTATGTACAGCATCTGGCCTTCGCTTCATGGCGCAATTATGGTCGCTACGCAGCCGATTTCATCAATTTTGCCAACGTTGATATGTCTGTCGTCGAGCCTACTATACGCGATTTGACTCAAGGCGTCAGCCATTGGCCTGAATATCTGGAACCGATATTGCAAGCCGGGCGAGGGGCCGTTATCACGACAGCGCACTTTGGCAATTGGGATATGGCGGGGGCCGTTCTCGCGCGTCACGCGCCAATGTTTGCAGTGGCAGAGACATTTAATGACGATCGGCTCAACCACTATTTGCAGGGTCTACGTATTGAGAAAGGCATAGACATCATTCCCATGGAAGGCTCGGCACGGCGCATTTTACGGGTCTTGCAGCAGAATAAGTGCGTCGCCATCGTCGTTGATCGTCCGGTGGATACAGATCAAGGCGTTCCCATCACCTTCTTTGGACACACAACCTATGTACCCGGCGGCCCTGCCGCGCTTGCGCTCAAAAGCGGTGCCGCTATTATGCCTGGCTATGTGTGGTATGGGCATCACAACCAATATTATTTGCGCGTGTTCCCGCCGATGTTTCCGCAAGAGCGTAAAGGTGGAGATAAGACTGCGGAAGTGATTCGTCTGACGCAATATATCTACAGTTCGCTTGAAGAAATGGTGCGTGAATGGCCTACTCAATGGTATATGTTCCGCCCATTCTGGTCAACCCTACAGGCTGAAAAGGTCCTAAAATAGATGTACTACCTGTTTCGTTTTGCCTCTCGCGTCCTGCCCTGGATTCCACGGCGACTTGCCTACGCATGTGGCAGTATGCTGGGACTGCTCATCTGGCTGCTTGCAAAAAAAGCGCGGATGCAGGCAACAAAGAATATTCTGCATGTGCTCGGCACACATGTACAAGAGACTCGCGTTGGTCGAAAAAAGCTGCGGCGCGTGGTGCAAGGCATGTTCATAAGCAACGTATATAATTACCTGGAGTTATTTACGCTCCAGTCCCGTTCACCTGAAGAACTCTTGCGTACCATGGAACTCAGGGACGAAGAACATCTGCAAGCCGCACTGGCGCAGGGCAAGGGTGCCATCATCTTTGTACCACACATGGGGCCGTTTGACTATACTATCCAGTATATGGGCATCAAAGGCTATGATGTCACTGTTCCTGTTGAGCACTTGAAAGATCAGCGGTTGCTGGAACTGACCCTCGAACTGCGCAAAAGTCATGGTATTCATTATTTACCCGTGGCGGGCAGCACATCAATGCGCACCATCATACAAAATCTGCGCGAGAATAAAGTTGTGCTGATTGCTGCTGATAGGGCAATTGAGGGAAAGAGTGTTGAAGTAAACTTTTTCGGGGCGCCTGCCAGACTGCCCATCGGTCCTGTCAGGCTGGCGCAACGCACTGGCGCGCCATTAGTGGGGGCAATTTGTTACCGCACGCCTCAGCTGGTGGCGGTTGGTCAATGGGTGCCGCTTTCACTAGAAATGACAGGTGAGCAACGCGCCGATATAGATTGCATGATGCAGTCCTTTATAGGAAAAATGGAAGACATCATTCGTGGGCACCCGGAACAATGGATCGCATTTGCTCCCATCTGGCTTGAAGACAGCGAAAATGCATCGTAGATGCTGAATCCTCCTCGAACCGCCTATCCAGCCTAACTGAGTACCGTAGCTCATCCTCTGTGTTATCATAGAGGATAGATTTATTGGTTAAACGAAACTCTATTACAAACTTCCTGCAATACACTACTGCATAGGGAGTGAGTAGGCTCTAGCGGAGTTCAAGTATGAAAATTGCCCAGGTATCTCCTTATGATTGGAACTATCCTGGAGGTTTACGCGATCATATCCTTCATCTTTCCGATCAATTTATGCAGATGGGCCATGATGTTCGTATCTTGGCACCCAGTTCGGACTCAAAAAGCCCTTCATCAGGGGCACCTGTCTATCATTTAGGGCGAACAGTACCTTTGCCCTTCAATGGCTCAATCGCGCGCATCAGCCTGGTACCTGCCTTTATACAAGGCGTGCGCCGTATCTTACAGCAAGAACGTTTTGATGTGATCCATATTCATGAGCCACTGGTTCCAAGTCTCTCCCTGAAAGTCTTGCGTCTTTCTCGTACTCTGACAGTTGGAACTTTTCATTCCTTCGCTCACTCCGATATTACCTCTCTGCCTCATCTGGCATATGCCTCGGCCTCTCCATTTCTGCGCCACTATTTCCGTCGCTTAGATGGTCGCATTGCCGTTTCCAGTGCCGCTTATCAATTCGTCTCGCACTACTTTCCTGCCGATTATCGCATCATCCCGAATGGCATTGATTTGCAACGTTTTAGTCGCCATGTCGCACCTCTTCCGCAATTTATGGATGACAAGCGCAATATCCTGTTCGTGGGCCGCTTTGAAAAGCGCAAAGGAGCGAAATACTTACTGCGCGCCATTCCAGCTATTCGTGAACGCCATCCCAATACCCGCTTTATTTTTGTGGGAGAGGGCCACCTTAGAGCCGGTTTTCAGCACTTTGTTGCGCAGAGGGGGTGGCCCGATGTGATTTTTACTGGTTATGTCTCGGATGATGAGAAATCGCGTTATTTCGCGAGTGCCCATGTGTTCTGCGCTCCCGCGACAGGCGGTGAGAGTATGGGGATAGTGCTGCTGGAGTCAATGGCATCGGGTGTACCCGTCGTGGCTTCCGCTATTCAAGGCTATAGCACTGTTATAATCTCTGGTACAGATGGATTGTTGACGGCACCGCGTTCTAGCGAGCATCTGGCAAGAGCGATATCATCGCTCCTTGAAAACGAGTCGTTACGTCAGCGACTTATTGAGGCTGGTTTGCAAAAGGTGCATGAATATGTCTGGCCCCAGGTTGCACAGCGTATCATGGACTACTATTGCAAGCTACTCGACGAACATGACGCGGGCATAAAGATGCAGTGATAGAGCGCGTTAGTAAGTCGGATGATGCTTGACAAAACCGCGCTTTCCGTCTATAGTAGTATTAATCGTTCAGTCAATTAATTTTCTGTGAGAGACAATAGGAGGAAAGATGGCCCGCACGCCAAAAGTTGTGGAAGATCGGCGACAACAGATTCTTGATGCCGCAATGCACGTGTTCGCGCAAAAAGGGTTTGTGCGCGCAACAAATAAAGATATCGCGCGCGAAGCTGCCATCACGCCCGGTTTGATCTACCACTACTTTACGAACAAGGAGGCATTGCTGAGAGCTATTATTGAAGAGCGATCTCCATTGCATCTAGTGCGCTCATTATCTCCAGAATTGTTGGCCTTACCACCAGAAACGTTTCTACGTTTTTTGTTGCAACGTGTGCTGGCGACCATTGAAAGCGAACAGTTTGTGCAGCTTTTACGGGTTATTTTGCCAGAAATCATCCATAATCCTGAGATGGCTCCTATTGGTGGTGACCTTATGCGCCAGATTGTAGAGGCGTTCGGCCACTATTTTCAGATCAAGATGGAGAGCGGAGACTTGCGCTCGCTGGATGCGCTTCAGGTCGCACAGACGCTCTTGGGCTGTGTTATGGGGTTTGTCTTGCGCCGCCAGATTTTGCGTGACCCGTTGGCTCTACAATATACACATGAGCAGATAGCAGATGCAATTATCAGCACGATATTGTATGGGGTACTATCCCATACATCCGGTTAACGTGCTTTTTTAGAGGATGTTAATTAGTTAGTTAATTAAAAGGAGAAAACCGATGTCGGATGTACCTGATGTAAATACATCCAATCCGCATACGCAGGGGGCAGCAAGCACACAGGAAGAGCCAATGGTGGTGATAGAGCAGTTGGTCAAACGTTTTGGAATGCTTGAGGCGGTGCATTCGCTCACAATGACCATCAATGTGGGTGAGACATTCGGCTTGATTGGGCCAAACGGCTCCGGTAAAACAACCTTGATTCGGATGTTGGTAGGATTAACGCGTCCTACCAGTGGCACAATTTGTATTTTAGGAGAACGTGTTCCCAGCGCGAAAATCGCTGCATTGCTCGGATATATGACGCAGGCCAGCGCGTTGTATCTTGATCTTACGGCATACGAAAATATGGCTTTCTTCTGTGATATCTATGGTCTGCGCGGTCGTGTGCAGCGGCAGCGTATCCACGAGATGCTAGAGCGCGTTGATCTGGCTAATCGCGCTAATGATGTTGTGGCTACATTTAGTGGTGGCATGAAACAACGCCTTTCGCTGGCCTGTGCCCTGGTGCATCAACCGCGCCTGGTGTTGCTGGATGAACCAACAGTGGGTGTAGACCCTGAGTTGCGCCGCTCGTTCTGGGATTACTTTGCGCAGTTAAATCGTGAAGGGGTAACGATTATCGTCTCGACACACCATCTTGACGAAGCGACACGCTGCACGCGCCTGGGACTACTACGCTTTGGCAATCTGCTCGCGCAAGATACGCCACAGGCTCTGCTGCGGCAAGCTGGTAAAAGTGACATGGAAGAGGCATTTCTCTATTTTGCCCATCAGGAGGTGCAGGCATGAATATGGCACGTATTCTGGCTCTGGCTACGCGCATTAACCGACAGATCCTGCGGGATAAGCGCACGTTGGCATTGATCTTTGTTGTTCCGCTCGTTGTGATGACATTGTTGTATCTTGTACTCACCAATACCACAAATGTGCATACATTGGCTCTTGTGCGTCCAACTGGTGTAGAGAGCGATAATGTCAACACATTAATTGATAAACTCCTGCCCGGCAAAGATAAACTCAATGTAATTTCTATCAATGCCGATCAGGTTGATACGACACTCAAACAGGGCAATGCAGATGCGGCTCTGGTTTTCCCAGCGGATTTTATGACACAGGTAATGCAAAAAGCACAGCCATCAGTCCAGATTATCCTCGAAGGCTCTGATCCGGTTGTTGCCAGTGCCATGAGTGATCTCAGTGAGAGTCTGCTGCATCAGCTTGGCATTGCCCTCACGCCACTCACCGCGCAGGGGCAGACACAACCCGTTGTGTTGCCTGGCTCTGCTCCTTTGCCATTGACTATCGCGACTCCGCGCTACCTGTATGGTGGCCCTGATTATACCTTTAACGACTCGCTGGCCCCGGCCCTGCTTGGCGTCTTCTCGTTTTTCTTTGTCTTTCTGCTCACCTCGGTCGCCTTTCTGCGTGAGCGGTCACAAGGTACAATTGAGCGCGTCATGGTCTCTCCGATGAAGCGTGCTGAATTAGTGATGGGCTACGTCTGCGGCTTTACACTGTTTGCACTGGTGCAGTCGCTGGTGATCTTGCTCTTCATCGTCTTTGTCTTACGTGTACACTATAGTGGTAATCTTGCCCTGGTCTTTCTGACGACGGCCCTGCTTACTGTAGGTAGTGTCAACCTGGGTATTTTTCTTTCAACATTTGCGCGTAATGAGTTTCAGGTCGTGCAATTTATTCCGCTTGTCTTAGGTGTACAGGTCTTTCTTTCGGGGATCTTCTGGCCTATTGCACAGTTGCCAGGTGCGTTACGACCGTTTGCCTATATTCTTCCGCTTACGTATGCTAATGATGCCCTGCGCTCAGTGATGCTCAAAGGGGCTGATTTTAGCGCGATTAGTGGTCAGATGGGTGCGTTGCTCATATTCGCGCTACTGATGGTAATCTTGAGCGCATTGACGATACGGCGTGAGGCAGTCTAATCGCCCTTAGGTAGAAAATGCGCTACTTCGTTCGTATAGCTTTGAGGAGCAACATGATGCAGCAAGAAATGCAAAAACAGGTCCATGTAGTAAAGCAACGGATACATACCACCTGCTGTATTGTGGGCAGTGGGCCTGCGGGTATGGTCCTGGCTCTGCTCTTGGTTCGTAAAGGTGTCCCTGTGACGCTACTGGAAGCACATATGGATTTTGACCGTGAATTTCGCGGTGATACGCTTCATCCTTCAGTGATGGAAATGCTGGATCAGCTTGGGCTGGCGGAGCGGTTATTGCAGTTGCCGCATACCAAAATGCCCACCCTTGATTTTGAGGTCGCAGGTGGTACATTTACCTTCGCACATTTTGACGAGCTAAAGACGAAATATCCATATATTACTGTCATCGCACAGGCGCGTTTTTTGGCATTTCTAGCCGATGAGATGCAACGCTATCCCCATTTTAAGTTGCTCATGGGGGCACAAGTCGATCAATTGCTGGAAGAGGATGGGCGCGTATGTGGCGTCTCTTATCGTGGCCCTGATGGCAGGTATGAGGTACGTGCCCCTTTGACTGTTGGGGCGGATGGACGCTTCTCGCGCCTGCGCAAACTGGCCGGCTTTGAGCCGATCAACACCTCGCCTCCAATGGATATCCTTTGGTTTCGTCTCGCACGCAAGGCTGATGACCCGCGTGGCGTCTTTGGCCGCTTTGGTCAGAGGCGGATTATCGCTTTGATTGATCGTCAGGAGTACTGGCAAATTGGCTATGTGATTCCAAAGGGGAGCTATCAACGGGTACGCGCACAAGGTATCGCGTCTCTTCGGCAAGCGATTGCTGAGAGTATCCCATTTCTGGCGGAGCGTGTTGACGAACTTGTGGATTGGAAACAGGTAGCAGTCTTATCGGTGGAGTCGAATCGTCTACCGCGCTGGTATCGTCCTGGTCTATTGTTAATCGGCGATGCCGCGCATGTCATGTCGCCGATTGGCGGCGTAGGGATTAACTATGCCATCCAAGATGCTGTTGTTGCCGCAAATGTCTTATCCGCTAAGTTGCGGAAAGGGGAAGTGCAGACACGTGACTTGGCGAAAGTACAGCGTCGGCGTGAACTTGCCGTCCGTTTAATTCAGAAATTTCAAGTAGTGGTGCAAAACATGGTTTTTGTGAAGACGCTGCAAGGCGATGGGACATTTCAAGTTCCCTTATTCTTGCGCCTGCTCGATCGAATCCCGAAGTTGCGCACCTTACCCGCGCGTGTGATTGGCTTCGGCGTGATCCCTGTACGTTTCTATACATAATATGACGACAGAGGAGGTAATGATATCGCCTCCTCTGTCACGCAGGCCAGGAAATAGAGGATTGCCGTTATGCGCGGATCGAGCTGACCTGCTTCTCAAAGTTTTTGAAAAACTGATCAAGAGCCATCTTGACTGCGCCTTTAATCATAATCTCAGGAGTAGCGGCGATTTTGCCTTCAAGCTGTGCATTAGCATTGTAGCTGAGCAGGGTGCCATCCGCATCATCTGTCAGATCAGTCGTGCAGGTAGCGCGCACTGAACCCATCGAGCTGCTTGGCTCGGCGATTAGGACGACGCGGGATGGAGGAATGACCTCACCTGTCTGCAAGAAAATCGTGTAGGGGCCTTTAAGACCAGGTACGTTGGGCGAAACCGTCAGCTTAAGCTGGCGCCCTGTTGGAAAATCAACGAACTCTGCAGTGTCACAACCGGGGATGCTGCTCTTGAGAACTTCTGGATTCAAAAGTGCGTTAAAAACCTGTAAGCGAGACGCTTTAATTTTCTGGCTACCTGTAATTTCCATTGTTGCTTTGTATCCTCTTCTATATAAAAATACCCATATCAACAGTAAAAGAATGCTAATGCGCGTTCTTAGATATGAGTGCAAGCAGTGTTGTCACTGCATGACATACACTTTACTGTACGAGTGCAATTATACGAGGTATGTCCATGTATCTCAATACATCAGGTAAGAAGTACTATAGAGCTTTCTTAGAAAAGAAAAAAGGAGAGGTCTTGCTGTATCGCAAGCTCTCCACATTTTTTGTAAAGGATAGAAGCTAACATTAACGTAAACGACGTGCATCTTGATCGTCAATAATAATACAATCCTGCTTGTAATGCAGAATATCATCGCCGCTCAATCGCTTTGACTGCGCATTACTTTGTCCACGTTCTTTGACAATTTCAAGTGCCGCGATGTGCAAGGCCGCAGGTAAGGCGATGCCTAACCAAACCTCATTGACAAAGCCGACCTGCATCCCGCTTTCGCCCTGCACCTTGTATGAGGTGAGGGCATTGCCTGATGACAGTGGAGGCAATGCTGAAAGTAACATCTCTTCGTTCGCGATCGTCACTTTATCTTTTTCGATGGTGGTAATGCCGCTGCTTGGAAGGGCACGCATGCCTTGCAACGGAATATGGACAAGTAACGCATCAACGGAATCGGTGCCAGGCTTGAAGAAAAAATCGCTAATCGTTCCTACTGTTCTGCCTTGAGTAGGAATCGTGACGGGCAGTCCGCGGATAGTGGACCATTTTTTGATAGCATTGCTTTGCATATCTCTTTTTCACTCCTCAATAAATGTTCTATCGTTCTACGCTATTATACAGCGAAAATGAAGACCGTAGCATTGACTGCTCCGACTGCAATCCCGCTCGTGCTCCACGCGATAGAGGTTAAACCCGTTGCGGTAGTATTGGTGGTAACCGCTCCTGTGGCAATGGTCCAGATGCGGAGTTTCTCATCCATTGAGGCGGTAGCCAGGCGCGTACTGCCTGTTGGTTCCCATGCCACACCGCTGACTGCATCCCCGTGTACCAGTGAGGAGTGAATCTTGCCGGTTTGGGGAATAAGCACATGTGCTTGATGGTCTTCACCACCCGATGCCAGGAGCGTGCTATCATGCGACCATGCCAGGGCGAGCACTGGTCCTCTATGGGCCTGATAGAAGGCAATACGACGCGCATCTCCAACGCGAAAGATCTGGATTTCACCAGCGTTATTGCCAATGGCTAGATAGTTTCTGTCCGGTGATAAGGCGAGACTGCGCACAATAAGGCGACCAAACAGAACCCTTGTTTCTTTGCTGCTGAGTAGTAGGTCGTGAATGCCTGCCCCCAATGTGCCTGCAAGAATGCTGTTGAGATTGGTGGCCCAGACCAGTGTACTGACAGGTTCACCCAGGCGCGAAAAAAGGTCCAGGCGTCTGCCATCAGTTCCCCATACCTGGACAGTATCATCGCGTCCACCAGAGGCCAGCAGATTGCTGGTGGGACTCCAAGCCACCGTGAGTACAGGCTCACTATGCTTCGCGTAAATTAACGTAGTCTGCTTGTTGCTCATTGCCCAGAGACGGACAGTATGGTCATTGCTCGTTGATGCCAGTCGTGTACCATCAGGCGACCATGCGACGCTTGTGACTATGCTCTTGTGGCCTGAGAGCACAATGGGCTGGGCAGGCTGGCTCGCTACGGGTGGATGCGACTGCGAGGTGATGTAGATGCCTGCGCCGACACCGAGAACAGCGACAGCAGTACCGCCAATGAGCCAACCTAAGAGGGTACGTCGTTTTAGCTTATCTGGTGCTGACGGCGCATTGCCTGCGGGTGAGATGCTATTCACTGCTAGGGGGGCATAAGGTGCTTGTATGGATGCAACTTCTGCTGGTGGAAGTTGCGGCAAAAATGGTTGTGAAAATTGCGCCTGCAGCGTTGCTTCATTCGCGAATGCCTGCCACGATTGTTGTTGCGCTCCTGGTAATTGCGATGGCGGTGTAGGTGTAGGCGCGTAGACTGTAGGTGGTATGGGGATACTGGTTGGCGTAGGTGTTGGCGGCAAGAATGGTTGGACATTGGGCTGTTCTGCCCTACCAGTATCTACCCACATGCTTTGTGGTGTATTGCTTTTGGCATTGTTTGGTTCAGATGGTGTTGGAAGTGGATGAACGGATGCTTGTTGTCCGCTCTGCGGCGTGAGTTGTTGTGGGGGCAGGTAGGCACTAAGGCGGTTGCGTGTATCTTGTTGTGTCGTTCCTTGTGGCAGAATAAGAGGTGGTATGATACTACGTTTCTCTTCGTACATGCGTTGCCTAAATTCATCCGCAAAGGTGAGTATCGAGGGATAGCGTTGTTTGGGCTTTTTGGCAAGCGCACGCGCAAGCACGCTCTCGATTCCATTAGAGAGTGTAGGAACAAGTGTGCGGATTGGCGCGGGTTCAGCGTTGAGATGACGATTCATTAATTGTAATGCGTCGCCCTCAAACGGTGGTCGCCCCGCGAGAAAGTAGTAGATCATGACCGCCAGCGCGTATTGGTCGCTCTCTGGCACTGCCGTCCCATCAAACTGTTCAGGGGCCATGTAAATTGGTGTGCCAAAAATGCTGCTGGTTGCTGACTGTGAGGTGAAAGATTTGGCAAGCCCAAAATCAGAGAGCAGCAGAAAAACACTGGTTGTACCCGGTTGTACCGTGCTGGGGTCAAAGCGCATGAGAAAATTAGCCGGTTTGACATCACGGTGGACGATACCTCGCTCATGGGCATAGTTGAGTGCGGATGCGGCCTGATATAGATACTCCCCGGCTTCCTCGATCTGCATCGGCCAAGGCTTGGGCAAGTTCGCGGGAAGGCGTGGCGCAATGCGCAGAGACTCGTTGGAAAGCAGGCCAGAGCGTCGGCGTAGCCAATCCCAGAGAGAACCTTCGGGACGGTACTGCATGACCATATAGGCGCGTTTCCCGCTTATCGTCTCCTCTTCTCCATAGCGATACAGCGGCAGGATATGCAAATGATCCAGGCTGGCAACCGCGCGTGCCTCTTGTCGAAAACGGTCGGCTGCGCGCGGCGTACTTGAGCCGTTAGGATAGTCTGCATCCTCGCTATGTACCACTTTGATGGCAACTTGTTGTCCAATGGCTTCATCTTCCGCCAGATAGACGGTTCCCATGCCGCCGTTGCCAATCACGCGTATTAATTTATAACCACCAAGAAACGTGCCGATAAGCGTATCCACAACAGCTGTTTCTCCCAATACTTGTATGATTGCTTGTGTCTATTCCATTTTGATGAATGACATGGATGTAATTCGTCAGAATACGATACTAACTCATCATAACATGCTCAGAAACTCCTGTCTATCCACTCTTAGCTTGAAATCTAAATAGCTATAAAATTTGATAAATATTTGAGAATTGACTTGAGTGGAAATCAGAAGAACCCGCCAGTATAGCATTGATGGCAGGTTCTTCTGTTACGCTACAAGGGCTTAATGAATATTGTGCACGGCGGAGATGATGTATTGGGCGAGTGCAAATGTGAGACCACAAGCAACTAACGCACCAACAATGTATGGAATGAGAACGACGGCGCTTGCTTTCCCGCGTGTCATCGTGTGAACGCCCGCAATCGCCGCAATATTGAGCAGGATGCTGTAGATCAATAGCGCGACTGCGATGACTGGATCAAGAACGATGCGGAGCGTGAGGCTGGCAATAAAGACGAGCACTGTGCTGATAATACTATGCAAGATAAGTAAGGGTGCCTGATAAAGTAGTGCGGTATAGGCTTGTGAGAGAAAGCTTCCCTCACCGCGAAAGGCTTTGGCGAGCAGGTATTGAATGCCAACGCCAATGAAGAACAAGATCGGGACGATAATTACCTGAATCAGCGTTGCGGCTAGCGATGTTCCAACTGCGATAGAAGCAACCGCATCATACAGAGCCTGGGACCCTGTCAGTGTACCAACTGTTGTTGAACGATGAAGACCACGTAAAAGACCAAGTACAGCGGAAATGACAATGATGAGCAATAGTTGTATCCAGACGATAGCCCAGCTCCCACGTTGCCGTTCTTTGGCAAAGGTCTCTGGAACAGGCATAAAGAGTGCCTTGCTATAGAGTAGTGGCAGCTCAACAATTGCCAGGATAAGAGGACGGCCCTGTGTTTCCTGTCCTTCGTAGACAGATGGGTTCTGATTTGCCATCGAAACGCTCCTTTCGATTACCATAAACACCAAGAGGATCATAGAATGCCTACTTCAGAATAGCACACAGCGTTATGCTGTGTCTATAACGGATAGAAATCCCATCAATATAATATTGATGAGTAAATTATGTATCTATTTAAGATCGTATATGCTGGTTTTTTGGGCTAGATTTCGTTCTGCTAAATGCCTGCTTTTTGTATTACGAGAACTTAAAAACTTGCAAGTACGACATGGCGTTGCATATAATGGTTTCGGACAATTTTGCGTGTTCAATGTAGCTGCTTTTATGAAACAAAGGAGTTTCACATGTCCGAACAAGACTTTATGCCAATTCAGAATTTCGACTATCTGGAGTTCTATGTTGGCGATGCAATGCAATCCGCCTATTACTTCAGCAACGCCTGGGGCTTTATTCCTATTGCCTATGCAGGCTTAGAGACAGGCATTCGTGATAAAACGAGCTACGTCTTGGAGCAAGGCAATGTGCGCTTGCTGATTACATCTTCACTCCTTCCTGACAGTCCCATTGCCGAGCATGTCAAACTGCATGGCGATGGCATCAAAGTTGTTGCCTTTCGTGTTGAGAATGCTGAGCAAGCTTATCGTGAAGCGACAAAACGCGGCGCGCAGGGCGTTGCGGAGCCTATGACCTTCAAGGATGATAATGGAAGCGTCAAACTGGCTTCGATTGCCGTCTATGGTGAGACAATCCATACCTTTGTAGAGCGTCACAACTACCACGGCGCGTTTCTTCCTGGCTATCGCTCTCTTGCGAGCAATCTGCCACGCCGCGCCCGTCCCGCTGGCCTTGCGTCAATTGACCATATTGTTGGCAACGTTGAACTGGGCAAGATGAACGAGTGGGTGACATTCTATGAGCGCGTGATGGGTTTTACTCAACTGATTCACTTCGATGATCGTGCTATAAGTACGGAATACTCTGCTTTGATGTCTAAAGTCATGCAGAATGGTAGTGGACGTATTAAACTGCCGATTAATGAACCCGCTCCCGGCAAGAAGAAATCGCAGATCGAGGAGTATCTCGATTTCTATTGTGGTCCTGGTGTACAGCATATTGCCCTGAATACGGATGATATCGTAGCGACGGTGCGCAATTTGAATGAGCGCGGCGTCGAGTTTCTGCGCACGCCCGCCACTTATTATGCCGATGTGCTTGAGCGCGTCGGATATATTGATGAGGATATCAAGCAGCTAGAAGAATTGAGCATCCTGATCGATCACGACGAGGATGGCTATCTGCTGCAAATCTTCTCCAAGCCGGTTGTCAGTCGTCCCACTGTGTTCTTCGAGGTGATTGAGCGCAAAGGGGCGCGTGGCTTTGGCGAGGGCAATTTTAAGGCTCTCTTCGAGGCTTTGGAGCGTGAGCAGGCATTACGAGGCAATTTATAATGAAGCTGGCAACAATTCGTACCGATGAGGGTGTAACCTCTGCGGCTGTTGTACACGGGGAGCGTTTCGTTACGCTCCCTTATCCCTCGCTTCTGGAACTCTTGCGCGATCCTGACTGGCAAAGCAAGGCGCGTGAGACGCTGTCTCCTACGCAACTGGGCGAGGCATACATTCCTATTGCGACGGGTGGTTTCCCGGCTGTTCCACCTGAACTACCCGTGACGGTAGAGGCATTGCATGCAATCGCGGGCAGAGAGTACCTTGCTACTGAGGTCTCGCTGCTTGCGCCGCTGCCAGAGCCGCCCTCTATGCGCGATTTCTACGCTTTTGAGCAGCATGTGAAGAGTGGACGCTCGAAGCGCGGATTGGATATGATCCCTGAATGGTATGAGATTCCGACCTTTTACTTTACCAACACGAGCGAAATATACGGGTATGAGCAGGATGTTCCCTATCCTGTTGGTAGCAACGAATTGGATATCGAACTAGAGATTGCCTGTGTGATTGGACGCGCTGGCAAGGATATTCCCGTGGAAGAGGCCGCAAGCTATATCGCTGGCTACACGATTATGAATGATTGGAGCGCGCGCGATTTCCAGCGCAAGGACATGAAGCTCAGTCTTGGTCCTGGCAAAGGCAAGGATTTCGCTACCTCGCTTGGTCCCTGGCTGGTCACGCCCGACGAGTTGGCGACACGGCGCACGGGAGAGGGAGCCAGTGAGCGGTACGATATGACGATGCTGGCGTCTGTCAATGGGCAGGAGATTTCACGCGGCAACTTCAATCAGATTTATTACAGCTTTCCACAGATGATCGCGTGGGCCTCGCGCAACGCACGTCTGCGTCCTGGCGATGTGCTTGGTTCTGGCACGGTTGGCACTGGCTGCCTGCTCGAACTGGGAACAGAGGTACATCCCTGGTTTCAGCGCGGCGATGTGATCGAACTGGAAATTGAAGGTATTGGGATATTGCGCAATAAGATCGTGTAGTATGCGTTATGTTGTGAATGAGGAGAAATGCACATGCCTGCTTATCATCGGCTGGGCGAGATACCGCCCAAACGCCATACGCAATTTCGTAAGCCGGATGGCTCGCTCTACGCGGAGGAAGTATTCGGCACGGAAGGTTTTTCAGGTAACTATTCCATTCTTTATTATTACTATCCGCCAACCCGTGTGACAAAGATCGAAAAATATGCCGACGTGCGCAACGAGGAATGGGACCCCGGCGTACAGCGTCACCTGCATCTCAAGACCAATCCCTTGCCAGAAAGCGGTGACGCGATCTTTGGACGGCAGGTTTTGATGTTTAACAAGGATGTGGCAATCGGCGTGGCGCGCCCACGTGAGCAGATGAACTACTTCTATCGCAATGGCGAGTGCGATGAGGTGTACTTTATTCATGATGGGCACGGCGTTGTGGAGACCAATTTTGGTCTTTTGCCCTATCATGAAGGCGATTACATCATTATTCCACGTGGCACAACCTATCGTTTCCAGCTTGCCAGCGATAGCGTAAATAACCGCTTCCTGACGATAGAGGCGCATGGCACGATTGAGCCGCCCAATCGCTAT
Organism: Ktedonobacterales bacterium; assembly: GCA_027451525.1. Lineage (GTDB taxonomy): Bacteria > Chloroflexota > Ktedonobacteria > Ktedonobacterales > Ktedonobacteraceae > DTNP01. The sequence goes on from DAIDJF010000036.1 coordinate 31,428, forward strand.
CTCAACAAAAATGGGCAATTGTTGGAACATGCTCCGTATTGTGAGCGCGATATTCGCCGTCCCGAAGAACTGGCGACGCATACCGAGCGCGGTGCGTTTGAGGTGCGTCTCAAAGTGGGCGAGCGCGTGACAAGCTACTGGTACGATTATCATCCCTGTAATGTCGTCGGCTGGGATGGCTACGAGTATCCCTGGATTTTCAACATCGCCGATTTCGAGCCAATTACCGGACGTGTTCATCAACCGCCTCCTGTGCATCAGACTTTCCAGGGACCGAACTTCGTGGTCTGTTCATTTGTGCCGCGCAAGCTCGACTATCATCCTCTCTCCATTTCCGTCCCTTATAATCACAGCAACATCGATAGTGACGAGATGATCTACTACGTCAATGGCAATTTCGGCAGTCGGCGTGGTATCGAACGCTCGTCTATCACGCTGCATCCGCGTGGCATTCCACATGGCCCACAACCAGGGGTAGTCGAAAAAAGCCTGGGAGCGGAACGCACAGAGGAACTGGCCGTCATGGTCGATACCTTTTATCCGCTCAAATTGACCGCCGCTGCTCACCAGTGTGATGATGCCGCTTATCCTATGAGTTGGATTGATTAGTTATATTGCCTGTTCTGTTTGTATTGTCACGAGTACATCAATGGCGATGTTTGCGAAAGCCTTATTGCGATGAAGAAAGGCAGAGTGACCAATGGAATCACGTATCGTCAAATTTTATGAAACCACGCTACGCGATGGAGAGCAGACTCCTGGCATCAATTACTTTCCTGAAGAGAAGCTTGCGATTGCGCAAGCACTGGCAGCAATGGGCTTTGATACGCTTGACTGCGGTTTTCCTGTCTCGTCCCCTGGTGAATTTGAAGCCGTGCGCCTGATCGCGTCGAAGGTCGAGAATGCTGAAATCTGCGCAATTGCCCGTGCGCATCCTAACGATATCATTTGCGCGTGGGATGCTGTGAAGATCGCTAACCGTTCCGCTATTCAACCGTTTATCAGCGTCTCCCCGCTGCATCGGCAGGTCAAGCTTGGCAAAACGCGGCAAGAGGTGCTGGAAATGGCGCGTTCTGCCGTTGCGCTGGCTCGCACATTGACGGAAAATGTAGATTTTGCCCTTGAAGATACCACGCGCACCGAGTATGATTTTATTCTCGAAGTGTGCGCGGTGCTGCTAAAAGAGGGCGTGCGCTTTGTGACGCTCTGCGATACGGTTGGTGTTGCCTTGCCCTGGGAATTTGGGCAACTGGTCGCGGATGTCAAACGCGAGTTTCCCACTATTCGCATCTCGGCCCATTGTCACGATGATCTGGGTCTGGCGGTTGCCAATGCCCTTGAGGGCTTGCGCAATGGTGCGGAACGCGTTGATACCTGTATCAATGGTTTGGGCGAGCGTGCGGGCAATGCCGCGACCGAGGATGTTGTGATGGCAGTGCGCACCCGTTCGGCGGATATGGGCCTGGATGTGCGCGTGGATACCACCAAACTTGTACCAACGAGCAAGCTTGTCGCGCAGCTCTCTGGCATGGAACCACAATGGACCAAATCGATTATTGGGCGTAATGCCTTCGCGCATGGCGGCGGCATCCATCAAGACGGCGTGTTAAAGGATGCGCGTACCTATGAGATTATGACGCCTGAGTCGGTTGGTCTGACCGCTGCTGATCGCCGTATGCATGTTGGCAAGCTTTCCGGGCGTGCGGCCCTTGCCGCGCAGATGCGCGAATTGGGCTACGAACTGGAGCAGGAGCAGGTCAACCGCGCTTTCGATATGGCGAAATTGCTGCTGGGCAAGAAACGCGAACTGGAAGAAATGGACCTGCGCTATATCGCGAAGTGTGTAATCAACAAGACTGTGGTATAACATAAAGTAACACATTTTACCGGAAAGAGTCTTCTCTTTCCGGTCAGGGGAACATTCTATCTTTCACTTAGGAGTCTTTTTATGCCAAAAACCATGTTTGACAAAATCTGGGAGCAGCATGTGGTGCGTGATATCCCTGGCGAAGCGACCATTTTATATATTGATCGCCACCTCGTCCATGAAGTCACATCGCCGCAAGCGTTCGCGGGCTTGCGTCTGGCCCAGCGTTCGGTGCGTCGTCCAGATGCTACTATTGCCGTACTGGACCACAACGTTCCTACCATGGCGGGTCGCAAGATGCTTGATGTTGTCGATAAGGATAGTGCCCTGTGTATCACAACGATGGAGCAGAATGCACACGATTTCCATCTCAACTACTTCTTTGATATGCATGATGCGCGCCAGGGTATTGTGCATATCATCGGACCAGAACAGGGCATTACGCTTCCTGGCATGACGGTCGTCTGCGGTGATTCCCACACCTCCACGCACGGAGCCTTTGGCGTTTTTGCGATTGGCATCGGCACGAGCGAGGTTGAACACGTGCTGGCAACGCAGTGTATCTTGCAGAATAAGCCGAAAACCATGAATATCCGCGTTGAGGGCAAGCTGGCTCCCGGTGTCACTGCGAAAGATGTTGCTCTCGCGGTCATCGGTAAATTGGGCACAGGTGTGGGCACGGGCCACGTCATCGAGTTTAGCGGCTCCGCCGTGCGCAGTCTCTCGATGGAGGGACGTATGACGCTCTGCAATATGGCAATTGAGGCGGGCGCGCGTGCTGGCATGGTCGCTCCTGATGAGACTACCTTTGCCTATATCAAGGGCCGTCCCTATGCGCCCAAAGGCGAGATGTTTGAGCAGGCTGTGGCAGCCTGGAAACAGCTTGCCAGCGATGCCGATGCAACCTTCGATGCCGTACATGAGGTCAATATCGAGGGCCTGGGACCCCAGGTAACGTGGGGAAATAATCCCGGCATGGTCACGGACGTTGCTGGTGTAGTACCAGACCCCGCGCAAGAGAGCGACCCGTTGAAACGGCAGTCATATGAACGCGCGCTGAAATATATGGGATTACAAGCGGGCCAGAAGATTTCCGAGATCAAGGTGGATACCGTATTTATCGGTTCTTGCACAAATTCGCGTCTGGAAGATCTGCGTATGGCGGCCCAGTATGCGAAGGGCAAACGTGTCGCTCCCGGCGTGCGCGCGCTCGTCGTGCCTGGCTCAACGCAGGTGCGGCGCATGGCAGAAGAAGAAGGTCTGGCTGATATCTTCCGCGAGGCCGGTTTTGAGTGGCGCGAGGCGGGATGCAGCATGTGTATCGCTATGAATGGAGATCGTCTCTCCGAAGGTGAACGCTGCGCCTCAACTAGCAACCGCAATTTTGAGGGTCGCCAGGGACGGGGTGGGCGCACCCATCTGGTCAGTCCCGCTATGGCTGCCGCCGCCGCTGTCGCTGGACATTTTGTCGATATTCGGAACGTATAGGGCGTGAGAGATCACGCCTTATTACCCTATTACTGAATTACAGGTGAGAGAAATATATGGAACCCTTTGTTGAACATATTGGCATGGTTGCCCCTTTAGATCGCGTTAACGTCAATACCGACGAGATCACGCCCGCACGCTTCCTCAAAACGATTCGTCGCACAGGCTTTGCTGATATCCTCTTTGCCAACTGGCGCTATAACGATGATGGTACGCCTAATCCAGATTTTGTGCTCAATCAGCCTCGCTATCAGGGCACTAGTGTGCTGCTAGCGGGCGATAACTTCGGTTGTGGCTCCTCACGTGAGCACGCTCCCTGGGCCATCCGCGAATATGGTTTTCGCTGCATTATCGCTCCCAGCTTTGCTGACATTTTTTACAACAACTGCTTCAGCAATGGTATTTTGCCTGTCACGCTCGATCAGTCTGCTATCAACGAACTCTTTAGTGAAGTCGAGTCACACAAAGGTTATCGGCTCGCTGTTGATCTGGGGTCGCAGACCATCTCGACGCTGGATGGGCGCACCTTCCATTTCGATATCGATCCCTTCAAACGCCTGATGCTCTTACAGGGGTTAGATAACATTGGTTGGACGCTCTCGCATGACGACGAGATTACGGCGTATGAAGAGCGCAGAAGAAAAGAAGCTCCCTGGCTCTTTGTGTCCTAAAGAAAAAGGAGACTGGTGTGACGATTCAACACGTTGACTCTAGCATGACGGCCTATCAACTCCTCGATGTGGAGGGCAATCTCGTTGGCCCGATGCCCGATCTCAGCGCGCAAGCATTGCTCAAGCTCTATCGCTCAATGCACCTGGGACGGACGCTCTCCAATAAGATCATCGCATTGCAGCGGCAAGGGCGTGCGACAACCTTTGGCTCGCTCGTCGGGCAAGAGGCAACCGCTGTTGGGCTTGCCGCACCTATGCAGGCGCAGGACTGGCTCGCCACCTCGTATCGCGAAATCGCATCTCTTGTCGTGCGTGGCGTACCTATTTCTACGCTGGTCTACTCGTTTCGTGGCTTCACGCCTGCCTATCCGCCAGATATTCGCTGTATGCCCATCCAAATCGTGATTGCTACGCAGATGCTGCACGCCGTTGGCTTGGGCATGGCGGCGAAAATCAATGGCGATACCTCGGTTGCCGTGGGCGTGTGCGGCGATGGCGCGACCTCGGAGGGCGATTTCAACGAGGCGTTGAACTTTGCGGGCGTCTTTCAGGTTCCCGTCGTGCTGGTCGTGCAGAATAACGGCTGGGCGATCAGCGTGCCACGTAGCCAGCAGAGTGCCGCTGCGACACTGGCAGCGCGTGGAGCGGGTTTCGGCGTGCCATCAGTCTTAGTTGATGGCAATGATATTCTCGCTGTCTACGATGTCATGCAGAAGGCTCTTGCGCGCGCGCGTGCTGGCGATGGCCCGACGCTCGTTGAGACGCTGACCTATCGCATGGGGGCGCATACTACCGCTGACGATCCCACGCGCTATCGTGATCCCGCCGAGGTTGAGGCATGGCGTGCCAAAGATCCGCTTGCGCGCTTCAAACGTTTCCTGCTGAAACGCGATCTGTTGAGCGAGGAGCAAGATCTGCAACTCATTGCATCAGTTGAGGATGAGATCAATCGGGCCAGCGAGGAAGGTTTGGCGATGCCCGCTCCAGCCCCAGATGCTTTCTTCGACTACATGACTGATAATCTCACGCCACGTCTGCAAGAGCAGCGCGCTGATCTCTTGCGCTTCGCGCAACAGGATAAATAAGAGGGAGCAAGTGTAGCTATGCAGATGACGATGATTGAAGCATTAAATCAAGGGCTGGCTCTGGAATTAGAACGCGATGCGCGTACCGTTATATTGGGTCAGGATATCGGCGCGAATGGTGGAGTGTTCCGCGTCACGGAGAACCTGCAACGCAAGTTTGGCAAGCAGCGCGTTTTTGACACGCCGCTCTCGGAGTCCGCCATTATCGGCAGTTCTGTCGGTATGGCAGTCTACGGTCTGCGCCCGATTGCCGAGATACAGTTTGCCGGTTTTCTCTATGTATGCATGAACCAGTTGGTCTCGCAGGCGGCGCGTATGCGTTTCCGCAGCGGCGGCGCGCTCGGTTGCCCGTTAGTCGTGCGCTCTCCCTATGGCGGCGGCGTGCGCACACCCGAACTACATTCCGACAGTCTGGAAGGCATATTTTTGCAGACGCCCGGCCTGAAAGTGGTAATTCCCTCGAATCCCTACGACGCGAAAGGGTTGCTAGCTTCTGCGGTGGCTGACCCTGAGCCTGTGGTCTTTCTGGAGAATATCAAGCTGTATCGCTCTTTCCGCCAGGAAGTGCCAGAGGAACACTACGCGCTTCCTCTTGGCAAAGCCAATATCGTGCAGGAGGGCAGCGATGTCAGCCTGATTGCTTACGGTGCGATGGTTCCCGTTGCGCTAGATGCGGCGAAAAAAGCGCAACAGGCAGCGGGTATCAGTGCCGAAGTGATTGATCTACGCACTATCTGGCCGCTTGACGAGGAGACAATTGTCAACTCCGTGACGAAAACCGGACGCGCTGTCATTGTCCACGAGGCTCCACGCGCTGGTGGCATCGGCGCGGAGGTCACAGCGATCATCAACGAAAAATGCCTCTATTCGTTGCTCAGTCCCGTCGCGCGCGTCACGGGCTATGACACGCCTTTCCCTGTTCCAGGGCAGGAAGACTACTACATGCCCAATGCGGCAAAAGTGCTGGATGCCCTGAAACGTGTCATGGAAGCGTAAACCATGCGATGGCAGTAGAAGGAGCAGAAAGGGCAAGGCGACCACAAGCGTCGCCTTGCCCTTTCTGCTCCTTCTGCTTTTCTAACGACGTATTTTGAGATCATAATTTCCTGTAGTGCAGTGTTTACTGATGTATGGCGTTTCATAAATTATGTTTCTTTCATTTGTTAGGGGTGCTATTTTTATAAAAATTTAATGGTGCATTGCATGATTATTGTGTATACTATTATTGTTAGGTTTGCTCTTGCCTACTTTTGCCTAAAAAGAGGCACATATACCAGGAACTTAAATGTGTTTCAGTTACATCTCTCATGACAGCGTGAGTCCTGCAAATTATCCCGTCACAAGCAACTAGTGCCAATCTAGCGCACATTTTTGTCTCCACTGGTAGTATGATGGCATGATGTAAGGTCATATGTACTAAAAATTTCGTTCCCACACACGAAAGGTAAGGTATCATGGAAACATCCGTTGCGACGGGTAACGAACAGACTCTTCATCAAAATAACTTGATTGGTCGCCTGGATAGGCTGCCCCTCTTACCTTTTCATCGTCGCCTTAGTGCCTTGTTAGGAACCGGACTCCTATTTGCGGGGTTGGATATTATCGCAATTGCTATCATCCTGCCTTCACTACTTACCACCTTCCACTTGAGCACCGCCGTGGGTGGAGCTTTGATTGGAGCGGTCTATATTGGGCAGATCATTGGTTCGTTAGCGTTGGGTGCGCTCTCAGAGATTTTTGGGCGTAAACGTTTGTACATTATTTCGCTGCTCCTCTTTGGGGTACTGAGTCTTGCCAGTGCAGCCGCTCCCACCTTCCAAACGCTGTTACTTTTACGTATTCTTGTCGGTATTCCACTCGGCAGTATCGTACCGATTGCAACTGCCTATGTGAGTGAGTACATTCCAGGACTGCTGAGAGGAAGGGCAACTGCAGCAGTCCTTTTTCTCTACACACTGGGTTTTGTACTTGCCCCTTTTCTTCTGGCCTTTGTGCTTATGCCAATTTCAGGTGCTTCGGCGTGGCGTATCTTATTAGGTTTGGGTGGATTGACGCTTCTGCTTACACCTTTCGTGGGACGTTACATACCAGAGTCGGTACGTTGGTTGGTGCATCGGGAACGGATCGATGAAGCTGAAAAGTATGTAGAGTTGTTGGAGCAGCAGGCTCTTGTGCATATGCATGGACAAGCGTTGGGTGCTGCCAAAGTGATCTCTCCCGCCTCGATTAGCAAGAAAACCAGGTGGGGAGAACTTTTCTCAAAATCCTATACTACACGCACGCTTTTAACCTGGATACGCTGGTTTGTCGGGGCCTCTGTGTTAGCAGGTTTTGCCAGTTGGCTACCAACACTCTATACGTTCGTGGGCATGGGGCAGTTTCAGGTGCAGATTTTCAACATTCTCTTCGGACTGTGCGAGCTTGTTGTTTTAGTGGTGTACATGTTCCTGGTGGATCGTATTGGTCGTAAACGATGGTTTTTGATTGGCTTCGGCATCATTGTACTGGGGACAGGGGCAGGAAGTATTGCCTTTGGAATACTGCACAGTACCAGTTGGGTCGTGTTAGCGTTAACTGGTATTCCGCTGTCAATGGGTGGCTATATTTGTGTTATCAACAACTTTTTGTCTACGGCGGAACTCTTCCCAACACGTATGCGGGCTTGGGCTTTGTCCACCTGCAAATGTGTAGATGCTCTTGCCAGCATTATCGTGCCGATTATCATTGGCATCATAGCTACTGCTAGATCAAGTATTGGGGCTATTTTCTTGCTCCTTTTCATTTTTTCCCTCGTGGCCCTACTTGCAGAAGCAAGATTTGGTATGGAGACCAAACTAGCAATACTTGAAGCTACAGCCCCATAATGTGGTTTGTAAGGTAACTGTTGCTCCTTGCGCGCGCTGCGAAATTAGGGGACAGCTAATCTACAGTGTATAATTGGGTTAGCTAGATATTTGCGACGGATGAACTCCTTTTCTGGGCATCCGTTGCAAACTTTTTATAGTATGAGGTACAATAGAACATTTTTAGGTGAATTATGTCATCTATCATTGTGGTGGACTATGACCCCGCGTGGCCTCAGCTTTTCATTGAAGAACAGACTCGCATACGAGCCTTGATTGGCGAGTATGTCACGGAGATCGAACACATTGGCAGCACCTCGATCCCAGGCTTAGCCGCGAAACCCATCATTGATATCCTGCTTGTTATTCGTTCCTATAGTCTTGTTGCGCAATGTGTGCAGCCGCTTGAGAGCATTGGCTATGAATATCGGGGGGAAGCTGGTATTCCTGGCAGGCATTTCTTTCGTAAATTCTCGCCCACAGAGCCACCAGTGCGCACACATCACATTCACATGATCGAGAAAAGCAACGAGCAGTATGCATGGAACTTGCTGTTTCGCGAATATTTGCGACGGCATCCTGAAACTGTACAAGAATATGCTGTCCTGAAACGTGAACTGGTGGTAAAATATCGTGATGATCGAGCTGCATATACCGATGCGAAGGCTCCTTTTGTGTATTCGACTGTCCGCAAGGCAGTGCTAGAGGCTTTAGAAGAGATGCGCGCAATGCGAGAGGGGCAGTAGAAAATGATTGTCTGTGCAGAGACAGGCAAGACTGTTGCAGACCATTTTACTGGCGTCAGTAAAATGGTCGCTATATGCAGATGCTAGAGGGCAATAAAAAACTCGCTGAGGAGTATATTTATGCAAGAGTTTAAGCTACCCGACCTGGGAGAAGGGATGCACGAGGCCGAAATTCGCCGCTGGCTGATCCAAGCGGGCGATACCATCAAACTTGATCAGCCGATGGTAGAGGTTGAAACAGATAAAGCGGTGGTAGAGATTCCCGCTCCCGTCGCGGGCAAGGTTGCCAATATCCTTGTGCCAGCGGGCAAGGTCGCGCAGTTGGGCGAGACGCTGATCACGTTTGAGACTGCCAGTACCGCGCCAGTTGTTCAGGCCAGTGCGAGTAACATTGTCTCCGCTGCTTTTCCCATAAAAGCGGCTGGGGGTACAGCGACTCGTTCGCGTGTGCTGGCCGCGCCAGCGGTGCGCAAGCGTGCCTTTGAGCTTGGCATTGATCTGGAGCAGGTTCCCGCCTCGCATCCCAGTGGGCGCGTGACAATGGAAGATATCGAGAGCTATGCGCGCCAAACTTCGTCTCCTGCGCTAGCATCTGCTCTATCGCAGACAACGCACGTGAATGGGATAGCACAAAACCTACAGAAGGCACAAGTGCCATCTCTCCCCGCAGCAGTCGAGGCGACAGCCCTGGAAGAGCGTCAGCCATTAACGGGCTTGCGCAAACGCATTGCCGAGCGTATGGAGCGTTCCTGGCGCACCATTCCCCATGCTGTTGCCTTCGAAGAGGCCGATGGCTCGGAACTGGTAGCGTTGCGACAGGCCTTGAAGCCTGTTGCTGAACAGCGCGGCGTGCGCCTGACCTATATGCCGCTGCTGGTCAAACTACTCGTGCCAGTCCTAAAGGAATTTCCCATCTTTAATGCCAGTCTGGATGAGGAGAAGCGCGAAATTATTTATAAGCATGTCTATCATATCGGTATTGCCGCTGATGCTCCTGAAGGTCTGCTGGTGCCCGTGTTGCGCAACGCCGATAAGCTCACTGTGCTCGATATTGCCAAACAGCTTGAGCATTTGGTTGAGGGAGCGCACAAGCGCACGCTGACCGTTTCCGAGGTGGCTGGGAGCACTTTTACGCTCAACAATATCGGCAGTTTTGGCGGCAGTAGCGGCGTGCCCATCATCAACTATCCCGAGGCGGCAATTCTTGCGATTGGTCGCTTACAAGAGAAAGCTGTTGTGCGCTCTGGTGCGCTTGTTGCGCGGACCATGATGCCACTCACGCTCTCCTTTGACCACCGCCTGATTGATGGCGCGCAGGCCGGTAAGTTTCTCGCGCGATTTAAAGAACTGGTTGAGCATCCACAACGTCTCTTGTTGGATATGATCTAATCGCACCTGGGCCGCTATCCCGAAGCGGATAGCGGCCTTTTTCATTTCTGAGGCTCTATGGCAAAAACTATTCCACCTGCGCAGTCTGTCCCCCTCTGGCGCAATAGCGATTACATGCTGCTCTGGAGTGGGCAACTGGTTTCATCGGTTGGCACACAGGTTTCACAACTCGCATTTCCCTTGTTTGTGCTTGCTCTTACGCATTCACCCGTGCAGGCAGGACTAATAGGAGCGGTACGCCTGTTTCCCTATCTACTCCTTAGCCTACCCGCTGGTGCGCTTATTGATCGTTGGAACCGCAAGCGTGTTATGCTCATCTGTGATACTGGTCGTGCTATCAGCATGGCAAGCATCCCTATTGCGCTCTTGCTTGGCAACATCTCATTGATCCAACTCTATGTAGTATCGATCATCGAAGGCACATTGATGGTCTTTTTTAATTTAGCCGAAGTGGCCTGTCTGCCACAAGTGGTTACGAAAGAGCAACTTTCTGCCGCTCTGGCACAGAATTATACCACCTATAGTGTCGCTTCGCTGTTCGGTTCCTCGCTGGGAGGTCTGCTCTATAGTATCAGCAAAGTGTTTCCATTTCTTGCTGATGCTGTTTCGTATACCGCCTCTGTGATCTCGCTCTTTTTTATCAAAGCCAGTTTTCAGGAGCAACGAGATGTAAGTAGTTTTTCGTTCTACAAACTCTGGCTAGATATTCGGGAAGGGTTACTGTGGCTCTGGCATCAACCACTGATCCGTCTGATGGCTGTGATGATCTGTGGCTATAATATTGTCTTAGCAGGTAGTGGCCTGTTTATGATTGTGTTGGCGCAACATCTGCATGCATCCGCGTTTGCGATTGGTCTGGTCTTTAGCGCGACGAGTGTGGGCGGTATTGCTGGCTCATGGCTAGCGGCATGGGTGCAAAAGCATCTGAGTTTTGGGTTGTCTCTCGTGAGCGTCTCCTGGTTGATGGTGATATTGGTCCCGTTGCTCTTCTTTGCCCCTACTGTGCTTGTCATGGGCATTGCTGGTGCTGCGTTTCTGCTGGTTTTTCCCAGCTATGACCTGACGCAAATGACCTACCGCATTCGTATGATTCCCGACCGCTTGCAGGGGCGTGTCAATAGCGTCTTTCGTCTGATTGCAATGGGCGGTAATCCATTTGGCCTTTCGCTGACTGGCTTTTTGCTGCAAAGCGTGGGTTTGACAATCGCTGGCATCGTGTTCGTAGCTGGTTTCGTGATTTTAGCGATTGTTACTACTTTGAGTCCGCATATCCGCCATGCTCCAGTCGTTGCAGAGGTGAAAAACGTGGGGATATGATACGTATTATAGTAGTGTTCTGTCAAACTTCATTGTACACTTTTTAGTGCGTAGGAGCAGAGCGAGGGCAAGCCTCGCTCCTACCATGATGACGGGTAAAACGAGCATCGTATCATTGTAGGGGCGACCCTTGCGGTCGCCCTGCCTCTCTAGAAAGCAGGCGATAGTATGGTTGTAGGTGATGTCACAACCGCGGTTGATGTGCTGGTCCTGGGAGCAGGACCGGGCGGCTATGTGGCGGCAATTCGCGCCGCGCAACAGGGCAGGCATGTGACGCTGGTAGAACCGGGACCAGCGGGCGGCACATGTCTCAATCGAGGCTGTATCCCGCTCAAAGCCCTGCTTTCCGCCACTGAACGTTATGCACAGACACGTTCTGAAGAGCTTGCCTCGCTGGGTATTCACGCGGAGGCGGTCTCTTTCGACTGGCCCAGTATGCAAGCGTGGAAACAGAGCGTGGTTGAGCGTCTTTCGGAGGGTGTGCGCCGTCTTGTCGCTGGCAATAAGATCGAGTACGTAACGGGCACCGGCTGGTTTATGAATACGCAAGAGGTGCGTGTTGAGGGTGAGCACGGTTCGCATCGCTTTAAGTTCGAGCACTGCGTGATCGCGACGGGAGCCACTGCTACCGCTGTGCCCGCACTGTCCTATGATGGGACAACGGTTTTAACACCTGAGCAGGCTCTTACTCTATCCACATTGCCAGCCTCTCTCGTCATTTATGGGAATGACTATATCGCCCTTGAACTGGCAACGCTTTACGCGCGTCTGGGCGTCAACGTCCGTCTGGCCGTGCCCGATGAGACGTTGCTGACAGGGATCGATGCCGCTGCTGTGCGGCTCGTACAGGCGGGTTTGCGCAAACTCGGTATTCAGGTCACGACAAAAGCCACTCTTGCCGATATTAATGAGCGTCCGCTGGTGATTTCTGCGGGTGTGCGTCCAAATGTGCAGGGGTTGCATCTGGACGCTGTGCGCCTTCAATTGAACGAGCAGGGCGGTATCGCGGTCAATACAATGCAACAGAGCAATATACCCTCTATTTATGCTGTAGGCGATTGTACTGGTGGAAGAGCATTAGCGAGTATTGCCATCAAGCAGGGCAAGGTTGCCGCCGATGTGATTGGTGGACAGCGCGTACAGTTCGCGCCGCTTGTGACGCCGCTCGTTGTTCACACGACACCCGAACTGGCAAGTGTTGGCTATTCCTCTGAGGAGGCCACACGTGCGGGCTACACGATCAAGACGGGGCGTTTTCCGCTCGCCGCCAACGGGCGTGCCTTGACGCTGGCGAGCGATAACGGTCTCGCGCTGGTCGTTGCCGATGCCAGCAACGATGCCTTACTTGGCATGACACTGGTTGGCCCACGTGCTGGTGATTTGATTGGACAGGCTACGCTCGCTATCGAAATGGGGGCAACGCTGACAGATCTGAGCGAGATTCTCTACGTTCATCCTGGCCTGAGTGAAATTGTGTTAGAAGGCGCGGAGAGCGTGCTCGGACGGGTTGTACATATGTTGAACAAGTAGCGAATGATTGCTCTGTTTGGAACATCGTCTCTCGTCATGCGTATATAAGTAATAACGTTAAAAAACGAGCTGTTTTCTGAAGGGATACCTTACCATGCCGCCGATGATGTTTGGACACGAGTCAATGGGCTTGTGGGCTGTTGCGACGACGATTTTCTGGATCGTGATGTTAATTGATTGTTTTCGCAATGGACGCCTGGGATCAAGTAAAATTTTCTGGCTTTTGCTGATTTTCTTTACGCAAATTTTTGGTGCGGTAATCTACTTCTTTGCTGCCTGTACCTTCTCTCCTATCAATCGTGCAAACAGGAGAAGGCAAACCTATCAGCAGTATACGCCGCCTATGCGTCAGCCAGTTCAGCCATATCGCCCGCCCGTAACCTATGAGCCACCTGTTGCGCCTACGCCAACCTATGAGCCGTCTTATCGTGGTTATGATGAAGGTTATCAGGCCCGTGAGACGCCAGCACCTGCGTATCCCGAACAGATAAACAATCCCGCGCAAGAGCAGTATGAAATGCCCCAGGCTACTTATCCAGAGATGCCGCCACAGCAACAATAAACTGCGGCGACATCTTTTCCCCTTCTTCTACGAGGAACTACGCTTTGGTTTGTGACGCAACAATCGCTTCGATCTCAGGTGTGCTATGGCCTGCTGCTACCGCCCAGTAGAAGATGAGTAGCGAGAAGACCGCCGCGATCACTGTGTCTAGCGGGAAGGGCAGCGCGGGTGTCTTGGCGGGTCCAAAGGGACCAAAGTACGCGAGCAGGTAGAGGCCAAACAGCATGACAAAAAGCCACGCGCTGGCCGTAATCTGATGGCGTTTGGTGGGATCCGAGGCGTACCACATGTAGGCACTGAAGAGTAACACTTCAACCGCTAGCAGGATAAAGTATACATAAAAGTTGAGCGCGTTCTGACTGAATGGACCAAAGTAGGCCGTGAGAATGACCGCGATCAACATCACAATACCAGCGACAACGCTTCCTGCCATGTTGACGCCCATTTTGCGCGGTGCATAAATCCAGGCATAGAGTGGAAGCCCAAGCACGACAGCCGCTACAATGTAGTTTAACTGTGAGGTACCGGACCAGTAAACGATCAGCGCGGCGGAGATAAAGCCGATTGGAGCAAGAATGCTTGCGGCGGGCATGTGATATGGTCGATGCAGATCACTTGCTGTGCGCCGCAGAACCGTCAAGCCCACGCCGCCCATAATGTAGGTGAGCACGGTCGCCACGGAGATGAAGCCGACGAGCAGATACCAACTCGGTAGTGGCAACAGAAAGAGCCAGCCCAGAATCGTCGCGGTTACGAGTGCGACGATGGGAATGCCCCAACGTTGGTTAATGTGTGCGAAGAATGGCGGCAGGTAATCATCCATCGCGATGCCATAGATGGTGCGCGCCGCTGTTCCAGTATAAACCAGACCTGTGCCACCGGGGGAGACGTAGGCGTCAACCTGGAGCAGTACCGCGAAAGCCGCGAAGAGAGCGATGCCCGAAGCTTGCAGCGCGCTGGCAAACGGTGCGGTTGCCCATTTTGAGGTCCCCAAACTGCCCCAATCACCTATCTTGATACCCAACGCCGACCAGTGAAGAGCACCAGTGAAGGCGAGTTGTAGCAAGACATAGAGGATAGTCGCGGCAATCACGGAGATGATGGTCGCGCGTGGCACGTCACGCTGAGGATTGCGCGCCTCTCCGCCATAGTCGAGAGCCTGGCGGAAGCCCAGGTAGGAGAAGACGATACCAGCAGTGGGAATGGCCTGGAAAATGGGCGCGGCACCCATCGGGGCAAAGCCGCCAAAGTTGACAAAATTGCTGGCCCGGAATGTAAAGAATAACAGGAGAAAGGTGAGCGTGGGAATAACGAATTTCCACCACGTGATGACCGTGTTAAAGCGGCCTAACACCTTAATACCGAAGTAGTTGAGAGCGAAGAAGATGAGCGTGAGCACGACTGCGAAGGCGATACCCGTACCTGTCAATACTGTGACAGAGGAGCCGTTGACAGTAGAGCTGATTGTCAGGCCATGAATATACGATGAAGCATAAGTAACAACCGCTTCTGCTTCAATCGTTGGCACCGTGACTGCTGAGAGGAAGTAAGCCCATGCCAGTACATAGCCCGTGTAACTACCATGCGTTAGATGCGGATAGCGCACAATCGCGCCTGAACGCGGAATCATGCCGGATATTTCGGCATAGTTCAGCGCGATGAATAAGACCAGTACGCCGCCGATGAGCCACGATAGCACGACAGCAGGACCAGCAATGCTATCGGCCCCAAGGACGGCCAATAGCCAGCCTGAACCGATGATGCCGCTCATCGAGAGAAAGAACAGATCCTGAAATGAGAGAGTTTTACGGAGATGTTTGTCTGACGACTCGTATTCTGTCGCCTCGCCCATGTTAATTTCCGCCATGATACACAAACCTCCTGAGAAGTCGCGTGAGTAGATGCTCTGGCATATTGCACTACTCACATGGAAGAAAACTGTAGTGTAAACTGTTATACATGGAATGCGCTACATAATGCTTTACGAAACGCCGGAATATTTAAGCTGATGCATCGGCACCTATTCATACGGCCAATGCATGAGTTTAAATGGCAAATTGCTCCATCGTAGTGTCTGACATGAGTGCCTGTGAAGCAGGCTCACATAAAGTTTGATGCATAACTGCAACTTGATAAGGCCATATGATGAAAATTTGCCTTGATAGAGGTAGATAGCTTGTGAAAACAGAATAGTCTCTTCCATAAGAACTAATCATAAAGACAAAAATGAAACGAAATAAGCTGTAAATAAAATGTATCATATTCTGACCCTGTACACAAGGTTTATAGGTAGCAAGTTATATTATGCAAGGGAAGGCAGAGTATGCAAGTAATGACTTATGCTAAGAGAAGCGAAGCACTAATCAAACTATGCGCCTTAATGCTTTGGAGCATCGGTCGTACGTAGTGCCAGCCATGCGCACGCCATAGAAAACTGCAATCTATGGTGTGCGGAAATGTCTATAGTAACTATCTTTTTTATAGTTACTTTTTACAGGTTATTTATGTTACCCCCATATAGCTTCATGCCGTCTCTAATATATGAGTTTTTAATCCGCGTAGTGTGTACGTCAAGTTGGTTTGTTCTTCTTCCAAATATCCGTCCCGATGACGGAATTATGCATGGCTGCATTGGCAATTCAATGAGATGCGTTGGCTTACCAATACCGCTATGCAGGCACTAGCTACCTAGGCTAGGCTAGTAAGGATTGTTATGGCATTACCCGTTTTATCAAAAAAACAAGGCTTAGTTCTTCCGCAGGCACTTCACCCGCTCAAAAACCGCAATTTCAGCGTGTTCTGGCTAGGGGCATTCCTCTCCAACATTGGTTTCTGGATTCAGGCTGTCGGTCAAGGCTGGCAGGTATTGCAGCTCACCAATTCGGCTTTGCTGCTTGGTCTGGTGACATTTACCGCGACATTACCAAATATTGTCCTCTCGCTTTTTGGCGGTGTGATCTCTGATCGCATGAACCGTCGCTATCTGCTGATTGGTACGCAGGCAATTTACATGGTGACTGCCACAATACTTGGTATCTTCACTACTCTTCATATTATCACCGTTTGGCAGATCATCCTGATATCTCTCATCAACGGCATTTTCAGCGCGGTCGGTTTTCCCGCGTGGCAGACCTTTATTGGTGATCTGATTCCGCAGAGCGAGCTAAAGCAAGGCATTGCCCTCAACTCGATGCAGTTTAATCTTTCGCGTGTGATTGGGCCTGCTATTGGTGGCCTCTCGGTAGGCGTGTTAGGTATTGCTGGTTCTTACTACCTGAACGCGATTAGTTATGTTGCTGTTATTGTGCCGCTGTTCTTCATGCATCCAATTATTCATCAGAGTGCGCAGAAAGCGAGCGAAAGCGTTTGGCGAGGTTTGCGCGAGGGATTGCTCTATGCCAAGGCGCGTCCGGCCATTCAACTCGCGCTCCTGCTGCAATTTACGATTGCCTTCTTTGTGTTCCCCTATGCCACGCTATTGCCAATCTTCGCGGGCAACATCTTCCATATTGGGGCCACGGGTTTAGGTGTACTGAATGCGGCGGCTGGTATTGGCGCGCTGTGTGGCTCGATCATGATTGTGATGCTCAGCAGGCGTATGGAGAATGGACGTAGCCGCACAATGCTTATCACGCTCTGCATGATAGGCGGTATTGCCTCGATAGTCTTTAGCCTGCTTTCCAGTGTGAATGTGGCATTGCTCCTGCTCATTGTGCTGGGAGCCAGCACGGTAATGGTAAATATCATCACGAATACCTTTATTCAGAGCGAGACGCCTATCGAAATACGTGGGCGTGTGGTCAGCATCTGGATTATGATTACCTTTGGTGTCGCCCCTTTCGGCACGCTTGTCGCGGGCTGGGTTGCGCAAATCTTTGGTGCGCCCTTCACGTTAGCCGTTGGTGGCACTGTGTGTGCATTGATTGTACTACTGATCATAATCTGGCGATTGACGGCCAACCTCTCCTTCACCGTCGCCTACAGGCAAAAATTGTATAAGAAATAAGTAACAGAGGGAAAGCTTCATCGGGTTCACGTTGATACACTAGCGTGAACTCGATGAAGCTTTCCCTCTCTTTGTAGAAAATCCATGCCTGTGCACATCCCCAAGCATTGACTTTACGTCTTCCATATGGTATATATTTCATATTCTGTCACTCTAACGAACGTTCGATTGAGTCAAAGGTGATGGTGTACTATGACGTACCACAAACGCTGGCAGACGGCTTCTGGCATTCCCCTTCAGGCAATGTATCGCGCGCAGGATGTTCCGCAGAGCGCGTATGATGCCTTAACCGCCCCTGGTGTACCTCCTTACGTGCGTGGAGCCTACCCAGAAATGTATCGCACGCAACCCTGGCGTATTTTTCAGTTAAGCGGTTATGGCAATCCAGAGGATGAGCGCGAGCGCATTGCCTTTTTGCTTGCGCAGGGTGAGACGGGCTTTATCATGGAGCATGATCGCAATACGGCAGATCATCTGTATAATGTCGATCACCCGCAAGTAGTTGCGCGCAAAGAGGATGTTGGTCTGTCTGGTGCGGTTATTCTCAGCGTGCGTGACTATGAGACGATCCTCGCGGGCATTCCCATCCAGAACTATTATTGCCATCCCGGTGGCGCGGTTGTACAACATGCACCATTTGCCCTTGCCTGCTATTGGACAGTGGCGCAACGGCGTGGTCTGGACCTGCGACGCTTGCGCGGGACAGGGCAGAGCGATTTTTTTCTGACCTATCTCGGCTGTATCACGCGCCAGCAAATTCCTGCCACCGCTGGTTTGCGTTTCAATAGTGATATCATCGAATTTTGTGCCCAGCATCTCCCGCGCTGGGTTCCTGTCTCAATCGCCGCCTATAATGCCGCTGACACCGGGCTGAATGCGTACGAAGAACTGGGCGCGCTCTTTGCTAACGCCGTAGCCTATCTGGATAGTATTGTTGAACGGGGACGGTGTGAGATCAGCGAGGTCGCGTATGGCATTGGCGGTATCAACCTGCGCGTCGGCATGGATCTGTTTGAGGACGTTGCCAAATTGCGCGCCGCGCGTAAAATGTGGCACGATCTGCTAAAAAATCGTTATGGCATTAGCGATGAACGCGCTTTACGTCTGCGCATTCACGTGGTCACCGCAGGTTCGGCTATGACCTATCAGCAGCCGCTCAATAATATCGTGCGTGGAACTCTCATGGCATTGGCTTCTATCCTCGGAGGCGTGCAGTCACTGGGTGTATCGGGCTATGACGAGGCTATCTCTATCCCTTCGGAGCATGCTCATCAAATGTCGGTGCGTATTCAGCAAATCTTGCAACACGAATGTAATCTCACTGCCGTTGCCGACCCGCTAGGCGGTTCGTTTTATCTGGAACGCCTGACGGCGGACCTGGAAGAGCGCGCATGGGACTTCTTCCAGCAGATTCAGGAGCGCGGTGGTTTTATTGCTGCTCTGGATAGTGGCTGGCTACATCAGCGCGCCGCGGAACACCAATATGAGCACGAGACAGCCCTGCTCAACAATGAGAAACAGCTTGTGGGCGTCAACTGTTATACGGATGATAGCTCTCCATTTGAGGTAGAAGGTTTTGAAGGCGTGACAGGCGTATGGGAGAAAGCTATGCAACGTCTGAATACTCTACGTGCGGAACGGGATGGGCAGGCAGTCGCTACGGCGTTACGTAACCTGGAACAGGTGTGCCGGGGCGAGGCAAATATCATGCCTGCTATGTTGGATGCGGTAAGCGCGGACGTGACGCTAGGTGAAATTGGCGATGTCTTCCGTGAAGTCTTTGGGGACTGGAATGTCCCAATAGCATTTTGAGGATATGATGGATCAGCAGCAAGCGCGTATTAAGATTCTGCTCGCGAAAACTGCACTTGATGGTCACTGGCGTGGCGTTTCGGTCGTTGCACGTGCGTTGCGTGAGGCCGATATGGAGGTTATTCTTGTGGGTATGGCACTGGCTGAAGAGATTGTTGCCGCGGCACGAGACGAAGATGTAGATGTGGTCGGATTGAATGTTGGTGGACGTATCGAGGTAGTTGAGCGCGTTTTAGATCTGCTTATGACCGAAGGCTTGAACCTGCCTGTGTTGGCGGGTGGGACGATTGCCCCAAAGGCAGCCGCGCTGCTCCGCGCAAGGGGCGTTGCTGTATTTCCGCCCGGTTCGGCATTGCCTGATATCGTCGCAGCAGTGCGTACCCTGGCGGCGGAAAAACAAGGGCGCGAGGGTAAACAGGAATGACGCAACCGCGCGCATCACAAACGAACGCGCCGCGTTTCAAGGATACCTCGCGTAGTCCTGAACTGCTCGCTATTGCAGCAAAGCTGTTCTATGAACGCGGCTATAGTAATGTTGGCATGCGCCTCATTGCTGAGGGGGCAGGTATTAGCGTGGCGACCCTGTATTATCATTTCGCGTCGAAAGCCGAGATGTTATTGCAGATCACGCTCGGCGTCACAAAAGAGTTTGTGGATACACTGCTGCCGCTGCTTGAAGGCGATACTGCAATGGATGAACGCTTGAGTCGGCTGGTGTGCAGCCATATCGAGCGACGTTGGGAGCGGCGATATTGGGTCTCAACCGCATTACGCGAGTTGCGCCAGCTTGACCCGGAGTGGAGAGCGCAGGTCGATGGCTATCTGCGCCATTATTTCCATACCGTGCAGGCGTTTATTGAACGCGGTGTGGCGGAAGGCATTTTTTCGGTCAATAACCCGCACGTTGCCACGCTCGCGCTCTTTGACATGATTCATGGCATCAATGACTGGTTTCAGCCAGAGGGAGCGTTGTCCATCACTGAGATGGCGGCTCTTTATGCTGAGTATAGCGTCCATAACCTGTTAGGCTTTAGAGCCTGACACCTTGCATCCATCCATCTATGTTAAGTTTTTATCATCGATGAGTTCATACCAAGAGGGAGGCGCGAAGATGAGCCAGATCCCACCACAACTACGCGAGATGCTTGGGCGTGCTACTATCGGCGATCAGCTACGACGGCATGCACAGCACACCCCTGAGAAGGCCGCGATTATTTTTTACCGTGCCGATGGACGGCGCGAGGTCTACACCTATGCCGCTTTTAATGCCAGCGTCAATCGTTTCGCGCATGCATTACAACAATTTGGCGTGCAGCGCGGCGATGTCATCGCGATTTTAGCGCGTAACAGTCCAGATTATATGATTGCCTGGTATGCCAGCCTCAAACTGGGGGCGATGTTCACAAGCATGAATTTCACCTTCACAGAGCGCGAGATTGCGTATCAGGCCAACCATTGTAAGCCCAAAGTCTTGATTGTCGAAGATATTTTTGCCGAGCGCGTCGTCGGTATGCGTGATCAGCTAGCGAGCGTTACCACCTGCATCGTCAGTGATGTCAATGGGAAGTCAGCCCCCGCTGACTGGCCTCTTTTCAGTACGCTTATTGCTCAGGATCTGCCCGCTGATGAGCCTGTAGCAGACGTGTGCGAACTGGATGTTGCGATGATTCAGTATACGAGCGGTACCGAGTCTTTCCCCAAAGGCGTGATGATTACCCATCGCAACTATCTGATCTCTACAACGCCTGCGTGGATGGCGGGCCTGGGTATCAAACCCTCTGACATCTGGCTATTCGTAATGCCCTTCTTTACCATGGCAGGTCTGGGCAGTATGACAACCCTGACGCTGGTTGGCGCAACCATTATTCTTGTACAGACGATTGATGCGCAGCAGGCACTTGGTATCATGGAACGTGAGCAGGTGACGATTATGGCCCAGACGCCCACCTTTTATCTGAACATGACGCAAGTTTCCAACTTTGCTACTACCGATCTTCGTCGTCTGGAACGATGTTTAACCTATGGTGGCACCGTCCCGCGTGTGATGATCGATGAGTGGCGCAAAGTCGCTGCACACGTCGTATGGGGAACCTATTGGGGCCAGTCTGAACTCTCCCAACTTGGCTCGATAGGCTGGTTCGCCACGCTTGAAGATATTCCCGATCAAGACCTGACCTGGATTGGCAAGCCCGTGCCACAACTGGAAGTACGAGTCGTTGATGACGATGGCAATGATGCTGAGATTGGCGAACTAATTTGCCGTTCACCATCGGTAATGCTCGGCTATTATGAAGATGATGAGCGCACTGCACAGGTGATGCGTGATGGTTGGCTGCATACGGGTGATATCGTGCGTTGTGACGCTACGGGCAATCTCTTTTTCCATGATCGCGCAAAGGATGTGATTAAAACAGGCGGCATGAATGTCTCTTCTCAGGAAGTAGAGCGCGTACTGTATCAACATCCCGCCGTCTTTCAAGCTGCCGTGGTAGGCTTGCCTGACGCGAAGTGGAGCGAGGCCGTAACAGCTTTCATCGTGAGTAAGCCAGGTATGACAGTTCAAATTGAGGAGATGATCAAACATTGCCGTCACTCTCTGGCCGCGTATAAGGTGCCAAAGGCTATCCATGTGGTTGACGCACTTCCTAAAGATACGCAGGGCAAATTGCTCAAGCGGGAATTGCGTAGGATATATGCCGCGTCTTCGCATTCTTAATTACGAGGGATGCTGAAAACGCTGTCGTTCACCGTCGTTCGTCCTATTTACTCGATGAGGAGATTTCTAATGGAACTGATCGAACTCATGCAAAGCCAGTGGACATGTCGCTACTATAAAACCGATCCTGTGTCGGATGATGTCCTGGAGCGCGTGCTTGATGCCGCCCGCTGGGCACCACAAGGCGGAAACAGGCAACCCGTGCGCTTCGTCGTCGTCCGCGATGCAGAGAAAAAGCGGCAGATGAAAGAGTGGTATTTGAATCCCTGGAACGCCTATGTCGCGGCTGCTCGTCAGGGTGGCATTCACATTGGCTCTGAAACAGAGGTGAAAATCCCCAAAATGTTGTCTGACGCCGATTATTTTGCCAATCATATGGATGAAGTCCCTGTCTGGCTCGTTGTGTGCGCTGAGTTGGCAGAGATTCACCCGACCGATCTGGATTTGGGGCGTCCGCCCGTGGTCTATGGCGCGTCAATCTATCCTGCCGTGCAGAACGTCTTGCTCAAGGCCCGTGACGAGGGGTTAGGAACTGCGTTGACGACCCTACTCTGCCATTATGAGCCACAGGTGAAGGCCATGCTAAATATTCCTGATGGCATCGCGACCTGCGCAGTCGTCACAGTTGGTTGGCCCACCAAAGCCTTTCCCAAACGTCTCAATCGCAACCCGCTCTCGACGATGACCTTTAACGAAAGCTATGGTACACCTCTCTACTCGTAGGAACGCGATTTATCATACTTGAAGTGATGTATCGCATGTAAGGAGATTGAAGGATAGTGCAATGAAGCGAGCACTCTTTGAAACCGAACATCTTTTGTTCCGCGACGCCTTTCGCGCGTTTTTGAAACGGGAGGTTGCACCCTTCTACGGACAATGGGAGCAAGATGGCATTGTTCCACGTGACGTGTGGCGCAAAGCCGGACAGCAGGGCTTTCTAGGACTTGGTGTGCCGGAAGAGTTTGATGGCAACGGCGTCAATGATTTTCGCTTCAACGCGGTATTAGTGGAGGAACTGGCGCGCAACCGCTTTATGGGCATTGGCATGCCAGTTCACAACGATATCGTGACTCCCTATCTCCTGCGCTATACCACGCCAGAGCAGCAACGCCGCTGGCTACCAAAAATAGTCAGCGGCGAGATTGTGGCGGCAATCGCGATGACCGAACCTGGGGCAGGAAGCGATCTGAACGGTATTCGCACGACAGCCATGCGTGAGGGCGATCATTACATTTTGAATGGTCAAAAAACCTTCATCTCAAATGGCATCTTAAATGATCTGGTCATCGTTGTCGCCAAAACTGATCTCGCGCGCGCCCATCAAGGCATCAGCCTGCTGGTGGTCGAGCGCGGGATGGAGGGCTATCAGCGCGGGCGCAATCTGGAGAAGGTTGGTCTGCACGCGCAAGATACCGCCGAACTGTTTTTTGAGAATGTGCGAGTGCCTGTAGAAAATTTGCTTGGTCGCGAGGGCGAAGGCTTCATCTATCTGATGCACCAGTTGCCGCAGGAACGTCTGACTATCGCAGTGAGCGCAGTCGCTGCGGCAGAGGCAGCACTTGAATGGACAATTGCCTATTGTAAAGAGCGAACTGCCTTTGGCAAACCAATCGCGGATTTTCAGAATACCCGTTTCAAGCTGGCAGAGATAAAGACCGAGCTAACTATTGCACAGGTGTTTCTCGATCAGTGTATTCTGGCGCATAATGAGGGTGAGTTGACCGCTGATGAGGCGGCAATGGCAAAGTGGTGGACGACCGAGCTACAGAAGCGCGTTGTCGATACCTGTGTGCAACTGCACGGCGGCTACGGCTATATGCTCGAATACCCAATTGCCCAGGCGTATCTGGATGCGCGCATTCAAACGATTCACGGCGGCACAACCGAGATTATGAAGGAGATTATCGGGCGATCATTATTCAAAAAACCGTAGCGTATGTCTGAGGTACGAGGTGCGTAAAGGCAATCTACGCACCTAAAATGGGAAATGCCCGTATTTGCGGCGGGACATGATAAATTATGTTCCGACGCAAATACAATCTTTCTTTTAATCGATTACTTCGTGGGGGCAGGCATTTGTGGACCTGTTGCTGGGCCAACCCAGACGGTCTGTACATTCACAAATTCGCGGATGCCAAAGAGCGAGAGTTCGCGCCCGTAGCCACTGCGTTTGACTCCGCCAAAGGGCAGGCGTGGGTCTGACGCGGTCATGCTGTTGATGAAGACACCACCAGCCTCAATGCGGCGGGCCAACTGGCGCGCATGTTCGATGTTTTGCGTCCACAGGTTGCTGCTCAGGCCAAACTGCGAGTTGTTGGCAAGCTCTATTGCGTGTTCATCATCCTTTGCGCGAATGATGGCGGCGACCGGGCCAAACGTCTCAGTGTTGAATACAGGCATATCCTCTGTGACATCGCTCAAAATGGTGGGAGTATAGAAGAAGCCTTTGCCTTCCACTGGCTTACCACCAAGCACAACGCGCGCTCCCATCTTGACAGAAGCCTGCACCTGAGCATCCAGTTCGGCACGCAGGTCGGCGCGTGGCATAGGGCCAATCTGTGTATCGCGCTCTAGCGGATTGCCTACACGTAGTTGCGCGGCGGTGGCGGCAAACTTCTGCTCAAAGGCCTCGGCAACGGACTCGACGACGATAAAACGTTTGGCGGCGATACAGCTCTGGCCCGTGTTCTGGAAACGTGCGCGTACCGCTGTCTGCGCGGCGGCATCCAGGTCGGCATCTGCCAGTACGATGAAGGCATCCGAGCCACCAAGTTCCAATACGGCTTTTTTCAAGGCATGTCCGCTGGCTGCACCGACTGATACCCCAGCAGCATCGCTACCCGTCAGCGTCACGGCGGCGACACGTGGATCAGCAATCAACCGCTCTACGGATGAGCCAGGAACCAGCAACGTGTGGAAAATGCCCTCTGGCAAGCCACTTTCCTTGAAAATGCGCTCAATCGCCAGGGCTGCAAGCGAAACGTTTGAGGCATGTTTCAGCACGACGGTGTTGCCAGCCATCAGCGCGGGAGCGGCGAAACGGAAAATCTGCCAGTAAGGGTAGTTCCAGGGCATGACCGCGAGCACGACACCAAGTGGCAAGTATGAGACATAACTCTGCGTGGCATTCGTTGCAATCTGCTCGTCTGCCAGAAAACGCTCGGCATTGTCCGCGTAGAAATCGCAGGCCCAGGCACATTTATCGATCTCGCCTTCTGCCTCGCTAATCGGCTTGCCCATCTCAAGCGTGCTAAAACGCGCCAGCTCCTCTTTGTGCTGTCGCAGATACGTGGCAACGTTATGCAGATGAACGCTACGCTCGGCAAAGGTCGTTGTGCGCCAACTCTGGAAGGCAGCACGCGCCTGATCAAGGGCCTGGTTGATCTGCTTCTCGTCATAGACTTCAAAAGTCTGGATGACTTCTTCCGTTGCCGGGTTAATGGATTGGATACTCATGTACCTTACTCCTTTGTGTGTAAAAA
>DAIDJF010000037.1 GCA_027451525.1 Ktedonobacterales bacterium
ATGTAGCTCCTGCACGCTCTCCAGATGATCGGCGATGCTCTCCAGGCCCGAAAGGAAGAAATAGCCCACGGCAAAACGCGCGCGCTCGGTCGATTCCAACATACGGTTAATATGATCGACCAGCAATTCGCGGCGGTTGTCAATAATATCATGGGTGGGCATATGTATTCCTCTCCTTTGGTGTATCCCTTGGTGTAGGAAGCAGGGCGACCGCGAGGGTCGCCCCTACAATGATACGATGCCTGTTGTACCCGTTGTCATTGTAGGGGCGAGGCTTGCCCTCGCCCTGCCTCCACACACGCCAAAAAGGGTCGCAATGACGCTTGCCCTCGCCCTGCCTCCTTACTCTGTTGGCTACAACAAAAATTTGTGCGTTTATATTCTACTACGCTACTCGGAATTAAACAAGGTTGAAGTCCGTCTTGATGTGCATGTTTAACAGCCGTTCGGCAAGGCCCGTGTTGCGGTGGGCCACGCGATTATTGCGCACGGCAATCTCTAGCGCGTATGGTTGTCCGACCAGCACGCAGAACTTTTTGGCGCGTGTAATCGCCGTGTAGAGCAGATTGCGTTGCAGCAACATGCGATGTTGTATGACGAGGGGAATAATCACTACTGGATATTCGCTGCCCTGGCTTTTGTGGATCGTGATCGCGTAGGCCAGCGTGAGTTCCTCTAGCTCGTGAAACTCGTACTCGACAAGCAAGGGACCTGCCTCTTCAACGAACTCGACCTTGACGATGGCCTGTTCTCTGTTGATGGCGCGAATCCAGCCCACGTCGCCATTGAACACGCCCTTATCGTAGTTGTTGCGCGTCTGCATGACCTTATCGCCCACACGAAAAATATGGCCTGCCCACTCTACTTGCGCGGGCGGACTGGGATTGAGGCGTGCCTGCAATTCATCGTTCAAGGCTGTCACGCCGACTGGCCCTTTATACATGGGAGCGAGGACTTGAATATCGCTGAGCGGATTAAAATGATAGCGCGCAGGTAAACGCTTCTGCACCAGATCAAGCACCAGTTGTTGCAGGCGCACGGGATCTTCCTCCGCGATGAAGAAGAAGTCACTTTTGGCCTCGATGCGCGTACTGGGCATCTGCCCCGCGTTGATACGGTGGGCATTGACGATGATCTTACTTTCGCTGGCCTGGCGGAAAAGCTCGGTCAGGCGCACTGTCGGGATAGACTCGCTACGCAGGAGGTCGCGCAAGACGTTGCCGGGGCCAACAGAAGGCAACTGGTCGGCATCACCGACCAGGAGAAGATGCGCGTTACGTGGCAAGGCTTTGAGCAGGTGATAGAAGAGCAGGATATCGACCATTGAGATCTCATCGACAATCACAAACTGATAGGGCAGCGGATTATCTTCATTGCGCTGGTAGCTATTGTCGTGCGGAGCGTATTCAAGCAGGCGATGCAGCGTTTTGGCAGGCACGCCTGTCGCCTCGCTCATACGTTTGGCGGCGCGTCCCGTTGGTGCTGTCAACGCTACCTCAATTTTACGTGTGCGCAATAGCATGAGCAGGGCGCGTAACGAGGTAGATTTACCAGTGCCGGGACCACCCGTCAGAATACTAACTTTATAGTGATATGCCATCTGCACTGCCGCGCGTTGCTTCTCTGTTAAGATCATGCCGCGCCGCTCTTTGAGCCGCTCAAATATCAAATTCCACTGTTGCTCTGAAGTCGGCGGCAGTATACTATTGGTGTGCAGGAGGAGCTTGAGCAGGCGCGCTGTGCCATTCTCTGCGTGCCAGAAAGGACCAAAGTAGATGCGCTGCTGTGGTTGTGCCTCTTCTGTTTCTGGCTCTTGCATGGCAAACATTTCTGCTGGATCAGTGCTCGTCTGCTGGAATGAAGAAAGCGCGAATAAAGGCATGGATGGTGGTAACAGTTGTGGTGGTGGCTCGATAAAAACATCGCGCTCGTTGCGCAGTTGTTCCATGGCGGGCAAGAGTAGCTCGTGCGAGGTATCCAGTGCCTCAGCCGCCAGGCGCAGGAGTTCTTGTTCCTGCAAGAAACAGTGCCCATCGTCGTTAGCTGCCTGTGTCAAGACATATTGCAACCCGGTAGTCAGGCGTGGCACGCTATCACGTGGCAGGCCGAGCTTAACCGCGATATCGTCGGCAGTGCGAAAGCCAATACCCTGTACGTCGTGCGCAAGTTGATAAGGATTTTCGCGTACGACCTTGATCGAGTCTTTGCCATACTCTTTATACACGCGCGTGGCGATATTCATCGATACTTCGTGTGATTGCAGGAAAAGATGCAGTTCTTTGATTTCGCTCTGTTCGGCCCAAGCGTGTGTGATCTGCTCACGCTCTTTCGCGCCAATGCCCTTGACCTCGCTGAGTCGTTCGGGCTGCTGCTCGATAATTGCCAGCGTTTGCTCGCCAAAGTGATCGACAATGAGCTTGGCTTTTTTGGGACCAATACCCTTAATTAAACCCGAACTGAGGTAGCGAATAATACCCTCGCGTGAGGCTGGCAGGCGTTGCGTGAATGTTGTAATATGCAACTGGCGTCCATAACGCGGATCGTTCTCCCATTCGCCCTCGACGGTCAGCAGTTCGCCGACGTGAATCCCTGGCAAGATGCCGACAATCGTCATCAGATCATCGCGAAAGAGCCGCCCGGCATCGTTAGGCCGGAAGCGCGCAACGGTATAGTGATTCTCCTCGTTGCGAAAGACGATATTTTCAACGGAACCATCAAGTGTAGGCATAGTAATCTATTCTATCAACTGCATGCATTTTCGAAAACCATCCTCTGTTATACTAGCACAACACACTCGTAGCGTCGAGGTATTGCCCCGAAGCGATGTTGTACGTGGCGAAAATGTTTAGTCTCCTGGTTGATTATCCGATAGTATGGAGTGTAGGACAAAAGAAACGTCTGGTGCGTATACATATAAGATGTTAGCTTTGGTCGGAACCATGATCGTGTCTCCCATGCTTTGCAAAGAAAGAGAGAACAGATGAATAATATCTGGCTCATCGCGACCCTGTGGATGGCTATAGCCTTACTCGCTAGTGTGTTCTCTATTCGCCTGGGTGTCTCAGTCGCGCTGGTTGAGATTGTCTTCGGCATTATTGGTGGCAATTACCTGGGGCTACAAGCTACATCCTGGATTGGTTTCATGGCTAGTTTTGGCTCCGTCCTATTGACCTTTCTCGCTGGTTCTGAGATTGAACCGGCTACCTTTCGTCGCTATCTCAAGCCAAGTCTCTGCATTGGCATCTCTTCCTTTGTGGTACCATTTCTCGCGATTGGCGCATTTACGTTTTTTGTCCTGCACTGGACCTTTGGGGCCTCAGAAATTGCGGGTCTTGCTCTTTCAACCACCTCTGTTGCCGTCATCTATGCGGTCATCGTCGGCACAAATCTACATACTACCAGTATCGGAAAACTGATCCTCGCAGCGTGTTTCATTACTGATTTCATGACAGTCTTGATGCTCAGTATCCTGTTTACGCAGGTCAACCTCTGGATACTCGTATTTCTAGCGGTAATGGGTCTGCTCTTGTGGAAATTGCCGATGGTGACACGCTGGGTCATTGGCAAATGGGGCGGCGAGATAAGCGAGGTTGCCCTGAAGTTTCTCTTTTTGGTGCTCTTTTTTCTAGGCTGGCTCTCCACGAGTGCTAAGTCAGATGCTGTCTTGCCCGCCTATCTTGTCGGTGCAATCGTTGCAGGTGTCTTTGTACATGATAAGGTTTTGCTGCATCGCATTCGTAGTATTGCCTTCTCGCTCCTCACGCCTTTCTTCTTCATTAGTACTGGAACGTTGATTTCCCTTTCTGCTTTGGGACCTAGTATCTTCTTGATTCTTGGCCTGCTCGGTCTTCAACTGGCAACGAAATTTCTGGGGGTCTGGCCCTTGACGCGCGGTTTTCGACTTCCTGTGCGTGATGGTCTCTATGCGACTCTGCTCATGGCGACAGGACTTACTTTTGGTAGCATCGCATCGCTGTATGGCTTGACGCATCATATCATTAACGATCAACAATATACTGTCCTGCTCGCGGTCGTTATTGGTTCGGCCATCGTTCCCTCGTTCATTGCCCAGACGTGGTTTTTCCCTCATGCTCATCTGGTAAGCTCTGTTGAAAAAGAAAAAGAGGGAGCGATCAGCGTTTCGCACGTTGGTTAACCTTTCTGTTTTCCAGGTGATATACTGTGACATATACTCTCTCTTATCATCTGGAAAGTATGGCAACATATGGCTGAGACATCATCTAATAGCGATGAGCGCAAAGCTCTTGTACAAGATTATTTCAGTCGCACGGCTGAAAGCTACGTGACCAGTACCTCGCATCGTAGCGGCAAAGACCTCTCGCGTCTGCTCGAAATCGGTGCATGGAATCCGCACCAGCAGGCCCTTGATATCGCAACGGGCGGTGGTCATACCGCGCTGGCGGTAGCTCCGCATGTTGGACAGATCATCGTCACGGACCTGACTCCCACTATGCTGGAAACTGCGCGCGCTTTTATCCTCGCGCAAGGTGTGACGAACGCGCAATTTCAGCTTGCCGACGCCGAAGATTTGCCCTTTGCCGACGCCAGTTTTGAGCGTGTGACCTGTCGTATAGCCCCGCATCATTTTCCTCATGTTGCCAAATTTGTACAAGAGGTTGCACGTGTCTTAAAGCCGGGTGGCCTGTTTCTGCTTATAGACAATATTGCACCCGCCGATACTGATCTAGACGCTTTTATCAATACCGTCGAGAAGTGGCGTGATCCCTCACACGGACGTTCTTGCACAGTGAACGAGTGGCTTGGCTTTTTTCAACAAGCGGGTCTACAGGCTGAGTATACAGAAATTTTTTGGAAAACATACCAGTTTGCTGATTGGACGGCCCGCGCTCAGATGTCTGAGAGCGAAAAAGCACGCCTGGAACAGTTTATACTGGCAGCTAGTGAAAAAGTGCGCAGCTATTTTGCTGTAACGGTCAATCCCGAAAATCGGCTTGTGAGCTTGAATGCCGAATCGGTGTTGCTCAAAGGGTGTAAATAAGTTAGACAGAGTGGGACTTGTCTTGGTCTGCTCCCTAAGCAAGTGACGGAAATTGTGCCCACAAAAAGAATGAGCGTAAGACGCCGCCCTTTTGCTATCATGTATACTATATTAATGGAATTTGGGGCGTGCTATTGCTATAGCGCAAAATAATTTGGATGTGGATATGGATCAGATGTTATTGTCTCACTATTGTCCCTGGTTGCTCACTGTGCGCCAACGTTTCCCGCTGCTAAAATGGCCGAGGCGTGCTGCTATTGAAATATCGCATGATGAAATATTACATACCATAGAGTGTGCGACAAGCGTGCGAGAATTGGCACGCGCCGTAAATATACTACAATCTCACGTTTGGCGGGCGACACAACAGGATGCCTCACGCCTCCTTACCGAGGCACTGACACGCTTGCAACTTCATGTGTTATCAACCGCGCCTGTGTCTTTACGGTTGGAAGCGGCCCGTTGGCTACGTTTCTTCGTGCAATCTGCTATGATAAAACAGCCACGTGAGATATTTATCACCCTGGTAACGGCAGCTGTGACCACGTTGCCTTTAGAGCTAACACCAACATCGGTACAGCAAGAGACCTTGCATAGCTATCTCTTGCTTTTACTGGATTGTTGCTGGCCTTTTCGTTATCCTTATCCCGCGTTAGACTGGGATGTTTTTCCAGAGGAAGAGGTGTTTGTGCCGTTAGCAGGTCTGCTAGGGCATCCTCAGATTACTGAGGAGATACGTGAGTTGCTGCTAACCATTTTTGCCATCCTTCCCACCCTACACCATCCAGTATTGCGGGAGACGCTCGGCCCGATTGTGCAAGCATGGCAGGGCCCGAGGCATACAGGCGTATATCAGAGTGTCGTGAAGATACGCGCCCATATGGAGTGTGATTAACTGCGAACGTGCTAAATGAACCCGGATCTGCTAGTGGGCCTTGAGTCGCCGATTACGCTCTCGAATCTGGAACCAGAAGAAGGCTAGAATAATCGGCAAAGGGATAAGGCCAATCATCCAACCCAACCACGTGGGAATAGTTGGTGGACCAGCGACATTAATAGGAATATTCCCTGTAACCGTTCCGGCAGACCCGTTGATTGTCACAGAAAGAAACCAGTTTCCACGCACTGGGGGGGTGACTGCCAGATCAAGAATATGTGCGTTATCTCTATCTGGTGTCGCTTGCACCACCACAATGTTGGCATCAGTTCCAGCCGCAGGCTTAAGCAAGAGCTGTGAAAATTGCATTTGCTGATTACTTGTGGCTGATTCGATTGTCATATTAGTTGTTTGGGCAACGCGTGGAAGACTGTAAAAACTGATTAATACATGGTAAGTGCCAATTTGCGCAGTTTGCGTTGCCAGTGGCGAGGCTCCGCCGGCGGTCAATAGAAGAAGCACTATAAAAAGTAAGATAGAAAGTATAAAAGTTGCGCGCGTTCGACGTAAAAGCAGTATGAATGAGGTTTCCATACCAATATCCTTTTGTTAGTATCTACATATCCGACTGTATTGTCATGTATAGTTTATCCGCTGTCAAGTCTCTGACAAATTTCTGACCAGTCCCTTGCAAGTTTCTTAAAACGCCTTATAGTTGACTTTGAAATGGATTGGCTGTGTGTTATGATCTAAAACAATACCGTTTCTTCTGTTTTTATAAAGAGAGGGATCAGATATGGCTGCTGTGTTAATCGTTGATGACGACGATGGTATTCGTGAGATACTGCATTTTATGCTCGAAGATGAGCATTATACGGTTTTAGAGGCGGGAGATGGAATTGAAGCGCTTAATATCCTCAAACAGCTGACAGAGCCGCTTGTGGTGATGCTTGATATGGCGATGCCACGTATGGATGGTGCGAGTGTATTGCGGGCGGTAGATGCCGATGAGCACTTGCGTATGAATGGGTATATCATTATGTCTGCACGACGTGACTTGATCACTGAAGAATTGCGTACTATCACACGTAGGCTAACGATCCCATTGATCCCTAAACCATTCGACATGAAACATGTGTTAGATACCGTAGCAAAGGTGGAACAGAGACTTCATTCAGAACAATAAAGAGAACGGGCTATTTTATTGTAGGATAGGAATATTGTACGGTATAATGTCTTCTGTAACGATTACATCCTCAATTTGTGAAACAAGACACGTGTATCTTCTCAGCTATTGCAAGCTGGGAGCAGATAGGCAACAAGCAGATGAACGGAAGGGTATCCTATCGCCAACAGTTCACGCGGTGTGGGAAACAACGCTGCCGTAAGTGTCAGGATGGTGAAGGGCATGGACCGTATTGGTATGCATATTGGAGCGAAAATGGTCATACAGTTAGTAAATATATAGGGATCCGTTTGCCACCTGATGTGGAGCCATTATCGCAAACGCTCCGACAAGATGAACAGTATCGTTCAGGGACAGAGCCGGCGCACAGGTTGCCGTCTACCCCTGCAGCCCCTCTATTGCGTATCTATCTGCTTGGACAATTTTACGTGGAACGGCGTGTTGGCAATGAGTGGTTTCCGGTTGAGCAACGCATCTGGCAACGCAGGCGTGTACGTGCTCTCCTGGGTTGTCTGCTCAGTAGTCCTGGGCGTAGATTAGGACGTGAGCAGGTCATGGAGGCAATTTGGCCTGATCTGGAGGTGGATGTAGCCGCGAATCGCTTGAATGGAGCTGTTCACGAGTTGCGCCAGATTCTTGAGCCGGATATTTCTCGTCCCGCTACCTCACGTCTGTTGCGCCTCGAACGTGATATTCTGCAACTGGCGGATCGTTCGCTCATTTGGGTGGATGCTGAGGCGTTTGAGCTTCTGCTCAAAGATGCCTATGCAAACAGTGATTTGGAGCAAGCTGCACGGTTATTGGAAGAGGCCGATGCCCTGTACCGTGGCAGTTATCTGATCGAGGAACTGTACTCAGAGTGGGCCACCCAACGCCGCGATGCGTTACAAAGACGCTGGGTGGGACTTCTCCTCAATTTAGCAAAGCTCCGTATGGCTCATCGTTCTTTCTCCGCCGCGATCGAGGTTCTTGACCGATTACGAACTGCTGAACCTGCCAACGAAACAGCCTTACAACTTCTGATGCTACTGCTCACGCACCTGGATCGTCGGGGTGAGGCTCTACAACTGTATACTCAGTACGAAAGTGCGCTGAAGCGTGAACAAGGTGGTGTACCTCTGCCAGAGACGCGCACCCTCTATACGACGCTCAGGCAGGGCCATACACCTGATCTACCAGTGATAGAGAACGTGCGCTCCCTCTTTTCATCGGGCAATGGTTTCAAAGAAGTGTCATCTTCTACCAGCCCCACGCTTGCTAAAGATACAGCGGCTGTCGTCTCATCTCGTCGTGTGGAACCTTCTGGGCGAAAGGCCGTACGGGAGAAAGCCCCTGTTCGCCCCACGTTCCATGTCACACGCCAACACCAGAGTCCACTTATTGGGCGCGAAGGGGAACTTTCCTTTATGCGTCAGGTTCTGCTTGACCTCGAAGCTATAAAACGTGACATAAGCGGCGAGAAGCGTGGCTACGCCGCTCGTCATCAGACCGCCCCACAGGTCCAGTCAAACGTGAAACATACGCATTTCGTGTTACTGCAAGGGGAACCGGGCATAGGGAAGACGCGCCTCGCTGAAGAGCTAAGCATTGAAGCTGATAAACGTGGATGGGCTGTTGCCTGGAGTCGCGCTTATGAGCAGGAGGGGACGATTCCATATCGCCCTTGGACCGAACTTCTGCGTATTCTGCTGCATACGCTTGCACCCATGGCTGATGAAGACACTCCTGATGTCATGACGCTCGCGCAGCATTTCTACGACCGTCCTGACCGCCTCGCCGTCCTGTTTCCTGAATGGTCTATGGCGACAGCACGGGTTTCTTCTTATTCGCAAGAGCAGGAGCGTCTCTATCTCTGGGAGGCTACCCTTGCCCTCCTGACCGCGTTGAGTAAGGTGCATCCGCTCCTGCTGGTGCTGGATGATCTGCATTGGACGGATGAGAGTAGCATTGAACTGTTGTCGTATATCACGCATCATTTACGCGAGCAGCGTATTGTGATTATCGCGACATGCCGTGATGGCGAACTCGTTCCTTCTCATAAACTGCGCTCTCTCATTGCAGACTTGCGGCGCGATCAAACAATGGAAGCCTTCACGATTGAGCCGCTGACACAGTCGCAAATTGAAATATTATTGGCCCATGTACCGCATGAGCTTGTGCAGCAAATTCAGGCTCAAGCCGCTGGCAATCCCTTCTTTGCGGAAGAATTGGCGCGTTATGTCGAGACTCTACAGATGGATGGAGCGCAACATGGTGTATCTATGCCAACCGAGACTCATGCGAGCAAGCCATTTCGCGTTGCGCGCGCCCATCGTTCATTGCCAGAAGCCATTGCCGTTGTGCTGGAACGCCGCCTGAGCCGCTTGAGTAGTGAATGTCAAATTTTGTTGGGCAAAGCTGCTATTCTCGGTGGCTCGTTTGATTTGAGTCAGCTCTTACCTCTCACCTCAGAGCACACGGAAGATCATGTACTAGATCTGCTTGAAGAAGCATTGAATGCGGGCTTGTTGATTGAAGAAGGGGTAAGCTCGCATATTATTTATCACTTCTGGCATCCACTTATTGTAAGTCATCTCTATGATCGGCTTTCTGCCGCCCGTCGTGCCCAACTTCACCGCAAGGTTGCCGAGGCTATGAAGCATGGCTACACCCGCGTGCAACAGGAGAAAGTTGCTGCTGCCATTGTTCATCACCTCAGTAAAGGTGGTGGCGACGCTACCGATATTGCCCATTATGCAGAACTTGCCGCCAATAGTGCCTACCAACTTGCTGCCTATTCAGAGGCGCAACATTACTACCTCCAGGCTATTCAGGCTTTACTCTCTTATGCGGCCATGCCATTGCCCAAATTCGATGTTATGAATGGGCGTGAGGCCATCCACGCGCTTATACTGCTGCCATCAGCACAACACCGCCAACTGGTTATTCGCGATCCATTGCGCTTCTGCCGCTTGTTAGAGCATGTTGCGGAATGCTGTAGTGTGCGTGGAGACTTTGAAGATGCGCGTTCTCTCTATGAATATATTCTGGATTTACGTGGCAGTGAATTTTTTCAACGCTCTCCTCTATCCTTGTTGATTGATGGCTGTGATCGGATACAACAAGAGGCGCAAATTCAGGCTTTACTATGGCGCGAAATCGGCAATACCTGGACTGCTACGGGTGAATATGCCAAAGCCTATGACTGCTATCGGCGCGGCAAAGAGGTAATGGCACAGGCGCAGGTGACGACTGGGGCTGCATGGGCCTGTCTCCACCTGCAATATGGAACCCTCCTACGTCTCGATGGATACTATCAGGAGGCACACCAGTATTTTACCGAGGCTCTTGCTATTCTTGAACAAAAATTTCCGCGCGTGACGCTCGCCGCGACTGTGCCATCCTCACCGGACGATCCTCTGATACAGCAACCTCAATCCGCCCTTGCGCGTGAGTTTGTGCCAAAGGAATTGCCGACACGCACAGAGCGTGCCCTGCTCGGCGAACCCTTGGAACTGGGCTATGTACACGAACAACTGGGTGTCGTTGCCGCCAGTATGGGCCAGCTCAATGATGGTCTCAAATACATGAATATTGCCTCAAGCATTTATAAAGAGCATGAGCTGTTTACTGATACTGCGCGTATTTACAGCAATCTGGGCGCAGTCTACATTATGAAGGGCGAATTGGCGGAGGCTAGCTCGTATTTACAACGCGCTTTTGAACTCGCGGAACGGAGTGGCGATGTCCCAAATATGGCGTTTGCTACCATAAATCTTGGCGACATCACAAAACGTGCAGGCAAGTTGCTTGATGCGGAAAGTTGGTTCAGACGCAGTCTCAGCTTATCTGAACGTATTAATGACCGTGAGCATATGAGTTGGTGCTATGTGGAATTGGCAACCGTTCAGCAAGACCTGGGTCAGATACATGAGGCGGCCCAGAGTCTGCTGCGCGCTATCAGTATTGGACGCGCAATTAAAAGTCCGCGTTGTGTTCGTTATGCGCTGATTGCTCTGGGCGATTTACGTATCACGCAAGCCGTTATGCTCTGTCAATTGTATCGCACTGGAAATCAAGCCACGCAGCAAAACATCCTGTGCCGTCGCCTATTCGCACGCGCGAAAGCGACATTGCAGCGCGCCGTTGTGCCGGGAGGCTTGGAGGCAGAGGCGATCATTGATGGCAAGTTGCTGCTCGCGACCGTCGCGTTTTTACAGCGAGATATGCCCTTTGCATCTCAAATCGCGCAACAGGCGATAGAAGAGGCGCGAGAAAACGAGACTGCGCGTATTATTGGACGCGCTCAGCGTCTCCTGGGCTTGATTTATGCCGAGCAAGGTCGTTATGAAGACGCCGAACACGCGCTTGAGCAAGCTCTTCACCTCCTGCAAAAACATGGTTTGCGCCTGGATTACGCGCGAACATTGCGCGCTCATGGCAAAGTATTGTTTCAGCACGCAACATTTGTGGCATCCGAAGACGCTGGTTCTGCCAATGCTATGCAACAGCGTGGTGTTGAGTATCTGAATGAGGCGCAAACGATTTTTGCTGACTGCCATGCCTCTATTGATCTGTATTGGACAGAACAAGAATATGCTCGTCAAGGATAGGCAATGCTGGCATGGTTTGTATCCTTACAAATCGCCGTGCCAGAGCCGTTGCATCTCTTCGCATGTCTCCTGCAGCTGTTTCAGTTTGCCTTCCGCCTCGACGCGCCCATTTTTCAGAACGATGATATGATCTGCGCGTTGCAAGACGGCTTTGCGATGCGAGATCACCAGACAGGTGCGCTCTTCACCGCTAAACAGGCGTTCCCACATTGCCTGCTCTGTCTCCACGTCGAGTGCGCTAGAGAGATCGTCGAAGACCAGCAGTTCGGCGTCACGTATCAGCATACGGGCCGCCGCTGTGCGCTGAACCTGCCCTCCTGAGAGCTTGACGCCGCGCACGCCGATCTTGGTGTCCAAGCCCTGTTCCAGATGCTCGACATCGCGCTCCATCACAGCGGTATGGATAGCGCTGCGGATAGCCTGTTCATCATCTGGCAGACCAAGCAGGAGATTGGCACGTAGCGTGTCGCTGAAGAGGTGCGGCAATTGCGGCGTGTAGACGCTACGCGGTGGCACAAAGAATGTGGCCGGTTCCGTCACGATCTCGCCATTCCAGCGAATCTCGCCCTCGTCTTTTGGCAGCAGACCGAGCAAGGCGCGCGCGAGCGTGGTTTTGCCGGAACCGATGCGCCCCGTAATCACTGTCAGCGAACCACGAGGTACGCGCAGGTTGATCTGTTCGATACCACGTCCACTCTCCGGGTGACGATAGCTGAGGTTGTGTGCCTCAAGCACGCTCAGCGTATCCGTTTTTGCTGGCTGTGCGAGTGTTGGTAGCTCGCCCGCGAGATAGACGGGATGATGTCTCACAAGTGCACTGGCTGGCGCACCCTGCATCAGGTCTTGCATCCTGTTCATGGAAACCTTCGTTTGTGGATAGCGCGAGAGCAGCATGCCGATATACTGCACGAAATCGCTGATGCTTCCCAGATAATAGATGAAGAGCGCGAGATCACCAGGGTGCAGTTGTCCATGCTGTATTGTTAAGGCGACGAGTAGCAGGATGAAACCTGTACCGACGCCGATGGTGCTGCTATTAATGGTATTGACTGCGCTGCTCAAAACGCGGTCTGTGAGCATGGCACTACGGCGTTTGGCGTTCAATGCATCGAAGTGTGAGACGACGTGCTGTTCTGCTCCTGCTACCTGAATTGCCTGCACCGCGCCAAATATCTCGCCAATTGCGCTGGTCAAGGTCGCTGTTGCCTTGCGACTTGCTGTTCGATAGACCTCCAGACGGTTTTTCATACTCTGCGTAATCGTGATCACGCCCAGGACGGGCAGGAAGACGAGCAGCGTGATGAGAACATTAATACGTAGAAGGATGATAAAGGCAGCAAGCGAGAAAATGCTGAGGCTGATTGACAAAGTGATGGTCCAGAACATCATCACGACGATGTCTGGGTCATCGCGAAAACTGCTGATTGCGGCCCCAGGCGAATCAGGAACCGCTCGCGCGCCGGGGCGTTCGAGGATGCGCCGCAGCATGTTTGTGTCCAGCAGTGCGCGTGTGGAGAAACCGAAAGTGATAGAGGTAAGTTGATCTCCAATATCTAGCAATCCGCGCACGAACGCGATCAAGACTTGTAGACCGAGCAGTAGAAGGATGCTAATCGCCAGGCCGTGTTGCGCGCCGAGCATATTGAAAAAGGCTTGCAAGATCAGGCCAAAGAAGAGGCGACCCAGGAAAAACGAGGTATCACCCAGGATGGTCAGGATAAGCATCAGGGGACGATAGCGGAAGAGTCGCCAGAGAAATTGGATGGTATTCATGCATACACCTCCTCTAAGCCCGTTTGCAGCAGATGCGCGAAATGTGAATGCGCGTCGTTTGCCAGCATTTCGCGCTTGCCGTATTCGATAATGCGTCCATCCTCGATAATCAGGATGTAGTCGGCGTGCTGCACAGTCGCGAGGCGATGGGCGATGACCAGCGCGGTGCGCCCCTCGAAAAGTCTGTTGATGGCGTGCTCAATCAGTTGTTCGGTTGCGAGGTCAAGGCGTGACGAGGCTTCGTCAAGGATGACCAGACCGGGATTGTGGAGCAGCACGCGCGTGAATGCCAGCAGTTGCGCTTCACCCGCCGAAAGACCTGTGCCGCCCGCTTCCAAGATGCTGTCCAGTCCGTCTGCAAGGTTGTGATACCACGTCGTCAGACCTACCGCGTGAATAGCCTCGATAATCTGCTTATCGGGTATGGCGTGATTGAAAAAGGTCAGGTTGTCGCGCACGCTAGCATGAAAAAGCTGTACATCCTGCGTGACCATGCCGATATGCTGACGCAGCGTGCGTAGTGGCATCTCGCGCAATGCGACATCATGCAGGCGGATTACCCCTTGTTGCGGATCGTAGAGGCGGAAGAGCAGGCGTGCCAGCGTGGTTTTGCCGCTGCCCGTGCGCCCCAGAATGCCCAGCACCTCAACGCTCCTGCCATCTGCGCCTTGCGGAAAATCGGATACCAGCGGCGTAGTAGTAGATAGCATTGCTGCATCACATAGCCTGTCGCCCCGTTAGCGCGTGTATCTTCAGTGCCTGAGAGATGTTCGCTCAGAAAGCCGAAAAAGTCCGCGCTTGTCTGGCGCAATACAAGTTGCAGTGGAATAGCGCGTTGCCGTAGATAGAGCAGGATAATGAAGACGCCGATGGTAAAAGCCGTCATGATGACGCCAACAAGCCCGCTAACCGTGAAAAATAATACGAGCACGCTGATGAGAATAAGCACGCCGAGGAGCAGTTGAATGGCAAGTTGCGAAAAGAAATTTGAGAGAATATCGACATCGCCATCAATACGCTCAATCATCTCGCCCTGTGTGCGACTCTTATGGAAGCCCAGATCAAGGGCGAGACAGTGCGTTACAAGGTCTGTGCGCAGTTGGTTGGTAGCCGTCCACGCGATATACTCGCTGAGATAGGTGGTCGCGACGGTAATGCCCTGACTCAGCAGGGCGATCACGATGAAGATGCCAGCCGCTGTGAGCAATGCGCTGGTTGCTCCTCCTGTCAGTGCCGTATCGATAAAATATTTCAAAATCTGCGGATTGACCAGTTGCAGTACGATGCTTACAATGAGTAGAACAGTTAACAAGAGTGTGCGCCGCCACAGCGGTCTAAGGTACGTGAGAAGTAGCGTGAGATTGCCTTTGCCTGGAAGGTGCATGAGAAAATCCCCTTTAGAAAAACGGCAAAAGATGAATATACGGAAGCTTTTTTAAGACACGCTTGTATAGAATACTCGAAAATTGATGAAAATTCAATCTTGCATTCCTGCTCACATTGTTGTATAGTAGAGTCATAATATCGAAGAGGAGCTATGTGGTATGTTGGCAATGGCGCGAAGCTGCGCGGTCATTGGTCTCGATGGTGCTCTGGTCGAAGTCGAGGTTGATATCTCCAATGGTCTGGCAGCATTTATGATTGTTGGTCTCCCCGATGCAGCCGTGAACGAGGCGAAAGAGCGCGTCAAAGCTGCGATCAAAAACAGCGGTTGTCTTTTCCCCTTTAAACACATCACGGTCAATCTCGCTCCCGCCGATCTGCGCAAAGAAGGTCCCGCCTACGATCTTCCTATAGCCATCGGCATTCTGTTAGCGTCGGGCCAGATCACGCCTGATGCGCAGATGGATGAATACCTCTTCCTCGGTGAACTCTCCCTGGATAGCAGTGTGCGCCATACTAATGGTATCTTGCCAATGGTGGCTTTGGCACGTGAGAAGCATGTCAAAGCGGTTTTTGTGCCCGCTGTTGACGCGATTGAAGCCACGCTGATCGAGGGCGTGACGGTCTATCCCGTGGAGACACTTGGTCAACTGGTTGCTCATCTCAATGATGAGCGGCGTATCGAACCTTATCAACGTGATCCACATCTGCTTGATAACGTGAAAGAGGCCATCTATTTGCAGGATATGGCCTCGGTGCGTGGTCAAGAGCATGTCAAACGCGCATTAGAGGTCGCAGCAAGCGGGGGACATAATGTCTTGATGAGTGGCCCCCCTGGTTCTGGTAAAACACTGCTGGCGCGTACAACGCCCTCTATTCTGCCACGCATGGCTATCGAGGAAGCGTTAGATGTAACGAAGATTTACAGTGTCAGCGGCATGTTGCCCTCAGATGTGCC
Source organism: Ktedonobacterales bacterium (assembly GCA_027451525.1). Taxonomy (GTDB): domain Bacteria; phylum Chloroflexota; class Ktedonobacteria; order Ktedonobacterales; family Ktedonobacteraceae; genus DTNP01. The sequence continues at coordinate 15,790 of DAIDJF010000037.1, forward strand.
GCTCGTTTTGCAACGTCCTTTCCGTTCTCCCCATCATACGACCAGTCACGCGGGCCTCGTCGGTGGCGGACGTATCCCGCGCCCCGGTGAGATCAGTCTGGCCCATCGTGGCGTGCTCTTCCTCGACGAACTGCCAGAGTTCGGACAAAGTGTGCTAGAGGTGTTGCGCCAACCGCTCGAAGACAAAGTTGTCACGATCTCGCGCGCGCAGGGCACGATTACCTATCCCGCCAACTTTATGCTCGTCGCCTCGATGAACCCCTGTCCCTGCGGCTATTACGGCGATCCCGTGCGCGAGTGTACCTGTTCGGCAACGGCAATTGCGCGCTACCAGAAGCGTATCAGTGGTCCTTTGCTTGATCGTATCGATATCCATGTCGAGGTTCCACGTGTGGATTATGAGAAACTGGCGGATAAACGCAACGTCGAGAACTCTGCAACCATTCGCAGACGCGTGCAGGAGGCGCGTGACCGTCAACTCAGACGTTTTTCAGGCTCTAAACTGACCTGCAATGCCGAGATGGGACCTGCCGAGGTGCGTGAATTCTGTACTGTCGAACCGCCAGCGGAGAAACTGCTCAAGGCCGCCATGCAGCAGTTGCATCTCTCTGCGCGTGCCTACCATCGCGTCCTAAAGCTCTCACGCACCATCGCCGACCTCGCTGGTAGCGACCTGATCGCCGCCAACCACGTGGCCGAGGCGATTCAATACCGCCCACGTATGGGCACGTAGTTGTTTGCCGATTTTAGCGCGCCCAAGCCACCAGAGTGCGCCTGCCGCCAGCAAGAGCAGAACTGGCTCAATAGGTGCGCGGAAACGTGGGCTACCATAAAACACCAGATTTTCCAGTATCGTGAAGAGTAACACGAGATAGACGAAGAGCAGTTCGCGCCATTTTCTGCGCGTCACAATCAATCCCCACAGGGCGAGCGCGTAGATGGGCCACGCGAACAGGTTGAGCATGAGCAATACCAGTTTAGAAGAGAGTTGATGTGGGAAGCGATACACTGGCATGTCGGCCTCTGGTGCGGTTGGTCGCCACATGTTGACAAGATGCATGGCTAGCACATAGGGCATGGCTGAAAGATGTGTCTTGATCCATTGTATGGCGGCGTCACGAAAAGCCGTCTCACGCGCAACCTCGCAAGATGCATTGCATGTCAGGAGCGGGAACGAGTACGCGATTTTGGGGCTGGAATGCAGTGGGTTAATCCATGATCCTTGATAGCCGGGCGTATTGAGAATCGCGTTATTGTATGATCCGAGTAGCACCGTGCCGTCACCAGTGGCGACGGGAACAAAACTATGTGAGACCTCGTAATTGCGCACCGTCCAGGGAGCGATCAGTACACAAGCGGTCACTGTCATCAGCAACGCCCCACTGAGAATCTGTCGCCAGGAGTGACGGAGTAACCAACCTATGAGCACAAGCCAGCCTATGCCGAGACCAAGAACGAGTAGACCGTTCGGGCGCGTGAGCGAGAGTAGTCCGACCAGCACGCCGCCCAATAGTGCCGTGCGCAGGCGAAAGCGGCGTTGTAAGCGATAGAGCGTGTAACAGAAGGCAAACAGGAAGAAGGTATAGAGCGTTTCGGTATAGAGCCAGCCTGTATAGATATAGAGCGTTGGGTCTAGCGCAGCTATGATGCCGATAACGATGCCCACACGCCGTTGAAAGAGATCACGCGCAAAGAGGTAGATCAATACGCATGTGCCTGCATCGAGAATACACAAAAACATGCGGGCGAAAAAATCACTTTTGCCTAAGACGAGCGAGAGTAACGCAATCAAAATAGGCCAGAGCGGAGTGCGGTAGACCGTCGTAATGTAGGATTCCAGGCAAAAGCAGTGCTCACTGAGCATGTGGAAACCAATAGCCTGATAGAACGCCGAGTCATGGAGGGGATTGTAATGTTTCGCAACGGTGAGATTGTAGAGAACACGAACAACAAGAGCAAGTATGAAAATGGCGATGGTAGGCCATATGGGGCGTAAACGATTCATGAGCAACATACCTGTTTCTGTATGATTTCTAATTTTTGGATACTGGCGGCGAAAATACATTAGTTGAGACGGGCTGTGCAATGGGCTGGTAACAGAGCTATACTTTCCTATAATTTGGTGAATTTTTAGGAAGAAAAAGTTCCTACTAAAAATTTAGAAATCTTGAGCTTGGGAAGCTAAAGTATTTTTTACCGTCTTTGTCATATTTGCCTATCCATCTGAGGATTTACAAGTTTTTGAACTGCCACACTTGAATTTTAAAAATTTATATGGTATAAATGAGATGTAACAAACAGCAGTGGTTAATAAAGTAACCATGGACGAGTATTAGTGCTGCCATATCGGAAAGGAAATGCACAAATGGTTGTTTTTTTTTCGCAATCTAAGTTTGGTGTTTCGTATAATGTTAGTGAGCACGTTTCTTGTCTTTGTTGTCATACCCTGGAATGAAACTACTGTCCAAGCTGCCTCAAAAACTCTCTTAAGTCCGTGTGTAGTCACTGTTTATTATCTACATGGTAGGCAACCTGCTACCTCATCCTGTTTGCAACACCAAATCCTTCAAGGCAACCGGGTAGTATCTCCCAAAACCTCTCAAGGGAGTTGTAGTAATCCTAATGCAACTCTATGGAGTTCCGTAAATGGAACACTTTGCTTTGTAGGATATGGCTATCTTGGTTTCACACAGTGTTGTTCTCAGGTTTATCAAGAATACTTTGCTGGTTGTTGTGACGGATGGCTATGGTATTATAATGGTAGCACGGGAACCCGCTTCTACATCTCTGGAGAGACAAAACCAGCACTCAAAAAATATTTCACTACAGTTACCCAAATATGCATTAATCCATATGGAAGTGCATATTGCTAATATGTACAAGTGACATATAGATGGTGCGTCACTAAAAAGAGACTTAGCATTTTGTTAGGAAAGCCATTTCAGGGATGATTATGGTTTTCCTAGTTTCTTAAAGAAGGAAAAGTGGTTATGTTTTCGTTAAATTTCAAGTGAGATAAATGTTATTTTTTTTGTTTTGCATAATTTATTATAAATTCGATTAGATAATGTACTGTCAAATATGTTCTGAAAATGCAAATATTTTGGATGAGTTACAAAAAGAGGATTTATGGCGAATTGGAAAAAGAACCTACTGAACTTTATTAAGAACAGATCATATGGCTTAATAGCAAGCATAATTATTATTTGGTCTCTCATATTTCGTATCATCTTAACAATGTTTCCTTATCCTGAAGTTAACAGTGATGAGGGAACGATGGGTATTGAGGCTATGCATATAGCTTTTCAAGGTCAACATCCTATTTACCTCTACGGCCAGAATTATATGGGTGTGTTGGAAGCCTATATCGCTGCTCCATTCTTCCACCTTTTCGGCGTTTCTGTTTTTACGCTACGCTTAGGTATGCTGCTCATGTTTGGGCTTTTTATGGTGGTTATGTACTGGTTAAGTAGCCTGTTCTATAGTAAAAAAATAGCGTTGATAACGCTATTTCTACTCAGTTTAGCTACTTCTGATATGCTTGTTCAGCAATTGCGGGCTGTAGGAGGCGCAATCGAAACGCTCCTCTTTGGTGCGTTGATGTTCGTGATCTCCTATCTTCTAGCTAGTGAGGTTGGGCATCAGAGTTATAAACGTTATTTGTTGTATAGTGCTTGGGGTTTTACTGCGGGCATCGCTTTGTGGGTGCATATCTTGGTTTTGCCTTTTGTGTTAAGCAGTGGATTACTAATTTTAATCTTTTGCTACCGCGAATGGCGTTCGATGGCTATTCCTTGCTTGTTGCTCGGTTTGTTCGTAGGGGGCTTTCTGCTAATTCCTGGTTATAAAGCAATTCCTAATGCGCTCAGTACACAAGGAGGGGAAGTCGTTTTACAAGGTGTATCACCAGCAGAGCGAATGAATTTATTCCAAAAACAACTGGTCAGTACGTTCTTGTGGGGGATTCCCCTCACGACTTGGATACAACCCATCTGCACTTATCAGGAGCTCCCCTATCTTGGACATTTCACCTCTTCAACACTTTCTTGTAGTGTATTTCAAGGAGCCTGGAGTATTGGCTATTTAACACTTCTGACCCTAGGTTTGACGGCTGCGAGTAGTACCTGCTGGAAACTGTGGAAGCAGCGGTATGCACACTATCAATTGCGATCTAAAGCAGGAGAATTGAGTGTTGTAACACATTTTGCCCGCCTTATGTTGCTTTTTACTGGTTGCATGGTAATAGTGCTCTATTTGCGCAGTCCACTCTCAGGTCTCAAACCTGAAAGCACACGCTATTTAGTGGGCTTACTGGTTGTTACACCAGGTATTCTTTGGCCCATTTGGCGGCTAGCAGGTCTGGAAAAACTGAAACTTCCACTTAAATCTGCTTTTATGTGGTTAAGTCGCATTGTGTTGGTATTCATAACTTCCATAGTGCTGACAAGTACAATATCCACTCTCTCTACTATCCCAGTGGCCTATGCAGACGCTCAGCAGCAGCAAAAACTAATACAAGACTTACTTCGAATGAATATTAGACATGTCTATTTGGAATACTGGAGTTGTTACCGCTTACTTTTTCAAAGTCAAGAGCATATTCTATGTGCAACTCCTCCATATCCAACTGTAGTTGGGAGTGACCGCTATGCTGCCGATGCACGCTTGGTACAGCCAAATCCTCACGTTATTAATCCAGCTATCCCTTTTCTGTTCCCAATTGACAATAAAAAAGAGATCACCGACTTTGAACTCTACAATAAAACGCACCATAAATATTTTCAGAAGTATATCGTAGATGATATGGTATTATATGTTCCGTTAAGTTCAGATGGGAAGGCTGCAATCCTATCACCATAAAAAGGATAAAGATGGAACAAGGTTTCTTAGACTTGACGTTAAATTGTACAGGTAACAGGCTGCATCTTATATATCTTATACGTCTTTCAAACGGTTTTGTAAGCGTTGAAGCCACGCTTGAAAAGCTTCTAAAGATGATAACGCTATGCTTCTCCCTCCGTAACGTTCTTGCGTATACGCTTGTGTCAGCGTCTCTATTTCCATGCGATCTTGTTTTATGTTGTGCAGCACTTCATCAGACATAAACCTGTGTGGTTGTAGCAGCATAGTGAGACGACGTTGATATTCGTGTGGCGTTTCATCCGTGCGTCGTCCCAAGTGCGTGTTACTCTCGGCGACGGCTTGCAGGAAGGCGCGATAACGCGCACGGACCGATGGCGTATCCAGAGATTCTACTGCAAATTCCTGTTGTTTCTGTTGCTGTTGTTCCTGGCGGCGTTCGCGCAAGATCTCCTGCAACGAGAGCGTTTCCCGAATCTCCTCTTCTTCCTCTGGCTGTATTGTTCTGGGCCAGTAGCGCAAGATCATACGTACAATAAAGATCAGAGCAATCACAACAATAATGATAAGTGCTATACGCAGCATAAGGAGCAGGAGCGGCGATGCCGTGCTATGGGTAGTCTGTTGTGCCAATGTTTGTGGTGGTGGCAGGTGATGTAAGCTATTCGAGGAGTTTGATTGTGGTATGCCAAGCAGTTTCCCCAGAAAATAGAAGAGCAGACCTAGAAGGTAGAGAATTTCCAGCACGAGAAAGCCGAGTAGCTCCCAGAATGGCAGGAGTACATATTGAACAAGCTGAAAAGCGAAAAATTCGAGCACAATAGCGGCTGCTACCAGGACGCCCCACATGGTCGTGAGAAAGACGAACCAGCGACGCGTTGAGCGTGCCTGTATCGCGCCCGTTTGTCGCGCATGCTCACGATTGATGCTGCTGAGGCGTGTAAATGAAAGCGCGAGTAGCCCGCTGAGGAAGAAGAGAGGAAACATTTTACCCAGCAGTGCAAGTGGTTGCGCCGTCGCGTTAGGGGCCAGCGCAAAGAATGACAGCACGAGCATGACGATGAAACCAACTCTAAATGTCGCAATGAGTCTTTCGTCGCGTAGTTCTGGCTGCGATTGAAAAATGCCCAAGCGCCAGAAAAACAGGATGAAAACGCTGACGGGGATAAGTGAAAAGAGGTCAACGGAAAGTGCCATCAGCGCGATAGCAAGACATGGACCAAGCAGGCGTAGAACAGGTTTCCATGGATCTGCCAGAGAGCGCGAGAGTTGTTCTGTGAGCATAACCCACCATTGTAGACCGAGCAAGAGTAGCGTTACTGTTCCCGCTCCCAATACCCAACCGAGTTGTTGATCGAACGCCATCTGCGAGAAGAGCAAGAGCGCAAGGGCGATGGGCTGCGCCTCCATGATGCAGGTTAAGATAGGGATGGCAAGCGTGTCAATCCAATTGAAGTGAGAGGGCACTGGCTGCTGAGCCGATGGCATGCCATTTCTCCTTTCCGCCCACGAAATAGAGTGGGAAATTCGCGACATCCTCTAGCGTCAATGTCGCGGGTTCGCCCGTCAGGATAAGATGCACAGCGGCACCCTTATTGCGCAGTTCATAGAGCCGTTCAAGCGTGCTTTCACTCAACGCACTGATCGCGCTGACGAGCAGAAGGGTTGTTCCCGTGGGGAACATTTCGTTTTCCTCGTCAATTAAGATGTCGATAGAAGAATTGACTCTTGGATAAAGGCAGGCAAACGTTGTAAGCAGGTGCTCATAGTGCCCATCGTCAGCTGCAAAAGGAACACTTATAAATGGTGATAATTTGCTGCTCGCCACATGCATTGTTTGTGCGTTTTGCTCTGCTTGTAGCATCGCGCAATTCGCTAGCAAACCTACCGCATAACTGTTATTTATACCCCATACCGCCAGCGAAGCAGCAACGCTAATCGTCAGTTCTTGAATATCGATGTCAGTGCGCTGTTCCGTTTGGCTATAATTCCAGACATCTAGCAACACGAGCAGGCGGCGCAAACTGCTCGGCTCATAGACTTTACTATACAACGTCCCGGCGCGTGCGGTTGCCTTCCAATGAATACGGCGTGGGTCATCTCCAGGCACGTACTCGCGTGCACCAATGACCTGTAGCGGATCTTCGAGCAGATGCCAGAGCGTGGCGCGTTCGCCCGATGGGAGGACATTCATGAGTCCCAGTGTCTCGATAGATGCGATAGGTGGATAGACCAGGAGTGGCGTGTAGATCGGAACGGTTGCTTCACGCGCAAGCCAGCCGAACGGATCGCTATTGCTCAATTGAATTGGCCCAAATGTATGGATTCCACGTGTCTGGCAGCGTAATTGATAGCGACGAGTGACACGCTGAAACGACCAGAGGAGCCATGTGCTGATAAGCGTGTCGCGGCTTGCCTCTTGCAAACGCGCGTACTTTTTAAGCAACGTAAGCGGCGGCGTGATCTTGTCCTCCATCTCTAACCAGGGCAGAGGGAGAAGCTTGCGATTTTCGATACTGATTGATAATGTTACCTCTTCACCAAAGAAGAGATGTTGCTGACTGACCTGCTGCTGTACAACTAGACGGCTCAATCCCTGGCGATACCAGAGCGTGGGCACCAGCCCGATCAGCAGTGTGAAAAGTGCTGCAAGAAAGATAATCGGCTGGCGTGCAAGTACACTCACCAGAAGTAGTGCCAGCGCGATGTAGTACCACGAGCGTCGCTTTTTAAGCATGTCGCTATCTTGTTCAGCCATAAGCAATTCTGTCTTCATCACATAGCCTGCTTCTTCGTAGCTGGAACTGCGATAGACTCGACTGGTACAGGAAGCTGCTGTAGTATCTCGGCAATAATTTCCAGATTGCGTTTTCCGCGCATACGTGTGCGTGTTGTCGTTTGCAAGCGATGGGCCAGCACCGGAGGGGCCAGGAGTTTAATATCATCCGGCAACACATAGTCACGCCCTTGAATTGCCGCGTATGCTTCACAGGAGCGGTACAGCGCAAGTGTGCCACGTGGACTGACGCCCATTTGTACGGAGGCGTGTTCACGCGTTGCGCGCACAATCGCTAACAGGTAGCGTTCAACGGTCGGTTGCCATTGTACGCCGCGCACAACCTGCTGCAAGGTGATGATTTCTTGCGCGTCAACAACAGCTTCCAGCGTTTCTAATGGTTCGGCACGTTTAAAACGGTGCAGTATGGTCTGCTCTTCCTCCTCGTTGGGATAGCCGACCTGGAGACGCATCAAAAAGCGGTCAAGTTGCGCCTCTGGCAAGGGAAATGTGCCTTCCAATTCGATAGGATTCTGCGTCGCCAGCACGAGAAACGGTCTGGGTAGAGCCATACTCTCGCGTTCAACCGTCACCTGTCTTTCCGCCATTGCTTCAAGGAGTGCGGACTGCGTGCGTGGCGTGGTACGATTGATTTCGTCTAGCAACAAGATTTGTGTAAACAGCGGCCCTTTGCGGAAAATGAAGTCTCCACGTTTCTGGTCAAAATAGCTGACGCCCGTGATATCGGTAGGAAGCAGGTCTGGTGTTCCCTGGATACGCTGAAATGTCGCGCCAAGCGAGCGTGCCAGGGCTTTTGCCATTACCGTTTTGCCCATGCCGGGCACGTCTTCGAGCAGTACATGTCCATCACTGAACAACGCAACGAGCAGCAGATCAATTACATCGAGTTTACCGATAATGACTCGTGCCACGTTCTCGCGTATCTTGGCCGCCATCTGTCGCACCGCACTGATCTCTAGTGCCCTCGGTTGCCCGTTCTGTTCAGTCATGTTTTGCCCTTTCGATTAAATATATAACAATTAGCTATATTTGTACCACATCTTTATGTTAACTGTCAAGTGTGAGCAGGATGCGTATCCGGTCTCCATGCTTAAAGAATCGCATCATGCCTTACATCATCTATTCCTTGCTTCAAAGTGATATCGTGTAATGAGAGTACATCCTATGGAGGAGCTACACATGCATAATACACTCTCTTGGGGCATTCTTGGTACTGGCCGTATTGCTGGTACATTTGCGCGTGGTCTTGCGAACTCGCAGACGGGGCGATTGCTCGCTGTCGGCAGTCGCACGCAGGCCGCTGCCGATGCTTTTGGCGAAAAATGGCAAGTTGAGCGACGCTATGGCAGTTACGAGCAGCTTTTAGCGGATAGCGATGTGCAGGCGGTGTATATCTCGACGCCGCACCCTTGGCATGCGCAATGGGCAATTCGTGCTGCTGAAGCGGGCAAGCATATTTTATGTGAAAAGCCGATAGCCCTTAACCACGCGGAGGCGATGGCAATTGTCGAAGCTGCACGGCGCAATGATGTTTTTCTGATGGAAGCCTTCATGTATCGCTGTCATCCGCAAACGGCACGTCTATTGGAATTGCTGCGCTCTGGTGTCATTGGCAAGGTGCGTGTCATCCAGGCGACGTTTAGTTTTCACGCCAACTTTGATCCTGAAGGTCGTCTCTTCAAGAACGAGCTGGGAGGGGGTGGTATTCTTGATGTCGGTGGCTATTGTACCTCAATGGCGCGTCTGATCGCGGGTGCTGCTACCGGCTCTGCATTTGCCGAACCAACCACCGTGACAGGCGTAGCCCATCTTGGTAAGAGCAATGTGGATGAATACGCCATTGCCTCGCTCTCATTTCCTGGGGATATTGTTGCGCAACTGTTCACCGGTGTCAGTGTGTTGGGTGAGAATGTTGTGCGCATTTTTGGCACACAGGGTTCAATCCTCGTGCCTGTTCCCTGGGTTCCCACGCCCACAGGCGGCAGCAGCACGATTATTGTCAGGCGCAATGATGGAGAGCGCATTGATATTGCGCAAGAAATTACGATTGATTGTCCCGCCAATATCTATTCGCTCGAAGCTGATGTAGTAGCGACCCATCTGCACGAGCGGCAGGCTCCCGCTATGACCTGGGATGATACGCTCGGTAACATGAAAATGCTTGATCGCTGGCGTGCCGCGATTGGGCTTGTCTATGAGCGTGAACGTCCAGAGAACCAGACCTTGCCTGTGCATGGACGATCGCTAAGCGCGCGTGAAAATCATGCAATGCGTTATGGAGATATTCCTGGGATTGAGAAGCCCGTCTCGCGTCTGGTCATGGGCGTCGATAATCAGACCACGTGGCCGCAAACAGCGGTCATGCTGGACGATTTTTTTGAGCAGGGCGGGAACTGTTTTGACACGGCCTATATCTATGGGCAAGGCGTATGCGAGAAGATGCTGGGTCACTGGGTGAGTAATCGCGGGGTGCGCGAACAGGTGGTGATCCTCGACAAGGGCGCGCACACGCCGTTCTGTACGCCTGAAGCACTGGTTTCGCAGTTAGAAGTAAGTCTTGAGCGTCTGCGTACAGAGTATGTCGATATCTACATGTTACACCGCGATAATGTACAAGTGCCTGTGGGTGAGTTTATCAGCGTTTTAAACGCGCAGAAACAGGCCGGAAGGATGCGCGTCTTTGGAGCCTCGAACTGGTCTATCGAGCGTGTTGCGGAGGCCAACGCCTGGGCGGCAGCGCATGGTATGGCTGGTTTTAGCGCGATGAGCAATAATCTGAGCCTTGCGCGCATGGTAGACCCCGTGTGGGCGGGCTGTCTCTCAGTGTCGGATGCGCAATCGCGGGCATGGCTCAGCAAAACGGGCATGACGTTGATGCCTTGGTCGAGTCAGGCGCGTGGCTTTTTTACTGGACGTGCCAATCCGCAAGATCGTTCTGATGCTGAACTGGTACGTTGCTGGTATAGCGAGGATAATTTCCGTCGTCTGGAGCGCGTGAATGCAATGGCGCAAGAACACGCTGTGCTGCCTATCGCAATCGCGCTGGCATACGTCCTCTGTCAACCTTTCCCGACCTTTCCGCTAATTGGGCCGCGCGCGCTTAGCGAAACGCGTACCTCACTTTCGGCCCTCTCTATACAACTCACGTCCGCTGAGTTACGTTGGCTCAATCTGGAAGACTGAGCAATTACAAGCTGCTTCTGTAGTCTAGGCTACAGAAGTAGCGGGGTGTATCAGGTTATAGTGAAGCTATAGTTCTTCTTACGCTGAAAAATCCCGAAAGGAAAGTGCTCGCATGCAGGATATAGAAACATCTGATACATCCACGATTATTATGTATAGCACAAAATGGTGTGGTGATTGTCGTATGGCAAAGCGATGGTTTGACACGCATAATATTGCCTATACCAATATTGATATTGGTGAAGATGAGCAAGCAGCAGAATATGTTATGCGGATTAACGGCGGAATGCGTAGTGTACCGACGATTGTGTTTCCCGATGGCTCGGTTCTGGTTGAGCCAAGTGCGCGCACACTTGCCGCTAAGTGTCTACCTGAAGCGCAACAAGAAGCGACGTTTGGCGCACGTATCAAACGCTTGTTACAAGGGCAGTAGTGTACTGACGATATAATGAAGAAGATGCAAAGGAAGCGTGTATGCGCTTAGAGATTTATGTCGCGCAGCATTGTCTGAATTGTGATGAAGCTGTGTCAATTGCCGAACAGGTGCGCAGTATCGAGGGGATAGAGGTGGAGGTTATTGATCTGGAGCAGGCAGGGCAAAACGTTCCGTCCCGTGTGATTGCTGTACCTACGTATATTCTCAATGGTCATATTATTTCGCTGGGAAATCCCGCGCGCGAAACATTTCTGGCACAGTTGCGCCAGTTTCATCAGGGAGGTGTCGCATGAAAATTCGCGCTCCTTTTGTTGCTCTGCATAAACCGCGTAGCACGACATTACCCTCTGATAAGATGGTCATAACACAGAAGCAGCACTATCTCCTGACGATGGATATTTTTCGAGATTTGCAGCCCGATGTCATGGAGCGTCTGGTTCATCAAACAGAGATGCGTACCTGTCGTAGGGGGCAGATCCTGTACTCGCAGGAAGATCGGGCAGAAGTGCTTTTTTTGCTCAAACGAGGGCGTGTGCAAATCTACCGCCTGACTTCTAGCGGGAAACGGTTGGAGTTAGCGAACATGGCACCTGGGACCTTCTTTGGCGAAATGCCCCTGCTTGGTGAATCGCTACGTCATGCCTATGCCGAAGTTGTAGAAGAGGCATTAGTGTGCGTGATGAGTCGCAACGACGTTGAACGGCTGATGCGTGAGTATCCACAAGTGGCATTACGCATGATAGAGGTACTGGGACAACGCCTTGCCTTCTGTGAGGCCCGTTTGGAAGAGGTGGCATATCGTAGTGTCCCGGCACGTCTGGCATCTATCTTACTGCGAATGAGCAATGAAGTTCAGGGAGAGGAATTGCGTATTACGCATCAGGAGCTAGGCGATATGATTGGGGCCTTGCGCGAATCGGTGACAAAGATTCTCGATGAATTTCAGCGCGAGGGACTGGTCGAACTCTGTCGTGGGCGTGTCACACTGCGGAATATCGCAGGGCTAAAAGCGCATTTAGAGGAATAAAAAAGACCTTCTCTGTGTAGTAGAATATAAATAATAATGCCTCCCTCTTTTTGATTTTGTTCGTGAAGTGATCTAATGCGTGTCGTTATCAGGCAGAGGTGATTGCCATGCAGAATAATAAGCAGTGGAATGTTCGTCTTGTACTGGCCTTGCTTACGGTTGCTGCTGCAAGTATGGTAGTGTGGGCAATAATGACGCCGTTGCAGGTGCGGCATGTATCTGCTACATCGGCTAAAAAAGCGGCAGTAGGTCTTCAGGTAGGAGAGAAAGCCCCTAACTTTGCTCTTGTAGCTTCAAACGGGAGTCAGCTTCACTTGAGTGATTTTCTCGGCCAACCTGTGGTTATTTTATTTTCTGCGACTGGATGCTCCAGTTGTGAGACACAAGTTTCCGATGCCCAACTCGTGTATGCCGCACAGTCCCGCGCGCATCATACCTTTACGTTGCTTGGTATCGACTTGAGCGATACATCGGCTAATATCATGCATTATAATACACAAATTCAGAGTGCCTATCCCGTTTCACTCTCGCAACCGACGCATATCGGGACGCTCTATCAAATTACCGGTATCCCGACATCTGTATTCATTGACCGCACAGGCGTGATTCGCGCAGTTGTAGAAGGCGAGATGGGACAGACACTCCTCCAGCACTACGTGCAACAGGTTAGCGCGTGATCTCTTACGATGGGGCTACTGGCGCAACGTATGACGGTCTAAACGAAATGGTAGAAGCTCTGCTGCTCTCTGTCCGCTGGTAAGAGTAGTGGCGAGTAATTGACCAAACCAGAGGCCAAAGGGCATGCCGTGACCGCAAAAACCGCCAACAGCCCATATTGCTGGTGCTTCTGGCACATGATCGACAATAGGTAGGTAATCCGCCGTGAAGCCCATCAGACCAGCCCAGCGTTGCGTGACATGCAGGCCCTCTAACGCGGGAAAGAGGCGCGGAAAAATCTGCTCCAGAGCGTGTTGCACCTCTGGCGTTGGCACACTTTGATCAATGTTCGTGTCCTGGTCTGCTGCAATAGCACGGCATCCACCAAGTACGATGCTGCCATCTGATGTTTGCTGCCAGTATTCTCCGGTTTCTGTTGCATTCGCACCTATTCCAGCGTGGAATACGGGTTGTAACGGCGCATAGGCAAGAACCTGCCCCCGTACAGGTGTGATATAAGGAGCAAAGGTTGGCAAGAGTGTTCCGTTCCACGCATTGAGCGCGACAAGTACCGTGCGAGCCGCTATGACTCCCCGGTATGTATGAACCTGCACCGTGTGTTGTCCTGCGATAATCCGCTGTACCTGCGCTTGATAACACATAGCCCCATAACGCTGTGCGCAACGCGCTAATTCCTGCACGAGACGCGCCGAGTGAACCAGTCCCAATGCTGGTAGATAGGTTCCCCCCACAATATCGCTACTTAATGGCGTCTCAATATATGCCTGCACCTGTTGCCTGTCGAGTAAGTACGCGGGACACCCATCAGCGGATAGTGCCATAACACTCGCGTTTTGCTCTGCCAACTGTTCGTCACTCAAGGCAAGGTTGAGGATGCCACTTTCGCGATAGCCGCAGTCCAGGCTTTCCTCCTCGATGATCTGGCGTAGCAGGCGTAGATTTTCTTGCGTTCCACGCAAAATGGCGTGTGCAGTTGTATGTCCCAGCCGTTTGATTGCTTGATGGTAGGCTTCTGCGGGACCGATAGAGACAAAACCACCGTTGCGTCCCGTCGCGCCATAGGAGGGGAAGTTTTGTTCTAACAATGTGACGTTTGCCCCCATGCGCGCTAGCCAGTAACATGTCGCTGTGCCCAATAAACCGCCACCAATCACAAGCATGTCGGCGGTGGCGGGCAGGTCGCTAGAAAAGAGCATAGGTGTTGTTGTGGAGTGCCAGTAAGAGCGTGCATCTGCTGCTGTGTGCATCAATAGCTATCTTTCTGATCGATGGCTGTTGGCTGGTTGTGCTACACAGAATAGCATATCTGACCTTCCACTTGCCAATGCTCTGCTAACATATGAAGACGTGCGTGCTCTAATAAAACAGAGCACCCACTTCTTTTTTGATTCTCACACAAGACCTTGTGGCACGATGAACCAGTAGGCGCGGTTGAAAAGTTGTTTCTCCATATGATAGTAGAGACTGGGATGTGGCGGGCGCGGCGGATGCTCATAGTTGAACACCAGTTGTGTCGCCTTATTATAACCTGTCTCTAAGAAACACATCACCTCACCGTCATACTCAGCATGACCATTTTGCGGCTCCTCGTCGTGAATGGCTGCCACGAGACGCTCTGCCAGCACTTTTGCCTCAAAGTGTGCGGCCGAACCGCTCTTGGATACAGGCAGATCGGTTGCGTCACCTAACGCGAACACGTTTTTATGGCCTTTGACCTCTAAGGTATGGCGGTCGGTTGGCAACCAGCCTTGCTCATCGCCCATGCCAGAAAGCTCGATGACTTTAGAACCGCGATGGGGAGGAATCAATACGAGTAGGTCATAGGGGATATCCTCGCCCTCTTCGGAGGAGACGACCTTCTTCTCGCCATCGATGCCTGAGACGTTGAAGAACGTGCTGTACTGGATATGTCGCTCTTCTAGCATGGGCGTGACTGCCTCTGCTACGCTCTCTATCGTAAAAACACGTGAGAGCGGGAAGAGATACTGAATTTCTGTACGGTCACGTAGTCCGCGTTTGGTGAGCCATTCTTCGACCAGGAAGGTAAACTCTAACGGGGCTGGTGGGCAGCGATACGGGATGCCACCGACCGCGATAACCAGCCGACCACCGTTGAATTGCTCCAACGCGGAACGTAGGGCCAGTGCCCCCTCGGCACTATAGAAATGATGCCACTTATCCATATTTTCGCTGAGCCCTGGCAGGTCTGATGCGACAATGCGCGCGCCAGTCGCAATCACGAGATAGTCATAGGTGTGAACAATCTCGTTTGTTTCGCCTCTGTTATCGGGAGCGGGACTGCCATGCCGTACGGTCAGTTCCTGGTTTTTCGTATCAATATGTAGCACATCACCGTGTACCAGGTGAACATGTTTATTCAACAATTCACTTTCGTCACGTGCGATTAGATCGCTATCTAATGCGACATGATTGAAGGGCATATAGAGCCAGTTCGGCATGTAGGCATGTTTGCCCGTCTTGTCGATAAGTGTGATGTCAACCTCGTTGTGGTGGAGGCGGCGCGCAAGGATGTTGGCGACAATTGTGCCGCCAACGCCTCCGCCGATAATAAGTACTTGTTTCGTCATGGCGAACCTCTCAATGCGCTTTACGAATCACGAAACGGGTATATCCCTGCCCTGGGAAGGCCCCAATGAACTCGTGACGTGCTTTGGCAACCCATGCTGGAATGTCCTTGATTGAGCCAGGGTCGCTGGACATAACCGCGAGTGTGCCACCAACGGGTAAGGCTTTGACGCCGCGAATAAGTTCCATTAACGGGCCGGGGCAGAAGCTGCCGCGCGCGTCGATCTCTTTATCTACAACCATAGATGCTGCATTCTCTTCTATCATGATGACAAATCCTTTCATTGTATTGCTTATCATGTGGGATAGAAAACCACGTTTCTATCTCACATGGAGCAAAGATCAGATAAAGAGTGTAACCTGACCCTCTTTGGCACGTTCAACGAAGGTGGCAACGCCTGTCACATCGTCCACAATTGGTTCTAGATCGTCCAATTTCATGTCAAAGAGTTCCATCGTCATGCTACACGCGAAGACATGGACATCGCCAATCTCTTTCGCGCCCATAAAGTTTTCCATCCACGAAGGAACCTTTTTCGCTGCCATCTGCTGCATCATCACGGGGCCATATTCCTCGTATTCCTTGCTCACTTTGGCGTTAATTTTGTAGTTGCCCTTGCGGAATGCTTCAAGTCCCCATGTGGTGAGGAACACTTCGACATCCATACCCATTGCCGCTGCCCCTGTTGCGAGAATAGAGGCTGCCATCAACTTATCGACCGTTCCTGAGAAGACGATCAAAGACATGCGTTCTTGCATGATAATAACCTCCCTGTTGAAAGGCCTGAATTGCTCAGGTCTTGCTTGTGTATGCTAGGCGCCAACTTTTGCTGTTGGTGTATCTGCTGCTTCAATAATGCGATAGGTGTGCGTCAGGTGTGCTGTTTTGCCGAGCATTGCACCTGCACCGCAGTAGCGTGTTTCTGATAGCTCAATTGCGCGTGCGACTGCTTCTGCCTGGATATGATGTCCGGTGACGACGTGTTCTACAGTAATCACCTCGAAGACCATTGGATTGGTTTCGGCTCGTGTGCCCAAGACGCGGACCGCGTAGCCTGTCACGTCCTGGCGTTTCTTGCGCAGGATCGAAATGACATCCATTCCAGTACAGCCTGCCAAGCCGACGAGTAACATTTCCATTGGGCGAAATCCAGCGTCCTCACCGCCAGCGTGTTCCGCAGCATCCAGTATAACCTGATGCCCAGAACCAGCCTCGGCCTGAAAGCGCATTCCAGCTTCTAATGTTGCCTGAGCTGTCATCTGTTCTGCCATTGCCTTCTCCTTAATATGTGTGCTCTCTATGTGTATGTATTAAAACTTTTTCTTTCTCTTGGTGTTTAGCTTACAAGCCTGGCATCACAGTATTATCACCGTTGGTAAAAAGAAAATCACAGGGCAGTCCCAATCATTATGTCGTCATACTCATCTGTAAAAAGCTCTCATCCTTTTGTGCTCGATACGCAATTGTGATACGTCCGTGACACTAGGTGAGAAGGGTGAGAGAGGCTCGTGATATCGCAAGACTATGCTTGTACATGTCAGACAGAACAGGAAACTGCATATAAGGTGTTTGCAAACCTCCTGGACCTGTTTTTGTAACTGACAGCAGAGTGCGCCACTAACTGCGCGGAGTAGTTTCTGGCGTCCGATACAAATGGAGTTTCTTTGGATGGGATGGCGGGGTGGGTGTATTGTGGGTGTGAGAGGCTGAATGCCCGGTGGGTGTTCAGCCTTTTCTTCATACGGTTTGGAAATTTGGAGGTAGCGTTATGGAACGCCCCTGGGCAACATTGGAGGGCAATGAAGCTGTCGCCGCCATTGCCCACGCTTTAAGTGAAGTAATCGCGATATATCCCATTACGCCCTCGACGCCAATGGGTGAGCTAGCCGATAGTTGGTCTGCTCTCGGTCAGGGTAACCTGTGGGGAACAGTGCCACAGGTCGTAGAAATGCAGTCTGAGGGGGGGGCAGCCGGAGCTATTCACGGTGCGTTGCAAGCTGGTGTGCTTGCCACAACCTTTACAGCGTCACAAGGTCTCTTATTGATGATCCCCAATATGTATAAGATCGCAGGCGAACTCACGCCTGTTGTGTTTCATGTCGCCGCTCGTTCCCTGGCAACACAAGCTTTGTCTATCTTTGGCGATCATTCTGATGTCATGGCAACGCGCGCAACTGGTTTTGCACTATTGGCCTCGTCTTCCGTACAGGAAGCGCAGGATATGGCTCTGATTGCACATGCAGCAACGCTTAAAGCGCGCATTCCATTCCTGCATTTTTTTGACGGTTTTCGCACATCGCATGAAATTGATAAGATTGAGCGTTTGACGCACGATGATATCCGCGCAATGATTGATGATAGATTAGTCGCTGCCCATCGACAACGCGGTCTTTCGCCCGATCATCCTTTTATTCGTGGTACGGCCCATAACCCAGATGTTTACTTTCAAGCTCGTGAGAGTGTGAATAGCTTCTACCTGTCCTGTCCCGCGCTTGTGCAGGAGACGATGGACCAGTTTGCGCAAATCGTCGGTCGCCAATACCATCTTTTTGAGTATGTGGGCGCACCCGATGCTGAACGGGTGATTATCGTAATGGGGTCGGGGGCTGAAACGGCGGAGATGACGTCAAAATATCTCAATGCACACGGCGAGAAGGTTGGCGTAATAAAAGTACATCTCTATCGCCCCTTCTCTGTGACGCATTTCTTACGCATGTTGCCGCCAACTGTGAAAACGCTTGCTGTGCTGGATCGTACCAAAGAGCCGGGAAGTATGGGTGAGCCACTCTATCTGGATGTCGTGGCCGCTATTAGCGAGGGGCAAGAGCGTACAGAACAGACTCCACGTATCATTGGCGGTCGCTATGGCCTCTCATCAAAAGAGTTTACGCCCGCGATGGTCAAGGCGGTTTTTGATGAGATGAATAGCGCGAACCCCAAAAATCATTTCACCGTCGGCATTAACGACGATGTTACGTATACGAGTCTGGACTATGACCCCCTCTTCTCGATTGAAGAAAAGGGGATGGTGCAGTGTGTGTTCTGGGGTCTGGGTTCTGATGGTACGGTTGGTGCGAATAAAAACTCAATCAAGATTATTGGCGAGGAGACCGACAACTACGCGCAAGGCTACTTTGTCTACGACTCCAAAAAATCTGGTTCTGTAACTATCTCACACCTGCGTTTTGGCCCGCATGAGATTCGCGCACCGTACTTGATTGGCACGGGGCAGGCGGATTTTGTTGCCTGCCACCAGTTCTCGTTTCTGGAACGCTTTGATATTCTCAAATATGCGCGCCAGGGTGGTATCTTCCTGCTCGATAGCCTCTATGGGCCAGAAGAGGTCTGGTCACACTTGCCTGTTGAGGTGCAGAAAGAAGTACGAGACAAGCAATTACAGTTCTATGTAATTGATGCTCACAAAGTTGCACGTGATACAGGTATGGCTGGTCGGATCAATACCGTCATGCAGACCTGCTTCTTCGCCTTGAGCGGCGTGCTACCACGTGAGCAGGCGACCAGCAAAATCAAAGAATCGATCAAGAAGACCTATGGCAAGCGCGGCGATGTTGTCGTGCAGAAAAACTTCCAGGCGGTTGATGAGACGCTTGCGCACATGTATGCCGTTACTATTCCCGCAGAGGAGTATAACGAGACACTTGTGAGCGTAGGAGCCGTTGGTATGCAAGTCCGTTCGCCAATCGCTCTGCCTATGCTGACGCGCCGTCCGCCTGTGGCTGCAGAAGCTCCCGATTTTGTGCGCAATGTGCTCGCGCCAATGATGATTGGTGATGGTGATCTCTTACCCGTCAGTGCGCTACCTGACGATGGAACCTATCCATCTGGCACTGCGCAATGGGAGAAACGCAATATTGCTGAGCAGATTCCTGAATGGGACCCCAACATCTGTATTCAGTGTGGCAAATGCGTGATGGTCTGTCCACACGCCGTCATTCGCATGAAGGTTTATAGCCCAGAGGATCTCGTAGGTGCGCCTGATACATTCCTGACGACAGATGCCCGTTTCAAAGAGTTTCCAGATATGAAATACACGCTTCAGGTTGCGCCAGAGGATTGCACTGGTTGTACCTTGTGTGTCGAGGCTTGCCCAGTCAAGGATAAAAAACAGGTTGGGCGCAAAGCGATTAACATGGTTCCGCAGCCGTCTGTGCGTGAACGTGAGAAGAAAAACTGGGAGTTCTTCCTGACCTTGCCCGAAGTAGATCGCACAAAGGTCAATCTGGCGGCAATCAAGGATGCGCAGTTGACACAACCACTCTTTGAGTTTTCGGGAGCCTGCTCTGGTTGTGGCGAGACGCCCTACATTAAACTCGCAACACAGCTTTTTGGGGATCGCATGGTCGTAGCAAACGCGACGGGCTGCTCATCCATTTATGGCGGCAACCTGCCTACAACGCCCTGGACATTCAACGAAGATGGGCGCGGACCCGCGTGGTCCAATTCGCTGTTTGAAGATAATGCCGAATTTGGTTTGGGTATGCGTGTGGCCCTGGATAAACAACAAGAGTATGCTTGCGAGTTGCTAGCACATAGCCGCGCACTGGTAGGCGAGGAACTGGCGGATTCTATTCTCGATGCTGATCAGTCGAGTGAGTTAGGCATTATGGCGCAACGTGAGCGCGTGGCATTGCTGAAACAGCATATTCAGCAGGTGATAGTGGTGGCGAAAGATCAACATGACACGACAGCCGTTGCCCGTTTACAGAATCTGCTCGGTCTTGCAGACATGTTTGTGCAAAAGAGCGTCTGGATTATTGGCGGTGATGGCTGGGCCTATGACATCGGCTATGGTGGTCTGGATCATGTGCTAGCCTCTGGACGCAATGTCAACATACTTGTGCTGGATACTGAAGTCTACTCTAATACGGGTGGACAGGCATCGAAATCCACGCCACGCGCCGCCGTTGCCAAGTTTGCGGCACGTGGTAAGGCTGCGCAGAAGAAAGACCTGGGTATGCTAGCGATGGCCTATGGCAATGTCTATGTAGCGCGTGTCGCGATGGGTGCCAACGATCAGCAGACACTACATGCATTCCTGGAAGCGGAAGCTTATGATGGGCCCTCGCTGATCATTGCTTATAGCCATTGTATCGCGCATGGCATTGATATGGCGAAAGGTCTCGATCAGCAGAAGCGTGCCGTGCAGTCGGGTCATTGGTTCCTCTATCGCTACAATCCTATGTTGACGAACGAGGGCAAGAATCCGCTTGTCATCGACTCGAAAGAGCCAACGCTCCCGCTTGAAGAGTATGCCTATAACGAAACGCGCTATCGAATGCTTGTGCGCAGCAACGAGGAGCGCGCGGAGACGTTGATGGAACTGGCGAAACAAGACGTACATAACCATTGGGTTTTGTATCAGCAGATGGTAGCAGCGCATCAGAGTAGTCAGAACGGTCATCAAGAGCATGGTGAGAAACACTAGGAGGTCATCGTATGGCAACACTTGATTTGACAACCAGCTATATGGGGTTGCAATTAAAGAACCCGCTCGTGGCCTCAGCCTCGCCACTCTCGAAGAAGCTGGATAATGTACGTCGTCTGGAGGATGCTGGGGCTGCGGCAATCGTGATGTATTCGCTGTTTGAGGAGCAGATTACGCACGAAAGCAACGAACTGGATCATTACCTGGAACGTGGAGCACATAGCTACGCTGAAGCTCTGAGCTACTTCCCTAATCTCGATCAATATAATCTGGAGCCAGATATTTATCTGGAACACCTGCGCCGCGTCAAAAGCGCGGTGCAGATACCCGTGATTGGTAGTCTCAATGGTGTCTCGTCCGGTGGCTGGGTACAGTATGCGCGCAAGATGGAGCAGGCGGGGGCTGATGCCATTGAGCTGAATTGCTACTATCTGCCGACCGATATCGATTTGAGTAGCGCGGAACTAGAGGATGTCTATGTTAATCTAGTCAGGGATGTGCGCGCGATGGTCAAGATACCGCTCGCGCTCAAATTGAGTCCGTTCTTTACCGCGTTGCCACATGCGGCACGCCGTTTTGTGGATGCAGGTGCGGATGCGCTGGTGCTGTTCAATCGCTTCTATCAGCCTGATCTCGACCTGGAAGCGTTAGAGGTTGTGCCAAACCTGGAACTTAGTACCTCGCGAGACCTGCGTCTGCCCATGCGCTGGATTGCTATTCTCTATGGGCGCGTCAAAGCAGACCTGGCTCTGACGAGTGGCGTCCATTCTGCGCGTGATGTGCTAAAAGCGATGATGGCAGGCGCGAACGTGGCGATGATGACCTCTGAGCTGCTAGCGCACGGTCTGGGCCGCTTTGGAACGATCCTTTCAGATATGCACATGTGGATGGAGGAGCACGAATACGAGTCGATTGTCTCTATGCGTGGTAGCATGAGCCAGCAGTCAGTTGCGGAACCCGCAGCCTTCGAGCGTGCCAACTACATGCGTGCCCTGAACTCGTTCGACAGATATCTGCCGTAACGTGGGATTGATTTTAGAAATATTGTAGGAGTAAAGGAGAAGAGACCATCAATATCGATACTGATGGTCTCTTCTCCTTTACTCCTACAATATTTCTATTATTCAGAATCATCCTCCCCCATCACACGTTCGTATACTGGTTTACTGGTTCTTCTCCTTCTTCGTCGGGCGTCTCTTGTAGTTGCTGAAGCAGGGCATTATCTTCTCCCAGCAAGGGGGGCGTTTTATAGAGGCGTGGTGGTGTGGCTGAGAGATGCATCGGCGAACCCAGGAGGTGAATCGTTCCTGCCGTTGGGTGCGTGCTTTCCCAGATAAAGTGACGTGCTTGATGTTGGGCGTCCTGAAAGGCCTCACTGACACGGTTGATCGGACCACTGGGAATCCCCGCTTTGTGCAAAATCGTGAGCCACTCATCGGTTGTGCGTTCGAGGATAAGGCCCTGTAAGATCGCAACCAGTTCATCACGATGCTGTGTACGTTCCGCATTCGTGGCGAAGCGTGCGTCGTTGATCAGGTCATCGCGTCCAAGTACGTGACAGAGCGTATCATAGAGATGGTCGTTGCCACAGGCGATAGCAACATTACCGTTGCGCGTGCGAAATGTTTGATAAGGAACAATGCTAGCATGGCCGTTGCCGTAGCGATGGGCCTCCTGCCCTGTCATGAGATATGCGGACGCGACATTTGCTAAAAGCGATGTCGCGGCCTCAAAGAGTGAGATGTCAATCTGCTGACCCTCACCCGTCTGATCGCGCACACGCAAGGCTGCGAGGATAGACATAAAGGCGTACATGCCTGCTGTGACATCTGATACAGGGGTCCCAACAGGCAGCGGGGGACCGTCAACATCGCCCGTGACCGACATCAAGCCAGACATTGCTTGGGCGATAAAATCATAGCCCGGATCTGCTGCTTTGGGTCCTGTTTGTCCAAAACCACTGATTGAGCAATAGATCAAGCCGGGGTTGAGCGCGTGCAATTCTTCATAGCCTAACCCCTTACGTACCAACGTGCCAGGACGAAAGTTTTCTACCAGTACGGTTGCTTTACGTGCCAGCTTAAGCAATTGCTCTTTACCTTCTGGCGTGTTGAAGTCCAACGTGATGCTGTATTTATTGCGGTTGAGTCCTAGATAATAAGTGCTTTCGCCACCCACATAGGGCGGACCAAAGCCACGTGTATCATCTCCGCCATCGGGCCGCTCGATTTTGATAACCGTCGCACCCAGATCGCCGAGCATCATCGTACAATATGGACCGGCAAGCACACGAGAAAGATCAAGGACAAGAACATCAGAAAGAACAGCATTCATAATAAGCCTCCCCTATTCGAGGGATAACATGTATTGTAGTGCTATTTGCGGTATTTCCAGACGTATACCTCCCAGAGGAGATATGCACCTACTATGATGAACAGTATAGGCCAGACATGAACGACCATATCAAGCATATCTAATATCACGCCGCTAATCATCAAGGCGATACCTGTAACAGTTAAAAAGCCCTTGGGCATGATTGCCCAGCCCCACTCATGTCTGCTGATTTCGGTCGCTAATGGGAAGATAATCAGGAAACCGATACCGAGCGCAAGGGTGATGATACCCGCGCTCCCCTGGTTGGCGAAAACTTGTGGGCTCAGTAAGAGCGTCACGCCGACAATACTCAAGAGTCCTCCAGGGAGTAGCGGTTCTGTGCGGCTGGCGATGATGCCCCAAACGAGAAAAATCATGCCAAAGCCGACCAGGATAAGCGTCCCAAAATCGTGTTCTATAATGCTGCCAATAAAGGCTAGTAGTGCAATACCTGCAATCATGAAACGATTCATCGTTCTACGTGAGATATCATGCAGTTCAAACTTTGGAATGTGGAGCTGATGATGGTGATGATTGATCATTGGTCGCTCTCCTTCCCTTCTATACAGTCGAGCTATGCCTCTTTTGCGATATACTTCTGTTCGTTGCTCTACATCGCTAATAGCTTTATCTCTACTGTGTAGCATAGCAAGCGTGTGTCACAGTGGCGTCAAGAAGGCAGGAAACCCGCTCACAAAGGCGTCACGTTGCTCTTTTGTGTGTTTTCATCGTATTCCCGCGCTACCGGAACGATATTTTTGTGACAGCTATGTGATGCTCTATTCAGCGTTCGTAACATTATTGTGAGAGCGGATCAGTATTCTATCTGTATAGACAACGGTAACAGGATGACTCAGGTTCTCTGATTTCACCAAAGAGGGGAATGACGCAATGTTTCAACATATTCTAGTTCCATTAGATGGTTCTCAGCGTGCAGAACAGGCACTCCCTGCTGCCGCGCGTCTGGCTCGTGCCAATGCTGGCACGGTAACTCTACTGTATGTGCCTAGCCTTAGATACGAATATGGTCCTTATCTGGCACAATCTCTAGCTTTTACTGAATCGATGATTGAGGCGGATGTAGAAGGAGCAAAGCTCTACTTGACTCGTATCGCCCGTGGTGAAGTGTTGCGTGGTGTCAAAACTGAAACCGAGATTGTCGCGGGTATTCCTGCGCATGTTATTACGTTGTATGCACAAACACATGCTGTAGATCTGATTGTGTTGTGTAGTCATGGACGCACTGGTTTCAAACGCTGGGCATTCGGGAGCGTGACACAACAGCTTATTCGCCATAGTGCTATCCCCATACTGGTTTTGCGCGAGGGAGACACCTTGTCAATCGAGGAAAACCGCCCTGTACGCGCGCTGGTTGCGCTTGATGGCTCATCTTTTGCGGCTCAAGCAATTAAACCGACTGTGCAACTTGTTACCGCGCTCAGTGAGCATGTTCCTGGAGAGATTATGCTGACCGAGGTTGTACCATTACCGCCTCATGACGTTCCTGTTGCTCCGCAAGACCTTGTTGTGCGCAGACGTGCGTTGCAGGAAACATCGACCTACCTGGGCCACATGGCGGAGCAGGTTTCCGTACAACATGCTATCAAGGCGGGGGTAACAGTCTCCTGGTCAATTACGGTAAGCGAACACGTGGCTGATGCTATCGTTGAAACTGCTGAACTGGGCGGTGATATTGACATGGATAATGGCTACGATTTCATCGCCGTTGCTACACATGGTCGTAGTGGCTTGAACCGTTTACGTTTGGGTAGCGTGACTGAACATATTCTAGATGCTACACAACTTCCGCTACTTGTCGTACATCCTATGGAACATCATGCTGAAAAAGGTGAGCTTGTCAAAGCTGGTAGTGGTGCACTGATGGCGATACGCTGATAAAAATAAGAAATACATGTATGGCGTGCATTTTCCACAAGCCATACATGTATTTTTTTGTGATAGGGAATATATGTTTAGGGCCTCTGTGTTCTTTTTACAGTTCACAGGAAATTGAGAATGTTTTTGAACAAGAGGATAACATATGCTGGCTCATAAACCGCTACAAAGCCGCTTGCGGCAAAAAATTCCCATGTTAATGGATGGGGCGATGGGAACGGAAATCTTGCGGCGCGGCGTCTCCACGACGCTTCCTCTCTGGTCGGCTGAAGCCTTGCTGACTCGTGGGGAGGTTGTCCAACAAATCCACGCGGATTATATCCGTGCCGGTGCGGAGATTCTCATTACCAACACATTTCGCACAACTGACTGGGTGTTTGCCAAGCGCAACCTCGCCGCTACAGCGCGTGAAAGCACGCTGCTCGCTTGCCATTTGGCACGTCAAGCAATTGAACAGGTGAAACCCGATCACACTATCTATGTCGCGGGTTCAATGGCTCCCCTTGAGGACTGCTATTCACCTGAACTCACACCTGACGAGGGTGACCTCGTGCATCAACATGATCTGTATGCCCGCAATCTACGCGATGGCGGTGTAGATTTTCTTCTGTTAGAAACAATGATTACTGTGCGTGAAATGTTGGCTGCTGTGCGGGCTGCCGAAAAATATCAGTTGCCGTTCGCCGTTAGTTTTTGCGTAGATGTGCATGGTGATCTTCTCGGTGGCGAGACACTTGAAAACGCTGTTGCCGCAGTTGAGCCATATGCTCCACTCTTTCTGGGGGTCAACTGCGTTTCACCAGAGATTGCGACCACCACAGTGCGCAAATTGAGGAGTATCACGCAGAGGCCGATCAGTGCCTACGCGCAAGGTGACGGGATGCCTGGCGACGAGCAAGGTTGGGAGTTTGTCGCGAATGAGCAGATAGACCAGTATGTCGAGCAGGCACAACAGTGGATACAGGCTGGTGCGCATATTATCGGCGGTTGCTGTGGTACAAGTCCAACCTATATTGAGCGTCTGCATCAGATGCTCACAGCATATTTAGCATAGAACATGCAGGCCGAGAAGCTTGATGATTTGTTGTTGCGTACGTGTAGGTTCTTGTTCTGTATCGACAGGCAAATAGATCATATATGGCTCTGCCTCGGCCTGAAATGCCTCCCAAAGACGTTGCTGCTGGTCATACAGAGCCGGGCGTCCATCCGATGCTTGTGTGGTTTCATGCGGCACTGATGCTGCCTCGACTCGTTGTTGCCAGCGGCTTGCCAGACGTGTCAGGACAGTTTCGCGGGAGCAGCGACATTCAAGAAAGAGCGTCTGTGCCTGTTCAGTTTGAGCGGCCTCTGCAAACATGTGACGGTCGGTACGGCGCATAAACGAGGCATCCACAATGACCGAGCGTCCCGCGTGTAATAGGTGACTGGTGGTAGCTCGCATGGACTGGTAGGTACGCGCGGACCAGTCTGTACTATAGATGCCCTGCCCAAAGGCTTCTGCTAGCGGCTGATCAGGCGTGATTTGTGCCAGTTGCTTGCGCACAGTATCAGAAGAAAGTAAAGGATAGCCTGTTGCCTCGTGAAGTGCTTCTGCCAGTGTGCTTTTGCCCGTTCCCATTAGCCCTCCAATCAGTAACAGGTGTGGACGTGTGGGACCAGTGGCGAAACGTGCTGCGAGGGCGAACAAATTAGTCGCCGCCCGTTGTGCCTGCTCGCGCTGCTCCTGTGAAACCTCTTGTTCATCAAGCAGAAATGATGCGACCTTGCCGCGCACACAAGCCCGATAGCAGAGATAGAAGGGCAATAGTTCGCACAAGGCCCTATCTTGTGTTGCCGCGCTATAGCTTGCGACAAAGGCTCTGGCGAGATCGGGGCGTTGTGCCGCTTCCAGTTCCATCGCTAGAAACGCTATCTCGCCGGCCACATCTCCATAGCGAAAGCGTTCGTTAAATTCAATGGCATCGAGTATCACGATCTTTTCATGGACTACTTTTGCAGCTACCCTGTCGCCTGTAGCAACTGCTGGAGCGTCTCTATCTTCGTGTAGTGCGTTTGCAAGCAAATAAACATGCTGAAGACGTAAATCACCGTGACAGGCGCGAATAAAGCCGTCACATATGCGATTTGCAAATAATGCGCGATGACCATCCATAAAGGCGCGCGCGTAGGTGGCAATGCGCGTATAGGTCTGCTCATCTATGGTGCGCCCGATATAGGGCTGCATCTGCGTAAAATTCTCCTCCCAATTTGTGCGAATACTGTCCAGATTCCCAAATTGAGCAATCTGTTCACTGTCAGGTTTACGCGCATGGAAATGGGCAATAACCTGAGCAACATTAGCTAGTTGTGCTGACGTGACCGTGTTATTGCGTACTCTGTTTTCCAGTGTGGCCTCGTCTGGTAAACGTACCATTACAACTGCATAATCAATCACACGCGCAATCTCATCTCCCAATGGAGGTGTTATGAGCGTTGCAGGGAGTGGAATAGTATCGGGCGGGAATGTGGGGCCAAAACAGAGAAAACCGTCCGCACGGACGAGCACGGGAGCGATACCAAGATAGACTGATGCGGCGAGAGGCTGATTGACGAGTATTTCTTGTATGCAGAAATGGCGGCGTAGAGCGGGCGTTGAGTAGTCAAAGAAGCCAAAGTTCTTTGGTTTTTTCAATTTGTAGACATACTGTGGTGTCAGAATCACTGCGGATGCATGGGTCTGAACAGTCGTAATGGGGAAGTAATTCGGGCCGATCAAGGAGAACGCCTCTGGCTGGCTCAGCGCAGCAAACAGTGTTGCAAAATCAATTGGTGGCATTTGAACGTGTTGTTGTTCTTCTTTTGTATTCATTCGCCTGCTCCTCGCGTTTTCTATCTCGCAATTGCCCTTCTTTATGAATGATACGCTTTATGCATCACGGTGCTATCACACGATAGGGAAAGATGCTCAAGATTTACACTGTTTTTTGTGTGAGTCTCGTGACAGTTTTTTATCTCCCCGTGCTGTTCCTGTGATTGTCTTCCTGTATATGTTTGTGATGATTAAAGTTTTCTTAGAAGCATAATTATGCCCATCTACGCCTCTTTTTGTGTCTCTAAATAGCTGTCTTTGACGTGTAGAAAAAAGATCGGCCCTTTTTATGAGCTAGTTCATAGTAGTTTAGAGTGTCGATCTTCTATACTTTTTCTGGTGTGAATGATCTCAGGCTGTATGCTGTGACTTTTATCGCGAGGCGCCGTCTAAGTGGAAGATGCCTGAATGAAAGGCTTAGAGAAAGCGAAATAGTATGAATGCAGTAGTATATAAAGAAAAAAGAGAGACAATACAGACATTACAACCTGTAAGCGCAGGCGGACGTGTGCCGCAAAGTGGCACACGCTTGGGTCGATATCGTTTACAGAAAGCGTTAAAACAGGGTGGGATGGCTGATGTTTATCTGGCATATGACGAATATACAGGACGCGCAGTCGCAATTAAACTAGTACATGAACAAAATGCCAATATCGCTTTATTTAGCCGCGAGATTCGTATCATGCGTGCATTGCGACATCCACATATTTTGCCGCTACTAGACGCAGGCCAGTGGGGTGGGTATTGGTATTTAGTAACGCCGTACATCGCCGGTGGCACACTGCAAGATCGCCTTGAGCAAGGCCCATTGACTCTTGAAGAAGCTGGTTTTGTCCTGGAACGTTTGGGTGAAGCCGTACAATATATGCACGAAGCGGGTATTATTCATTGCGACATCAAGCCAGCAAACGTCTTGATTGATGAAGCAAGTCATATCTATCTGGCGGATTTTGGCATTGCTACTTTGGAAGGTGAGTCGTCAAAGTGGCATGGACGTGTGATGGGAACTCCCGTTTACATGGCACCAGAGGCCATTTCTGGGACAGTGAGCCGACAGAGTGATATTTACGCACTGGGTGTGCTCCTGTTTGAGATGCTCACCGGGCAGGTGCCCTTTGATGGTACAGATGCGTATGAGATTTGTACGCGCCATCTTCACGAAGAGCCAGCTAAACCCTCACTATTTAATGCATGCTTGCCGCGTGCGGTAGATCGCGTCGTGCTACGCATGTTGGAAAAAGATCCAGAGGAGCGTTTTGCGACTCCTCTGGTTGCCGTTGATGCCTATGCCGATGCCTGTAATTCGTTAACCCTTTTCGAGTATACACGCCAGGCTTTCTCAACGATGGTTGGTGATCTGAAATCTCACTACGAGACTATGCGATACGCAAGACTGCGCGTCCGTGAATGTGGCCCTGTGCCAGTTGTGTAAAGGCATAATTCACGTCTTCCAGCGGATAGATGTCCGTCATCGCCTTGACTTTGCCTTCGGCTGCGAAATGAAGAGCTTCGCGTAAATCTTTGCGTGTGCCAACCAGGGAACCACGAACCGTAATGTGGTGAAGGACAGCATCTATAATGGGAATGGCGAAATCTCCTGGCGGTAAGCCCAGGAGCACACAGGTGCCCCCGCGCCGCAACATACCTATTGTCTTAGTAAAAGCATCTGCGGTAGCGGCAGTTACAATTACTGCATGTGCGCCGCTAATCAGGTGCTGAATGCGCGCTACAGGATTTTGATAGTGTGTGTTGATGGTAACCTCAGCTCCCAACTCGTGCGCGAGCAGGAGTTTCTCCTCACTAATATCCAGTGCCGCAACATGTACACCCATCGCGTGGGCATACTGAATTGCCAGATGTCCCAGACCACCAATGCCCACGACTGCCACCCATTGTCCAGCATGCACTTCGGCCTCTTTTAATGCGGTATAACTGGTCACACCCGCGCAGAGCAGCGGAGCCGCCTCATAATAGTCGAGATTGTTGGGGAGATGGACAACATAGGCCGCCTCAGCTAAAACATACTCTGCGTATGTGCCGGGAACAGAGAAGCCTGTGTTTTGCTGGTGTGGGCAAAGATTTTCGCGCCCTTCTAGACAGTAGTCGCATTGTCCACAACTCGTATAGAGCCAGGGAATGCCAACGCGCTCACCCTTCTTGAGGTGTGTTACGCCAGAGCCAAGCTCGATAACTTCGCCCGTTCCTTCGTGACCAAGAATGAGGGGAAGTGGTGGTTTGCCGGGCCAGTCGCCGCGCGCTATATGCAGATCAGTATAGCAGATGCCACTAGCGACGATACGCACTACAACCTGTCCTGGGCCCGGTTCGGGAATAGGCCTCTCTTCGAGCATGAGCGGTTCTCCAAAGCTATGGAGTACGGCTGCTCTCATCGTGTGTGTCATCGCGCAATCCTTTCTAGCCCGGCAAAACGTTGTTCACGCATACATACTAGAAGAGACCAACCCAGGGGGGTGTATCTGCTGTTGCCTCGCGTGGCTCTGTATGCTGCGTCTTTACTTCATCCGTAACTACATGTTTCATTGTAGCCCGTGCTGGTCTCACGATTAAGAGCGGCAATTTCGTTACGCTGAGTACGCGCTCTGTGATACTCCCAAGCACCCAGCGTTGTGGGCCGCTACGTCCATGTGTCGCCATTGCAATCACATCACTGGCCGAAATTTTTTCTGTCTCCTCGCCTGACTCTGCGATACTGATCAATGTATCAGCGACATCATTGCCAATGATGACTGAGGATGTGATAGTCAATTGCAGTTTAGCCAATTCGCCCTCTTTAAAACGCTGTGTAACGCTTTGCAGGTACGCTTTGGCTCCAGCAACCATTCTTTCCCGTTCGGCTGTAATCAGGTCTTTGAAACCATCGTAGACGCTATCTGGCGCGATAGGTAACACGCGCGTAAGATGTAGCTCACCATGTACTGGAGCCGAGAGCGCAGCACTGAGCAATGCCGCCGGTTCTAGCGTAGCTTCCGCTAGCTCGGAGCCATCCAGTGTCACCATAATCCGTACCGGGCGTACGCCTTCGGGATGTAGGTTGCTCAACGTGCCCGTTCCTTGCCGTAAAATGACTACTGGGATTGGGCTATGTCGTGCTATTTTCTGCGATGTGCTGCCAAGTGCCCAGCGTCTCACACGTGTATCGCCATGACTGCACATAATAATCAGATCAGCGTGTTGCTCTTCCGCAACAGGAAAGATGGAATGCGCTGGTTCACCCGGTATCACTTCCCTACTGGTCGTAATCCCTTGTAATGCTTCGGAGGCAATCAAGCCATCAAGGTACTCTTTTGCCTTCTCAAGATCAGCTTCTAGTGCGGCCTGCATCATCCCTGGTGACTCCATAGAGTACCATGCAAAATCAATGGGGGCAGTGACGACGCGCAACAACACTAGAGAGGCTCCAGTTGAACGCGCAACCCTTGCTGCAACTGGTAGAGCCTGTTCTGCTCGCTTAGAACCATCAAGGGGAACGAGAATCTTTTGGAACATCGTTGTATTCCTTTCTCCAGTGTTTCAATAGTTCTTGTACATGTAGCATAGACTTCGAAGGTCACATCTATATCACGCTTTTCATGGGTGATATCACGCCCCTATCACATGCTCTATGGCTTGCTTGCGTTGTGTTGTTCTTGTATCGTGACCGTTTTGTGATTGATCCCTGCTGTGTTGTGAGCTACGTGTGATAGCAAGCCTTTATGTTCCCTTTAGGATCTAAATAAATCACAGAGGGAAGAATAGTATGGAACAGAAGACATATGATATCCTGGTGTTTGCCGCGCATCCTGATGACGCCGAAGTGCAGATGGGCGGGACAATAGCCAAAATGAGCGATCAAGGAGCGCGTGTACTCATCGTCGATTTTTGTAATGGCGAACCTGCCGACTATGCTGAACCCGGTGTGCGTACTCAACAGGCTATGCATGCCGCACACATCCTGGGCGCAGATCGTATCTTGCTTGATGAACAAGATCGCCTGATCCAGGATACGATTGCTCTGCGTCTAAAGCTGGCTCGTCTCATTCGCCTGTACAGACCACGCATCGTTTTTGGCACAGCAGAGGCAACGGTTCACCCAGATCATACAGCTGTACAACCACTGGTAACAGCGGCAGTTTTTTATGCACGTTTGCAAAATTGGGGCCAAGTTCCCGGCGGCGAACTGCTGGCGGATAGCACGCCCTGGGTAGTCGAACGCCTGTTTTTCCCTCACTGTAAAATGGAGCCGCTGTGGGGCAAAGATATTGATTTTGCTGTTGATGTGAGTGCAACCTATGAACGCAAGAAGCGCGCTCTGGCAGAATATCAATCAATCTTTCATGTGGAGACGGGTGACCAACTACTTGAACTGTACGAAGCGGAAGATCAGCATATGGGCCACTACTTTGGTGTGCGTCATGCTGAAACGTTCAAAGCGCAAAGCCCCTTATTGGTGAGTGACCCGACTGTCTTCTTGCCCGGTTTGCATGGATAAACTATGCTCATCGTGAACAAGAGCGGCCCTGCTACCTGTCAGGCCGCTCTTTTCTATTATTGCCCCTGTGTTACCTCTCATCAAAAACCCCTCTCAGTGGGTTTTTCCCCGTCACAAATGCTGTAAAGTGTTTGTGACATTTTTTCTCTTTCGCGTGATAGGGATGTGATGTTTATCACATAAGCTACACAGCAGTGAAACATTTCCTGAGAACATCATCAGGGAGATCAAGTGTTTCTGAAAGGAGGTCAGGATGGCCTATCGCTTTTCGGTAAATCAGCAATCATGTATTAACTGTGGAATATGTATGGACCTTTGTCCGGTACGTTGTCTCGATATGACTCGTCCGTCGGGTGATGGTGAGATTGGTGATGTGGAAGCGCGCAAAAGTCCAATTCCGGGCGAATGGGCCGAGCGTTCCTGGATGATGCTTGTACCAACACAAGTTGCGTCGTGTGTTGGGTGTCAGGTTTGTGTACAGGAATGTCCGACCAATGCGATTACGATTGAGAGTGGTAAAAAACAGCTTACCTACGCGAAGCGTGGTCCGCTTTCGTACCTGCCCGTGGAGGATGGCTGGCAATCATTAAACGCCTATACGCGAGCTACGCCAGAAGAGCCGGGTGAGGCTCCCTGGGGTGAAGAGCATGAATGGCATGTGGCGGAACGTCGTGATGTGTGGCAGACCTGGCGTACCTGGCTTGGAGATCGTAAAGAGGATTTACGCGCACCCTGTCAGGCAGCATGCCCAGTTGGGACAAATGCTGGTTTATATGTCAGTTTAATTGCAGAAGGCCGCTATGATGAGGCATTGCATGTTGCCTCTGAGCCAAATCCCTTCCCTGTCATTTGTGGACGTGTGTGTACGGCTCCATGTGAAGATGCCTGCCGACGTGGTGAGTTTGATGAGCCTATCGCAATCCGTGATCTCAAGCGTTTCGCAACCGATCATGGGATGCCGCTGAAACGTCGGGTCAAGCCCGCGAAACAACAATATAAAGAGAAGGTGGCGATTGTCGGGGCGGGTCCAACGGGTTTAAGTGCAGCATATTATCTGGCACGCCGTGGCTATCGTGTGACTGTTTTTGATGCCATGCCTGTCGCTGGTGGCATGATGGCAATTGGTATTCCTGATTATCGTCTCCCACGTGCCGAATTGAATCGCGATATCGATGCGATTTGCGCGCTCGGTGTCGAGTTGCGTCTCAATACCGCTATAGGGCGCGACATCAATCTGGATGACTTGCGTGAAACATATGACGCCGTTCTGCTAGCGGTTGGCGCGCAACGTAGCCAACGTTTGGGTATCCCTGGTGAGTTGGAGCTAAAAGGGGTTATTCCGGCGACTACATTCTTGAAAGATTTCAACCTGAACAACGATACGCATGTAGATGGTGATGTGGCTGTTGTAGGTGGTGGTAGTACAGCTCTGGATGCGGCCCGCTCGGCCTTGCGTGCAGGCGCGAAATCTGTCCATATTCTCTATCGTCGTAGCCGTGCTGAGATGCCTGCTCAACATGAAGAGGTACGTGCAGCCCTTGAAGAAGGCATTCAACTTCATGAACTGGCCGCACCCGTGCAACTCCATGGCACGAATGGTCAGCTGAGCAGTATTCAATGCGTGCGCATGAAATTGGATCAGCCCGATGAAAAAGGACGGCGTCGCCCTGTCCCTGTTGAGGGTTCCGATTTCGAGATGGCGGTCACAACAGTCCTGGTGGCTATCGGTGAAGCTCCTGATCCGTCCTTCCTGCCAGAGGGAACCAGCGTACAGGTGGCGGCGTGGGGTGGTTTGCTTGTCAACAAAGAGTCGCTGGCAACCGGAGCGGAAGGCATTTTCGCCGCTGGTGACGTAACGTATGGTCCTAAGACGGTTATCCATGCCGCTGCTGATGGACGTAAAGCGGCCCGCTCTATCCATGCTTACTTGCGCAAATTCTCGTTACGTGGTGTCAAAGAAATGCCCGATGACGAATTTGAAACAGCATCACCGCTTCCTGCGGGTGGGCGTATCACCCTGGATTTGCGTCCAACACCACGAGCCGAAATGCCTTTGGAGGGCAGTAATGCGGCGCGGGATCGCTCCATTGAGTTCGCAAAAGGCCTTACTGAAGAGCAGGCTCGTCACGAGGCAAGTCGTTGCCTGCGTTGTGATCTGGCCTACCTGTGTCCAACTATTCAAACAATTACCCCTGAGACAGTTGCAGGGAAACAAACAGTCCGTTCGTAAAACGCGAAGGAGGTACATCCATGTCACCGAATGATCTTACCAATGCAATCATCACAGGTATCAACGCTGGTGGTGAGCAATTTCTTGAAGGAACAATGGCGGCAGTATTGCCGATTATCTGGCTGGCTATGCTTGGTTTGCACCTGGGGCGTCCATATATTCTGGATATGATTGATCGTTTTACCTTGCGCTTGGGTGCAGACTTGCTCTGGCTGATCTATGCCGCCCTGCGTGACATCCTCATCATCTCCGGTGTGATTATGAGTTTCATGTTTTTCTTCCCGGACGTGGTTATTACCGACCAGTTGCCATTGACGGGCGGTCTGGCAGCGGCTTCTCTGTTTGCCGCATTGCTGGTCAAACTGATGGGCGATCCCGATCATAACCTGCGTGATTATCGTTTGACAAGCGTGTTTCTTGCCATTGGCGCGCTCTTCTACTTTGTGCCTTATATTCTTGGCGTACAGGCCAATGCCATCGCTCAGGGGCCTTTCCAGAATATTAGTAACTTCCTGGTGACGAATTCAAATCCAACCTGGGCTGTGAATATCGGCTATGTGTCAGTTGTGTTGCTGGCAATCATGGGTGCTTGGGCTGCGATCTACTCTGTACGCACAGGTGGACGCCCAGAAGCTCCAGAAGCCAATGCGTAATTGAGCAACTCGTCACGCGCTCTTGTGCGCAACGATGAGCATACTGACGGTCTTTGTTGATGTAGAACTAGCAATCCTTCTGCCGCAGAGCAGAGATTTCAAGAATAATGAGGAGCCAAATCCATGAAACCTACCGATGTTTCTAACGCTATTATGCAAGCCCTGGTCCAGGGCGGCTCACAATGGATGGTGAGTACCATCGTTGCATTCCTACCCGTCTTGTGGACAATGGCACTGATGCTTCATCTGGGGCGTCCATATGTAGTGCGCACGTTGCGCCGCTGCGGTCTGCGCCTAGGTGCTGATGTGTGGTGGATGTCCTATCTGCTGATGCGCGATGCGCTGATGCTGATCACCTTTGCCCTGAGCTGGGTCTTTTTCCTGCCAAATCTGGTCGCCAATGCCGCTTTGCCTTTGACTGGTCCGCTGGCTGCATTGTTCTTGCTGCTCGCCCTTGCTGTCAAACTCTCACGGCGTGTTGATGACGATATTCAAGCTTATCGCCTCTCGACTATCCTGCTTGTGATTGGTGCAACACTTTACTATGGACCACTGGTCTTTGCAGTTGAGGCCACAAGTCAGAGTGCTTTGGCTGGTTTCGGAGCTTTCTTCACCAGTAACCAGAATCCGATGGTTGCCTTGTGGATCATGTGGATCTCGCTGGTTGGTGTTGGTATCATTGCGGCCTGGCTCTTTGGACGCGCATGGCTATCTGCCAATCGCGCCATGGGTCGTCGCCTTGAGGCCAGCAAAGCTGAGCCAAAGGCTGCTCTCCAATAAAAGATGCACATACTTAAAGAGGAGTTGCATACAATATATGCAATCCCTCTTTTTTTGTTTCCGTGCTAAACATGTGCAAGCTATAGATGAATATGTAAAGCATTCAGGTTGATATAAAGCATGTAGATGGCTACCCCCAGTACCAGCACAGCAAAGATGCGTGTCAATGCCGTTTTTTGTGTTCCCAGAACCATTGCTAAGCGCGCGCCAACGAGCCCACCAAGAATACCGCCTATCAGATATTCGCCAACAATCAGCCAGTTTACTAAACCTGAAAGCGCGTAGGTAATTGCGGTCGTTGTTCCAAAGGCTCCAACCGAGAGCAGCGAAGATCCGATAGCATTAATCATCGGCATCCCCGTCGCGAAAATGAGACCGGGCACGATCAGAAAGCCTCCGCCGATGCCAAAGAAACCAGAGAGCAAGCCAACAGCCAGACTGACAGGCACGATACGCGCAACCATCAACCAGCCAGAATGTGTGGGAACATGCGATGATAGCTTGCGTGGGCGCAGCATGAATATGACGACAACGATCATCAATAAGGCAAACAGAAAGAGGAGTTGTGTGCTGGGAAAAACCTTACCAATCTGTGCTCCTAGTGCGGCACCTGCTGCTCCTACAAGCGCGAAGATCAGGGCGGGTTTCCAACGCACGTTGCCCGCGCGCCAATGAGGAATGAGGTTTGCATATGCGGTCAGAGCGACCGCAAGGGCTGTTGTGCCTATGACAACATGGGGATTATGATATCCCACAAAATAGAGTAGCAGTGGAACCGCGAGAATTGAGCCACCACCGCCAATCAGGCCCAACGAGAAACCAACCAATGTTCCTGAAATGACAACCAATATTTGCTGAAGCAACGTTAATGTACCCATGTGCCTGTTTCCTCTAGTCGCTTTTTAAGCCTCTTATAACGTGATTTACTCAAATTTTATGTGTACAATATACAAACAATAAAAGAAGAAAAGGCGAGTTTACCATTTTGTCTGCCTCTTGGAAACTCACCTTTCTTATCGGATTGCTCATGGACCTACTTTTTGACGGGCAAATGTTTCCAGGTCCAACTCATCATGCCGCCAGTCATACTGCTTACCTGTGGAAAGCCCGCCTGCTGCAAGACTCGTGCTGCCATCGCGCTACGATGTCCACTGCGGCACACGGTGATGATCTCTTTGCCGGGGTTCAACTCATGCGTGCGTTTTGCCAGACTACCCAGAGGGATATGTTTGGCTCCCGCAATATGACCATCGCGCCACTCGTGCTGCTCACGCACATCGACGATAACTGCTCCCGCCTTCTGACGGCTCTGCGTCTCTTCTGGCGTAACCTCTGCAACACTAGACCTGTTAAACAAATTGCGCAAAAACATGGATATTTCCTCTATTGCATGATCTTCAATGGGCAGAATACTCTTGCCTGGACAGTCAAAGGATTGAATGACTTGAAAAATTTATGCGCGATTGCGTGTCTCAAGCGTTGCAACCACGCGCTGTAGACGCTGGCGCGCCTCGTTGGCAATGCTCTGCATCTGTTCGTTGCTCACAACGCCAAGCATGGCCTGGGGGTCAACTATTTCTACACGGCTCTGCTCACCCTGTGCGCGCACGACGACGTTGCAGGGTAGGAGCAAACCGACTTCCGGCTCAATCTCCAGTGCGCGATGCGCCAGTGGCGGATTGCACGCTCCTAGAATGGCGTATGGCTCCATCTCCGCTCCCAACTTCTCCTTCATCGTTTTGCGCACGTCAATCTCTGTCAGTACGCCAAACCCTTCTGTTTTGAGGGCTTCTTTTACCTGTAAAATCGCAGTTTCATACGCAACTGGAAGCGTTGTACCAAAGCCATATGCTGTTTGAAATGCTTGCGAACTCATGGTTTTTTCCTTGTGCTGTTCTATAACTTGAACTTGTGATACTCTGTCTGCTCATGTCAGGAAGAAGCGACCGCTTCTAGCGACGTATGCTTCACCCACCAGTAGGGGCGCACGATGCCGCATTGCTCGTTGAGGATGATGGCCCTGCTGTCGCAAATGTGGAAATTTGGCGGCGCGTCTCGCTTGTGCCGCACTTGGGGCAGGTTATGCCTGTTTGCCCAGCGCGAAAAGAGACGAGGCGTTCAAAACGTTCATTGCATTGTGTGCAGCGGTACTCGTAAATGGGCAAAGGTCAGTCCTCCTTGAATGTTGGCGTTGATAGGCTTGAATTGGCTGCCAATGCAAACATCTCCGCCAAATTGCCTTGTTGTGTCAATTGTTGTAACAGTAGCTCGCGTGTAATGCGACAGGCCTCTAGAATGCGTGGGTCATTGAGCGAATAATGCATCTCCGTGCCTACCCGTTCGGCTCGCACGATCTCGCGCTGGCGCATCATCGCAAGATGCTGACTAATTTTGGCCTGCCGCTGGCCTGTAGCCTCTACCAGAGCCTTTACAGCCTTTGGGCCATCACCAAGCAGGTAGAGAATTTCCAGGCGCGTCGGGTCTGCGAGCGTCATGCAGAGTTCGGCCTGCAAGCGAAAAATCTGTCGTTCCTGTTCTCGTTCCATCGTATTCACCTCACTGAATATTCGGTAAATCGAATATGTGCATATTATACAGGGAAGAATGCCTGCTGTCAAGAGACAAAATACGGGGTGAGACCATCTTGTGAGCTTTTTTCCTTGCTCCTGTGAGTCATTTGAGATCAGGTACTGCTACTCTGAAAGGGAGAAGAATTGGCGTCTCTCTTTGCCTTTCGCCCTTAGTGATATCTCTGTGATAGTTTTAGCGCGTGCGTGTATGACGATAGCGATAGGATGTAAATATATGCAGATGCAACAGGAACAAATACTTGCTGAAAATGAACCGCAGGAGCAAAAAAAACACGAGCGTCCCAATACATTCTGGCAACGTATTGGGCACGCCTTTCAACAATATCCTATACCCATTGCTGTCGTGCTGCTGCTGCTTGTCAGTTTGATACTCTGGCTGGCAAAGCTTACTACTATCGCAAATGGGGTCTTGCTGGTAGCGGTTATTCTGGGAGGTGCGCCGCTGCTCTGGGAGACGCTGAGACAGTTTTGGCATAAAGAATTTAGTGTTGACGTAATCGCAATTCTCGCAATTCTCGGCTCAATCTGGCTAGGTGAATATCTGGCTGGTGCGTTTGTTGTCTTGATGCTATCGGGAGGTGAAGCTCTAGAGGCCTATGCTTTGACACGGGCACGTAGTTCGCTCTCGGCCCTGGCGGAACGCGCTCCACGTACGGCCCACATCTGGCGCGGTGAGCAGCTGATCAATGTGCCTGCCGAGTCGATAGCTGTTGATATGGTAGTGGTTGTCAAGCCGGGCGAGTTGGTTCCTGTCGATGGTGTGGTAGAGAAGGGGTCATCGAGTGTCAGCGAGGCGGACCTGACGGGTGAACCTGTTCC
>DAIDJF010000038.1:0-35537 GCA_027451525.1 Ktedonobacterales bacterium
GCCCCACGGGTAACCCCAGCCACCACCCCAACTGCCGTTTACCTGTGTCAAATCTTCCTCTTGCAGTTCGACAATCTGCTCATCTTTTTCGGGTTCAGACACTAAATTATCCTCGACACGAAAATCTTTTAACGGGTCCATCTCAATCGTTCCTTTCTTTACTTCTTACGTTTTTCTCACTTTTCCGTTCAGGTCCTCTTGCAAGAACCATCACCTATAGGATTACACTAAAAAAGAGTGAAAGTCAAGCTCTTCAGCGATTATTTGTATGTAATAATTTGAATGCTTGTGTATTATATACGTAAAACATGTGCATTTCTGTATAGAACACGATCACGCAGTACAGTGTGTCTTTTGTGCGTCTTATGTTTTTTGCCAGCAATGTGGGAAGAAACGCAAGGCTGAGAAGGTTCTAAAGAAAGAGGCTCGTTTATTGTTGCTGTTTTAACGAATACGAGGAACACGAAATGTCACAGAGTTATACCGATGAAAAAAATATGGAGGCTGAGAGACCGATTCTTAGTGAATCCGCGCAAGATACAGCCATTAATTGGCGGCTTGTTTGGGTGTTATCGCTGGCTTGCGCGATGACTGCCGCGAATCTGTATTATAGCCAGCCACTCTTAGCATCGATTGCGCAGAGCTTTTCTGCTTCTGAACGCGCTGTTGGCTTTATTGCGACACTGACACAACTCGGTTTTGCTTTTGGCTTGCTCTTTATTGTGCCGTTAGGCGATGCATTTGAACGGCGCAAGTTGCTCTCATTTGTCTTATTAGCTGTTACAGTCTCTCTGGTGGCAACAGCCTTTTCGCCAACCTTGCTCTTTTTGGCGTTGGCGAGCTTTGCTGTTGGTGTAACAACGGTCGTCCCGCATCTCATCGTCCCTTTTGCAGCCAGCCTTGCGCGTCCGCACGAACGTGGGCGTGTCGTAGGGACCGTTATGAGCAGTTTGCTGATTGGTATTTTGCTTGCACGTACCATTAGTGGGGTCGTAGGAGCATTTTTTGGGTGGCGTGCCATGTATTGGATCGCGGCCGCAATGATGATAGGGCTATTGCTGATTTTACGTGCTATACTGCCGCGAGAACATGCGCGGATGGAGATGAGCTATGCGCAACTTTTACGCTCATTATGGGGCTTTGTCAAGCGCGAACGTGTTTTACGTGAGGCGAGTGTGCTGGGCGGATTAGTATTTGGAGCCTTTAGTGTTTTCTGGGTCGCATTGCCTTTTCTACTCATCACGCCGCCATACCATTTCAATAGTGCGGTAGTCGGATTATTCGGTCTGGTGGGTGTAGCGGGGGCACTTTCAGCCTCCTATGCTGGAAAACTGGCTGATCGTATCAATGCACGTATTACGACGGGCGTGATGTTAGGGATCACGCTGCTTTCGTTTCTCTGTTTCTGGTTACTAGGACTCTGGTTGGTAGGTCTGATAATTGGCGTCATTCTGCTTGATCTCGGCACGCAAGCCGTTCACATCTCAAACCAGACACGTGTGTTTAGCTTGAATGCAGAGGCACGTAGCAGGCTGAATACTGTCTACATGGTAACATACTTTGTGGGTGGATCACTCGGTTCGTTCTTGGGGGCATATGGCTGGAGTATCGCACGCTGGAATGGTGTCTGTGTAGTGGGTGTTGGCTTATTAGTCTTAGCTCTGGCAATCTACGGCATTGGAAGCATACGCAAGGCATAAGACGGCACTTGCGGTAGAGGGGTACTGGAACGTGCCAATCCACCCGAAAGAACATGAGCAGAGATGTAGTGTCCTGCTCATGTTCTTTCGTTCAATACGCTAGCTACCAATCTGGTGAATATGGTAGCTAGCATGTGGTGTAAATGCGGTTACAGGTGTGTCAGTAAATCATTCAGGCGGTTGACAAAGGCCGTTGGATTCTCTAGCTGTTCGCCTAGGCTGAGTAACGACTGGTCGTACAGCACGAAGGCCCAATCCGCAAAACGCTTCTCCTCTGACTCTCCGTTGAGCTTGAGAATGAGCGGGTGCGTTGGGTTGATCTCAAGAATACGTTTGGTCGTTGGCACGCTCTGTCCGGCAGCTTTGAGAATACGCTGGAAACCAGGGTCGATATCGTATTCATCAACCACAAGGCAGGCTGGTGAGGTTGTCAAGCGTGATGTGACGCGCACCTCTTTTACCTGCTCGCCCAGTGCCTTTTTCAGCCGTTCGATCAGACCTTGTGCCTCACTCTCCTGTTTTTTCTGCTCCTCTTTCTCCGCCTCGTCTGCCATCTTGCTCAAATCTACTTCGCCGCGCGAGATTGACTGAAGTTCCTTGCCCTTGTACTCCGTCAATTCCATACCAAACAAATAATCAATCTGGTCGGAAAGTAGCAAGACCTCGATGCCTTTTTTGCGGAAAATTTCCAATAACGGGCTATCCTTCGCGGCAGCATAGTTATCGGCTGTAATGTAGTAAATCTTCTCCTGGCCCTCTTTCATGCGCTCAATATATTCGTCGAGGGAGACGCTTTGCTGTTCGCTCTCGGTCACGGTTGTAGCAAAGCGTAATAGAGAAGCGATGGTTTCGCGGTTCTTCTCGTCCTCGGCTAAGCCTTCTTTGAGTACACGTCCAAACGTCTTCCAGAAGGTTTGATATTTCTCTGCATCCTTTGCCAGATCAGAAAGCATGCTCAAAACCTTCTTAGTCGCGTTAGACTTCATCGTCTCGATGATGCGATTATGCTGTAAGATTTCACGCGAGACGTTAAGCGGTAGGTCGTTCGAGTCGATGACGCCGCGAATAAAGCGCAGATAGGCGGGCATCAGTTGTTCTGCATCATCCATGATAAAGACGCGCCTGACATACAGTTTGACACCATAGCGGCGATCGCGGTTCCACATGTCGAATGGTGCGCGTGTTGGCACGTAGAGTAGCAACGTATACTCGTAGTTGCCTTCCATGCGGCTATGGACGTAGGTTAAAGGATCGTCAAAATCATGTGCGATATGCTTGTAGAACTCTTTATAATCCTCTTCGCTGATATCGTTCTTAGAGCGAGTCCAGAGGGCTGAGGCACGGTTGACCTGCTCGAAGCCTGTGCGCTCCTGGTCTTCTTCATCCTTCTCTTCGACCTCCATCATGATTGGTACAGAGATATGGTCCGAATATTTGCGAATGATTGAGCGTAGACGGTGACCATCAAGCAGTTCGTCCTCACCCTCGCGCAGATGAAGGATAACTTCGGTACCACGTGTTGGTTTGTCGACGTTTTCTAGCGTGTACGAACCCTGTCCGTCGGACTCCCAGCGTACGCCGTGTTCCGCTCCAAAGCCTGCACGTCGCGTGACCAGTGTGACGCGCTCGGCGACGACAAACGAGGAGTAGAAACCAACACCAAATTGACCGATCAGGTTGGCGTCTTTTTTCTGATCGCCCGTCAGTGATTGGAAGAACTCACGTGTGCCAGATTTGGCGATGGTGCCAATATTTTCAATTACATCGCTGCGACTCATGCCGATCCCATTATCGGCGACGGTGATCGTGCGTGCTGTTTTGTCGTAGGTGACGTGGATTGTGAAGTCGGTATTATTCTCGCCGAGGCTTTCATCGGAAAGCATCGCAAAGCGCAGCCGATCAATCGCATCAGATGCGTTTGAAATAAGCTCGCGCAGGAAAATCTCTTTATTGCTATAGAGCGAATGAATCATTAAGTCAAGTAGTTGCTTGACTTCAGCTTGAAACCCTAATGTTTCTTTGTCGGTGTCTACAGTCACAGCAAAAACCTCCTTTGCGACATGGAACAAAACATTGCATTGTTGTAGCACTGTAGATAAAACGGTCTGGCTTGTGTGCCACCTAGTAATGTATCAAACTCTACGCCATTTTACAATAGATGATAGGGAGGGAAACGGCTCTTTTCCAGACAGAAAAATAGGGAACTGAACTATTTACAACGCATTTTGCTGCGTTACGTATATGGTAGTGACTGGCAAAAAAGCTTTTTGGCGGGAAAAGTAGTTGCGCAGTCCGCTCATCCGTTATGGAAGTAGGGAAAGATGAGAATATAACCACCGTTACGGCAAATACGTCTAAGTGCCTAGAAAAGAAGGACAGGATATGACACAATCGATAGCACCGAAAGATGCGAATAAAGCTATTGGTTCACCCCCTAGTTCAGAGCAATCTATTCAGTCTGCA
This sequence comes from Ktedonobacterales bacterium, assembly GCA_027451525.1. Taxonomy (GTDB): domain Bacteria; phylum Chloroflexota; class Ktedonobacteria; order Ktedonobacterales; family Ktedonobacteraceae; genus DTNP01. The sequence continues at coordinate 4,164 of DAIDJF010000038.1, forward strand.
GAGCGCGGCGAACGCCGATTACGGGAAGGCGGAGGATGGTTGATGTTGTATTTTTTGCTGCAAGCAGAATTGGGCCTCGCATGGGATAGAAACTGGCACGATTTTATTGGGCGTGACCAATTCTGGATTCCACCACATATTTTGATCTACTCTGGCATTGGGGTTGCGGGTTTGATTGCGTTGATTGTCGTTCTTATGGAAACCCTGCGCTATCGACGGCATGTACCCGGCGTCGATGATGCCTCGACTGTGCAGGTACTACGCTATTTTCATGCTCCACTCGGCTACATGTTGCTTGGCTTTGGCGCACTCACCGATCTCTGCGCCGCTCCTTTTGATAACTACTGGCACGAGCTGTATGGCATCGATGTAACGTTGTGGTCACCATTTCACTTAATGGGAACCTTTGGCGGGATTATGATTGGTTTTGGTATTATTTACTTATTTGCTTCCGAAGCCACATATGCCCGCAAAATAGAAAATCGTGCGCGCCTGCTGGGCTTGACCAGCGCAGAATGGGGCATGTTGATTTTCTTCGCGGCCTTCCTTGAGTTTGGCCTACCGGCTTTAACTGCATTTACTGCTATTCCTCTTGGCCCCTGGCAGTTGCCTACATATCCTATTCCTCTCACTATCGGAAGCGTGGTATTGTTTATTGCCGCCATCCAGGTTACACGAAGAGTTGGCGCGGCAACGATCATGGCCTGCCTGCTCGTCTTGCTTTCGCTGATGACGCAGAGTTTTGTGCCTTTCGCGTTAAATATCGCTGTCACCCACTTCGGCGCAGTTTTTCGTGCCTCTGTCGGTGTCCCTGTTTTCAATATTACGCTTGTTCTGATCGCGGTGCTTCTGTGTGCTTGTGCATTGATGCTGGATGGTGCCGCCTACTGGCAGTTTCAGCACAACGCCAAGCGCATGATGGAAGAGGGCATTCAGAATGCATGGGTATTTGGCGTCGGTGTAGCACTGCTACTACTCTTCGTGCCTGCATTGATCATACAGACGATCATACACCTATTCCCCATGCTTCCCTTCCCGAAAGATATTCTGTTAGTAATCACGCCAGATTGGTCGTCTATGTTGCTCGTCTTACCAGTTATGGTCGTGATTGGGCTTGGTAGTACCTGGTTGGGCTTTACCTTTGGCGACATCTGGCGTTGGAATGAACGGTGAGATGACGCTTATTGGTGTTTGCGCGCAATGGCAGTTAACATGCCTATTCCTGTTTTGATGCCGAGGAAGAAACGCTCTATCTCTAAATTTTCGTTGGGGGCATGGTTTGCTTCGTCGGCATTAGCATAGGGAACGTTAAACGTGGGAATACCTAATATTTTCGTGAAGACGTATTCTGGCAAACTGCCGCCCATTGCAGGGACCAGGAGTGGTTCTTGTCCCTGCGCGACGGTGATTCCTAAACGTATTGGTTGTGTAAATGGTGAATCGAGCGGCGTTTTGGAGGGGTCCATCATGCCTTGTTCGATCACCTCAACCTCTGGCGCGTGTTTATGCACGTGGGCCTGCACTTTTGCCAGAATATCACTCCCTTTCTGGGCTTCGACCAGACGAATATCACATTTGGCGAAGGCCATGTGGGGAAGCACTGTTTTGGAGCCTGGACCTGCATAGCCACCATGTAGGCCATTGATCGTGAGTGTGGGCCAGAGCGAGAGGCGTTCTGCATAGCTACGCTCTCGTGGTTGGTCAAAATGTGTTAGCGCAAGTGAGCGTTTGATCTCTTCAACATCAACTGGCAGGGCGTCCAATGCCTGTTTTTCTAGTGCTGTTGGGGGTAAAATGTGTTCGTAGAACCCCTCTATTGTAATTTCGCCGCGCTCATTTTTCATTGTGCTGAGCAGATGCACTAATGTCCAGAGCGGGTTTGGCGCAACGCCGCCCCAGTTACCGGAGTGCAGATCACGATTGGCGCCATGTGCGCGCAGTTCAAACGAAACAATGCCGCGCACGCCGAAAAGAATCTGTGAACGTCCGCTGACATCTACAGGACCATCACTGATAATCACAAGATCAGAAGCCAGTAACTCACGATGTGCACGGATAAATGGCGGCATTTGTGGGCTACCAATCTCCTCTTCGCCTTCGAGTAGCACTTTGATATGACAGGGGAGTGTACCACGACAGGCGAGCATTGCTTCTAACGCAAGCAATTGCGCGAAGTGTTGCCCCTTATTATCGCCAACTCCACGCGCATACAGCCGACCGTTACGTATTGTTGGCTCAAATGGTGGTGATAGCCAAGCATCAAGTGGGTCTGGAGGTTGAACATCGTAGTGTCCATAAAGCAGGACTGTCGGCGCGTTTGGTTGATCTGCTAGCCTGTATTCTCCGTAAACCATCGGCCAGCCTGCCGTTGGTATGACCTGTGTTTGTAAGCCCATGTGAAGCATAATCTGCGCGATATAATGCGCTACCTCATCAATTCCTTCGCCATATGCGCTGATGCTGGGACGGCGCACATACTCAATTAAACGTTCAAGGTACTGCTGACGCCGCTGATCGACGTAGCTGAAAATATCGGCAACACCTAAAGCCTCTGCACCTGGTAGTGTCATAGATAGACCTTCTCTCTGCTAGAAATGATATTTGATTGTAGCACATGGCTTTTTATGTTTTATCTAATGCCATATGCGCCTGATAAAAATGACTATAGACGTATATAGCCTATATAATAGACGATTTGCAATCTTGCGTGTGATAGGAAAAGAAGAAGAGCGAGAGTGCGCGCCTGTATTTTACGATCTTGGCGATAGTTTCTTTATGCAACGTTTTGTGAAAAAACAAATGCTGTCAACGTCTATCCTGGTGTGGGTTGGTTGTTATATAGTGATGGGTGATACTCAAATTGCGAAGGGAGAGAAGCACATGAAAAATAAATGGGCTTGGCTGTTTGGCTTGCCGCTCGGCCTGCGTATCACATTCTTGCTTATCTCGCTTGGTATCTTCTCTGTGACGATCATCTCGATCAAATTGGGCTTCTGGAATCAATTCGCATTTTGCATGGCGCATTGTGTTATAAACATGAACCAAAATGTGAAGCCTTGATCGTTCTTATTATGAGCTGAAAATCCAGTGTTTATAAAGGTTTATCGTCATTTGCTTTACATAAATGGCGATAAGCCTTTTACAAACACTAGCTATTTACGTTATACTTAGCTAAGAGCGTTTTTATTTAGCGTAAAGAGCTAAAAATGAGGAACCATATATTTTTTGTGCGAGCAGGCAGAGTAACTCGCTATGTTCTGCTCTGTATGATTTTGCCATTCGCGTTGCTTGTATCTGCATGTCAAAGTCAAAACACCTTTTGCATGTGGGATTGCCATGTGATAAACAATCCTGTAACTTCACCATCGCCATCGCCGCATGGGTCTTTGCCTGTTGTACCTTCCTTGCCGCCTTCACGTCCGCCAGGGCCGCAATGGCAGACCTTGCTGGCACAACAGGCACCCAATTGTGCAAATCCATCTGGCGCGTTATGGACACACGTTTCTTCCGTATCGCTGTCTTGCGCCAATGGGCTGACGATGCGAGAGGTCTCTGGTGGCTGTTATGCTGGGCTGACACTCGATAAAGTGCAAAATAACACGTATCGGCAAGATGCTTTGTGGGCGCAGGTGGCCGTGCGATTTGTCAATGTGACCGATGAAAAGACGCTGGCAGCATTGCAAATTCAGATACCGCGCGCGGCTGGTCTGCCGGGCGGTTTCGTGTTAGCAATCAATGCTGATGGTTGGTGGGTGTTAGAGCAGATGATGGATAACGGTGCTATTATGCCGTTGAATATCGGTGAGATGAGCATTAGTCCAGGTCAAACTGTTACTTTGAAATTGTGGGTACAGAATAAGACGCTTTTCTCGTATATTGATGATCAGATGGTGGCACAAGTTCCTGACGACCTGAATCCTTCACCGGGGGCGATTGGTCTGATGGTGGGTAAATTAGGATTGAAGATGTCAATAAAACTTAAGGTGCAGGAGCCGTCTTCACTATTATGTACGGCTCCTTCGTCACCTGTTACATACAGCAAATTTCAGCTAGACGTATTGCCTTAAAAAGGTTATGAGCGTACCAGTTCATTATTGTGTGCGCTTTTTACCACTGGCGCGTGAATTGCTGCGTGATGTTCAGGTAGAGCGTGCCGTAAGTGACGCTTGGTTCGATCATAGAGCCTTCAAACCATTCGTTAAAGCTGGTAATAGTGATCCAGTCCGGCGTACTGGCAATCGCTCCATTCCAGCTTTCGCGATAGGTTGTGCCATTGTTGCGCGCAACGATGTAAGTTCCCGTGCGGCCTGGAATAAGCGTATCGTTATAGCCAGGGAGCACCCCTGCGGCCCAGATCTTATGCGTGTGATTGGTCTGGTTATAGGCGTCAATCTCCGTGCGAAATTTCTGATCGGCGGCGTTAATGTTGCCGTCGAGAATACCCCAGTAGGCTGCACTGAACAGGTGAATCCCATCAAAGACAGTCAGCAAGTTCATATCAACGCCTTCGGCTGACCAGATGGTCTGATTATTGGGATCGACCTGACTGCGAATGGCGGCCCATTCTGCTAGCGTGCGTCCACCACCAAGCGGGTCCCAGAAAAAAATGACGGGTTTGCCGTTCCAATGAAAGAAATAAGGGCTACTGGCATAACGGCTCAAGACATAGCGCAAACTGCTGATAATTGCGCTCTGACCCTGGAGTGCGGGCGCGTCGCTTTCAAAATAGATACTTGAGGCAAAATGAACGCCTGTGCCTTGCTCAATGGTGGGCGTGAGCGCGAGCATTTTCGCAAGATTCTGGTCTGTCTGATCACCTGCTCCCCACCATGAACTGATAAAGCCTGTGATGCCTGCCTGCATGGCCCAGTTAAGCTGTCTGCTAATGGTTGTGTTGTCGCTTGAGTTGTATTGAATGGTCGGTAGATCGGACATATGGCAGGAGCACCATGTAGTTGTGCTATACCAGGGATAATAGAAGGCCAGCACAGGATGGTTACTGTTGCTATAACCCGTAATACCTGTTTGAACTGTTGGCATTGGTGTAGCAGTTGGCGATGGCTTTGGAGTTGCTGTCGGCGTAGGTTGGATGATTCTGCTGGCGAATGTAGCAGTTGGCGATGGTATGGGGGTGATTGCCTTGATCTGTTCCTGTGCATTGGTCGGCTGTATAACACCAATTGTTTGACATGCAGTAGTCAATAGTACAGTGCACAATGATGACATGATTAGCATAAAGCGGTAATAAGTGCGTGTATGCATAGTCTCCCCTATTAAACGCATCGCGCGGCTGCTTGTTTGATCTGGTGATTGTAGGTTCCCTGACAAAGCACATCTACTATAGCATGTTTATACTTCCTTGTATATATCTTGTGTATGTTGTACTATATAACTCCATACCCTTTGACCTCTCAACAATTGCCGTCAATGTGTATCAATGAGCGATAGGCATGGAGTATTCACTGATGAATGACACCAGAACCCTCTCTTTTGAGCGGCTGAAAGCCTTCTTTCATCCCCGTAGCATTGCCCTGGTCGGGGCAACCGATAATTCGCGCTGGTCCGTCTATACGTTTCAAAACCTGCGCACCTTTGGTTTCCCTGGTCCCGTCTATTGTGTCAACCCTAACCGCGAGATTGTGCACGGTGAGCGCGCCTTCAAGAGCTTGCGCGATCTGCCAGAACCCGTTGATCTGGCCTACATTATGGTTCCAACGCAGCGGGTCTATGCCATCTTGCAAGAAGCGGCAGAGGTTGGCATCACGAATGTGGTGATTTTGACATCGGGTTTTAGCGAAATGGGTGAGCAGGGGCGACTGCTAGAGCAGAAAATGCTGGACTTTGCGCGTGAACATGCGATGGTGGTGTTAGGGCCAAATGGCAATGGCTTCGTCAATATCACTGCGCATACCATGCCCTATGGGTTACCGATCACGCCGCCACTGGCGCGTGGTCCGGTCGGCGTGGTCTTGCAGAGTGGCGCATTAGCCAGCGCAGTGATCACAATGGCTCAGGCACGGCATATCGGCTTGAGCTATCTAGTGTCGATGGGTAACGAGACAATGATTTCCGCGACCGATATGATGGATTATTTGATTGAGGACGATGAGACGCGCGTGATCGCGGTATTTCTAGAGTCTATTCGCCAACCGGAACAATTTAAGCGTGTGGCCCGTAAGGCATTGGCGCGCAAGAAGCCGATTGTCGCGTTTAAAATCGGCGCAAGTGACATTAGTGCGCGCACTGCACTGGCCCACACAGGCGCACTTGTCGGCGACGATGCGATGAATGATGCCGTCTTCAAACAGTTGGGCATCGTTCGTGTTCATTCGCTCGAAGACCTCTTAATTACTGCTGGTTTGCTTGGCTACACGCCACCTCTGCCAGGAAGGCGTGCCGCTATTGTGACGCCATCGGGCGGTGCATGTGACATTCTATCTGACCGAGCGCAAGAGGAGGGGATTGTGTTGCCTGAATTTGCGATGGAGACCGCCCATCGTCTACGGCAGATCGTTCCCGAATTTTCGACCGTGCATAATCCGCTGGATGTGACAGGCTATATCGTTGTTGATCGCACATTGATGCAGCGTGCCTTGAATGTCGCTGTGGAAGACCCGAATATGGATTTCCTGGTTTGTCTAACTGATCCAGTGCGCACCGAACCCCCTGACCCTGCCCCTATTTTTGCACAGGTCGAGACGCTTGGACAGACAATTCGTTCTGCTCGTCTGCCGGTTGTAGTGATGATGAATACCTGTATTGATATCACTCCCTTTGGACGTGTGCAGGCTGAGCGCGGTGGTATTCACTATGTCGGGGGGATGGAGCATGGAATGCGTGCTCTCGGTCATGCTCTCTGGTGGTACGAAACTTGTCGTAACGCGGAGCATCACACGCCTGCTGCCGAAGCATTGCCCGCTATCACAAGACGAGATTTACCAGGAGGCATCTTGCCTGAGTATATGGCACGCGATCTCTTACAAGAACAAGGCGTTCCTGTCGTACCAGGAGCATTAGCTCGTGATGCTGATGAAGCCCACGCTATCGCACATAATTGGAATGAACCGCTTGCACTGAAAATTCAATCGCCCGATATTTTGCATAAGAGCGATGTCGGTGGTGTCGTGCTCAATGTTGCGCCTGAGCATGCTCGAACGGCCTTTAGCAATCTGCTGGAGCGTGTGGTACGAAACGCGCCTGACGCACATATTGATGGTGTGCTGCTCAGTCCAATGCGTACTGCTAGCCTCGAATTGCTGGTAAGCGTTGTCGATGATCCTGTTTGGGGTCTGATGTTGACAGTGGGCTTGGGTGGTATCTGGGTCGAGGTATTACGCGATACCAGTGTGCGTATGCTACCAGTGCGGAGTGATGAGATACGCACTATGTTGCACGAATTGCGCGGTTTTGCTCTGCTACATGGTGTGCGTGGGCAAAGTGGTGTCAACATTGATGCTCTGGTAGATGTCATCACGCGCATCGCTCACCTCGCGCAAACGCTGAACGGTTCTCTGGAGACGCTAGAGATCAACCCCTTACTGGTGCAAGATAAGACAATCGAGGTAGCAGATGTCTTGCTGAGTTGGAAAACTCGTGCGTTGTGAATAGCATGTAAAATCAGAGAAATGTCTGTAACCCTGTATTACAGACATTTCTCTGATTTTAATGTGCATTGGGCAAAATGATCTTTACGCAAACTCGGTCACGTTTTTGCCTGCTGCCGCTGTATCGGTTGTAAACGCGGCTGGCGGCGTAGTTGTTGGTGCTGTATATGTCCCCTGGCGCGCCTCTTGTAGAAGCGTCCAGACCTTCTCTGGTTTGAGCGGCATATCAATCGCGGTGATACCGAGCGGGGCCAGCGCGTCCAGAACGGCGTTGACAATCGCGGGTGGAGCGGCGATGCAGCCCGCTTCACCGACGCCTTTTGCGCCGAGCGGATTGGTTGGCGAGGGCGTCTCGACTGTGGCAGTGATGAAATCGGGTAATTGCGTTGCGATGGGCAGCACATAGTCCATCAGCGTACTGGTGAGCAATTGTCCGTTCTCGTCATAGACTGTCTCTTCATAGAGAGCCTGTCCAATACCTTGCGCCAGCCCTCCGTGTATCTGTGCCTCGGCAAGGTAGGAATTGAGAATGCGTCCACCATCGTCAACGGCGACATATTGCGCAATTTCTATCTCGCCTGTGTCGCTGTCTACCTCTACAACAGCGATGTGTGTGCCTGATGAGAAAGCCGAACCCGATGGTACAAAATCGCGCCATGCCGCCAGACCCTCGATGGGTGCGCCGTTAGAAGGATTGGCGGCCTCGTGTTCGATCAATTCAGGCTGTTCTTCGACCATGCGCGCCAGCTCGTCCAGTGTGACCGCACGACCCGGTACACCCTGCACTGTCACCTTACCGTCGGCCATCATCAGATCAGCGGGCGCCGCCTCTAATACATGTGCCGCCACGTTGAGAGCCTTGTCACGCACCGCCTGTGCCGCGAGCAAGACGACTGACGCGGCTACCTGTGTCGTGCGACTACCGAATGTGCCGATGCCATACCCTGGCAACATACTGTCATTCATTTGCACTTCAATCTGCGCAACAGGCAGTTTGAGGACATCGGCAACGATTTGCGTAAATGCGGTGAAATGGCCCTGTCCGTTATGGGCAACGCCGCTTTGCACCAGCGCGCTGCCATCGCGGCGAATACGCACGGTCGCCGCCTCTTGCGGGATACCGGGGCGCGCGGGGCCACCACCGCCCGTAATCTCGACAAAGGTGGTCAGGCCGATGCCAAGCAGGCGACCTTGCTGATTAGCTCTGCGTTTCTGCTGCTCCTCACGCCACTGCGCGTAATGCGAGAGTTCGAGGGCGCGTTCAAGGGCGGCGTTATAGTTGCCGCTATCGTATTGAATGCCTGTCACGGTTTTATAGGGAAAGGCGTCGGGGGCGATAAAATTGCGGCGGCGCACTTCTACCGGATCGAGATGTAGCTCTGTGGCGATGCGTTCCATCGTGCGCTCTAGAATATAGGCCGCTTCTGGACGCCCCGCTCCGCGATATGCTCCTGTCGGCACTTTATTCGTCAATGCGCCAATTACCTGACTATCAATGGCCTGTACGCGATAGGGGCCGCTGAGCATAGAGGGTGTGCCATTGGGCACCATGGCCGTTGTTGTCGCCAGGAAAGCTCCTAGGTCAGCAACTGTGCGAATGCGGATACCGAGGAGTTCGCCATCCTGCTTGCAGGCAGCCTCGATATAGTTGATTTGTCCACGTCCATGCGTTTGCGCTTGCAGGTTTTCGCTGCGGTCCTCAATCCATTTGACGGGTCGGGCAAAGCGCATGGCGAGAGCAGCGGCAATAATCTCTTCACCCACAAAGGCTGTTTTGGTGCCGAAACCGCCGCCAACGGTCGCGTTGAGCACGTGAATGTTCTTTTGCTCAAGACCGAGAAAGTCGGCGATTATGTCGCGTGCGCGGAAGACCGCTTGTGAGGAGAGCCACGCCGTCATTTTGCCGCTCTGAGCATCGAAATCGAACATACAGGCGCGCGGCTCAAGCGAACTGGGAGCGACGCGCTGATTGACGATACGCAGGCGTACAACATGATTGGCTTGCGCGAAGGCAGCAGCGATATCGCCGCCACCTGATGGCACATGGAAAGCGATATTTGAGCCAAGCTCTTCATAAAGAAGTGGCGCATCGGGCGCAAGTGCCGCCTCTGGGTCGGAGACAGCGGGTAATGGCTCGTAGTCCACCTCAACCAGATCGCGTGCATCAATCGCCGCGTAGAAATTTTCGGCAAGAATGACCGCGACTGGATCACCAACATAGCGTGCTTTGCCTTGTGCGAGCGGGCGGCGGTCTGGTTTGCGCAGTCCTGGTAAAGGAAATGTGCCTATTGTTTTCATGCCATGAACCAGTTCCTCGCCGCTAAATGCCGCAACTACACCTGGTACGGCTCTGGCGGCTTCAAGCTGTATAGAGCGAATAGTCGCATGGGCATATGGACTGCGCACAACCACCATGTGTAATGTAGTTGGGCGTCCATTAGGTGAGCGAAGATCATCGACATAATGAGAATGACCCGTAATCAGTTCGTGGTCTTCTAAACGTCGTTCCAGACCCGCTGGTAAGAGCGTTTGCGTCATAACAAATCCTCTAGTAAATACTCGATAACTATGACATAATACCGCCGCCATCAATGTTGATGGCCTGTCCGGTAATGCCCTTACTTGTTTCTAATGCGAGAAATACGGCTGTCGCGGCGACCTCTTCCGGCTCCATCAGACGATTTTGCGGGCTGGTTTGTTCCAATGCGGCACGTGCTTTTATTTCTGGCATCGAGGTGCGTGCAATAATATTGTTCACGCTCGCGTCGGTCATAGGCGTATCAACGTAACCGGGGCAGATGGCGTTTACCGTAATATTGTACGGGTTGAGTTCGGTCGCCATAGCGCGTGTCAGGCCCAATACGCCATGTTTGGCTGCAGTGTAGGCTGCTATATAGCGACCGCCAACGCGCGAGGCAATTGAGGCAATCGTGATGATACGCCCCCATTTTTGTTCGATCAATGGCGGCAAAAATGCCTTACTCACATAATATACGCTCGTCAGGTTAATGGAAAGCATACGATGCCACAACTCATCGGGATGGTTGAGGAGTTTATGGCTTCCCGCGTTGCCAGCATTGTTGACTAGAATGTCTATGCCTCCTAGCCCTTCGAGAAACGTTTTTGCCATAAGCTCTACCTGTTGGGGATCAGTGACATCACAAGGCATGAAGAGACTGCGTCGTCCCATACCCTGAATTTGTTCCGCGAGTTGTGCGATCTCACTGTGTGTCCGCGCGGTGACTGCAACGTCAGCACCCGCTTCAGCCAATGCGAGAGCAATACTGCGTCCTATACCACGTCCTGCACCCGTCACAACAGCACCTTTACCCGCCAGTGGGAGGCGATTTTCATTTGCCATGGTTTTTATCCTTTATCACATTGAGCTAGATTTCTCTTGCGATTAGAGGTTGGCGTATGCCACTACCTGTCCTTCCATTACTATTGGGCGTGTAGCGACGACTGTACCAAGACGCTGCATAATCCAATGCGCAACAGTCTCATCACTTTTGTCTGCGGCTACTTGCGTCTCAAAAATACTGATTGCGACAAGCGTATGGTTGCCCGTGTCTATGACATAGTATGCTACAAAGCCGGATGCATGGCTTAATAGTGGCCCCAACCCCATACGGACTTCCTGAATGATCTGTTCCATCTGACTCTCTGGGGTAAGCGTGTAGTTGCGTACTGCTGCGTACATAGCTGCATTGGCTTCCTTTCTTTTCTAAAGAAGAAACAGTCGCTAAAGAGAGATCGAGCTGTGTGCCTACTGCTCTGTCAAATATCATTGCGCACCTTTTTGTGCCTGGGATCAGGGCGTGATCAATCACGCCCCTACAATGATACGATGCACGTTCTGCCCTTGTCCATTATCACGCCCTGCCTCTCTGAAACGGTCGCAATGAAGATTGACAGAGCACTACGGTGATATTTCTTTATTATAGCATGCTTTTGGAGCAAGCTGAGGGTGTATGCTCGATGTGAAAAACACTTTTCCGTGATCTGGTCTTGAATTTGCTCAACAAAGCCTTTGTATGTGGTATACTTTTGTCAGAATTCAGGATATTTCTCAGAATGAGAGGCTATATATCAAGACGATAGGTGATATGATGTCAACTCGTGTCATTATTGCGGAGCGTGATTCCCTTCAACGGGCATATTTACGAGATTTGCTGATAAGGAGAGGCTATCTCGTCGTTGGAGAAGCGGGCAACGCGAAAGAAACCCTCGCTCTTACTCGTGAACTCCATCCAGATCTGGTATTGCTTGATGTACACATGCCAGACCAGGATGGATTTTTTATGACTGAGCAGCTTGCTCAGGAAAATGTTGCTTCTATGTTGCTTCTATCATCAGTAGAGGACCTCGCACGTGGCGAGCATACGCGCAAGAGCCGTGTCATTAATTATATCGTGAAGCCAGTGCGCGAGTCAGTCGTTGCCCCCGCCATTGAGGTTGCGCTTGCTCGTTATCGCGAAAGTTGCCAGATGGAGGAGAAGATACGTGTTCTCACCGCCCAATTGGAGAACTGGCATATGGCAGAACGAGTGCGCGGAAATGCCTATGAGCGTCAGATGATGAGTGAAAACTAAATAGCAACTTTTCAGGAGTGGAGCGCATGGGCTATCGCTATGCCGTTGTAGGTACTGGAAGGCAAGGAACCGCCGCCGCCTATGATTTAGCGCATCACGGAGATGCTGATTTTCTACTGTTAGCTGATCAATCGTTCGCACAAGCGGAGCGAGCGGCGCGGCGCGTCAATCAGCTTATTGGGCATGAAATTGCTGTACCGGTTTCAGTTGCGGTACAGGATGAGGATGCGTTAGTGCAGTTGCTCAGCGCGGCACAGATCTCTGTGCTGGTTTCAGGCGTTCCCTATTTCTTCAATGTTGGAGTCGCACGCGCGGCTCTAAGCGCACATTGCAGTATGTGCGACTTTGGTGGCAATACTGAACAGGTACGCCAGCAACTTGCGCATGATGCAGAGGCAAAAGCTGCCGATATCACGATGATTCCCGACTGTGGACAGGTTCCTGGTCTGGGCACATCGCTCTGTTCCTATGTAATCGGTTTATTTGACGAGCCACACGATATTTTAATGTACGATGGTGGCCTTCCACGCTATCCACGTCCTCCCTGGAACTATCTGCTCACCTTTAACATTGAGGGCCTGACCAATGAATATTTTGGCACAACACTCTTCTTGCGCGATGGTCAGCAGCGCGAAATTGCCTGTTTTGAGGAATATGAGCTGTTAGATTTTCCAGCCCCTGTTGGTACGTTAGAGGCTTTTACAACTGCTGGCGGAACCAGTACGATGCCCTGGAGCTATCAGGGGAAGCTACGCACACTACAGAACAAAACGTTGCGCTGGCCCGGTCACTACGCGCAGTGGAAGGCGTTTAGCGATGCAGGGCTACTTGCGCTTAATCCCGTAACGGTTGATGGCACGCCTATCATTCCGCGTCATCTGCTGCATACATTGATAGAATCGCAGATACGTGCCCAGCCGGATGATCAAGATATGGTGATCATTCGTCTGATTGCGCGTGGGCGTAAAGATGGTCATGCGCGTGAACTGGTGCTGGATCTGGTTGATTACTATGATGAGCGGACAGGTTTTACGGCAATGGAGCGTACAACGGGTTGGCACGCTGCAATCATGGCGGGGCTAGTTGCGCGACGTGTCACGCCGCGTGGGTGTGTTCCGGTCGAATTGGCTGTTTCCGGAGAGATCTTTATCGAGGAATTGTACAAACGTGGCTTTGATGTGCGTCTCTCTTGGAAAGCAGTATAGCCACGCATAAATGCGCTTTCCTTGCTGTTTGGTCGCTGTTCCATGTATACTTGACATAATTGAGTAGATGTTGCCTTTGTTCACAGAGATACCACAGTGTTCTTTGATCGAGGTGTCACGCATGAGCATTACGTTTCGTTCTGAGTCTCCTTTTCTGTCAACGCTGCCCGGTCGCTACTACTATGACCCATCGATTTATGCGCAGGAGCAAGAACGTCTTTTTTCTCATCTCTGGATGTGCGTTGGACGGGCTGATGCTCTCTCAAGCGTGGGAGCCTATCAAGTTGTTTCCGTAGGGGTGGAGAGTGTGATACTCGTGCGCGGAAGTGATAGCGCGTTGCATGCCTTCCTCAATGTCTGTCGCCATCGCGGGGCGCGTTTATGTGATAATGCCTGTGGTCAGTTAAAAGGTTCTATACAGTGTCGCTATCATGCCTGGACGTATGGCCTGGATGGTAAATTGTTGGGTGCGCCGAATATGCTGGGCAACGAACAATTTGATCGCACCGCCTATGGTTTGCTACCTGTCGCGCTAGAGGTATGGGAAGGTTTTATCTGGGTGAACCTTGCTGAGCAGCCAGCGCCAATCATGGAACAGGTGCAGGGACCGATTATCGAGCGTTTTGGAAGCTATGAGCCGATGACTCATTATACGCTTGATACGCTTGTCGTGGGTAAATCGATCAGCTATGACGTAGAGGCGAACTGGAAGCTTATCATTGAGAACTTCTTGGAGTGCTACCATTGTGGGCCAATGCATCCTGAACTCTGTCATCTGTTACCAGGGTTCAAATCAGGTAAATCGTATGTCGTGGGCGAGGCGGCAACGTTGGCTGATGGGATTGAAGCTTTTAGTCTGACAGGCAAAGCCAGTCGTCCGCCCTTGCCCGGTCTACGCCCTGAAGACTTGCGTAGCTATTATGGTATCGTGATTATGCCAAACATACTGCTGAACTTCTTGCCTGACCACGTGGTCGCCCATACACTGCATCCCGAAGGCCCGACGCGCACCCGCGTGGTGTGTGACTGGCTTTTTGATCGTCAGGAAGCCAGCCGTCCCACTTTCGACCCGATGGATGTTGTCGAAGTCTTCGATATCGTCAATCGCCAGGATTGGGATGTCTGCCAGTTGACGCAGCAGGGCATGACCTCACGCGCCTATCGCGCTGGTGGCGTTTATGTCCCCGCGGAGCATCATATTCGCCAGTTCTGTGATTTTGTCCTCGACATGTTAGATTAAGGCGAAATGATGGAAGAACTGCTTGGGCAACTCTTCATGGTGGGTTTTCATGGTAGCACACTTTCCACAGAGATGGCCGAGCTGATTCAGCAGCAGCGCGTCGGTGGCGTGATCCTGTTTGAACGCAATATACAGAGTGCGCAACAGGTCTCTGAATTAACGCACAGTTTGCAGATGTGCGCGCGTGCTGCTGGACATCCAGCCCCGCTCTTGATCGCTCTTGATCAAGAAAATGGTATGGTGCGGCGGCTTGGAGAGCATATCACGTCTTTGCCCGGCAATATGGCGTTGGGAGCCATTGCCTCTGAAGAAGTTGCTTACGAGGTCGCGTTGGCAACAGGACGCGAACTGAGGGCATTGGGTTTGACCATGAATCTGGCTCCAGTTATTGATGTTAACAATAATCCCGCCAATCCTGTTATCGGTACGCGCTCTTTTGGAGAAGAGCCATCGCTGGTCGCACGTCTTGGAGCAGCTCAGGTGCGCGGCTATCGTGATGCAGGGATCATCGCCACTCTCAAGCATTTCCCTGGTCATGGTGATACCACGGTTGATTCGCATTATGCCTTACCCGTCATCCCTCACACGCTTGAACGCCTGCAAGCGATTGAATTACTGCCCTTTCAACGTGGTATCGAGGAGGGCGCGGAATGCATTATGACCGCGCATATTGCCTTTCCTGCTCTGACCCACGATATGACGCCCGCCACACTCTCGTCTGATGTGCTGCAAGGTCTGTTGCGTACCTCACTTGGCTATCAAGGTGTGATAATCTCGGACTGCATGGAGATGAAGGCCATCAGCGCGACGGTGGGCGTAGAGCGCGCAAGTGTCCAGGCTCTGCACTCTGGCGTTGATATCGTGCTGATCTCTCACCGCCATGATCGTCAGCATGCTGCTTTTGCCGCTGTTGAAGATGCAGTTCAGCAAGGCGAATTGTCGCTTGCGCGTGTGCATGCAGCGATACAGCGCGTACTGGCCTTAAAAAATCGCTATCTCTCGTGGGAGACCTTGCCTCTATCCACTGCCTTTGCTGATCTTGATCTCTCTGCTCATCAGCACTTGCGCGATACAGCGTATGCGCGCTCAACGACCCTGGTTAAAGATGCGTTTGGTCTGTTACCATTAAAATTGGATGCCGATCAACGCATATTGGTGCTCTATTCAGGAGCTTATGCTGGCGCATTGGTACACATGATGCGTCGCTATCATCCTAACACCCAGGCTTTTGCCGTGCCTCAGCAGCTCTCGTTGCATCAGATTGGCGATATTTTGCATATGGTGGGCGATGCTGATATCGTGCTGGTGGCGACCGTCAACGCCTATCGCGACAAGGTGCAGTCCGAACTGGTTACCGGATTAGTGCATCTCAAGCGTTGCCCTGTTATCGGTCTTGCGCTTGCCAGTCCCTATGATCTCTTGGCCTATCCCGAATTGAGCACCTATCTTGTGATCTATGAATACACGCGCCCGGCCATCAAGGCGGTACTACGTGTGCTCTTTGGTGAGGCGCAGGCGCAGGGACATCTTCCCGTGAGCCTTTAAGAGAGCTGTGTTGCTGCTATCGAGGCCATCTCCATTTCACCTCCGTGCGCCCATACCTCGTGAAATAGCGCAACGGAAACCGCTTTGGTCTCTTCTCCCAAATCATCCCTGAACAAGACTTCTTGCGCGCACACGATCAAGTCCTGAATTGCGCGCTCATAGAGGTAGTAGGTGAACAGAAGCCAGTTAACTTCTGTCTGTCCATACCCGTGAAAAAATGGCGCGTCGCTGAGGTTGAATGAGCCATGTGTGAACATTCCCTGCAGCAAGATGAAATCGCGCTCTTTGGGAGCCAGCATGACCTCATCCCAGTCAATGACAAATACGTGTCCATCATGAGCGCGTAGTAGATTCGCTGGATGTAAATCAGCGTGGCAGATGACGAATTGATGTGTTTGCCTTTGTAGTTCAGCCGCCAGTTTTTCCAGATAGGTTACTGCCTCGTGAATTGTAGGCTGATGGGCTGTCCAGGAGGAATGAAGAGCGCGCGCAGAATCACTATCGTTGTATCGCGTGTGTGCAAGATAATCGCTCATTTCATGAACCAGGCGCGTGTAGTTCGTGGCGTCAAATGTTTCTTTGCGCAGGGATGCAAAACCAACAAGTGGCAAAGATATCTGGTGAATCTGGCGCAAGACGCCGCCTACCTCGCTCCACTGCTTGGCAGTCATGCCCATCCAACTCGTATCACCTTCAATAAAAGGATAGACGATCACCGTCCAGTGCTCTAAGTGGGTCCATAATGTATTATTCTTTGTGGGTTGTGGTGCCACAACTGCGCTGATGCCCTGATCGTGGAGGTAGCGCGGAACAAAATAGCTTGCTTCGTAATGTGGCCTGGATGTGACTTTGAGCAAATAGACATTGCCCTGCTGGTCTTCTACACGATACACGCCTGCATGGGAATCGAGGCCCAGGGGAAGAAACTCGCATGTCAGGGGTAGTAGGCCATACTGGTTTTGTAGACAGGCACGCAGATGTGCTTCTGGAATATTTGGCGGTTCACGCACGGCAACATACATCCTTCGGGTAGTAAAGACTGGAATTGGTGAAAAGCTGTGGATTTGGTATGCGGGCGGAGGAGGTGGGATTCGAACCCACGAAGGCTATTCACCTTACACGATTTCCAGTCGTGCTCACTAGACCACTATGAGACTCCTCCAGGGTAGGCGGAGAGAGTGGGATTCGAACCCACGAGGGCTGTTAACCCTACCGCTTTTCGAGAGCGGCACATTCGACCACTCTGACATCTCTCCGCGAAGCAGTATAACATATCTCATTGGCTCTGACAAGCACCAATTTTTCAGATTTTTGTGCGTGCCCTTTGGCTTGACAGGCTCAGGCAACGCATTGTATCATCACTACAATATAAGGTGTTGGCTCTAACACTTGTGGAGCCATCCTCCTTGTTAAGCCATAAAAAGCTGTAAATGCCAATGTATCGCGTTCGCCATACCTGTTCACGATGTCTCTATTCCCGTGATGTGCTGCACAGGTAATAGTTCAACACAGAACGAGCGTGGCGGACGCGATGAAGCTGTCTATACATTTTATATATGCTGTTTCAGGACTCTTCATTGACTGTCCCGTGTTCATAGAGCCAGCGTGCAAAGTGCATGCGATAATCAGCCATGAGACGCTGACGCATCTCGGCATTTTCATGTAGGTGCGTACGTAGATAGAGCAGACGTACGGATTCTTCCCAGTGAAACCCCAGATCTTGTAACTCGGTAAGTTGCCGTTGTTCCACTGATATTTCCGTCTTGGTGCTCTGGTCTGGTACTTGCCGGGTAGACATGTGGGACTCTGACTCGTTTGGCTCGAAAAAATTTTCTGCTGAGTGTGTCATAACAATTCTCCTGCGCTAAGGATCAAGAATGCTCTCTCTCTCTCCTATCGGTTCTTGTGCCCGGATACGATAGCCTGACAAATGGGGATGCGTGTCAGGGACCTTTGTTTGTCGAGGGAGGGACTTCTGTCAATATCATCAGGCTCCGTTATTCTCTACACTTTGAACAGGATGTGTAGTGCGGTGGGTAATACCTTTTTTACTGCTTAAATTTTATTTTACCTGAAAGCAGTATCGCAAAGGGTAGGGAAAGTGTTTGTGAGAAGGAGCATGATATGAGTACTGCAACAACGATGCACGATCTCTGGACTGAGTTTATGATAACACGCTCTCCCCACTTACGAGAGCAGCTCATCATTGCCTATATGCCCCTGGTTCGTCAGGTAGTGGGACGGCTATATATTCCTACTACCAGTATGTTTGATAGCAACGATTTGGCCGCTTATGGGATAATTGGGTTGATTCATGCAATTGACCGCTATGATGCGGCACGCGGAACCCGTTTCGAGTCTTTTGCGGCAACGCGCATTCGTGGTGCGGTGATAGATCAGTTGCGTGCGATGAACTGGTTCCCTCGTTCCGCTATGGCGCGTATGCGTAACTTGGAGCAAGTGCAAGCCGATGTGGAGCAGCAGTTGGGGCGTGTTGCTAACAGCAACGAAGTAGCTCAAGCAATGGGTGTCTCATTAGAACGCTACCACCAGATGATGAATGAAGCGGGGACTGTGATCTTATCAATTGACATGCCATTGGCGATTTCAAAGGATGAGGATAAAGCGACGCTGACAGATCTTTTGGTTGATCAAAGTGAGTTAGAGCCATTAAATCAGCTAGAGCAAAAAGAGATGCTAGGCAGCTTGCATAAAGCTATTGCTCAACTCTCCTATCGTGAGCGTTTGTTGCTCTTTCTCTATTATCGAGAGCAGCGTACGATGAAAGAGATTAGCGTACTCTTGCAGATTTCTGAGTCGCGCGTATGCCAGATTCATGGGCAAGTGTTGCTCAAATTGCGTGCGATACTGCATCAAGAGGGCATTTTTGCGGCGAGCGTAGAGCAATTAGTCGAATTGTGTCCTTTGCCGAGATATATGTGAATCTGTGTCTTACTGGTACGTGCTTTGCCACATGCGATGGGCTGGAGAAACTGCAAAATTTGTAACTGTTGATGGAACTACTGAAGATGAGATGTATCGGGTAAAAATAAAATGGATAATGCTACCCATTTCGGAATGTCATTGCGTCTGGATAGTAAATGTTGTGTTCATACGCTAAATTTGCTATCTAGTCTTCTTATGCGGTCACGCTGAAAGTAGCACCCGGTTGGGGTGTCTGTCGCAGCGCAGGGACGCTTAGGACATGCTTCTATTGAAGGGGGCCTTGCATGCTTGTCTTGCGACGCAAAGTAGGTGAAAGTATCGTGCTTGCTGGTGTTATCAATGTTTCAGTGCTGGCCGTTGAAGGCGAGCGCGTGAAAATAGGCATTAGCGCACCTCCTGATGTTACTATTGTACGTGAGGAACTTCTGCGGCTCGTAGCGGACGCAGCGTCTGACATGAATAATAATTCTGTTCAGTCGCATTAATGTTGCTGATCTAATGCCTTGTCATTTTATAACCGAGATGTTCCAGACGGTATTGCCGTCTGGAACATCTTCTTGTACTATTCTGCTGATGCTTCTACGTGATGTCCGTTACTGTGCTCTAAAACACTTTCTTGCTGCATATCATCGTTGATATGAATGATCTCGCCCGTTGTTTCCTGGATGAAGTGTTCGACCATTTCACGGGCCACATCATCATGATATTGGACCGGGGGCGATTTCATCAGGTACGCGCTGGGACCTTCGAGCGAGCCACTAATTCCGTGATCGCGCGCTATTTTTACCAGACGTACGGCATCAATCACCACGCCTGCCGAATTTGGCGAGTCCCATACTTCTAGTTTGAGTTCCAGATTTAGTGGAACATCGCCGAATGTGCGACCTTCCAGGCGAATATACGCCCATTTGCGGTCTGTTAGCCAGGCAACATAGTCTGAAGGCCCAATATGCACATTCTGTTCACCCAGCTCATATTCTAGCTGGCTCGTTACCGCATTTGTCTTGCTGATCTTCTTCGACTCCAAGCGTTCGCGTTCCAGCATATTATAGAAATCGGTGTTGCCGCCCACGTTTAACTGCATTGTGCGTTCAACTTTGACGCCACGTTCGCGGAAAAGGCGTGTCAAGACGCGGTGTACAATGGTTGCGCCCACTTGGCTCTTAATGTCGTCACCGATGACGGGTACGCCAGCTTCTTTGAAACGTCCCTGCCAGTAGGCCTCGCGAGCAATGAAGACTGGGATGCAGTTGACGAAGCCAACACCCGCCTGCAAGATCTGTTCGACATACCATTTCGTCGCGTTCTCCGAGCCGACAGGGAGATAATTGATGACGACATCTGTGCCTGTATCCTTGAGGATACGCACGATATCGGCTGTCTGCCCTGGTGCTTTGGTAATAACGCGTGAGAGATATTTGCCTAGGCCATCATGGGTCATGCCGCGATAGACGGGGGCATTCAGGAATGGCACATCGGCAAAGCGATAGGTGTTGTTGGGGCTAGTATAGATCGCCTCGCTGATGTCTTTCCCCACCTTGTTCGTGTCGATATCGAACGCAGCGGAAAATTCCACATCACTGATGTGATAACCTCCGAGGTTAACATGCATCAAGCCTGGGACAAAATCATCGGGCTGGGCGTTACGATAGTAGTGGACGCCCTGCACGAGCGAACTGGCGCAGTTGCCCACGCCAATAATCGCGACGCGCACTTTTTTGTTTGTACTCATGTTTTTTGCTCCTTAAAAAGAGATGAAGGATCCTGGGGTATTGGTTTTTTGGTTCATACCTCGTATCACTATTTATACTATACCCTCTAGCGGCATAGGTTTACTATGGTACATGCTACACAATCCCTGTGAGATTGATGACACTATTGCCTAGTGATGGGTAAAGTAAGTAACCTCTGTAAAAAGTTTCAGCTTACTAAATTTTCTCTCCGTGCCGATTAGAAAGCTAAACATCTATTTTCTCTTTTTATACAAAGAGGCAGTGATGTGACTGGTGTTGCTATTATCCGCCAATTGTAGCCTATTTTGGCAAAGGGGCTGTTCAAAAAAGAAACATGTGTTACAATAGGCAAAGAAAATAATAGCTCGGCGTCACTCACAAGGCAAAAACAAACTTTTGAAAGGCATTGAAAAGCATGAGTAACCGAAAACGAGTGCTGGTGATTGGCCTGGATTGTGCCGCACCGGAACTGGTATTTGACCAATGGCGTGATGAATTGCCAAACTTCAAGCGTGTAATGGATGATGGTGTGTGGGGCAAATTAGAGAGTTGCATTCCTGCGATCACCGTTCCAGCCTGGAGTTCAATGATGTCCAGCCGTGATCCTGGTTCACTGGGCTTCTATGGTTTCCGTAATCGGGCCGATCATTCCTACGACAAACAGATTCTTGCCAATGGCAATTCTGTTAAAGTTGATCGTGTATGGGATATTTTATCGCGTGCGGGCAAGAAGGTGATTACCGTTGGTGTCCCGCAGACGTACCCACCAAAGCCTGTTAATGGTATTCAAGTTGGCTGTTTCCTTTCTCCTTCGACGACCAATCCTGCGCGTCCTTATACCTATCCAGCGGCAGTGATGCAGGAAATTGAGGCGACCGTAGGGGAGTATCTGGTCGATGTGCCGAACTTCCGTACCGATGATAAGGATTATCTGCTGCGCCAGATTTATACCATGACAGAGAAACGCTTCAAGCTGGTCAAGAAATGGATTGCGGAAAAAGACTGGGACTTCTTTATGTTCGTAGAGATGGGCACAGACCGCATTCATCATGGTCTCTGGAAGTATCATGATCCCACACACCACAAATATGAGGTCCACCCCGTTTACAATACCAGCATTCATGACTACTACCGCTACATTGATAACGAAATTGGGCAGATTCTCGATCTGGTAGATGAGAATACGACGGTATTTATCGTCTCCGATCATGGCGCGAAGAAAATGGATGGCGGCATTTGTGTCAACGAATGGCTCATTCGTGAAGGGTATCTCACCTTGAAATCCCGTCCAGAGAAACTTACGTCAATTGATAAATGCGAGATTGACTGGAGCAAGACGAAAGTATGGGGTGATGGTGGTTACTATGCGCGTATCTTCCTGAATGTCGAGGGACGCGAACCACAAGGCATTGTCAAGCCCGAAGAGGTCGAAGCTCTGCGGGCAGAACTCAAGGCGAAGTTCGAGGCGATTGTTGACCCTCAAGGTGTCAACATTGGCACAACGGTGTACAAGCCACAGGACATTTACAAGGAATGTAACGGCGTTCCGCCCGACCTCGTGGTCTACTTTGGCGACCTCTTCTGGCGGTCTGTGGGCAGTATTGGACATGGCTCAATCTATACATTCGATAACGATACTGGTCCCGATGACTGCAACCATGCCCAGTTTGGAATTGTCATCAAGCATGATCCTGCCGCCCATGAAGGGGCTGGTGGCCGCGAACTGACAGGGTTGCAATTGATGGATATGGCTCCCACCATTCTTGAACAATTAGGGGTACCTGTCCCTGCTGACATGCAAGGGAAGATGTTCTAACGCAAATCATAAGAGGAGATAGAAGATTCTATGACAAGCAAGGGATTTACAATCTGGTTTACTGGTCTCTCTGGTGCAGGCAAGAGCACGCTTTCTGAAGCCGTACAGAAGCGTTTGCGCACTCGCGGACGCAACATTGAAATTCTCGATGGTGACGTCGTACGCACCCATCTGAGCAAGGGGTTGGGCTTCAGCCGTGAAGACCGCGATACCAATATCAAGCGCATTGCCTTTGTGTGCAGCTTGCTGACACGCAATGGTGTGGCATGTGTCTCTGCTGCTATTTCACCCTATCGCGAGGCACGTGAGTGGGCACGCAAAGAGATCGGCAGCTTTGTGGAGATCTATGTGAAGTGTCCACTAGAGGTATGCCGCGAGCGTGATGTCAAGGGCCTCTACAAGCTGGCTTACGAAGGCAAAATCAAGGAATTTACGGGTGTCAGTGACCCCTATGAAGAGCCAGAGAACCCAGAATTGATTGTTGAGACTGACAAAGAGACGATAGACGAGAGCGCAGACCGCATCATTGCGAAATTGGTGGAGTTGGGTTATTTAGAGGCAGAAGAGATGAACGATGACGAGACGGCGGTTGTCACAAAGCGTCTGAGCGCATTGGGCTATCTCTAAGAGGCAAGGCGTTGTTGTCAGTTAGAGGGAAAGAAACGAATTTTTATGACTGAGGGATTGATTGCCCCACACGGGGGCGAACTGATCATAAATATGGCTGCTGAGGCTGAGCGCGCGGAGTTACAAGAGCATGCGAAAAGCCTGTCTCAGATCGTGATTGGCTCACGCCAACTGGCAGACCTGGAGATGTTGGCAATTGGTGCCTATAGCCCGCTTGGCGGCTTTATGACACGCGAAGATTACCTTGGCGTCGTCAACGATATGCATCTGAGCAATGGTCTACCCTGGTCAGTGCCGATTACCTTGTCTGTTACCAGCGCGCAGGCTGAGCAGATCAAGGTGGGTCAGCAGGTGGCACTGGTCGATACGGATGGCGTGGTACAGGCTGTCATGACCGTCGAAGAAAAATACGGGTATGACAAAGCACTTGAAGCGCGTAAGGTGTATCGCACAGAGGATGAGGCCCATCCTGGCGTCAAGGTTGTCTATCAGCAAGGTGAAGTGCTGCTAGGCGGACCTGTACGTGTGCTCGCTCTTCAACCGCAGGTGTTCGCGGAGCATCGCCATACGCCCAGTCAGGCGCGCGCGCTTTTCGCCGAGCGCGGATGGAAGCGCGTGGTGGGCTTTCAGACTCGTAACCCTGTACATCGCGCCCATGAATACATCCAGAAATGTGCTCTGGAGACGGTCGATGGCCTGCTCTTGCATCCATTAGTGGGTGATACCAAAGGTGATGATATCCCGGCTGACGTGCGTATGCAGTGTTATGAGGTCTTGTTGGCGAATTACTATCCCGCCAATCGCGTTATTCTTGGTGTGTTGCCAGCCGCCATGCGTTATGCTGGACCACGCGAGGCAATCTTCCATGCCCTGATGCGCAAGAACTATGGCTGTTCGCACTTCATTGTTGGGCGTGACCATGCGGGTGTAGGCAATTACTATGGAACCTATGATGCACATTATATCTTTGCCGAGTTTGATGCGGCAAAATTGGGCATCACCCCGATGTTCTTTGACCACACCTTCTTCTGCCGCACCTGTGATGCGATGGCATCCGCCAAAACGTGCCCCCATAGCAGCGATCAGCATGTGACACTCAGTGGGACGAAAGTGCGTCAGATGCTACAAGCGGGCGAGATTCCTCCGCGTGAGTTTTCCCGTCCAGAGGTGGCACAGGTACTTATTGCTGCCATGCGCAATCCTCGGGCATAATAGAATAGATGAGTTTATCGCAAGGCTTTCTTGCCCGTTGCTACGTATTATAATAGGATAGTAGGGATAAGATAAAAGATTATTTCCTTTTATCCGATGAGAATATCTGGTAGGATATGCAACATATTCTACCAGATATGCCTTTTTAACGGGCGCGTAATGGGCACTTATAGTATGTGGCTGCGAGAAAAGTCGCAAGACGAACCCATAGAATACGTTTCTAAGCGAAAATCTGCTACGAGGAGAAAGTACATGTTAATTGCCAGAGCACCAATGCGTATCAGTTTTGGTGGTGGGGGAACTGATCTGGAAGCATATTATGCCAAGTATGGTGGCATAGTTGTGAGTACCGCGATCAATAAGTATTTTTACGCTATTATTACAACGGATGATTCAGATGATTTACAAGTGATTTCTGCTGATTATCGTTCGCTTTTCCGCCATAGTCCCTACAATGATCTCTTCTGGAATGGGGATTTAGCTTTGCCAAAAGCGATCCTGCACCATTTTGGTATCAGGCGGGGTATCAACTTGTTTGTTGCCAGTGAGGTGCCTCCTGGGACAGGATTGGGTTCATCAAGTGCTGCTGCTGTGACGATGGTACGTGCGCTGTCAACCTTAACTGAACAGCCGATGACGAAGCCTCAGATTGCGGAACTCGCGTCCTATATCGAGATCACCAAGATGGGCATGCCTATTGGCAAACAGGATCAATATGCCGCCGCCTTTGGAGGGCTGAACAAGATCACTTTTACCAGTCAAGGCGTCACGGTCGAGCCGCTGGATATTGACCCCACTGTGTATAAAACACTTGAGAGCCGTCTCATGCTGTTTTTTACAGGAAGTTCGCGTGAGTCAACCTCGATTCTGAAACATCAGCGTAAATCTACAGAAGAGCGTGACGAGTCGGTATTGCAGGCATTGCATAATATCAAACAGGTTGCACTTGATGTGCAGGCATGTTTGGAGCGCGGTGATCTGGATGCATTTGCGCAACTACTCCACTACTCCTGGCTAGAGAAACGCCGTCTGGCTCCCAATCTTTCAACCAGCTTTATTGATGAATGCTATGAGTTAGCCCGCCACCATGGGGCTGACGCAGGCAAAATCACTGGTGCTGGTGGCGGTGGTTTCATGCTACTTTATTGTAAAGCGGAAGCGCAGGATACAGTGACGCGCGTGTTGGAAGAACGTGGCCTCAAACGCATGAATTTCCATTTTGACCAGCAAGGCGCAACCGTTGTGTTGAATATGGCGAACTTTAGTCCACGCTGGCTCTCGCCGTATGAAACTCCGCAGGTAGGGGCGAAATAATCCCAATCGCTACTCAATCGCCAATGCCCGATATCTCCAGGTACCTCCTCATCTGTCCTTGGTGAGGAGCTATCTAGCAAAGAAAGAGAGCAGAGTGTGCAGCCAATTACGCGCTACTTTAGTGAATTAGAGCAGATGATGCGTGAGATCTCGTTTCCAGATCTTGAACGTGTTTTGCATATCTTAGAGCAGACCTATCAGCACGAACATCGTATTTTTATCATGGGCAATGGGGGAAGTGCAGCAACCGCCTCGCATTTTGCCCTTGATCTGGCAAAAAACACGATTATGCCCGGTGCGCCCCGTCTCAAAGCGATCTCGCTCACTGACCATGTTCCGCTCATCACTGCCTGGAGTAATGATACCGCTTATGAGCATATTTTTGCCGAGCAGCTCGCGAATATGATTGAACCGGGCGATACTGTTATTGGTATTAGCGCGAGTGGTAATTCACAGAATGTGATTAACGCGCTCAATCTGGCGAAACAATATCATGCCGCGACTGTTGCCTTGTTAGGTGCGCGCGGTGGGCGTATCAAAGAGATGGTAGATGCCTATATACTTGCGCCGGGACAAAATATTGAGCAAGAAGAAGACGCGCATCTGATTCTTGCCCACATTATCACGCGCCACATGCGTGAAGTTGTACGTTCCCACGCGCAAAATCGTTAATATTTAATTTGGCACCAGTCAGACGCCTAAAGGAAACGAGAGATGCGCAATCGTGAAGATGAGGCAACAACGCGCCTGATACTCATACTCGGTGGAGCGCGCAGTGGCAAAAGCACATTTGCGGAACGCCTGGCGCAAAATAGTGGATGTCGTATTGCCTTTATTGCTACCGCAACGGCTGGTGATGAGGATATGCGCCTACGTATTGCTCATCATCGTGCGACCCGTCCTGCCATCTGGCCTACTATTGAGGAACCCCTAGACCTTGCTGCCGCCTTTGAGCGTGCCGCCGCTCTGGCGGATATTGTGCTGCTCGATTGTATGACGCTCTGGTTGAGTAACTGGCTTTTGGCACAAGCTGACAGTAATTTCGAGGCAGAACCATCACTTGCAGACCGCTACAGCGATATGGCTCTGCTCGAAATTGATCGCTTGCTTGCGTTGCTCCACCAAAATGAAGTGCCAAAGACGCTACTTGTTGTCAGTAACGAGGTTGGATTGGGTATTCATCCTGACTATGCCATCAGTCGGGCGTATCGTGATATCCTCGGTCGCGTCAATCAGCGACTTGCCGCCTCTGCGCAACGTGTCTATCTGATGGTTGCGGGTTTGGCGGTGGATATCAAGAAATTACATGAAGACGCCTCTTTGTAGTACGAAACAAGCATTGACAGAACTGTTCCCCTGCCCTATACTACAGACTGTGATTTAACCATGGTCTATTGTAGTATTACTGATACATGCGGTGAAGTTCTCTTTAGCGCGTGTGTTAGTATATCAGCCGCCAGGTGGTCTGGTTTTTACAGCCTAGACATAATAGGGCAGTCGGTGGAAATCCGACGCAGTCGCGCTACTGTAACTGGTGAGTTATCCGCTTTCTCTTACGCATGCTATGCGATAGATAGAACGGCCACTGTTCTTTAACGAGAATGGGAAGGCAAAGCGGGCAACGTGAAGAACCAGAAGCCAGGAGACCTGCCTGAGTGGACATGCTCATCGTCCTTCGCGTCAGAGGAACGAGCTAGCAAGATTTGGATACAGTCTCCTTATCCCTATCTTTGCTTGTCTGCTTATTTTTGTTAACCTCTGTTACATGTGAAGCGATAGCGAGCGTTATTCCTGTTTCGGAGGTTCTTCGCAATGAACACTCGTGTTATCTCTTCTCGTCTTTTGACCGTTCTTACCTGTTCCCTGCTTCTTTTACTGGCTGCTTGTGGGCAAGGCGCAACGTCAAGCGGTACTGGTAGTAGCGTGCCTGCTGCAACTCCTACGCCCGCTCTGGATGTCTATGGGACGCCAATTATTTTTCCTAAGACACCACCACAGCGCATCATTTCGCTTGTTCCCAGCACCAGCGAGATTCTTGCTGCGCTCAATCTGCAAAGTCGCGTTGTGGGGGTTGATTTCTACACCAACTATCCCGCGTCGATGGCGACTCTGCCAAAGATCTCAGATGCTAACGGTAATTTCAATGTGGAGCAGATTGTTTCACTCAAGCCAGACTTGATTCTTAGCTATGGCGCGGAGACAAAAACCTATGATACCAAACTGGAAAGCCTGGGTTTGTCTGTGGTTGATCTCCCGCTCTCTAACCTAACGCAGACACTCCAGGAAATTCAGGTGGTTGGGCAACTCACAGGGACTAGTGCGACTGCAAACGCGCTGGTGCAGCAGTTGCGCCAGCAGATCAATCAGGTGGAACATGCGGTTGCAGGCAAAAGCACGCCAACTGTTTTGCTTGAAGTGGATGACAGCACGCCGGGTAAGCCCTATGTGTTCGGCGGTACTTCATTTGGTGATGAGTTAGCTCAGGATGCCAATGCCGCTAATATTTTCCACAGCAACACTGCTAATGGTGGCTATCCCCAAGTGACGGACGAGTCAATTATTAGCGCGAATCCGCAGTATATTGTTTTGACTGAAGACCCCGCTTATGGTGGTAATCCCTCTGTTGTCTATAAGCGATCAAACTGGGGCGTCATTACAGCCGTCAAACTGCATCAAGTCTATCGCATCAATGCTGATATTATGCAGCGTCCTGGTCCACGCCTTGTCGAAGGCTTGCGCTGTCTGGCACAGATTGTTCACCCCGATGCCTTTTCGGGTGCATTGCCAGATTACTGTAGCGCGAGTGTCTAGTCAAACGGGGAGATATGCGCCCTTACCTGTTATAGGATAGGGACGCGAAGTGCGCTAATCGCCCAGGTATCAACGTTTCAAACATTTGATACCTGGGCTTCTTGATATCGTGTTTTTCAGCCGGCGTTATTGTTTCTGTTCACGGATGCGTGGAACGCCTTTTTACTCTTCCTGCAAGAGATCAGAACTATTTGTGGCGCGTGGGAGTGAAACGAAAAAGGTAGAGCCTTGTTCCTCGACTGATTCAAACCAGATGCGTCCCCCCTGGCGTTCTACCAGTTCGCGACAAAGATAGAGACCGAGGCCCGTGCCGCCAATGCCGCGTAACTGGGCATTCTCAGCGCGCATAAAGCGTCCAAATATTCGTGCCTGCTGGTTCTCTGGAATGCCGATGCCATTATCATGAATACTGAGCAAAACAATATCTTTTTCTGTATCTTGTGTCAGTGTCAGATTGATTTGGCCGCCTTCGGGACTGTATTTGATAGCGTTGTTAATCAGATTGTTTAAGACCTGTTCCATGCGGCGTGGGTCCACAAAAACGACCAGATGAGGCGTGTCTGCCTTGACTGTGAAGGTGTGCTGTTCTGTTGTCATCTGAAGACGAGCCACTACACGCTGCGTCAGTGCAATAATGTCTACTGGTTCGATATGCAGCGTTAAGCGACCGCCTTGTACGCGGGTGACATCAAGTAAGTCGTCTGTCAACTCGACTAGGCGCGATGTCGCCTGATCGATGCCCTGGAGCGATTCCATCTGCCAATCCGCCAGTTCTGGTCCTCGTCCCCGTGCGGTCTGAACAATGAGTGTTTGCGCGAACCCTTTTAAGATCGCAAGTGGATTGCGCAACTCGTGAGCGGCAATACCGATAAATTCATCCTTGAGTTGCTCGGCTTCTTTGAGTGCTGTGACATCCTGATGCATCACAATTGCTGCTAGCTCTTTGTCGTTCGTTGCTGTCAGTGGTGAAGAGATGCCGATATCACGAGCTTTCAATGCAACTGCGTTCACTAACACGGGTAGGGTTGTGCCATCAGCATGCCGAATGACTTCCTGATGATGACGCACGGTCTCACCACGTTGTACCGCGCGATATGTGGCGAGCTGTTCAAATGTTTGCGGTCGCCCATCAATGCCAAA
Organism: Ktedonobacterales bacterium; assembly: GCA_027451525.1. Classification (GTDB taxonomy): domain Bacteria; phylum Chloroflexota; class Ktedonobacteria; order Ktedonobacterales; family Ktedonobacteraceae; genus DTNP01. Next base: position 33,949 of record DAIDJF010000038.1, read on the forward strand.
GATACGAATTTCGTGCTGGCGCAGGAACTCGCGCATGGACATCCCTTCGGGCCATGCTGCGCCCCAGACGCTTGTTGCCGCGCGGTTGGCAAGCACCAGACGCGCATCATTGCCACGCACAAGATAGGCACTCCCTGGTAACTCATCCAATATCACTTGTAGTAATGCCAGACGTGCCTCTGTCTCTGCATGTATCCGTCGTTCCAGTAAAAGGCGTCGTGCCTCAGTAACATCATGCCAGACGACAACTGCGCCAACCATTGTTTGTTGCTCGTGACTATCCCTGTTGGGTGCAACCGCCTGGCGTCCTGGTGATCGCATCTCGATTGGGAAAGAGAGAGGAGAGGCGTTGACCACATACTCATGCTGTTCCGCTTGCAGTTCGCCGATCATTGATGCACCAGTGCTCTGCGCGCTCTGCTCAAATGGTTTATGCAGAAGGGCCGTGAAGAATTGTGTTCCTCCTGGCTGCTGATGCAGATACTCGCGTAGGCGGCGGGCTGTACCATTTTCGCGCAAAATAGTGCCATCTTTATGAACCAGGGCCACGCCATCGGTGATACTTTCAAAAATTGCATCCAATTCTTGTGCCCGCATCTGCAACGTGCGGTAGAGGCGTGCATTTTCTAATGCCACCGTCGCTTGTGCTGCCAGCCCTAACAAGAGTGTCTCATCCTCTTTTGTAAAGCGACCTGGCTCTGTATGCCCTAGTAACAGACCACCACGCACGCTCTGGATGTGATCAAGAAGCGGCACGCCTAGAAAACTGCGTACAATAGGGTGCCCACGTGGAACTCCTATCGCGCGTGTGCCATCGTTAGGCGTCTGCCCATGCATATACGTAAAGGTCGTGTGGTGCCCATTTGTGGTATTTTCTACGCTATCTGTCGCCTGCTCGTTCATGTAGGTAAGCACGTCAGCAACAATAACTGGCACACCATGTCGAAAAATCGGTGCTAGTAATCCTTCTCCCCCCAACGGCATGCGGCGGAAGAGTTCCTCTTGTTCGGGGGTGACACCGACAACGGCTGCGAGATAAAACAGGTTTCCTTCCGATGGAACCAGTGGTTGTCCTAAATCATCCGTTGGACGTAATGTAAAAGCAGCAAAACTGGCTCCCGTCATATCACATGCAGTTTCAGCAATTAAATGAAGGAGACGAGTTTCATCGCGTTCGCTGGTCAGAGCAACACCAACACGGCTTAGAGCGGCAAAACGTTCTGCTGTTGAGAGTTTCTTGCTAACTTCCCCGGGCATCATGCACAACCGTTTCTGGCAAATATATTACACCACATATCCTTTATGGAGCATAGATTTCCTGCGTATTCATCATACTACATATCTTTAGGATTGTCATTATCTCTTCATCTCGCTCTTCAGGCCTTATCACGGCTTTTGTGACGCGCTTGTGATATCATACCTTCTCCTGTGCTTTAAATGTGACGTATTCCTCTATATAATAGAACACAAGCGAGAGCATTAACGCAAGTAAATACGATTAAAAATGAGGAGTAAGATGGTAGCATCGGAGCATACACCCAAGTCTTTTCAAGATGATATTATAGCAACCTTACTCGATCTTGCCCACC
>DAIDJF010000038.1:35547-54785 GCA_027451525.1 Ktedonobacterales bacterium
ATCCTGGGCAAGCCCTATCTGCTTTGCGACCGGTGAGGTGAAGGCGGCGTCTTCATGGAAGTGCTTCAATACCGCTTCCACGTCTCGATTGTTCCAGGCAGCTTCCCAATCACGGGCAAACTCAATCGCATTGATGCGGTTCATCCCTCTTCCCCTGATCGTTCACTCGCACCTGCATTGTTGCAACATTTATTGCAAGCTTGTCAGGCGCAACAAGGGGCAATTGTGATTGTCCCGCAATACCTGCTCAAACGCCTCTCATCGGGTGAAGGATCAAGTTTAAGCGGTGATCGCCGTGTCTTCGCTCTGCATTATATCGGGGAACATGAGGTTCTTGCTATGCTTGCTGCCATGCTCGCCGAGGGCAAGAGTATACTTAAAACATCAGATGACTGTTGGGGCATCTGGCAGTTTCCGCTTTCGAGTTCTCCTGCTACGGAAAATAAGACGTATGAGGTACAAAACAAGGAGGCTGCGCAATACCTCTATACGCCCCAGGCTCTCCTGTTATTGGGGTGGAGTGGAGATGACTATGCGACGCGCGTGCAAGCAGGTCAGAAGGTATTGCCCTATTTGGCGGATGCCGCTGGCTCTATTGTTGCCCATATGTTGTTGGCTGAGCGGGCCTATGACCTGGAATCCTTTACGGACCATCGTGCGATTCGTGAAATGGAACTGCTGAAATCAGAACTGCTCGCAACCGTCAGCCATGAATTGCGTAGCCCCCTTGCATCTATTAAAGGGTATGCGGCTACTTTACTACGTCACGAAAACCGTATCTCGCGCGAGGAGCGACACGAATTTCTTGTGGCAATTAATAATTCAAGCAGTCGTCTGGAAGTGGTCATTAATCGCCTGCTTGAAATTTCACAATTAGAGACTGGAACGTTGGCACTGGAACGTACCGCGGTTGATCTTGCCTATCTTGTGCGTGAGGCCGTGACAGCGATGCAACATCGTTATACAATGGTAGAAGAGAATGCTACTCATGATGATGGAGACAGCGACGCACCCCCACGTATCCATTTTTCGGTGCATGTGGAAGATATGAATGGTCAAGCTTCGCAAGATGATCTGGTAATCTATGCTGATCGTCCGCGTTTACGTGAAATGCTTGATAATCTGTTAGAGAATGCTGTGATCTATTCACCCGATGATGAGCAGATCGATATTCTTATTCGTCCTCTGGATGCGACAAGCGAAGAGGGACAGCGGGTATTGAAGTCTGCGGTTGCCAATATCAGGCGCGTTGAGGGTGCACCGCCACTTCCTATTCAAAAGTATGCACATTGGGTCCATATCCAGATCTGTGATAACGGGATTGGCATTCCACAAGGGCAATTAGAGCGCATTTTCGACCGTTTCCATCGTGTTGATACCCGCTTAACGCGCGAGGTCAATGGTTTGGGCCTGGGGCTGACCATTTGTAAGCGCATTGCAGAAATGCACGAGGGAGCTATCTGGGCGGAAAGCGAACTAGGCAAGGGCAGCATTTTTCACATTCTCTTGCCAGTTGATGATATGCTACTTGTCGAGACTGCTTGATTGTGTGAGAAGGAGACGTTACGCATGCCTGTAAAGAAAACTACTATCTTGACCGCTGACGATGACCCGCAGTTGCTCCGTTTAGTGGCGCGCAATCTACAATTTGAAGGCTATGAAGTGTTGACTGCCAGTGATGGTAAGCAGGCTTTGGAATTGGTAGAGACGAAAAGTCCAGATCTGGTCCTTTTAGATGTGATGATGCCACGCATGGATGGTTTCACGGTCTGTCAGCGTGTACGCGAGTTCTCGTCTGTTCCCATTATCATCATTACGGCGCGTGGGCAGGATCAGGATAAAGTTCGTGGGTTGGACCTGGGCGCGGATGACTATCTGACCAAACCGTTTAGTATTGATGAACTGCTTGCCCGTGTTCGCGCTGTGTTACGACGTGCCCAATTTGCTGCAAATGACCAGAGTCATACGATGCGTAACGTTGTGGCGATTGGCGATCTCACCATTGACTATGCTCAGCATCTGGTTACAAATGGCGGCAAAGAAGTGATTTTGACGCCTATCGAGTATCGTATTCTCTCTTACCTCGCGCAGAATGCGGGGCGTGTGGTCACCCAAGACCTGCTACTTGAGCATGTCTGGGGTGGTGAATACGTTGGTGAGAGTCATATGCTGCAAGTCAATGTTAATCGTCTGCGTCGCAAGTTAGAGCCTGATCCGTCTCATCCGCGCTATGTCATCACGAAAGTTGGCGTCGGCTACTATCTGGCGACACAAAACGATGCGGCGCATCCGCGCTCTGACTCTGCGATGGCCTGAAACATCACATCCACCGTTTGCATCAATAAATGCAATAAAACACGTAGGGGCGTGATTGATCACGCCCTCGTGCCCACGTTGTGCGGCTTCCCAGGCGGATTGACGCGCAAACAGGGCGTGATCATTGTCTTCAACAAAATAATGCCGATATGGTGTAGGAACGTGATTCCATCACGCCCTCGTCCCCGTTCGTATGGCCTCTCACATGGCTCCTCAGGCGGATCTATGTACAGGCAGGGCGTGATTTATCACGCCCCTACACCATCGTGTGACCTGTGCGCATTATTTTTTAAAAGACGATCATCACGCCCCTACACCCTATGTCTTGTAGGCATGACCGTGCTTTAGAGATTGTTTTGATGGAGCACGTATCGGTTGTAGGTCAAGGGTACGACATCCATCATTTGGTGGTGTGCGACAGAGACGAGAAGCGTGATATATTCGCCCATTGCCCAGTTTAGCGGATTCATAGACTTAGTGGGCGTCCCTGGCGTATAACCAGCAGGGGCGTTATTATCCCAGACCTGCTCCGGAATCATCCCACTGCTATTGGCTGCTGCGAGCATGGCCGTCAAATATTGTTCAGCATCACCGCCTGCCGCAACCGTGTACATGCCGCGCTCGCCAGAGAAAATGGGCCAGAGCCGTCCTGTTCCACCGCCATCATAATTTGAGCCATCACTGTGTTCGCCGTAACTATCGTGATTATAGCGGAACCAGTAACGATTGCCATTGATTGTCTCGCTGATTGTAGCGTCCACGACCGCGATAGACGAGGTGATATAGGGTGAGCTAGCGGGCATAGCTCCCTGGCGCACTAATTCGAGAAAACTGCTATCGACAATACTGCGTTCATCATAGGTGCCGCCGCCATTGCCAATCGTGATACTCCCGCCGTCATTTGGATTACCATTGTCATCAATGCGCTCGAAGTAATGTCCATTACCCAGTGGTCCCGTTGTGGTGTAGGTCCATTTGACGACGTTGCTCTGGTAATAGTCTGCTGTGTGTAAATAGTGCTGCTCGCTCGTAGTATCGCCATTGATGCGCGCGATATCGGCAGCGCAGACCAGACCACTAATCTCTGTTGCGATAGTTGCTGGACTATAGCCGCCATTCTCTTCCCAACGTTCCTGCCCTGTCGCTGGACCATGGGCTACGATAAAATCCGCCGCTGGCTTGATATGCTGCATATAGGTCTGTTGATCGGTCAGGTTCAATTTCCAGGCTAGCATAATCGGAAAGGCTTGCTCATCCATCTGTAAACCGGTCCAATGGGGAGAGCCATCTACAAAGCTATTTTGAGGGAATGAGCCATCAGGTTCCTGCTGCTTTGTAAAGGCCCACTCGATGGCGCGTTTGGGGTCTGCTGTATCGCCTGCCACGATCAACGCGCTGGCGAATTCATACATGTCGCGCTCCCACACCATATGGTAGCCCTCATCACCGTCGCCGTTGGCATCACCCCAGGGCGTTCCCAGACCTGCGACAAATGCGCCTGTCTGTTTATCTTGGGCGGCCTTTAAGACGTTTGCCGCCAGATAATATTCTTGCTGACGGGCCTGCTGTATCTGGGACGTTGCTCCAACTGGGGGTGGCTGATTGAGGCTGTCGTCAAATGTATGCCATTGTGTGATGTACGTGGCAAGTTGGTTACTGCGGTCATTCAGACTGGCGTTAAGTGTCTGTTCTGCTGCTTGGGTGGCACTTTTACCTTGTCCGAAAGCCAGCACCAGTTGGAATGTGACAGAGGTGGCCGATGAAGTGTTGATGTTGCCATTATTGGAGAGATCAAGCAGACCTGTCTGTGCCGTATTGCCACGTTTTGCCATACTGTACGTATCGTTCATCGTAAAGTCGGGGCAGGTGTTGCTGCCACAGCTATACGTAGCTTTAAGATCGGTCAGACCGTCGTTTAGACCGACATAGCCAGAACTGACCATGCCTGCCTGATAGGGCACCGAGGCCGCGAGCGCGCTGGCATACTGTCCACTTGCGTCCGTGCTGATCAAGACTGTGTGCCCATTGTACTGTGCTGAATAGCTAGTGTTTTTATCGCCAGCGTCGTGTAGTGTCGGGTCATAATACACGTAGAGCAGATAATCTGCCAGTGTTGTGCCTTTGAGGGCGGTAAATGTAATCTGCTGTACGAGGGCGTCACGGGTCGGGTCGGTATAAATAACTTTCTTGATTTGATAGGCATGACGTTTTGCGCTATTGAGGGTGGTCCAGGCCAGCGCGTGCGGGTCATAAAGTTGTGTATGCGCGGTCGTGTCTGCCTGTTCTTCGTCTACCCAGGTATGGTTATTGTTGCCAACCAGAAATTCCAGGGCTGTTGTATCAGGTGTATCAGCTGAGGGATAAAACACCTCGCTGACAATACCATCGTGTCCGGTAAACCAGACATTGCTGGTCGTATTGGCGGCTGTTCCCAGGATAGTATTGTTGGAGGGCGACCATGAGGATGTGGCCCAATTCCCGTTTGGGGCGTTGCCTGTCAGGAGGTGTGGCTGATTGGTAAAGCGTGGAAGAAGTACGAGTGCCAGGATGAGTAAAATAGCAAGCGATGAGACAAGTGTGATAAATAGTCGTCTGCGCTTTTGCAAGAATAACATGGCATACCTCTCATTTCCGTATGATAATCTCTGCCTGCTCTTATTGTAATGAAATATGCTTGATAAGTCAACTGTTTTGTGTTCAACGGTATAGTGATGGTGGAAAAGAGGCATCGTGTCTGTGAGAACACAATGCCTCTGATGGGGGAGAGAAGAGCGTAGGTTATCGTCCACCACGAGCTTGAGCGCGGCGAATAAATGCGTCAACGGTCACGGCAAGGATCAGTACGATACCTTCGACGATCAACTTGGTATCGGACCCCTGGTTCATCAGGTCGAGGCCGTTTTCCAGTCCGCCAATGATGAGTGCGCCGAGAATAACTGACCAGACAGAACCTCGTCCACCGAAGAGGCTGACGCCGCCGATGACGGCTGCGGCGATAGCATTAAGCAGCAACGTTGGTGTGATCTGGCTAGCGACAGCAGTACCGCGTGATGCTTCAACAATACCGCCGATAGCGGCGAGCATGGAGCAGAGCGTGAAGACGGCGATACGAATAGCAACGACGTTGATACCAGAGCGACGTGCCGCTTCCAGGTTGCCACCAACGGCGTAGACATAGCGACCAAAGGATGTTTTGGTGAGAATGAGCCAGAAGATCAGGATTAAGCCAAGCAGGATAGCTGCAATGTTAGGCACGCCCAGATATGTCCCTGGAGTCGGGCCAGGGGCGTTTTCGAGGAGCGCGACGATCCCCTCAACAATGACGCCAACGGCGATGATCTGCGTAATGAGTTGTGCAATGGGAGGGCGTCTCAAACCAGATCTACCGCGCGTGATATAGTCGAAGATGAGACCCAGGACATAGATGATAAGGATGGCAGTAGGAATGCCAACGCCAAGTACGTCTGGTAGATAGTTACCGGAGATCGCCAGGATGGAGGTGTCAGTCAATGGCAGTGATGCCTGATTGTTGAGCAGACGGATCAGCACACCCTGATAGGCGATAGAGGCGGCAAGTGTCACAATGAACGAAGGGATGCGAATGACGGTAATCAATATGCCGTTGAGAAAGCCAGCTAGTGCTCCTGCCAGAATACCAATGGTGACCGCTTCCCAGGCGGGATAGCCCATACGCGATGAGAGCACACCCATCACGACTGCGCCGAGCGTGCCGACTGCCGCGATAGACAGGTCAATCTCACCAAGGAGCAAGACGAGTGTTGCGCCTAAGCCATCAATACCAATGCTACCAATCTGTAAAACCAGGTTTGAGAGGTTGCCTGGGGTGAGAAAGATACCATTGGTTGAAATCGCGAAGAAGATGATAATGACGATGAAAGTTAGCAAAACAGGCAAAAAAGTTATGTTGTTGCGTAGTATTTGCCCAAATGACTGCCGCTGTATATATGAAGGAATCTCAACAGATGCCGCAGTGCTGGAGGGTCCTTGTGTGTTTGGCTGCTGAAGTGTGTCGCTCATTTTATCTTCCTCCCGTGGCCTCATCGCCGTTGGCTGCATTATCGCCAAATTCAGCACCTGTGATAGCCGCGACGATTTTTTCAGGTGTGGTTGATTTGATTTCAAACGTGCCGACGCGCCGTCCCAGGCGCATGACCGTAACGCGGTCAACAACTTCAAAAACGTCGGCTAGGTTGTGTGAGATAACAATGACAGAAAGGCCCTGATCTCGCAGTCGCTTGATCAGGTTCAAGACCTGACGAGTCTGAGCGACACCAAGAGCGGCAGTTGGTTCGTCGAGGATCACGATTTTGGGATTACGTAAAATAGTTCTGGCGACCGCGACTGACTGGCGTTGACCACCGGACAGCGTGGCGACGGGCACGCGCACCGAGGGAACCTTGACATCGAGTGTGCGCAATACCTCCAGGGTACGTTTTTCCATTGCGGTTTCTGAGAGAGGGGAGAGTGCTGCAAGATTCAGCATGTGCTCTTCGCGTCCCAGGAACAGATTAGAGACAATATCCAGGTTATCGCATAAGGCAAGGTCTTGATAGACAGTCTCGATGCCCAGGCGTGTCGCGTTTTGCGGATTGGCGATTTTCACAAGCTGGTTTTCTACATAGATTTCGCCAGAATCAGCAGGGCCAACGCCCGAAATAGTTTTGACCAGTGTTGATTTGCCCGCGCCGTTGTCGCCAACAAGTCCCATGACTTCGGCAGGCATGACCTCGAAGTTTACGTCGGTCAATGCGCGAACGGCACCAAAGGTTTTGTTGATATTGACCAGCCGCAGACGCGGCTCGCCCTGTGGTGGTTGTCCTGCTGTGGACATCGATGTCCCACCAACTGATGGAAAAGTTTCTTCGGCCATATGGCCCTCCAATACAGATAGTAGTGCAATGTTGGTAGTACGAAACAGGAAGTGATGAGTTACTATGAGTATATCATGTTCTCAGAAAAATGAACATGCAGACGTAGTTTATAAGGAACAAAAGCATGCTACTACATATCATTTCGTCATTGATAGCATTGTTATGTAGTGACAATGAGCGTGCTCGGCAGACGAGGCAGAGAAATAGTGAGTGTGTAGAGCGCGTCTGCCAGGAGAGCAAGATGGGAGAGAACCCCCACCTTGCTGGTTCCTACAAGGGTCTGTAAGGTTAGATTAGCACACGCCGCCTGTGCCAGCTGGCAAGCCTTGGCAGACGTCAGCTTTTGCAACATAGCCATCAGCGATTACGGTGGTAGCAATGTTGGTGATGTCAACTGCGACTGGTGTTTCGAGGACGGAAGGAATGCTGCCGCCATCGGCAGTCGCGGTGACATTGCCATTGGTCAGCGAAGAGGTGTCGCTGCCAGCGTTCAATGCCTTGACGAGATCAGCAACAGCCTGCGCTTCTTTCGAGATGGCCTTGTAGACGGTCATGCTCTGGTCGCCAGCGAGGATGTTGTGGATACCTGTGACGGTCGCGTCCTGACCGGTGACGATGACATGGCCGTTGAGTTTCTTGGCTTTGAGGGCCGCGATAACGTTGTTTGCCATACCGTCGTTAGCAACATAGGCAACCTGAACGTTGCCCTGAGTTGTGGTCAAAGCTGCTTCCATTTCAGTCTGCGCGGTTGCGTTGTCCCAGTTAGGTGTGTACTGCTCATAGACCTTCTTGAGCGAGCCACTTGAGATGAGCGGGTCAAGCACGCTATGTGCGCCCTTTGCGAACAGCAGCGCGTTGTTGTCGGTCTGTGCGCCGTCGATCATAACCAGATTGTTGTGACCAGCGGAGACATACTTCGAATAGTGGTCGGCAATGTACTGGCCCTGAAGCTGACCAACCTTAACGTTGTCGAAAGAGACATAGTAGTTGAGGTCTTTTGACTGGATCAGGCGGTCATATGCGATTACTGGAACGTTCTTAGCTTTTGCCTGGGTTACGATAGCGGCGGCAGCTGAGCTGTCATGCGCGCCAACGACCAGGATGCAGTCACCCTTTGTCAGGTCTGCTTCTGCCTGCGTCAACTGGACGCTGGCGTCACCCTGCGCGTTTGAGTAGTCAATCGTTACGCCAGGGATCGCTGCGGTGATGTCCTGGACGAGCAAGGGATGGTCTTTTGATTCCCAGCGGTCCGAAGATGCGCTTTCTGGAAGCAAGACGCCAACCTTTGTGCAGTTCTTACCATTGACTGGGGCGGTGCTGCCAGTGGTGCTACCACTGCCTGCCGAGGTGTTACCACCATTGCCACATGCTGCAATTAAAAGCGTGAGCATGAGAAGGCCGAAAAAGGCATGAAGCTTTCGACCTGATTTACCAAATAGTTTCATCGTTGAATGTGTCCTTCCGCTCTTCACCATTATGGTGAGATAGACTGGAAAACGTACAACCACACAAAAACCGGGTTGTTACAAGTGCAATACACAACATTGTTTCATTGGCACAAACGCTATTCGACGTGTACACAACCTCCTTCCCTCATAGGACGTTCTGGCTGCATTGCCTACCGCGCTGAAACGGCGACGAGCTTTGGACTCTCTTCGCTCTGCGCGGCTATTTCCTCTCGTGCGACCAGAATGCGTTCCCAAGCCTTAAAGAATGGGTAATATATAATTGCAGAGACAGCAAGATCAAAAAACTGCAAGAGGCTACCACGAATGTCGCCCCCTGTCGCTACGAACCCACTGACTCCGAGAGGAACCGTAAAGGGTTGCATCACGACTGGCACATGTACAAGGCCAATCGAGAAGACAAAGTAATTGATGGTGACAATTACAGCGGGCACCAGGATGAACGGGATCATCATGATCGGGTTCAGTGCCATTGGCACCCCAAATGTCACAGGTTCATTAATGTTAAAGATCGCAGGCCCCAGGGCAACTTTCCCAACCGTACGCAGTTGAGCTGAACGTGAGCGCAGCATGTAGATGACCAGCGGCCACGTCGCACCCGAACCGCCCAGATGGGCAAAGATATGGAAGAATGGCTCTGTGACGATACCATGACCTCCGTGAATGTTGCCCGCGAGTGTATCTAACCAGAAGGGTAGAGCAATCGCCATCACCACGTTCATTCCGTGGATGCCCACAGACCAGAGCAGCATCATCAGAATGATCTCTAGCAGGGCCGCCGGGTAGCTGTTTTGTATTACAACCAATGGTTCAAAGATCCGCATCAACAAGATTGGAATAGTCAGTTGGTAGACTTGATGGTTCAACACAAATGTATGCGAACTCACAAACCATTCCAGTGCCCATACTCCTGTTAGCAGTATAAATGTTGGCACAAGTGCTTCAAATGCCCGTTTCACATTCTGTGGCACGCTTTTTGGCAACTTGATTATGAAGCGCGAGTTGCGGAACCAGCGCATGCCCTCAGTTGCCAGAATGCCTGCGAGAATGCCGACGAGCAGGCCATTGCCGCCCAGATACGGTAACAGATCACCCAGGGTTAGATTTGAAATATTTCCTATCGGCACGGTAGCGACCAGGAACAGCACAATTGCCAGAATGCCCGGTTGCACGGGTTCTGTGCGGCGATACTGTGCCAGACTATAGGCTACGCCAAAGGCGAGAAAGAGAGCCATCAAGCCAAACGAGAGATCGAAAGGAACGAGTAATGCGTTCTGGTATGGTGCAATTAACACTTCTAGCGCGTGAATGGGCGGGTTGGCAACAATCAGGAACAGACTTCCGGCAATGATAAGCGGCAGCGTGAAAATAACAAACGCATCACGTATTGCCTGCAAATAAACGTTGCTGGCGAGTGCGCCGAGTGGTGGAACGAGGTAACGTTCAAACCATTCTGTGCTGTGCTCAATCAGATTGCTCACGGCCTCTTTCCTTCTCACGTAGTAGCAAGCAGCCGCAGTGTCTGCTCTAAAACGGCCTGTCCATTCATCGTGGCATAGTGAAATGGTTCGATCAGTGCAACTGGTTTATGCACCGAAGCTGCTAGTTTCTCTATGCTTTTCCGTAAGTGGCGAATTTGTGGAGCGATCAGGATGATATCGCACATCTCGATCTGCCCTGCATATTCACCCGCGCTTAATGCCTCAACTGTTAATTCATGCCCACTCGCTTTCGCAGCGGTAAGCATACTGTCTACTAGCAAACTGGTAGACATACCCCAGCTACAAACAATGATTACTCGTATCATGGCTCCTCTCCCGCGCTCCCTGCGTTGTCTCCTGTGTCCTCAGCTTCTGTGCCGTATGACACACTATAGCGGATATGCCAGAGCCTTCGGGTCTATTTTCTATTACTGCAAGAAGCATGCCAATTTGTGTGTAGCACACTTAGCACAGAAACGGCGCGTATCAAACACTCTGTTCCTGCCCCTCGAAAATATCGACCTGACGCAGGATACCGACGATGTTGTATGCCTCCTCATCTGGTAATGGACGTGCTACTTGTGTGCTGAGTATCTGGAGCGCGTGACGACAGATAGAGAGTTCGCGCGCAAATTGGCGTTCGATCTGAAGACGAATCGCATCGCTCACCAGCAAGCCGCGCTGCTGCATCCCACGTTCAAGAATACAGGCAAGATGAAGCACCAGACCAGCCAACACATCTATATCGAATGTTTCGCCCACCTCAACTTCGATTAACTCGATCATCCGGTCAATTAACGGCAACACGCGCTTCGGGTTAAGGAAGATCATCCTCTGACTGAGGGTTGATGTAATCTCGCGCATGAGATCCGCGCGTTGCGTAAATGTATGTGTGCTAGGTAGTAGCTGTTGCGTGGAGGGACGCAGTAAAGCCGGGTCAATCAATGTGCCACCAAGCAGTGTGCGCAGGCGGGCCAGACCATCTCCAAAGAGTATGTCGGTGAGTGAGATAAACGGGTAGCTCTCGATATGGGGATTAATCGTCCCTACGATTGCGACCACCTGCCGATCGCTCACAATTTGTTGTACCTCAACTTCTGTTTTGCCGGAGAGGTTGATATCCATACAAATGATCTCAATGCCTTGTTGGCGCAGTTCAGGCAGATACTCCTCCAATAGTTCCGCCATCTTGACTGCACTGCCAAAACCTGTGAGGCAGACGGATAAGATCACACGCGCTCCCTGCGTTTGATGTAATGTGAGTGTGTCTTCTGCTGTGCTAGATGATAACAATGGCGGAGGCAAGATTTGCAGGCTCTGGGTGCTGTACTCTGCTCGTTCGGCTGCGTGAAATTGACTGAGACTGGCTGCTAACTGCTCTAGCGAAACCTGTTGCGCGCGGCGAGCACGACGTACTGCTTCAACAACAAGTGGTGCGCAGACGCCGGAGACTGTGCGCACCTGAATGCCCGTGCGTTTGGTAACCAATTCGCCCAATGAGAGTAACGAGGCGAAATCGACAAGTAATAGTACGCCGCTGCCCTGGTCAGTCTCGCGCACACTACGCGCAACCTGGACCAGCAACTCTTCTGGTGACTGTTCCAGGGATAACTCCACTGCCGCAATTGTGTTGATGCCAATCAGCGTGTTTGTAAGTTCTGCCAATCCGCTTGCGATGCCACGTCCGTGCGCGGCAACGACGATGCCCACTTTTGCTTGTGTATTGCTCAGCAGCGAGTCCGCATTAGCAAATAAAATGGTGAGTACGTCGAGTTCGCTCTCCGGCAAGGCGGCATTGAGAGCGGAGCGAATGCGCAAAAGGGCGATGCGTGCGACCTCGTATTCGATTGGATAGGTCAAGCGCATAGACTGTAAGGGCGAAACGGGCTGTGAACGCCCCTGCGCCAGATACTCCAATGCGCTTGATAAGTGTAACGCCAGCACTAGCGACAATTTTTCTGGGAATGTACGCTGTAACTGCTCTGCCGCAAATTCGATAACCGCATGGCTAATGCTCATTACCCGTTCATCGACCAGATGGGCCGTTGCATCGGATCGGGTTTGCGTGACTGTATAGGCAAAGCGTTGAAAATAATGCTGGATATCCTGATGCAGGAGCTTATTGATCTCCTCGTCTTGTAAGCCGCTATTGCGCAACGTAAGGAGTTCATTACTAATTGCGTCATACAGGTTATGTGCCGAGCTTGGCTCACTATTGAGGCTCAGGCCTGTCGGCGTGAAAATATGCGTGGCCTCCAGGCGCGTTAGTACAGGATCGAGCGTGCGGTGTAGCTCCGCAGTACGCAACAAGCCGCGCCGAATATGATCAGGCAGGATATCCAGGTGGACATGCAGTTCAGAGAGATTATTGGTGCGAAATTCAAGATAGGCACGGGCGCAGGTCAGTTGCACGTCCGTGCGAAGTTGCCCGATATTGCCGGGGCTGTCGTAGAGCAGGAATGCACGCAATACCTGTGGCACAACATGGATGTGCGCGCCGATACTGCTGCATTCGGCGGTGAAGAAGGCACGCACCAGTTCATAGCGTTCTGTCATACTGCGTTCGTGCAGTCCTGGCAATGTAATCATCATTGGGATACGCCGTCGGAACGTCGGCAGCAGAGAGATGGCCGGGTCTTCCGTCGTAGCGGCGAGCAAGAGTAGCGACGCAGGGCGTTCTTTCGTGTCACCCATGCGGCGGAAGCGTTCGCGATCCATCAGATAAAAGAGCATCTCTTGCCCTTCTGGTGGCAGGCGGTGTACTTCGTCAAGAAAAAGGATACCACGATTGGCTTGCTCGACCAGTCCCTCGCGGTCGTGGTCAGCACCCGTGTAGGCTCCGCGCACCACGCCGAAAAGGTGGGCCATGAGTAACTGCGGATTGCCCGCGTAGTCAGCACAGTTAAAACTGACAAATGGGGCGTCCTTTGGTAAGGCATGTTGCTCTACTGCAAAGGTATGCATGAGACGCGCAAGCGTCGTTTTTCCGACGCCGCTAGGGCCGTATAGCAAGGTATGTAAGCCACGTGGAGGGTAGAGTATGGCTGCTTTTGCCTGCTGAATCGCAACCTTTAGGCCTTCGTTGTTCCCAATAAGCGTCTCAAAATCGGTCACAACGGCTCCTACATGGACTGAGGCGGCAACGGTAGGCGCGTGCTCATGCTGTAAAATGCGCTCACGAGTCTGATTGACAACCGCTGTCTTTGCTTCAGAGCTTGAAAAAACAGCTTGTGTTTTTTTCTCCTCGCCACGAACATCTGCAGGCACAAGCGGCCCTGTCCCCTGTATAGGCGGCTTGAGTCTGAAAAGCACAGGGCGACCCGGAATACGCTCAATTCGCCCTTCTTGGGCCAGCGCGTTCAGATCTCGACTGGCATTGGTACGATCAATTTCTGCCTCTTCGGCAACCTCTTCCGCACTGAAGCCTGCATAACGACGCAAAACACCACCCTGTGTCGGTCGTTGCGTACACAATGATCGTAATGCTTCAAATACCCGATCCTTGCGTTGCACGAAACGCTCCCCTTCATGGCAGGCTCTTTGGGATATGCTCCTGCTCTTGTAGTATACTCTTGCTTAGAGGACAGATCAATCAACGTCACTGGTGATGAAAATACTACCTCTTCCTGTAATATTACGGCAAATTGTGCAAAAACATCACAGGAAATGCTGTGCTTTTTGCCTTGCTATACCATTGCCCGAAAAAAGGCTTAAAGAAGGGAAAATAGTATGTTTGCACAAAGTAGGCCTCGTGTGAAAATCTGCTGTATTAGCAGCGTAGTGGAGGCCCGTCTTGCAGTTGCCTATGGAGCCTCATTGCTGGGCCTTGTATCGGCAATGCCAAGTGGTCCTGGCGTGATCGAAGAGGCATTAATTGCACGTATCGCTGAGATCGTCCCTCCTGGAGTCACAAGTGTATTACTTACTAGCAAGCAAGATGTTGCTGCAATTGTTGAACAACACCGCTATTGTCGCACAGGAGCCATTCAGTTATGTGACCGCCTGGAGCGAGGTACGCACGAAGAGTTGCGTCGAGCATTGCCAGGCATTCGAATTATACAGGTTATCCATGTTAATGGACAGGAGTCGCTGCGTGAGGCACAAGCGATTGCTCCGCTCGTGCATGGTATCTTGCTCGATTCTGGTAATCAATCCCTGGCAGTGAAAGAATTGGGCGGCACCGGGCGCGTACATGACTGGTCGTTGAGTCGGGCGATTCGTGAGGCAATTGAGGTCCCCTTGCTGCTTGCGGGAGGATTACATGCCGAAAATGTTGGGCAGGCGATAGCGGCTGTTGGGCCATTCGCACTGGATATTTGTAGCGGGGTACGTACGGCTGGACATCTGGATGCGTCCAAACTGGCCCGGCTTTTTCACGCGTTGCCCTCTTGACAGACAGGCAATGCTTATCATTAAATACAAGTAAGCTAAATAGCGGCTATCGTCTATATCGGGTGATAGCCGCTATATTGATATAATAGCTTCTTAAAGAAGGTAAACGCAGATGGCAATGCAATATGGTATGATCGTTCCGCAGGGCTGGCGCATGGATCTTGTGGGGATCAGCGATCCTGTCGAAGCCTACGAAACGATGACGCGCGTAGCACAAGAGGCTGAAGCGACTAACTACAACTCAATCTGGCTCTTTGACCATTTCCATACAGTTCCAGAACCCACACAAGAGGTCACATTTGAGTGCTGGACAAGCATGGCGGCTCTGGCGCGCGATACGAAGCGCGTGCGTATCGGGCAGATGGTTACGTGTAATGGATATCGTAACCCCGCGTTAATGGCCAAGATAGCCAGCACTGTTGATGTACTTTCGCATGGGCGTCTGGATTTTGGTATTGGAGCTGGTTGGTACGAGCATGAGTATCGTGCCTATGGCTATCCCTATCCTGATGCTCCTGAACGGTTACGCTATTTACGTGAAGCTGTACAGGTCATTCTTGCGATGTGGACGCAGGACGAGGCAGTCTTCGAGGGCAAATATTACCAGATTCGTGGCGCAATCAACCAGCCCAAAGGTGTGCAGAAGCCACATATTCCCTTGCTGATTGGGGGGTCTGGTGAGCAGGTTACGCTCAAACTGGTCGCACAATATGGTGATGCTTGCAATATTTCAAATGCTGACTTGCCCGTGCTGGAGCGCAAATTCTCTATCCTGAAACAGCACTGTGAAACCGTTGGACGTGATTATAATAGCATCAAGCGCACGCTGTTGATCAACTGTTTTATCGGCGAAACGGAGCAAGAGGCTCTTGCCAAACTATCAGAGCGAGATCGCGCTAATCTTGACACACTGCGCAAGCAGGCATTGGTTGGCACGCCTGACACAATTCGCCAGCGTCTCGCTGAATACGAGCAGGCGGGTATTCAGGAGGTCATTGTCTGGTTCCCGGATGCTGCTAAGCTGGATGCGGTTCGTCTCTTCGCACAGGGCTGTATTGCTAAATAGCCGTGTGTGGTAGTTGTCTTGTCTCGCGGTGTGTGTAGCGTGAAGTCGAGATTTTCGCTTTGTGTCGTTGTTTTGCGCGGCATGGCATCACTCGATGCCATGCCATTTTTATGTCTGCGTCGTGAGAACGAGGCTTGAGAAACATGCGGATGGTACGTTTATTAGCGTGAGAGAGGATGGATGATAGATCGTGTTGAGGTCCTAATTTTTGCAAAGAGACTGGCAAATATTATATAACTAAATATGGTGCTGTTTGTATGCTCTTGCACCTCTTGCAGCATTTGATGTGTTTTATATCATTTTTGTAAAGGTAACTGATTGTGTCAACACAAACCACATATGCCTATCGAATCGAGGGTGGATACCCTGTTACGGGTGAGATTACGTGCCTGGGAGCGAAAAACTTTGCGATTAAAGCAATGGTTGCCTCGTTACTTGGTGAGACTTCGACCACATTGCTGAATGTGCCCGCGATTGGCGATGTCGATATCACTGCCGAATTGCTGACCTCGGTTGGCGTGACGGTTGATCGTATCGATAGTGATCGTCTGCGCATTGACCCATCAACTATGCGAACCTCAACGGTTCCTGTGCCACATTCTGGCAGCAACCGCGCTCCTATTCTCTTGTTAGGTGTGCTGCTCCATCGTTTCAAGACGGTTTCTGTACCAGTTGTCGGCGGTTGTAAGATTGGGGCACGGGCCGTTGATTTTCATCTGGATGCTATTCGTGCCTTTGGTGGCATTGTAGAAGAGAATGACGATGGCTATGTAGCACATCGCGTCAAGCCGCTCAAAGGGGCACAAATTAATCTGCCTTATCCGAGTGTGGGAGCGACAGAAACCTGTCTGTTTTTAAGTGTCCTTGCTGAAGGGCGTACTGTAATCTCTAACGCAGCTATCGAGCCGGAAATCATGGCTTTGATTACCATGCTACGCGCGATGGGCGCGATCATCTTTACGTCGCCTGGACGTGAGATTCGGATCGAGGGCGTAAAAAGTCTCAGTGGCACCAATATGCAGGTCCTTGGTGACCGTATCGAGGCTGCTTCATGGGCTTCGCTCGCCTGTGCTTCCAATGGCGATGTAACCGTACATGGGATCCGTCCTGATACGTTGGGCAACTTTCTGGCCTATTATCGCCAGATTGGCGGTGGTTTTGAGCTAACGGGAGCGGAAAGTATTCGTTTCTTCCGTCAATCACCGTTGCGTCCTGCCGTGATTGAAACGGATGTCTACCCTGGCTTTTCCACTGACTGGCAACAACCATTTGCTATTCTATTGACGCAAGCTAGCGGCATCTCGATCATTCACGAGACAGTCTACGAGAAGCGTTTTGGTTATCTCAATGATCTGGGTGCGTTAGGGGCAAAAACCCAACTGACGACGCATTGTTTGGGTGCCGAGGCATGTCGTTTCCGTGACAAGAATTATGAACATAGTGCGATTATCACCGGGCCAACACCGTTTACAGCTATTGACGAAATGATTATCCCCGATTTGCGTGCAGGTTTAGCCTATGTGATTGCTGCTGCCATCGCGCGTGGGGTTTCGACCATTCGCGGCGTCGATTTTCTGGAGCGTGGCTATGGCAATATCGTACCTCGTCTCAGTTCAATGAACCTGCAAATAGAGCGCGTTGTCATATAAGGGCCACTAGATTATGCCCGCCTGCTTAAAAAATAAATTCGCCATGTGTGCCCTCCATTTTAGAAGGGGCAACATGGCGAATAAGGATGCGGAACCAATCAACCAATCATCGGTCCCACAAGATTTTTAGCGTGTCATGCCTGTGTCAGGAGGAGTTGTCGTTGTAGTGCTACCTCCTGGTATTGGGGTCACTTTTGTTCCTTGCGCGGCCTTGGTCATATTCCCTATGTCTCTTCCCGCCTGCTTTGTGCTGCTGGTAGCATTCTGCGCAATATCGTTCAGATTACCCGCACTACTCTTGACTGTCGATGCCGCCTGTTGTGCATAACCCTTTAAGTTAGTCGCAGTCTGTGAGACACGATCTGAGACCTGCTGTGTGTATTGCGATAATTGCTCATTCTCTGGGAGATATCCACGCAGCTCTTCTAAACGTTGAGAGAGTAGCGTGCGCATCTCTTCGCCTCTCATGGGGGCAACGAGAAGACCAATACCTATCCCGAATAATGCTCCTTTAAGAAAACTGTTCATCCTAAAACATCCTTTCCTCTTCGTCGATATCATCTGTATCGAACCTGCCGATGGCACTCTACTAGGACACGAGTTACACAACACCGTAGTTTCAGCGGTCGCTCATAGTTCCTGTGTTGTCGGTATGCCATGGTGAACTTTTACTATCAAGGTGAGTCTTTTTATATCCTGACATCGTGTCCAATGAAGAATAAAGATGACATAGACTTGTAGGAGGCAACCCATGATGAGTATAGCACTGCACTTCATTGTATGGATTTGTATCGCGTTGGTTATGGGCTGCGCGGGTGAACTGATGGCAGGACGACACGAATTTAAAGGTTTTATTGGCGCATTTCTGTGTAGTTTATCGGCAATTATTTTGCTTGTCGGTTTCTTCCATTTTCATTTCCTGGGTGAGTTATTTGTTGCCAACGTGCCGCTACTGGCCTGCGTCTTCGTAGCGGCACTCTTTGCTATGCTTTGGAGTGGCAGTGTGTACCAGCATTTATAAGAAACGCTGTCCTATTTCTTTTGGCCTACTGTGAGCGCAAGCATCAACAGTGGCGCACTCGCCAGAAGTCCCAGACCTGCGAGTAGGCCAAAATTTCCAGCAAGCAGACCAACAATTCCTGGTAGGGCCATCTCGAATGGTTCTCCCAGGCTGGCAATAGCACGCACCGTGCCAGAGTGACCGGGCAGTATTGCATAAGCCTCTCCCTTTGCGATAGGATACCATCCAACCGAGCACGCCCCAATGACACAGAGTGCGCCACCAACCAGCCAGAGGGTATGGCTACTCAAGAAAACAAGCATTCCAATCGATGTCAAAGCCGCTTGCCAGCGCAACAGTGCCAGTGGTGAGAAGCGCGGTAGAAGCAAACGCTCCAGGATAAGTAGGCTGAGTGCGCCAGTGAGCATCTGGAGTGTGACGATCAGGCCAATGGCGACTGTGCTGGCATGTAATAGATCGTGCAGGTAGAGGACGGCAAAACTGAGGAATACCTCATCTACCATTGAAGGCACAATAGAAAGTGTGACCCAACGTAATAAGCTCGGATTGCGCAAGGCGTCGCGTAAGCCCGCAAGCAGTTCGGTGAACGCAAGCGGTTCTTCATCTTCACTCTGTGTAAGATGTGGGAAACGTTGCGGAAGGGTGATACAGGCCAGTATGCCCCAAAAACCTGCGGCTAGCCAGCAAAGTTGTGCCCATCCCGCGTGTGTACCGATAACTAGCGTGACAACGAGCGGACCGCTCAAATCGCCAATGCTCCCTGCTAGTGTCCAGCGTGTCATTGTACTTGTGCTATTCGTTGACTGTAGATCAATGAGGGCGGCTTGTGAAAGACCGATTGCGATCCCGCCTGCCGAGTCGGTCAAGGTGAATGCCAGTAGCAACATGGGAAAGTTGTGTGCAATACTGGCAATCAGATAGCCGAGCATGATACCAAATAGACCGCCAATCACCC
>DAIDJF010000039.1 GCA_027451525.1 Ktedonobacterales bacterium
TGGTAGGCCATTACCCCACCAACTAGCTAATCCGACGCAGACCCATCCTCAAGCGTCTTACGACTTTGCTCCTTGCGGAGCCTATGCGGTATTGTCGGCGATTTCTCGCCGGTATTCCTCACTTGGGGGTAGGTATCCACGTGTTCCTCACCCGTCCGCCACTCACTTCTTGCGAAGCGCGTTCGACTTGCATGTGTTAGGCACGCCGCCAGCGTTTGTCCTGAGCCAGGATCAAACTCGCCATCCAGTTTTATATCAACCTCGTATCAGAGGCTGTAAGTTCTATCTGATGACGAACTTGTTCTCAAAAAATTGACAGGCTCTTATTGCTTAAATCTTTTCCTTACCACTCTTCAGTTGTTCAAGTTCTTCTCAATGCTTTCGCATCTCACGCGCTTTTCTTTGTTTCGTCCGGCGCAAGTGGAATAATATCACTGTTGCCTTAACTTGTCAATAGGTTTTTTACGAGATTTTGTAAATTCGTAAAAATCCAATTTTGTAAACCCTACGATGCCTTGTTGACGCTGATAACACCACTATTACTACTTATCACGACCTCAGGCTGCGGCGCGCTCCCAACCGTCGTGTTACCAAATTCGTTCTTTATGGTCCCTGCGCTGTTAGCACTCAAATTGAATGCGGCATTTGCAGGTAGCGTCACATCAACGGAACCACTATCAGTTTGGAAGCGATAGGCTCCTTGAGCATCCAGCGTACCCGCAAACGTGATTGAGCCGCTACTCGTGACAATCGTTGATTGCCCACTTAGTTGCGCTTGTGTGAGCGTGACGGAGCCGCTCTGATCATTGATAGTTACCTGACCGCTGACATTATTCAGGTTGACCGGGGCACTATCAGTTTGCACATTCAGCGTTCCATTTACGCCATCTGCCTCTACGGAACCATTCTGATCTGTTACCGTGATATTCATGCCATCGGGAACGGTGATATCCAGACTCGTGTTATCCGTGGGCTGGGTATTGACAGCAATCGTGCCATCAGAATTTTGCTGCGCAACCCCATCCGCAGGCATAGGACGGTGGTCAAATGCTCCGCCAGAAGTGGTGATAATCTGTACCACCTCGCCCGGTCCACCTGTATGAATGTGTACATTCCCTTGCGCATCATTAATTACCACACTGTTCGTTCCAAACGGCTTAAAAACCTGTGTGCTTGCATCTCCGCCATCTCTGGAGAATTGAAAAGAGTGGGGCTGTGGGCCGTCTCCACGCAACACGTCAAAATGGACTGCTGATACGCGAAGCAAGCCACCAAAGAGCAAGATGCCAATGATGACGAGTGGCAAAATATATAGCGATACACGCGGCTTTTGAGGCGCAACCTGAACTGGGCGAAATTTTTGCCCATACGTTGGCCCTTCATACAAAAAGTGTGGTTGTTCGCGTGGGTCCATATTTTCAATGCGTTCTTCTGCCCATGTTTCAGGATCATGCTCGAACTGCATTTGCTGATCGCTCATCCGATTACTCATAAAGCCCCCTTAGAACTCAGAGCGTTTGACATTGGCTCCGGTTCCAATACCGTGAACAGGTCTACAAGACTTTTCAAGCGCATCATATACGAACCACACATGGTAATGTTGCACATGGTGGAGGTAATGCTCCTACGCTTTGCGGCGACTCATGAAAAAGGCAAAAGGCCAACGCCACAGCAACAATAAGATAGAATTAGCAACCAGCGTAATGATGCCGAACGTCAACGGAGGAACGGCGTGATCGACGAAGATGCCGCGCAATGCCAACGCGACAGGCCACGCGGCAAGCCACGAGAGCAGCGTGCGTGTTGCCATCGTCCCAGGTTTGCGCTCCAAACCACGTTTGAAGGCTCCGATCACGGGCGAGATGATAAACCATGCCGCCGCAAACGGTAGGGCTGTCAGGACAACCTGAAAGAACGCGCCAATGCCGATTGCCTCGTTATGGCTACGCCGTCCAATAAACGCGAAGACCAGAAAGACCACGACATCACCAATCACCAGCCACGTGATACGCTGTTTATCGCTCATACCCGCAGTCTGCGACTCATTGGCTACAGAAGTTACATCTGCTGAGCTTGTATTTTCTTTAATATCCATGATTTTCCCTCAAAAACGCCTTTCTGGCGTTTAGACTTCCAGGTCTTTTTTCACCTGTTTTTGTTGCTCTTGTTGCTCGCGCACAAGTACTTCAACAGCCGCGAGTTCGGTGCGCACCCCACGAATGCGCAGGACGATCACGCCAAGATAGACAAAGAGGCCCACCCAGGCAATCGCGTAGGCGGCGACCAGATAGGATACACCTTGCATAACGTTTCTATCCTCTCCCTGTTTGACAGATCACTAGAATGTTTTATTCGCCCCATTCGAGGGTCGCGCGCAAGCGTTGCGCCAACATTTGCATTTTTGTAAACTGATACATCTGGATCATCATAAAGCAATATAATAGCGTAAAGGTCGTCAAAGCGACCATCAGCGTCAGCGTAACCGAAGGTGGTAACGCGCCAGGGACACCAACCTGCGCGGCGGGATGCAGCGTGCGCCACCAATTGGTTGCCTCATAGATAATCGGTACATCGACCACGCCAACCAGGGCCAGGACAGCACCAGCGCGCGCGCTTTCCGCCGTGTTGCCCATGTAACTGCGTAGCATCATATACCCAACATACATAAACCAGAGAATGAGCACGGTGGTCAGTTTGGGGTCCCAACTCCACCATGTTCCCCAGGTCGCTTTGCCCCAGATCGAGCCAAGCACAATCGCCAGGGTCAGAAAGACCAAGCCCACCTCGGCAGAAGCACGGGCCAACCAGTCCCAGCGTTCATCTTTCTTAATGAGATAGACCACACCCGCGACACCAAGCACGATAAAAGACAACATACCGACCCACGCCATCGGCACGTGGAAGTAAAAAATGCGCTGCGACTGACCCTCGATAGCATCTGTGGGAGCGTAGATAAAAATCATCCACAGCGAGATCATCATACCAATCAGCGAAAGCGCACCTAGGATCAGCGAGGCAATGGGGAGCGTGGCGGCGCGTTTCTCAGTTGTCTGCGCGCTACCAGAGCTTTCAATGCCCGTTACACGATTTGCCAGGGCCATTTCTTTGCTCCTCTATTTTGAGGGATTATTCCTCAATCACATATTCAAACGTGAGCATCGAGATGCTCAGAAAAATAACATCAAAAGCGACAATCAAACCAAGCCAGGGCGGTTCATTGGGCGAAGGAACCAGCAATGCCTGCGTTAAGCGAACCACCGCGATGACGATAGGAACCAGCAGCGGAAACAGCAAGATCGGCAATAAGAGTTCACGCGCACGAGTTGCCGCCGCCAACACAGAAAAGAGCGTTCCCACGGCTGCAATGCCAAGCGAGCCAAGCAGCACAATCGGGACTAAGGCTCCCACCAATAACGGAACATTGAAGAGAGCCGCAAACACAGGTAGCGCGACGATTTCCACTACTCCGATAAATAGCAAATTGCCCAACAGTTTCGCAAGATAGATCGCTTTACGGTCCACTGGACACAGTAAGAGACGATCCATTGAGCCTTTTTCGCGCTCAGCCGCAATCGTGCGGCCCAAGCCAAGTGTGCTGGCAAAGACAAAGGCAATCCAGAGTGCGCCAGGAGCAACGGCAGAGGTCGTATCGACGCGCAGATCAAAGGCGAAATTGAAAATCACCAGCACGAGCAAGGCGAACATGCCCATTCCCAGCCATGTCTGCTTGCTACGTAGCTCGTAACGAATATCTTTCCAGAGAATAGCCCATACCTGGAGAGCAAACGTGCGTACTGCTTTCACTGCACCACCTCTTGATAAGTACGACGCATCCCTTCCAACTCCCAGGTACGAGCCTCACGCTGATAGGCAATGCGTCCCTGCGCCAGCATCACAATCTGATCGCCAAGTTGTAAGGCACGCTCAAGCTGATGAGTGGTAAACAGCACGGTCCCTCCCTGTTGTGAGTATTCAATCAGCAAACGCTCAGCCAGAGCATTGCCCTCCTGATCTAGACCTGTATCAGGTTCATCGAGCAGGAGCAGCGTTGGGCGATGGAGCAAAGCTCTGGCCCAGGCTAATCGCTGCACCAGACCACGTGAAAAAGTGCTGACTCGTTCACGGGCACGCCGCTCAAGGCCCACCACGCGCAGTAACTCTCCAGCCCGTTCGCGTGCCTGCTCAACTCCGTACATCTGCCCAAAGAACAACAGGTTTTCGAGGGCGGTCAATTCCTCGTAGAGATACGGTTGATGGGCCACAAAACCAACTAGAGAGCGTATCTGCTGCGCATCACTCCGCATCTCCAGGCCCGCGATATGGATACTCCCGCTATCCGCTTTGCTCAGCCCTGCCAGCATGCGCAGAAGCGTGGTCTTGCCCGCGCCGTTCGCCCCCAGAAGAGCCATGCGCTGTCCGCGCGGCAGTTCCAGATCAATGCCACGCAAAACAGGCTTCAAACCGTAGCGTTTTCTCAGATTGTGTATCTCCAGGTATGCATTTACCACTCTCTACGCGCTCCCTTTATCTGCGTGCGGTTTCGCGCTCACTCATCAGCGAACGCAAACGCGCCTTTGTCTTTGCGCGCCGCTCCTGATAGACCGCTTTTGTGATCTTCCCAGCCTCATAATTTTTATCTAGTTGCAGTAATTCCTGCAGCAGCACCTCTTGCTGCTCAGAGAGCGTCTTTTTCGACTCTTTTACTGCTCCAGCACGTTTGCCTGAAGGTGTCGCACGGGGAACTGCATTTCTCGCCTGACGACGACGGGCCGTGTAGAGGAACCACGTGACTACCAGTACCGCACCCATCAGCAAGAGTAGCACTACCAACCAGATAAGCGTGGTATTGAGAGGCGTCGGTGGAGTCGCGACGACAGGAGCGTGCAACCCATTCAGACTTGCGGAGAAACCCTGTTGCACGAGCAGTCCGCTTGTTTTGAATAGTCGATAGGGATGCTGATTGGCAGTAATCACGCCTTGCGAGGTGAGCAAGGCGGAGTTTGTCTGTACATCGGGCGGCGTCAAGAGCGCGATAGAGACGGTCGGATAGAACGCGGTATAGGTAAAACTATAGCTTGTTGAATTATAGGGCACATCAAATGAAAACGAGAACTGCGTATCCCCTGGCAATAAGGCCGCGTTCGAGGCAAAGCCATGATCCACCTGAATGACGTTGTAGCCGCTGAAACCCTGTCCAAGGACTATATGGCGCGCACCAACCGGTAGCGAGAAGAGCAGGGCATTAGGACGCCCTTTGCTGGCATCCAGCGAACCAACATAGGTAAAACGGTCCAGATTTTTGAAATCAAAAAACTCTGAAACCGTGATAATACCATGCGTGGGATCAGGCTCTTGCATCAAAATCGTCGCATCCACCACCGCAACTTTGGCACTATTTGAGGTTGCATCATAGACGAGTAGATTGAGTTGTTGCACGGGTTGCGTATCTAATGTGACAATATTGCTGAGATACTGCGCCCCCTGATAGTTCATGTAGACCACGTAATTAAGCGTTTTATCAGTTGAGAGGTTTGTGAAAGAGTAGCGACCCTGGGCATCTGTCTTTGCCGTCGCCAAGTCTTGCCCGGTGCCAGTCTGCGCAACCTGAAGCGTCACGGTCTGTCCAGGCAAGGGAGCGTTTTTTTGTGTGCCATCTAACAATTGCCCATAGATACGCCCATTACCACCTGCGCGTGTGTGGGCCGAGGCAATACCCACGGGCAAGAGCATAATGCACAGGCAGGCAAGGCCCAACGCCAGTCCTGGTAGATAGCTATTACGTATGTTCTTCGCGAGTCGTCTCATCACTCTGTTCCTTCTCAGCCTGTTCTTTGAGCTTGCGCACCTGCTCCTCAATCAACGTGTCCAGTTCTTGTTCGTGTTGATAGCGCGATTTCAGGGCCACAAGAGCACGACGCATATAGCGATCACGCAACTGTTGATAGTCATCCTCTGAGATATTATCCAGTTGATAGTCAAGCTCAACCTCTTGTAAAGCGATACGCGCCGCCATTTCACGCTCAGGCAGCGCATCATCTTGTAGGGACCGATGTATCGCGTCCGCTGGCAGATTTACCGCGTCTGCCGGCTTTATCGCGTCCGCTGGCCGATGGTACAGTGGATATAATACAAAGGCAAGCGCGGCTATTCCCAGGCCAACCGCGACAAGTATAGCCATCATCTCACCTTCCCTCTCGATAGTGATCAAACAGCGGGTCCTCAGCCGCTAGCTCTTCCGCTAGCTGCCTGCTATACCGCTCCAACTCGCTCTCATTCAATTCCTCATCGCGACTGACCATTGCGCGTTCGTCCTCTTCCATACGTTCATCATCGACTACGGCGTGTTCACTTGCACTACGCCAATCGCGGAAAACAAAGAAGATCAGCACCGTACCCCCGATGATCAGCGCAATCGGCACAAGCCAGGCCAGCAGGCTAAAGCCCTGCCAGGGCGGTGACCAGACGATCTGTGAGCCATAGCTATTCTCAAAGTACTGGATCACCTGCTGTTCTGACCTACCAGCTTGTAGTTGCTGACGAATCGTCCCACGCATCTCCTGGGCCAGACCTGACGGCGAATCGGCGACCGATTCGCCCTGACAGATGGGGCATTTCAATTGTGAGGCCACCTCTAGTACACGCTGATCGAGCGTTTTATGCGTTTGCGCATTAAACAGCATATAAGACCATGTACAGGCAAGAAAGATAACGGCAAGCAAGACAGCAAGAAATGATGGTGAGCGCAACAGTCGTGTGCTCACACGCCTGCTCTCCATGCTATTTACAGGTCGCACGCTGGCAATATCTTTCTTGATTGTACTCATACTGCTACCCCTTCTTCAGCAGGCTCGGACTGCGCGCTTGCTTTCGGCACAACCTTGCGCCGTTGTTCGGGCCACCAGCAGATGACGCCACCAATCAGCATAAACAGGCCACCATACCAGACCAGCGAGACCAGCGGGTTTATAAAGACGCGAATTTGTGCCTGAGTCGCTCCTTGCCAGTCGGCGAGAAAGACGTAAATGTCGGTCAGATTGAGCGTCGTTGTAATCGAAACCTGGCTGGCTGGCTGATTGGCAAAGTTGTGATAGATCGTACGTCCGGGATAGATGTAGCGTTCTAACTGCCCGTTATGCCAGACCTGAATCTGCGCCGCGATACTATCTTTATCAGTATCTTGCATCTCGATATTGCCAAGGAAGGTCAATTGGTAGCCCGCGATGTTCATACTCTGACCGGGCTTGAGTAGCGCATCCTGTTGCTGCTGAAAGAAATGCGAACCAATGATGCCCACCGTTAGCGCAACCATGCCCAGGTGTACAATATAGCCGCCATACCGCTGACGGTAGCGACTGAACAGCATCATCAGCGCGATAGGATAGGGTTCGCCGTGACTGTGACGAACGCGCATGCCACGCCATAGCTCATAAAAGATGGCAGCAGCGGTAAAGGCACACAGCGCGAAGCCGATATCAGCCAGCGCATTCGTCACGCCAAACAGTGGCAAGAGGGCGGCACATAGCGCGGAGACCACAATTGGAATACTCAAGTTGCGCCAGAGGGCGTTCATCGAGGTGCGCCGCCACGCGAGCAGCGGACCAATACCCATTGCCAAGACCAGCACGCCGAGGAGTGGTCCATTGACATTCTCATAAAACGGCGGGCCAACCGTCATCTCCTGCTGCTTCACCACGGCCGTAATCAGCGGAAAGAGCGTGCCCCACAATGTGGCAAACGTGATGCCAACCAGAAGCAGATTGTTAAAGAGAAAAACGCCCTCACGGGAAATAATCGATTGAAACTCCTGCTCCGGGCGCAATTTAGGCAAACGGAAGACAAAAAGGGCGGTCGAGAACACAATAATAATCGCCAGGAAGGTCAGGAAATACGTGCCAATATCGGAATAAGCAAACGAGTGAACGGAACTGATAACACCGCTACGTACCTCGAACGTGCCAAAGATGGCGAGGGCGAACGAGGCCATTACCAGCACGAGATTCCAGACCTTGAGCATACCGCGCCGCTCCTGCACCATTGTCGAATGTAGAAAGGCCGTCGCCGTCAACCAGGGCAAAAGAGCAGCATTCTCAACCGGGTCCCAGCCCCAATAGCCACCCCAACCCAAAACATGATAGGCCCACCATGCACCAAGCACGAGGCCAACCGTCTGAATCGACCACGCGGCGAGCATCCAGCGGCGAATTGAGCGCAACCACTCGCTATTCAGGCGGCCTGTAATCATCGCGGCCACCGCGAAGGCATAGGGGACGGAGAAGCTCATAAAGCCCATCAGCAGCATCGGCGGATGCACCAACATACCAGGATCGAGCAGAATGGGATTCAGGCCAACACCATTGGGTGGTGCGACCGCGAGACGCACAAAGGGATTGGAGACCGAAACCAGAACTAGCAGGATAAAGGTTTCGATCACCATCAAGGTCGCCATCACGTAAGGCACAAGAGCAGCGGGAGCGCGTTTCGAGGTCAAGACAAAAATGGCAGAGAAAAGCGCAAGCGTCAGGCCCCAATAGAGTAGCGACCCCTCTTGTCCACCGTAAAAAGCCGACGCCGTATAATACCAGGGCATCGTCAAACTGGATTGCTCGGCGACATAGCGCACACCAAAGTCATGCGTGAGAAACGAGACCACCAGGGCAGCCGAGGCCAGGACAAGAAAGAAAGCAACCGCGAGTACGGCACGGCGCGCACTCTGCACCAACTGCGGCAACGCGCGCACGGACCCCAGAACAGCGGCAATTGTGGCGTAGACCGCGATAGCAAGAGCGAGCATCAGGGAGATGGTTCCCAGGTCTGAATAGTACACGGTTTTTCCCTAGTTCTGTGTGGTTGGCGTCGCAGATTGGAACTTCGAGGGACACTTGGCGAGGAGTGTCTGCGCCTGAAACGCGCCTTGACCTGCGTAATGTCCTTCCACTACAACCTGAATGCCCGGACGGAAGATATCAGGCACAACCCCGGTATAGGTCACGGGCATCGACTGCTTGCCATCGTTAATGACGAACGAAACACGATCTTGCTGATCGTTGCGCACAATCGACCCTTGTTGCACGACGCCAGCCACGCGCACCGACTGTGTTATACAGGTTGTGCAGTGCCTCAATTCCGAAACGGTCATATAGTAGACCGAATTGGCTTGCGTGTTGGCATAGACGAGATAAAAGACCGCACCCAATATAGCAATGCCCGCGATCAGAAAACTCACCGGAAACCGCTTGCGCCGCGTCTGCGGACGCTTCTCCTCGGTGGATGCGCGGTCATCATTTGATAGCGTTAGAGCAGGCTGCACGCTACAACCTCCATCAATGGGGCGCGACCGTCAACTCAAAGAGAATGTTGAGTAGCGCGCCAAGTACAAATACGAAAATGCCCAGGGCGAGCATCAGTTGCGGGGCGGCTTTCGAGAGACGTGTCGTACGTTTTGCCAACCGCCGTACATTGCTCTGTCCCAGATATATTGCCAGTAGAAAGAGCGCAATCGCGCTTGCTATTTTTAAGCCTAACACAGTCAGATAGGGCCAACCTAGCGTTGTCTGTGTCAGGCGATCAAAGACGAGATAGACTCCACTCAAGACCAGCACGCCGATGCAGACATTGACCATTTGCTTAAAGAGGGCCGCGACCTTCGCCGCCACCGCTGGTGCTGGTCCGCCAAGCCGTAAAGCGGGCTGAACCACGAGCAGGTACATAATGCTGCCACCCACCCAGGCGGCGGCAGAGAGCGTATGCGCCGTGCGTGCAATGAGACGTAGCATGAGTAGAAGAGCCATCGTTGCCCTCCTAGAGCTTCATCTTTGCCATCTCGGTCTGCAAGCCGGTGCTATCTAAGGCTCCAGCCCATTTCGCCACGATAATGCCGTTGCGATTGATAAATACCGTCTCTGGAAAGCCAGTCACGCCGTAGTTGATCGCGGTCGTGCCTGTGAGTGAATCCTGCACGTTGAGATAGGTAATGCCGTATTTTTGGATGAACTGCAAGGCATTGTTCGCGCCCTCTTGTCCATCAATACCGATCAGCGTTACGCCCTGCGCCTGCAATTGTGACCAGCTTTTCTGCATAAATGGTGCCTCTTGATTGCAGGGATCACACCATGAGGCCCAGAAATTCAGAATGACAGGCTTGCCCTTGAAAGCGGCCAGATGAATAGTCTTGCTCGTTCCATTGAGCGAGGTCAACGTGAAATCTGGCATGGGTTTGCCGATCAGCGGGCTGCTGATATCGCCGACGCCCAATGCCGTGCCTATTGGCTGACTCGGAGCCTGTTTCGCTGGTGTCAGCAGTTGCGTCCAGAGCAATACCAGCAACGCGACATTGATGATGCTCACGACGGTAAAAGTGATAATACTGCGTTTACGTGACTTCCTGCCTTTGACAGGGGTCGCGGCAACCGTCGTCGCGGGCGAAGCAGGTTCGTCACCTTGTATGCCGTTAATGCTGTTGATACCGTTTACTTCCATAATTTCTCAATTCCCGCAAGGTAGATAACATCAGATTGATTATGATGCCTGAGCCTGATAAGCAACTTGCAGTCAAATAGAAGCACCTTACAATACCCTAAACACACGCGCATGCCACAACACAACGTTCTAGATATATTTATACCGCTCATTGACATCTCTCAACAACATCTCTGCAACTCACGAATAAATTAAGTAAATTAATGAGAGATTTTAGTAACAGGCAACGTATGTAATCTTGGAAACGTTGCCATTCGGTAAAAACATAGCAATGTTGCAGTGTTGACAACGAATAACGTTAGCAGCTACACTGCTATTAATAGCGATGAAGCGTTTCCATGTAATGACGTACTTGCTTGCCCATTGTAGTAGCCCGAAGGAGTGCATAAAAGCATGCAGTATTTCTCTCCGTTACGCTGGTCACGTCGCACCATGACCACCATAGGCTTCTTCTTAATGGCCCTTGTAATGGTCGCGCCACTTTCAGCCTGTGGCTCTAGTTCGCCCTCTTCTGGTGGTGCGAGCAGTAGTGGCGGCGTTGTCAACCTGACCTTCTGGTCCTGGGTTCCCAACCTCAATACCTCTGTCGATCTATTTAACCAGACCCATCCCAACATTCATGTCAACTGGGTCTCCGTTCCCGCTGGCGCGAACGGCACCTATGCGAAGATGTTCACCGCGATCAAGGCTGGCAATGCACCAGACCTCGGTCAGGTCGAATATCAATTCCTGCCCACGTTCGAGGCAACTGGTGGCTTGCTTGATATGAGTCAGTATGGAGCAAGTTCAGTACAGAGCCAGTTTGTGCCCTGGACCTGGAGCCAGAGCACACAAGGTAACGCGATCTACGCCATTCCGCAGGACACAGGTCCAATGGCCCTGTATTATCGCGCTGACCTCTTCAAAAAATACGGTCTAGCTGTTCCCACGACCTGGGATCAATTTGCTACAGATGCAGCAAAGTTGCACGCCGCTGATCCACAGGCATATATCACCGATTTCCCGCCGAAGGAAGCAGGCTGGTTCATTGGCCTGATCTGGCAGGCTGGCGGACGCTGGTTCCGTATCAACGGACAATCCTGGCAAGTCGGTATTAATGATACCAACTCGAAACAGGTTGCGAACTACTGGCAGGGCTTGCTGGACAAGAAACTGGTGAAAACCGACCCCGACTTCTCGCAAGCATGGTACAACGATCTGCAAACAGGTCAGGTTGCCACCTGGATTTCGGCAGTCTGGGGCGCGAACACCATCCTTTCTAACGCACCGAAGACCTCTGGCGATTGGGCAGTTGCGCCGATGCCACAGTGGAGCGCGGGTCAGAACGTCGCGGGCAACTGGGGCGGCTCGACCACGGTTGTCTTCAAAAACAGCAAACACCCCAAAGAGGCGACCGAGTTCGCAACGTGGCTGAACACCAACACACAAAGCGTGACCGATATGGTCAATGGCGCGCAGCTGTATCCAGCGTTGACCTCGGCCCTTAGTACACCTGCCAGCTCCGCAGTTCAGACCTTCTATGGTGGACAAAACATTTTCGATGTCTTTAAAACGGCCTCGAGCAATGTCGATGTCTCCTTCCAATGGGGTCCAACAATGAGTCAGGTCTTTACCGATCTAGGCGACAATTTTAGTAACGCTACCGATGGCAAGGCAACCCTGAGTTCTGGGCTGGACGCCCTCCAATCGAGTACACTTCAGGGGATGAAGACGGCTGGCTTCTCTGTCACGGCAGCTGGCTCATAGTCCATCTATCACACCGTTTGCCCTCTACTCCTGATTGTGTGTCAGGAGTAGGGGGATTTCGCCGTTCAAACCGGACCGCACACTGGTTATCCCTCGATTGATTCACTTCACTACGCAGTTTTACTTCAGAGAGGATTTAAGACGTATGGCTCTAGAAACCACCTCATCGCAGGCGCAGATCGGTGCGTTGCCACAAAAGGGACGTGCGCGCTATGGGCAACGCAAACGCTTCGCGCCGTATCTCTTTCTCGCGCCTTTTCTGCTCTTCTTCATACTGTTTTTCCTCATCCCCATCTGTTATGCCGTATATCAGAGCTTATTCCGTTCGCAGCGCAGCGGTCTGGGACTGGGTGCGCCCACAATTGTCTTTAATGGCCTGGGCAACTACGCGCAGGTTTTGACGGACAAAGATTTTTTCGCGGGTGTTGGCCGTATGCTTCTCTTTGGTATCGTACAAGTGCCTGTCATGCTAATTCTCGCCCTCATCCTTGCCCTGCTGCTTGATACCGCTACAGTGCGCCTAAAAGCATTCTTCCGTGTCGCCTTCTTCATTCCCTATGCGATTCCGGGCGTGGTTGCCGCGCTGCTCTGGGGCTTTCTCTATGACCCGCAGCTTAGTCCAATTGTCAAAATCATTCATGCATTAGGGGCAACACAGTTCGATTTTCTGGGGCCAAATTCTGTGCTCTGGTCGATGGCAAATATCACCACCTGGGAGTATACTGGCTACAACATGCTGATCCTCTATGCCGCGCTACAGGCTGTACCAACCGAACTCTATGAGGCGGGGCGGCTTGATGGTTGTACGGGCTTCGGCATTGCGCGCTATATCAAAGTGCCGCTGATCGCTCCCGCTCTTATTCTCACCTGCGTCCTCTCGATCATTGGCACACTACAAATCTTCACGGAACCGCAAGTGCTATCCGTAATCTCAAACAACATCTCCAGCACGTTCACGCCCAACCTGTACGCTTACTTTACGGCCTTCAGCAATAACAACTACTACTATACCGCCGCGCTCTCCGTCGTGCTGGCAATCGTGACCTTCATTCTCTCGTTTGGCTTCTTACGGCTCACACAACGACAATCAGGAGTATAACGATATGGCAACAACGTCGCAGACGCTTGAAACATCTGTCGCCCGAACCCAAGGTAAAACGAAACGGGGCAGGTTTAACACGAACAACGTGCTCATCATGGCAGTGCTGTTCGTCATCTCAATCTACTTCCTCTTGCCCATTTACTGGCTGTTCATCTCTTCTACCAAAACCTCAGCGGACTTGTTTGGTACGTTTGGTCTGTGGGTTGCGCCAACCTGGAACCTCTGGAATAACCTCTACAATGTCTTCACCTATCAGAATGGCGTCTACCTGCTGTGGCTGTGGAACTCGTTCTTTTACGCCATCGTCAGTGCCACACTGGGAACACTCTTCTCGGCAATGGCGGGCTACGCGCTGGCAAAATTCACGTTTCGCGGCCGTGATCTGATCTTCTCGATTATTCTGGGGGCTATTCTTGTGCCTGCACCCGCTCTGGTGCTGCCACTGTATCTACTGATGAGTGGTTTACAGTTAACGAACACGATCTGGGCGATTATCTTGCCCAGCATCATTAGCCCGTTTGGAGTCTATCTCTCGCGTATCTACGCCGCTTCATCCATACCCGATGCCCTGCTGGATGCCGCGCGCGTTGACGGTGCTGGTGAACTGCGCACCTTCATGACCATTGTGCTACGCATCCTGTCACCCGCTCTGGTCACAGTCTTCTTATTCCAATTCGTGGCCGTGTGGACGAACTTCTTCCTGCAATATGTGATGGTAAGTGACCCAAACCTGTATCCTGTCACAGTCGGACTACAGGTGTGGAATACCTCGTATACCAGCGGAGGTGCGCAACAGTTTGTCTATAGCCTGATTGTCACAGGCTCGTTGATCTCCGTGCTACCCCTGATTATCGGCTTCCTGCTCTTGCAACGCTACTGGCGTAACGGTCTCACGCTCGGCAGTGTTGTAGGTTAACGCTACAAAAAGAGAGGACAACGTTACAGGTTTGTAACCGCGTCCTCTCTTTCACTCAGCGCGCCTCTCACCTATTGCGGCAATGCGCTTAACGGGTACTGCGCACCTTACCCTTGCTCTCAGAGAACAAGGCCACCATCGCGGGATTGAAGGCACCCAGATCTTTCGGGCTACGACTGCTAATCCAGTTGCGGTCGCGCACCACCTCCTGATCGACCCAATTCGCCCCCGCGTTGCGCAGATCATCCTGAATAGTATAATAGCTGGTCATGGTACGCCCCTTGACACAGCCAGCCGAGGCCAGGAGCCAGGGCGCATGGCAGATAAATGCGACAGGCTTACCGTCCTGATCCATCTGTTTCACAAACTCGCGTGCTTTCGGATTCATACGTAGCGAATCAGCGTTGAGCGCGCCACCGGGGAGCATCACAGCATCAAAGTCGTTTGCGCGGACCTGATCGAGTGGCATATCAACCTTAAAACGGTCGGCCTTGACATCATGTTGCATACCTGTCACTTCACCGCTTGTCGGAGAAATCAGAACCGTTTGCGCACCCGCTTGCTCAAGAGCTTTGCGTGGCTCAACCATCTCCGCCTGCTCGAAATCGGTATCGACCAGAATTGCTACTTTCATACCCTCTAATTGTTTGCCTTGCATAGACTGCCCTTTCATTCGTATAGAGACACAAAACTATTTTGTGCATATCATTAAGGGCACGTATAGCAGACAATAAGCGTGACACAAGCCTCTCGCAGTGACGCCTATGGACCTGTTTAGTATTTTGTCAGGAGAGCAGGCGGCCTTCAAGGGAGGATGAGGGGAGAGATTGCGTGCCTAGCGTCCAGAGCAACACGGACAGCACAACAATCAGGAGGCCCACGATAATAAAGAAAACGTTGAGCAGCATGCCGATAAAGGCCAATAAAAGACCTGCCGCCGTCATGACGGGCCAGATACTCGCGGGAGCATGCGTGGCAGTATACGTTGCCAGGAGCGCCTCTTCAGCCTTTGCGATACGCGCCGCTTCTTGCGCAGCTTGCGCGTTCAATAAGTGTTGGATGGTGGCCTGCAACACACGCGCATCAAACGGTTTAGGCAGATAGACCATCTGAGTCGCGGCCGCCAGGGAATGCTCTTTATCACTTGCCAGCGGCACATGCACAGGGGCGTGTTCCCAGGAAAGGACCACAATAGGCACGTTGGCAAAGGGCGGATGGGCACGAACGACCTCAATAAGGGACCAGTTGGAGCGAATACCGGTATCAACGTCAATAATCAGCAGATCGGGCTGAGGCAGTGCGCGTTCCGCCACCTCCAGCGGCGTGCGTGCATCAATCACACACATTTCTTGCTGCCGTAAACCAAGAGCAATAACCCAGCGAAGAGCCGTGTCGGACTCGATAAGAAGAATAGTAGGTTGCTGTCCCTGCGCCATTGACTCGCTCCGTATGTTTTTATACGTATCTATTCAGATCTGTCACATTACTTACTATGGAATATAAACGCGACACATTACGGCGAGTTGAACGGAGGCGCACTATTCCTTACAAAGACCTGAATATCTGTCAGGTCTTCACCGTAGGGTGTTCAGGCGCAGGAGGGGCTAGATTTTGGCGAGCTTATAGCCGACATTGGGCACGGTCAGAATGTACGTGGGATGGCGGGTATCGGCATCGATCTTGCGCCGCAAACGGCTGATGTAGACCCAGATAAAGTCCACATCGCGATGATACTCTGGCCCCCAAACCTTTTCGAGCAATAATTCGTGCGTGACCACCATGCCGACGTTCTGGGCCAACACAACTAATAGCTTGTACTCGGTACGGCTCAATTGCACAGGTCGTCCCTGCATCGCCACGCTGCGCTGCGCGTAGTCAATTGTCAGGTCGCCTGTTGTAAAGAGGCTCTGCGTCACGCTCTGTTCGGCGGCGGGTTGGCGACGCAGGAGAGCGCGTACTCTGGCAAGCAGTTCTTTCATGCCAAAGGGCTTCATCACCAGATCGTCACAGCCCAGATCGAAGAGTTGCACGCGCGCGTCCTCATCACACTCTTCGCAGAGCATCAGAACAGGTATTTGCGAGAAATCGCGCAGACGCTGGAGCAGTTCCACGCCACTCATATCGCTTAGATGGGTTGAGAGCAGGATAATATCAGGCTCTTCCAGATCAAGCTGGCGCAGGAACTGTATGCCGTGACTGACAGCCTGCACGCGATAGCGTTGCTCCTCCAAATTGGCACGCAAGTAGCGCGTCAAGCGTGCATCGCTCTCCGCTAATAAGACGCGCACCCGTTGATCTTGTTTCAGCGGTGCGGTGCGCCGCGCGGTCTGCGTGGGGGCAGGAAGCTGACCCGTATGCGCGGGTGGCGCGAAAGTTTGTAGCTCGGACGGAAGCGTGGGCACGAGTGGTAGCGTAAAATAGAAGGTTGCCCCCTGCCCTGGACCAAGCGAGTCTGCCCAAATGCGTCCACCATGCGCCTCGATGGTTGAGCGGGCCGCCGCGAGACCCAAACCGCTACCCGTCTGATCTTCGCCATGTTGTGAAACACGATAGAAACGATCAAAGATACGATCTAGATGCTCGGAGGCAATTCCAACGCCTTCATCGCTAATACTGACACGCAACTCGATATCGTTGGCCTCGACGCGCACCGTAATACGTTTGCCAGCAGGCGAATAGGTCACGGCATTGGAAAGCAGGTGATTGATGGCCTGCTCGACGCGCATGGCGTCACAGACAAGCGATGGCAGGTCGGGAGCGACGGTCAGGACGAAGAGATAGCGGGAAGCCTGCTTGCGCCAGCGTTCGACCAGTTGTGTGAGAATTTCAGGCAGATACACTTGCGAGAAACGTAGCGTTTGCGCACCCACGTCCAGGCGCCAGACATCTAACAGCGTATTGAGGATATCGTAGAGGCGGTCGGATTGCGTGTCGATCATTTGCAGCATCTCGCGCTGCATAGCGGGTTCCCAGCGTGTGGAACCACCGAGCAGGGTTGTGGCACACCCCTTGATAATTGCTAGCGGCGTCTTGAGTTCATGCGCCGCCAGAGCCAGTGTCTCTGTGCGAACCTCAACAGCGGCATGTTCAAGCGTGATGTCATCGAAGAGCAAGCCACGCCCTAGCTCCTCTCCATGCTCATCGCGCACGGGGAAGGAATGCACGCGCAGCCAGCGCACAGCGGCATCAGCCAGGGCGATATCTGTCGAGGCCTCCTGTTCAGGTTGTGCCCACAGACGTTCTAGCTCCTGTATCGCGTTGGTTGGGTCAGCGGCAAGCGAGAGCAGGTGTTGCCGCACATCAAACTGTTGTCCATCTGTCACCATCTGTTTATGCAAGCTAAGCAAACGAAGCGCACTGGGATTGGTATACGCGACACACTCTTGCTTGTTTAGCAGCATGAAACCGCAACGCATGTTTGTTGCAACCTCGGCAAGCACATGGTAGCTTTGTGTGAAGCCCACGGGAATGGCGTCCGCATGCGATGCAGGCAAGTGGGACAGGGATAATTCGCGTGACGCTTTGTGAGGGACTGATGAAGGATGTGGTGTTTCGTCTTTGTTCCACCAGTCATCTTGCTTGTTTTTCTTCTCTCCGCGTGCGGAGTCCATGCAGGGCAACCTTTCTGGCTCAACAGTTTTGGTTGCCCGGTCTCTCGTCTCGATAGAGTTGAGTCAACCTTGACCGGGCTACTCCTATTTTAACGCAACCGTCAAGGTCAGAAGTATGGTAAGGGACAATCAGTGCATACCCGCGACCATTACAATCAGCACGAGGTGCAGAATCATCGCGACCATAAAGCCGACAGCGATAAAGACGATCCACTTGCGGTCATTGACAAAAGTACGAACGCGCGTAGGATAAGCTTGCGGCCAGCGTTCTGAGGCAACAAGACCCATTGCGATACGCAGACGTAGAGGAGAGCGTACAGGAGAGTGACGCATTTCCTCTATGAGGGCGCGATAACACGGCTGGCATAACGTCCATGAAAGACGAGGGTCCGGT
This sequence comes from Ktedonobacterales bacterium, assembly GCA_027451525.1. Classification (GTDB taxonomy): domain Bacteria; phylum Chloroflexota; class Ktedonobacteria; order Ktedonobacterales; family Ktedonobacteraceae; genus DTNP01. Next base: position 18,246 of record DAIDJF010000039.1, read on the forward strand.
ACTCCTTCCGGCTCCATAAGATGGACAGGCTTCGCCCAGATACGCGAGGTGCATACCGAGCAGCGCATGATAATGCGTTTTTTTGATTTCTGCGGCCCATCATGACGGACAGCAACAACAGAACCATCTCCTCGCATCGCCTCTTTCATCTAACCTGCCCTTTCTGTCTCCACAGTTTCCGGTACTTCAGGTAGTTCATATGATGTTACCAAGCCAAATTATGCATCAAACAAATACGTATGGGAGGGAGCCATACCCACAATTGTAACATATTCTTCTATAAAATACGTACTCAATTTGCGCGCAGACTTCCTCTAAGCAGATGCTTAGCTGAATAAATATGGGTATAAATAAGGGGAGGATTCATGGGATCACACCCTCGCGTGAGAGTGCAATCCCATTTGCTTTCGCCTAGCCACGTAGCAGTGGGAGCAGGTAGACGGTGCTGAACACAACGACCCAGACCAGGTCTACGAAGTGCCAGTACATTTCGCCCGCCTCAACAGCGAAATATTTGTGTTTGTTAAAGTCGCCGCGCAATGCGCGAATGAGACAAATCAGCAGGAACAAGACACCAATTGTTACGTGCAAGCCGTGGAAGCCTGTCAACGTAAAGAATGCTGAGCCAAAGGTTTTATACTGAATAGTGAATCCCTGGCTAAACAGACCCGTGTATTCATAAATCTGTCCACCCAAGAAGATCACACCCATGATAATTGTGCCAAGCAGACCAAGTACCAGACCTCTCTGATTGCCTCTCGCGATACTCGCACCTGCGTAACGTATTGGAATACTACTTGCTAACAGAATAGCGGTATTAATTGCAGGATATAGAATTTCCAGATGCCCACCTGAAGGCAAGGTCCAGGACCCGTTGCGAATCTCCAGGTAGAGATACGCTGCGATCAGGTTTGCGAAGATCAGTGCCTCGGAAGCAATAAAGAAGATCATGCCCCACCAGTTAATGCCACGACCTACCTCTCCGCCCTCTTCGAGGATTCTGACCTGCTCACCATGAGTCGAACTCATATTCGTGACTCCCTATCTCTCAGGCGCGTCACACATCGTAGATGTGTAATCTACTTCTATCACGCGCCAGCTTTTATCGACGTTCCAACGCCCAACCCATCACAGCAGCGATGATCAGAACTACGCCAATACCCATGATGATCGGGTTGCCAATCGCACCATAGAGAAAGACCACGATGGCGAAGGCCAGAGCGAGCGGCCAGTAACTGGCACGTGGGCTGATGGCTTCCAGATCGGCCTCGTTCACCTGTTTTACGACGCGCCGCTTTACCTTGCGCTTCGGCGTTGGCGTCGCCTCATTCTGCACGGGCTTCGTTTCGGCAGTGACATCCGCTTCCCTGACTGCATCATCTGACTGCTGTTGTTCGATTTTTTCTTTCTGATCTTGAGACACGCTCTAACCTCTTCTAAGCTCTCATACCCGATATGAGCAACCTTCTCAGTTCTCATGCTGCCTCGGCTCCGAGATACGCACAGAGCATATAGCGGAGCCGATGGACGGATGTGGCATTAATGCGTGACTGATTTCCAGTCAGCGATTTCAGGATACTTCTTGTCATAGAATGGGCGGCGGCTACGCACAACGGGAATGGTCAGGAAGTTGTACTTCTTCGGAGGAGAAGTGGTATCCCATTCCAGTGTGAAGGCATCCCAGGGATCGTCGCCCGCCTTTTTCCCATTTTTCAGGCTCAACACAAAGTTCGTCAGGAAGACGATGACGCCAAGCGCGATGATGAACGCACCAATGGTCGAGAGCAGGTTCAGCTCATCCCAACCCAGTCCTGTCGGATACGTGTAGATACGGCGTGGCATACCGAAGAGACCGAGCAGGTGCATGGGGAAGAAGGCCAGATTGAGGCCAATAATCATCAGCCAGAACTGTATCTGTCCCAAGCGCTCGTTCAAGAATTTGCCCGTCATCTTGGGGAACCAGTAGTAGACGCCCGCGAAGATAGCCAACGCGCTACCACCGAACAGCACATAGTGAATGTGTGCGACGACGAAGTAGGTGTCAGTGACCTGATAGTCGAAAGGCACAACCGCCAGGGCCGCGCCATTGAGACCACCGATCAGGAACATCGCGATGAAGCCCAATGCAAAGAGCATGGGAGCCTTGAAGCTAATCTTACCCCCGTAGATGGTCGCAACCCAGTTGAAGATTTTGACAGCCGTTGGGATAGCGATCAGCGTTGTGCTGGTGGCGAAGAAGGCCTGTGCCAGGGGCGGCAGACCGACGGCAAACATGTGGTGCGCCCACACGGTGAAGCTCAGGAAGCCGATAGCCACGCCGGACCACGCGATAAAGGTGTAGCCGAAAATGGGCTTACGCGAGAAGACAGGCAGCACTTCAGAAATAATACCGAAGGCTGGCAAGATCAGAATGTACACCTCAGGGTGTCCAAAGGACCAGAAGAGGTGCTGCCAGAGTAGCGGGTCACCGCCAGAGGCATACTGATAGAAATGCGTTCCCAGGTGGCGGTCCAGCAGCAGCAACACGCTGGCAGAGGTCAGGCTGGGCAGCGCGAAGAGCAGCAAGAACGAAGTCACAAGCGTCATCCAGGTGAAAAGCGGCATACGGTTGATGCTCATACCAGGAGCGCGCAGTTTGAGGATGGTGACTACGAAGTTGACAGAGCCAGCGATGGATGAGATACCGAGCATCAGAACGCCCAGTACCCAGAAGTCAGCATTCATGCCCGGCGTACAGATATAGGCATGGACGCCACAACCGCTCGCCGTCTCGCTCAACGGGGCATACATAAACCAACCGCCGTTAGGAGCAGAGCCGAAGGCGAAGCTGGCTTGTAGAAAGAGGCCACCAAAGAGCAGGCCCCAGTAGCCAAACGAGTTCATGCGCGGGAAAGCCATGTCACGCGCACCGATCATCAGTGGCACAACATAGTTACCAAAGCCGACCAGCACGGGGATGACAAACAAGAAGATCATCGTCGTACCATGCATGGTAAAGACCGAGTTATATTCCTGCGGACTCAGTACCTGACCGTGCGGGACAGCTAATTGGGTACGAATGAGTAGAGCCTCCATACCGCCCACGAGAAAGAAGAAAAAGCCGGTCAGTACATACATGATACCGAGCTTTTTGTGGTCGGTAGTCGTGATCCACTCACCAATATACGTTTCACTAAAACGCTTGCGGCGTACTAATGTAGTGGTGGTATCAATAACTTGGGTTGCCATTGGGCAATTCCTCCAAAGTCTATGCTTGCCTCAGAGAGAACAAGGTAGATGGGCCAGGAACGTTGCGCGCATTGCACAGAAGCATGCGCAGGGACACTATTTGAGACTCTCCAGATACGCCACCAGCGAAGTCACCTGATCAGGCGTAAGGTTAACAACCATGTCATTGCCCGGCTTAATGCCTTGTGGGTTATTCAGCCATTGCGCGAGGTGACAACTCTTCAGCAATTGGGCATAGGTTTGCGTCTCCGGCTGGCAAGCGGCGGAGTTGTTTGTTAACACACCACCAGCAATCAGCGGGCGCGAACCAAAGTGCGTCAGGTTAGGACCGATCTTACACTGCTCGGCATCTGTTGGTTGCGCCGTTGTACTGGCACAAGAGACCGAGGGGTCATAGTAGTTCTTCACGTTGACGCCATAGATGCCATGACAGCCAACACAGACGCCATTGAAGACCTGCTCGCCCTTCGCCGCCAATGAACCAGGAGCAGGGGTCGCGGCAGTCTGTTGCTGTGTGGTCACCCAGGTATTAAACTCATCAGGGTTAGAGATCACCACATTGAATTCCATGTTGCCGTGCTGCGTTCCGCAGAACTCAGCGCACTCACCAACATAGGTTCCCGTTTTGTCTGCCTTAAACCATTTCTGGTTGTTATGACCTGGAATCACGTCGGTTTTGCCAGTTAATGCTGGAATCCAGAAGCTGTGAATAACATTGTTAGAAAATTCAGTAACATGAACAACGGTATTGACTGGCGCATACAGGGTATCAGCTGTCGTAATATTGTATTTGGGGTAGTAGAACTCCCACCACCACTGATGGCCGACCGCCTCTACATCAACGGTCGTGCCCGCAGGCTGTGCGGCAACCGCGAAGAGGGTCTGAATGGTAAAACCTAAAACAATAAAGAGAACAATGGCGGGCACAACCGTCCAGATTATTTCAATCGTAAGATTTCCATGAATCTGTTTGGGATTCGCCATACCGGGACGCTCGCGATAGCGAATGATCGACCAGATCAACACGCCTTCAACGGCAACAAAGATAAACGTTGCGATCCCTAGAATAATGTAGAACAGACCTCGCTCCTGATTTGCCACCGGCCCAGCGGTGCTGAGGATTGAGGCATTTCCGCCACATGCGGATAGTAGGATCGAAGCCATTAACAGGCCAGTTATAGTAACTAGCCAGCGTTTTGGCTTACGAAATAAAGGCATCCTCACGTCTAAATCTCCTAAAACATGTGTTTTGACGATGGACGATGATGTCTGCGCAGGTGACACTCTTTTCCACTGTACGCCTTAGTGTAAAAGGCGTCCCTGAATAGTGGCTTGCAAGTTTCGTGAGAGACCTTACAGCAACCTGAATAAAACACTCACCTTGCAGTGAGCAATGACGACCTTTCTGTGTCCACACCTGCAACATACTATACCAGTGTCACCTTATGCATACAAGGGTTAGCCAAAACGCTGACGGTCCGCACTTTTCGTTGACGCATGTACGCAACAATGCTACCATATGCCTAAACATGGCTTCTTATTTTCTCAACAAAACATGCAGATAAGGATGATGTATCTATGCATCACTACGTTCGTTCAGGTAACGAGGTGTTACGCAAGCGCGGCTATCGCCTGACGCCGCAACGCCATATGATCTTAAGCGTTCTTCAGGAAGCCCATGACCATTTGAGCATTGAACAGATTACCGAACGTGTACAGCAGCGTAACCCTTATGTGAGCCTCTCGACCATCTACCGCACCCTGGAACTGTTGCGCGAATTGGGACTCGTGCGCGAAAATCATTTGCTGGGCGAGCAACCACATTATGAAGCAGTAGAGAGTCAGGCACACCATCACCTTATCTGCCGCCGTTGTCGAGCAACCATCCATCTTGACGACGCTTTGCTTGGCAACTTGCATGAGCAACTTCAAGTTCAGTATCGTTTTCATCAGATGACGCTTGATCTGGTGGCAGCAGGGTATTGCGATGCCTGCTGGCAATATCTACAGCAGCATAACCTGGATGGCGAAAGCTCTACCGCGACGGCAGAGACAGAAGGGACACAAGACGCATAGCCTTTTTGGGATATCTGGTTGTGTAAAAGGCAGAGATATACTATAGTGAAAGATATCGTTTTGCCCATTATCATGCTGTCTCATCTCTTCGCGTATAGGTCCTTTTACACAGACACAAGGAGTTGCTATGCCCGATACACCACCGGATATGCAACCTCAAGACGAGGGACGGTTAGTATTACCACCTCTCACAGCGGATGCATCACCTGCCCATGACGAAGGCACAGTTATGATGCCTCCATCTATACCGTTGTCATCACCTTTGCCGTATAAAGCAGTCACGCAAGTCCCCAATTCACGCCTGGGCAAAGTAGGATATCTCTGGCACACCGACCCAGCCTACCGGATCTTGATTGTTAGTATCGTGCTGGCGATTATTGCCAGTTTCACGCTGATTGCCTTCTTAGGCAGCGCACTTATGCAAGTGACAGGCATTTTTACCGGCGTGTCACAAAACAATGCAACCGGCCCTAAGGCTCAAGCAACAGTTGATCTACGCCCGACGTTCCCAACACCAGGCGGTGGGCAAGGCAGCACACAGACCAGCCAACCACCCAAGAACGGCACGCCAGTGGTTGCAGCCACCAGCACGCCCCTCCCTTCGCCAACGGTCACAGTTTCGCCAGCGGCATCGCCAACACCAAGCCCAACCCCAACGTCCACAACGCTGAGCGTGCAAATTACGAGTGCTCCTGCTCGTGCAAGCAACAACACAACAGTGACGATTGGCGTTACTACCAGTCAGGGCGGAGTTCAGGTACAACTGACCGTGTTCTATAACGCTTTACCAGGAACGTATTTTAGTGGTACGCAGGTGACAGATGCCAGCGGTCATGCAAATATTCCCTGGCACATCCATATATTTGTCCGCAATACCACCGTTGTTGCGCATTTAATCGTAACAGCACGCGATGCTAACGGGCAAACAGTCACATCACCCACTGTAACAGTGCAGATTGTGAACAACGTTGGTGGATGAACGGCGGTCGTATGCATATATATTCAAATATGTTGCGCCTCGCTTCTTTTGCGGATATAATGCAGAGGCAAATGTGTGCCAGTCATTGTTTCTACATTGTATCCCAGTATTCCATATAACCTGTTCTACTACAACATACTTGTATGTAACTAAAGGCCAGCTATGACACAAACTGATGATATTCGCAAGGTTCAGGAGGCAGCACGGGCTATTCGCCAGAGCGTTGGGCGCGTGATTGTCGGCAAAGAGGCGGTTGTTGATCTCTTGATGGTTGCCCTGCTGTGTGAAGGCCATATCTTGTTTGAAGATGTGCCCGGCATCGGGAAGACGACGATGGCAAAATCACTCGCGCGTTCACTCGGTTGCTCTTTTCAACGTATTCAATTTACTCCTGATCTACTGCCCTCCGATATTACCGGCATCACCTTTTATAATCAAAAGGTGGGCGATTTTGAGTTTCGCCCTGGACCTCTGCTGACGCAGGTTGTGCTGGCTGACGAGATTAACCGCGCAACACCACGCACGCAATCTGCTTTGCTTGAGGCGATGGAGGAACGGCAGATCAGTATCGAGCGCGAAACGCTACAGCTACCACGTCCCTTTATCGTGATCGCCACACAAAATCCTGTCGAGTTAGAAGGCACATTCCCGCTACCAGAGGCACAGCTTGATCGCTTTTTGATGCGCTTGCGCTTGGACTATCCCAGCTACGCGGAAGAACGCCTGATGCTGCAACGCTTTCGCGCCGCCCAACCCTTACAAGAATTGACGCCAATTTTACACACGGAGCAATTGCTCCAATTGCAGCAGATCATTCGTCAAGTACGTGTTGAAGGTAGCATTGAAAATTATATCGTTGAAATTATTCACGCGACACGTACACATAACAGCGTCGAATTGGGCGTCAGTCCACGGGGAACTCTGGCCCTCTATCGCGCAAGCCAGGCATTTGCCGCACTACGCGGACGTAATTTCGTGCTGCCCGACGATGTAAAACAGATGGCACGTCCTGTACTCGCCCATCGCCTGATCGCCACCAGTCGGATGAATGGGCGCGCGATGGAAATGGTGATTGACGAGGTATTACAGAGCGTCGCGGTCCCCGTTGAGTCATAACGGTATACATAGTCTCGACCAATCTGCCAGGAGAGAGTAAAGAGAGAGCAATGGGCAATAGCATTCGTATCAGGCGACGCCTGTACGCGCTTGGCGCACTGATTATGCTTATAGGGATACCTTTTCGGCAGCCGCTGTTTATCGTGAGCGGCCTGTTGCTCCTATGTGCTGTAGCGATAACGGATATCTGGTCATATTACTGTTTACAGGATTTACGCTACCGACGCATTCTCAGCACGCAACGCATTGCATTTGGGGAGCGCGTCACGCTCTCAATCTCAATCGAAAACGCGAAGTTACTCCCATTGCCCTGGTTAGAGACCGAGGATGTGATAGCCAGTAGCCTGGAACTTGAAGGGCAAGAGCTACGCCGTCATGTGAGCAGCAATCAAATGATCTTGGAGTGCCTGTTTAGCCCACGCTGGTACGAGCGCGTCACGCGCCGTTATACGCTACGTGGCGCAACGCGAGGCATGCATGTGCTTGGCCCTACACGTGTGCGTAGTGGCGATATCTTTGGCTTTACGACGCGCGAAACAACCTTTAACAACTATCAATACCTGATGGTGTATCCATTAGTAGTGCCTATCACCAGCTTTGGTTTACCCGCGCGTCACCCTTTTGGCGATAGACGCGCGAAACGACGCCTTCTAGAAGATCCATTGCACATCATTGGTACTCGCGATTACGTCTATGGAGACAGTCTACGACGTGTCGATTGGAAGGCCACTGCGCGTATGCAGAAGATGCAAAGCAGGGTCTATGACGCGACCACGACCTATACGCTAGAAATTTTTCTGAATACGACGGCGCGTTTTGACTCACATTACGGCATTCATCCTGAACTCTACGAGCTGGCGGTCTGTGCTGCTGCTTCGCTTGCCAACTGGTCAATTGACGCGGGCTACGCAGTCGGGCTTTACGCGAACAGTATTGCGTTCCGGCCCGAAGAAAAAATTAGTGCAAACACCTTAGATGAAGATATCGCCTCCTCGGAGGCACAGGCCCAATTGCGTCGCCGTCGTGTGCATATTCCAGCCTCCTGCAACGAGCGGCAACGCGAACAGATCATGGATGTACTGGCACGTGTCCAACCCTATTTCGGTACAAGCATCGAGGACCTGATGCGGTCCGAGCGTTCTCGCCTGCCTGCTGGCTCAACGATTGTGTTGATTACCAGCAGTCTCAGCGAAAAATTGATTGATACCCTATTACAGTTTCGTCAACACGGGCATACCGTTGCCATTCTCTTTATTGGCGATAGTCCTGTGCAGATGCGTTTGACAGGCATTGCGATCTATCACATCGGTGGCGAGGAAACCTGGAAAAAACTGCTCGCAGGAGCGCGTGCGCAAGACACCACAGCGACACAGGGAGGCCCGCCACAAGCTGGTATCGCGTTATCCTAAGAGCGTATGGACCATCTGGAATTGAGGTAAAGGAGTCCAGTTGTGCATGAAGAACAAGAAAATGCGCAAGAGCGTCTTGAGATAGAGATCAGCGATCTCCCTACAATTGATTTAGATCAGCGTGCGCAGCAACTATTGCGCATGGGACAGCATGTGCACACATTTCGCCAGCAGATGCAGCGACAGCAATCACATTTCCTATCCGCCCTCTCTCTACTCTGCGTGCTACTCACCGCCTTTTTACTTAACGGCTCACAGCTATATAGGCCGATAGTGACACCACAGTCCACAACGGCCACAAGCGCGAGTATCATTCTGGGTCCAAATGGCCCGTTGGTCACAACACAGCTACGTGGCTCGAAAACCATTGTGAGTTGGACGAAAAGTGATGGAACATGGATTGTTGAGTCAGCCACGCTCCCCGCTGAATGTGGACAAGGCTCCGCTATCGGCAATATCCATCTCATCGGACATTATCCAGTCTGGATTGCTGGTCTGATGGGTCCGAATGCGAATGTGCAACTCACGCCCCACAATAAGTTGAATGAGCAACCCTGGGTGGGATGGGATGTTCCTTTCTCAGCCGAGATCATTCATGGTGTGCATGGCCCTGTCACGTTCTCTTTCATCGGCCTCTCGGCAGGTCTCCCCCCACTTCTGAGTACACCCATTGACGGCATCTACAGTTCAGTCATCACCTTTAACCCAGACTTTCCAATAAGCTTGATGGTACCAAACACAGACAAAGCTATCAGCACCTGGAATTTTAAGCTGCATCTCGGCAATCCGGGCTGCTATCTCGCCAGCGCAGACTGGCCCAGCGGCCATTGGTCGATCATCTTTATTGCCAGATAGTGCAGGGTTGGCGCAGAAAAGGCTCTTACTTGCTCTGTGGAACCTCTACATAGATGTTACCTTGCTCAATTTTGACATTGAGACGCGGCAATGGTGAGAGATAGCGCGTGTGACCAGGAAGGTTGACAAAAGAGCCACCTTCATCAAAGAGGCCGCTATGACAGGGACAGTGGAAAAGACGATCACTGTCCTGCCATTGTACGAGGCAGCCCTTATGTGTACAAGCACCTGAGAGCGCGACAATCTGGGGCCTATTATAGTGATCTACGGTCTGTATCACATAGCCGACAACGCTGTCAGTGGCAAAACGTACCGCTCCTGCACCAAGCTGTTCCAGCGTTGTAGCGAGTTGCCAGGTCGTAGGAATACCAACCGTAATATCCATAGTGTCATAGGCAGGGGGTGTAGGTGAGGTAGTATGACCAGTTGAAACCTGTGCCGATTGTGGAGCATTGACTTTCTCTAACAAATGCTCGGCCCCCGCCCCAATTGCCAGAGACGCAGCGGCAACAGCACCACCAGTAAGCATAGCACGCCGTGAAACGCGCCGAATTAATGGCCCTTTTGTAGAACGCGATGGTGGCAGCGTCTGCGTGTGTGAAAAAGGTACAGGTGCTTCATGTTCCTCCTGTCCCTCTTGCGCAGGCAGCGCAGCAACCGGCGCGACAACATCAGCAGTATCAGATGACTCTTGTAGAGCAATCAGATGAGCTTTCAATTGTTCAGCAAATGCTGGGCGCGGCTCCGCCGCATCGGGAGGGAGCGAACGGAAAAGAGCCGCCATCTGATACAGCCGTGCTTGAGCAGGGGTCATCTCCTGTGGAGGATGAGCTGCTTGCCCTTGCTGTAGTTCTTCGATGTACCGTTCTAGCTCCAGATAATCTTCAAACCGTTCCTGGTCTTCGCCTGACATACCTGTTCTCCACCTTACTGCACCTCAGTAAGTACCGTTTCCATTTCCGCAGCACGTTTTAGGGCGCGAAACTGCAATACCTTGACGTTCGCCTCGCTCAAACCCATCCGCTGAGCCGTCTCTTTGATCGTCAGGTTGAGCAGAAAACGGCAGACCAATACTTCACGATAGTGCTCAGGCAATGCTTGTAAAAGTTTTTGCACACGCTCTGATGGCGAGGTATGCAAAACCGGCTCCGTCTCCTCAATCGGGCCTTCCCAACCGCTATCCAACAGTTCTTCAAGAGAACTCATCGGAGCGCGATAATAAGCACGCCAGTGGTCTGCAATAGTAGTACGAGCAACTTGAAAAAGCCAGCGTTGCAACGTCTGCTGACCACGTTCATGGTCCGCACTGCGCATCGCCTTAATAAATATCTGTGATGTTAGGTCTTCGGCCTCTTCTCGATTACCGAGCTTACTGTATACATAACGATAGATCAGGCCCAGATTTTCCTCGTAAAACGTATGAAATGCTTTTGCGTCGTAGGGGCGTGTCGGTTGCGCTGGAGCAGAATCGACCGCCTCTTGTGACGCCGTAGCAGATAATATGCGCCGAGATGAACCACGTGAAATCTTCACGACATCCCCCATGACCTTCAGGCTTTAAGCCAGAATGATGCGCAACTCCTGTATGCGTACTAAAAACATGTGGGCAGGAGGTGGGCGCATCTACTAAGAAACTTGTTTGCGCTTCTCAGTAGAAGACGCTCCTGACCATATCATAGGGTACATACGGAAGAATGTTACAGCGCCTGAATGCCAGGGGTGCTTTTTGTCTCAGATTGTTCAGCAGCAGACGCTTCCGACGTGGCATCGTCCGCGGTCTCACGCGCCGCGCTCGTTTCCGCTGCTACATCTTCTGCCCCTTCGTGCTCAACTTGTACACCATCACCTTCCAATACAGGCTCCGGTTGTGACTTCTGCTCAATGCCATAGGTCGCGGCAATTTCACCAGCGGGCACAGGACGCGCATAACGCGAACGCATCACGAGGATGCTGATAGGGATGAGCGCAATGAAAACGACAATGGAGGTCCATTGAGCTTGTTTCAGGCCCCAATCGAGACCCAGGAAAGAGACAATGATATTATCACGCACAAAAAAGACGGTAAACTGTGTGACACAGTACGAGAAGAGATAAACGAAGGTTAATACGCCGGGGCGTTTGGTCTTGCTGGCGATATAAAACATGATCGCCATTACCACGACGTTAGTAAGCAGTTCGTAGGCAGCGGAGGGTTGCACTGGCACATTGCAGGTCGCAGGATTCAAACAGGCCCAACTATTGGGATTGACGTAGACCGTAGACCAGGGTAGCGTACTGCGAAAGCCAATAATGTCACCGTTAATCAGATTACCGATACGTCCAAAAATCTGCCCGACAATCCCCAAAAGCACCGCCGCATCAATAAAGACCAGCGGATTGGCGCGCTCGATACGCGCACGCCAGATCAAGGTGGCGACAACCAGGAAAATCGCGCCAAAGAAGGCCATGCCGCCTTCCCAGGTTGCTAAAATATTCCAGGGTTTGAGCAGATAGTTTTGCACCAGATCCGGTTGCTGCACAACAAAATAAAGGCGTCCGCCAATCACGCCGGCGGCAATACACCACCATAGTACACGATAGATAAGTTCTTGCGTAATCCCTTTACGGGCAGCATATCCCCGAATGGCCCAGAGACCAACCAAGATGCCGACCACATACATCAGGCCATACCAGCGCAAGGCGAGCGGCCCCAGGTTGACGATAACGGGGTTGATATTAATGTAAATGTACGGCGGTCCAATACGCAGCCATCCCCAATCAATCAGGTAGGCCAACGGCAGGATACTTCCCATGCTTTTCACTCCCATGCATGTCTATGCTTCTGATTTCACCTATCCTGTATGATAGTACGCAATGCGGCGACATGCAAGTAGTCAAGACTACAGAAGCATGGGTATTTCAGGTGATTACCAGAAAAGATGCAGCGATTGTGCCATCAAGAACAGCAGAAAGAAGACCAACAATACACCGGCAAACATCCCCGTGAGACAGCCTGGAAGAAAGAACAACGGGCGACGGCGCAGCGGGCGTGGTCTCCCATAAAAGAGAAATGGACGTTCACGCAAGATTGGACGGCGACGACGATAATGTAGCATAGTGACACCACCAAAGAATACTAGCCAGACACTTTTTTCTTATACAAAAGTGTACCTTTGAAATCTCAAGATTGTCTAAAGGAAAAGTAAGCAATTGGTCATATTTTCTTGACAAAGCGTGTTGTATACTAGTGGTAATTGGTTTCTACGAACCGACCGCACTCATTCATCTACAGCACACAAATTTGAAAGTTTTTTGCATGCAAACATCATCTACCACATCTGGCAGTATCCATGTTGAGAAAAAAACGCCAACGCAGCGGCGGCTTCTCACCGTGTTGGGTTTTATCACCATCGTGTTGATCTGGGGATCTTTTCCCGTCGCCGCTAAACTAGGCGTAGAGCAGGCACCGCCGCTGCTTTTCTCCAGCTTGCGTTTCCTGCTTGCATTTCTCATCATGCTTCCCATCATTACTATGCGGCGTACACGCCTGTGGATTTCGCCTAAACAGCATCTGCAAGTCTTTTTAATGTCGCTCTTTATGGTTGGCCTGCCCAGTAGTATTTTTTTCGCCTCGGCGCCTTATGCTCCCATCGGTGTTCTAACACTGATGTGGTCCACCACACCTTTATTTACCGCGCTCTTCAACATGGGCGGTGTGGGCGAGGCACGTGGGTGGCGACTCATTGTGAGTCTGCTGGTCGGCCTGCTCGGTATCGGCATCGTTCTGCTCGGTCGTTTGCCTTTTCTATCAGGGAGTACAGGCAACCTATTAGGCAATGGCAGTAGTGGACTCGTCTTATTTTGTGATCTGGCGGTCCTGGCCTCGTCAGGCATTTACGGTTTTGGCCTGCGACTGGCAAAACGCAATAATACGGATATGTCAGTGATAGTACTGACCACGTGGCAAATGTTTTACACAGGTATTTTTGTTGGCCTACTCAGTCTGATCTTCGAGCATGGCTATACGCTCCATCCAACATGGAGCGGCCTTGCCATCTTGCTCTACTTAGCAGTTTTCTGTAGCTGTATCACTTTTTTCCTGACCTTCTGGCTCATTCGCCGCATTGGAGCCATTCGTACAGCCTACAGCGATTTTATTATTCCAGGCGTGACACTGATCCTCTCGTTCTTCTTTTTAAGCGAGAGCATCACGCCAGCAAAAATCATCGGCTTTGTACTGGTGATGCTAGGCTGCTTCCTCGTGCAGCTATGACATAGCTACACGAGGCAATGAGCAGCAGGTTAATGCATAAAAAGGCTTAGCCAGCGACTGGACCACCTTCCAGGCCGGGTTTGGTCATGCTGGCAGGATCCAACACGCGGTCAAGTTCCTCTTCGCTCAGGTTCGTCTGCTCACGCGCCACCTCGCGAATGGTCTTGCCCGTCTTGTATGCCTCTTTCGAGATGCTGGCGGCGGCATCATAACCGATAATGGGAGCCAGCGAGGTACAAATGGCAAGACCGCGCTCGACCATCTCTGGCCCCTTTGTGGCTGCCGTGAGGCCCTTGATACACTGCTCGGTGAAGTTGTGCGCCACCGTTGCCAGCAGGCTAATCGACTGTAGCAGGTTATAGGCGGTAACAGGCATCATCACGTTGATCTCAAAATTGCCCGCCTGACCAGCGACGGTGACGGTTGTGTGGTTACCTATCACCTGCGCACAGACCATGCAGACAGACTCGGCGATGACAGGGTTGACTTTACCGGGCATAATCGAACTACCAGGCTGGACGGCAGGCAGGTCGATCTCGCCGATACCAGCGCGCGGACCAGAGCCGAGCCAGCGAATATCGTTGGCAATCTTCATCAGACTAACCGCCAGGGTGTTGAGTGAGCCACTGGCCTCGACGACATTATCCAGCGTGCTTTGAGCCTGAAAATGGTTGCTAGTCTCACGCACAACAACGCTATTCATCTCAGAGAGACGCTGACAGACACGGGCCGAGAACTCAGGATGCGTGTTTACACCTGTACCAACAGCCGTGCCGCCCAACGCGACCTCGGAAAGCTCACTCTGTGCGTGGCGCATCCGCGCGATACCGCGCTCAATCTGACCGGCGTAGCCGAGAAATTCCTGCCCTAAGCGAATTGGCGTGGCGTCCTGAAGATGCGTGCGCCCCGTTTTGATCACAGGCATAAACTCTTCAGCCTTCTGCTGCAAGGCTTGTTGCAACCCTTGCAAGGCTGGCAGCAGTTCATGCTCAATGCTGACCAGAGCGGACAGATGAATTGCAGTTGGAATCACATCATTGGAGGATTGCCCAAAGTTAACATGGTCGTTGGGATGGACCTTGCGTGAGCCACGCGCTCCGCCCAATAGCTCGCTGGCGCGGTTGGCAATCACCTCGTTTGCATTCATGTTGGTCGAAGTGCCAGATCCCGTCTGAAAAATATCAAGCACAAAATGACTATCGAGTTTCCCGTCAATCACCTCTTGGGCCGCACGCACAATGGCCTCAGCCACCTGTGCATCGATCAGGCCCAGAGCCTCATTCGTCTGTGCCGCCGCCTGCTTGATCTGCCCTAGGGCGCGAATAAATTGACGAGGGAAACGCAGGTCACTGATTGGAAAGTTGAGTACAGCACGCTGCGTGCTTGCGCCATAGTAAGCATTGATGGGGACGCGCATCTCACCCATCGAGTCGCGTTCAATGCGAGTCTCTTCGGTACTGTTCATGTATGTTTTGCTCCTGGTATCGTCTCTTTCATCTTGGGATCACATCCCAAAAGAGGTTGTATAGGGACACCAATCGGACGCACCCGCCATTGTTCAGATGCGCCACTCTAGCAGGCATTATATCACCGAGACCTCACAACGGTATCACACACTTGCTCATCCATCATTTATACAGTACAATACAGGCAGTGTATCAATAAAAACGGCTTACGCAAAGCATACCAAACTGAAGCTAAGAGCAAGGTCATAGCGAAATAAAAAATACTATGTTGTGAGGGATTTTTTGTGGATACGATTGAAGAGACGTTAAAACGGTATTTTGGGCATGATACATTTTTGCCGGGCCAACGCGAAGTTGTTGAGCACGTGCTACAAGGACATGATGCTCTGATTTTGATGCCAACAGGCGGTGGCAAATCGCTTACATACCAACTGCCAGCCTTAATGCTCCCCGGTCTGACGTTGATTGTCTCACCCCTTATCGCGCTGATGCAGGATCAGGTTGATCGCCTGCAGGTCAATGGTCTGCCAGCCACTTTTGTCAATAGCTCACTCAGCTATAGCGAACGCGCAAAACGCGAACAAGACGTGCGACAGGGTAAGATCAAACTGCTGTATGTTGCGCCTGAACGCCTATTTAGCGAAAGCTTTCTTCAACTGCTCGACAGCGTGCAAGAGCGTACAGGGATCTCGCTGATGGCGGTAGATGAAGCGCATTGTGTCAGTGAGTGGGGCCACGATTTTCGCCCGGAGTATCGCCAACTGGGTCGCCTGCGCACCCGCTATCCCCGTATGCCCGTAATGGCGTTGACAGCGACAGCGACCGGACGGGTGCGCGAAGACATTCTAGAACAGCTTGGGCTGCGCTCTCCCCTTCAGCATGTCGCCAGCTTTAATCGTCCCAACCTCTCTTACGAGGTGCGCGAGAAGCATAAAGGCTCTTATCTAGAACTTGTGCAGATATTGCGCACATTGCCCGATAAAGCGGTCATCATTTATTGTCAGAGCCGTAAAAGCGTGGATGAACTCAGCGCGGCCCTCAACCGCGACGGCATTCAAAACTTACCCTATCACGCCGGTTTGAGCACTGAGCAACGCAGCGAACATCAGAACCGTTTTATCCGTGACGATGTGCCCGTTCTGGTCGCTACTATCGCCTTTGGTATGGGCGTCGCGAAGCCCGATGTACGCGCCGTCATTCACTATGACCTGCCCGCCAGTCTCGAAGGCTACTACCAGGAGTCTGGACGCGCTGGGCGCGACGGCCAGCCCGCGCAGTGTGTTCTCTTTTTCGGCTACAGTGATCGTTTCAAGATCGAGTTTCTGCTGGCAAAAAGGCCGGACGGGCAGGAAAAACTTATCGGCTATCAACAACTCCAACAGGTCATTGCTTACTGCGAAGACAAAGTCTGTCGGCGTAGAGCACTGCTGGCCTATTTTGGCGAGACGTTTGCTCCGAGCAACTGCAACAATTGTGACGTTTGCCGTAGCTCCTCTGTCCTCGAGGATCACACCATCGATGCGCAAAAACTTCTCTCTTGCGTGGGGCGCACAAAACAACGCTTTGGCTTGCGCTATATCATTGATGTGCTACGTGGGGCCAATCTCCAGAAAATCCGCGAACAAGGCCATGATCAGCTTTCTACCTACGGCATCGGTAAAGATAAAAGCGTGGATGAGTGGGCGCGTATTGGACGCGCCCTGCTACAACAAGGCTTAATGAGCGAGAGCGAAGACGGCTTTCACGTGCTACGCCTCAACGAAGAATCACGCGCCATTCTCAAAGGTCAACGCAGTGTCGAACTCTCCATGCCAGTGACTACCACAACTGCTAAAGCAGCAGTGCCGGAAATCCAACTGACACCTGCTGAAGAAGGGCTACTCCGGCAATTACGCCTTTTACGCAAACAATTTGCCGATGAACAGCATGTACCACCATATGTAATTTTCTCAGATGCCACATTGTATGCCCTGACGCGCCAGCGTCCACAGAGCCAGGAGAGTTTTGCGCGTGTTCCTGGCGTGGGCCAGTATAAACTGGCAACCTATTTCGAGCCATTCGCTGAAGCCATCCGCCGCTATTGCGAACGCTATCAGCTCGACGTTGAAGCTGTTGTAAACACAGAAGCACTCCCTATAGCCTCTACTGGTGCGTATGGAACACGGACACAAGGACGCATCACGCAAACGCATCAGCAGACGCTCGCATTATTAAAACAAGGTCTGAATATTACCGATATCGCCAGGGAACGCAATCTCAAAGACTCAACCATCGCCGATCATATCGCACTCTTAATTGAGGCAGGCGAGCGGATTGAGGTACTACAATTTGTTTCTGCCATGCATTATCAGACTATTACCGAAGCTATAAAACAGATCGGGGGCGCGGAATTACGACCACTGAAAGATTATCTCGGCGACGACTACTCATATCATGAGATTAGAATGGTCCGTGCGACCCTGCGCCAGCAAGCATAAATCGCCTATAGTTGAAATTGAAAGCCAACGGACGCGGTAATACCAACAAATAAAATAAGGTGTTAATTGCATCTAATGCGCAATTTTTTACACTTATTGTTGACTACCATGCCGCCTCCCAGGCCAACCGATAGGCAAACAGGCGTATTTGGAACAACCAGGATGCACCCCCCTTTCTTTCCTTCATCCTGTTATTATCCCCCTTTGCTGTGTTAGAGCAGGTTCCAAGTAACCTTACCTTCTTTATGGAATAGAAAAATATTATTTTTATAAAAAAATCCACCATGATCTACTTTGATAAGAAAAAATAAACAAATAAATGATGTTGAGCTTGACATATATGATTTTTTCGGGTAAAGTCTTGTCTGTAAGCAGAAACCTCGCTCGTGAGATTTCTGAAGGAAAACAACAACATTGATTTGTGACAACAAGGAAGGAGACTTAAAAACATGAGTTTTGATGATCTGAAAAATAATGAGGTGGAACTCAGCGATAGCGATCTGGAGCAGGTAAACGGAACTGGTGGCGGCTTTGGTGGCTGGGGTGGCTGTTGCGGTGGTTGGGGTGGCGGATGCTGCGGCGGCTTTGGCGGCTTTGGTGGCCCATTCATCATTGCCCAGCAGAACTACTGCGCAGTGAACTACGCGGTGACATATAGCGCAGTGCAGAGCAATTCGTATGTCATGGCCTACCTCAACTAGCAATCACCAGGAACAGTGCGCACTCTAGAGAGTTATCTTGTGTGATGTAGTGCTGTATGGGCATGATTACGTGAGTAATAGATAACAGCCGGGTGTCGTCCTCGAAAAGTTACGCTTCGCTAGCTTTTCTGGGACGATGCCCCTGGCTTGCCCATCATATTCTTCACCATGATAAACTTGTACGGTATATTCCGAGCAAGTTGCCTGTAGTTCTACTGTTATTATATAAGTTCTCATCACTATTTATTTTAATAGAGCTTAGTGGCTCTTCTTTATAAAGAAAAATAAATAAATAAATGATGCTGAGCTTGACTTTTACTATTTTTTCGGGTAAAGTCTTGTCTGTAAGCAGAAACCTCGCTCGTGAGATTTCTGAAGTCTATAGATAATAATGATCTATGACAACAAAGAAGGAGACTCGAAAAAATGAGCTTTGATGATCTGAAAAACAATGCGGTAGAACTCACTGATAGTGATCTGGAGCAGGTTGCCGGTGCTGGCGGTCTCGGTGGTTATAGTGGTCTGTGTGGTAGTTGCAGCGGTCTCAACGGCATCAGTGGTATTGGCAGCATCGGTAGCATCGGTAGCATCGGTAGCCGCCCCTTCATCTACGCCGCGCAGGACGAATTTGCAGTGAGCCTTGACCTGAAATTCAGCGCGTATAAGAAGAGTTCATACGTCATGGCATACCTCTAAGAATCACTCAGCACCGTATTGCGTCACAAGGCTTATCTTGTAACGGAGTACTGTGTGACTATACTTGCGTGATTTGATATATGACAGGACATCGTTCTGGGAAGGGGGCAACATTCATGTCGCTCAGCATCCTGGAACGATGGCCTTTGTCTGTTTGCTTCCTACCACATTGACAAAAGTCACTGTACGCACGCACTTCTTTAGGGCGTGTTAGGAGTACACATCATAAAAACACAAACAACACCATTCACTATAATGAAAAAGCGCAGGTGACTTTATGGCTCAAAATCGTCGCCCTCTCTTCCGCGAGAGTGCGTTAAAACAATACATGCAGAAACGGGAAAAGGACACCATGCCGCGTCTGATTTCTCCGCCTGTCTTCCTCTGTTCCTGGCTACTACTCACGCTGCTTCTCTGTAGCATGCTGCTGGCCTGGTGGGGACAGGTGCCTGTCTTTGCGGTAGGAGCGGGGGTTATCCAGGAGCAGTCGCCTACTCTTTCGATTACCAACAATACAAGCGAGGCTCTCCTGGTCTTGCCCACAATTTATAAAACCCAGGTGCATACAGGTCAGAGTGGGTGGATTCAGGTCGGCAATGGGGGACCAGAATTTCATGGCACGATTGCGCATACCAGTGCCATCACCAATCCAGCAGAAGCACAAAAGTTTTATGCGCAACGTGGCATCGCGCCACTGCTTACCCAACCGTCACTCATTGTGACGATACAGCTACCACAAATTCCTTTGCAGTATGCGGGAAGTCTTGTGCAGGCCCATATTCAAGTGGGTTCGCGCCGCGTTCTCTCCCTTTTTCCCGGCTTTAGTAGTTTCATTAGTAGTTAACTGGTTAGGATAGTGATGAGCATATGGAGAATATATTTAAGCAACGTATATCATCAGCAGAGACAACGACAGAACCATCAGAAACAACGGTTCCACGGCCTGTCGTTAAACCAGAAACAGCAGCGGGACCGGAGAACAACGCAGAGCCATCCAAACCTCCTTCAACATCCTCAAACGTTTCTCTGCTACAGCGGTTCAAAAATAAATTTCAGCGTCATCACCGAAGGCGTGTTCCCCCTTTAACGCAACTTAGCGAGGTAGAATGTGGAGCTGCATGTCTGGCGATGATTTTGCAATATTATGGACGGCGCACCTCGGTCTCGGAAATTCGCGAACGCTACGGGGTAGGGCGCGACGGTTTATCGGCACTCAGCATCGTCAAAGCGGCCCGCAACTATGGGCTGCGCGTGCGAGCGGTCTCACTGCCCAATCCAGATTTTCGTTATGTCACGCTACCAGCTATCGTTCACTGGGAATTTAATCACTTTATCGTGGTCGAATCCTGGTCTACCACGTCAGTTGAAGTGGTTGACCCGGCATCAGGACGCAAACAGCTCACACCTGAAGAGTTTGACGCGGGCTTTACAGGTGTTGTCATTATGCTGGAACCTGGCGTACAGTTTGTCCGCCACACCAATCCGCCCCTGCTGACAATGCGTTCCTATATCCTACGTTACTTCAAGCAGAATCCAACAGTGTTATTCCAGATTATCGGTGCCTCACTGCTATTACAGCTTTTTGGACTGACTGCGCCTATTCTCACAAAAGTTGTGATTGATCAGATTATCCCACTCAACATGAAGGATATCCTGCCCATCCTGGGGCTTGGGATGTTGATCCTCTTACTGGCCCAAACAGTCACCACATTCTTGCGCGGTTTACTCTTGATCTACCTCAAGACGCGCATTGATATTCAAATGACAACGAGCTTCCTTGAACATATGCTGATGCTGCCCTATCGCTTCTTCCAACAACGCTCCACGGGTGATATTTTGACTCGTGTTGCCAGCAACAGCGTTATTCGCGATCTCGCCAGCACGCAACTGGTCTCCACCTTACTTGATGGTAGTCTGGTGATTGTCTACTTTATCGTGATGATGACCTTCTCCTGGTTCTTTGGCCTAATGGTTCTAGTGTTGGGACTCCTTGAAGTGTTTCTCCTCCTGGCTTCTAGCGGACCCATTCGCCGTCTGGCAAGCCGCGAGCTAGAAGCGGCAGGCAAGGCACAGGGCTACACAACTGAGATGCTCACAGGTATTGCCACATTGAAAGCGGCCGGCGTGGAACAACGCGCCTTTCAGCAGTGGCTCAACTACTTCTTTAACCAACTCAATACATCTGTGCGGCAAGACTATCTCACAACCATCATCAGTACGGTGATTACGGCACTGCGTACTATGACGCCGCTACTCTTGCTCTGGCTGGGCACAATGATGATTCTCAATGGCTCAATGCAGCTTGGTACGCTGTTTGCATTAAGCTCACTGGCTGGCTCGTTCCTCTCGCCACTAGGTTCGCTGGCGAATAGTGGACAAAAATTGCAGGTTGTGCGTTCGCACCTTGAGCGTATTGGCGATGTCTTGGAGTCGGACACTGAACAGGACCTGCAGGGCGTACAACATCCGCCACGTCTGACGGGACGCATTAAACTCGATCATGTCAGTTTCCAATATGATCCCAATTCGCCAAAGGTCTTGCAGGATATCACAGTCGATATCGAACAGGGACAGAAGGTCGCGATTGTCGGGCGCACAGGCTCCGGCAAGAGTACGATGGGCAAGGTTCTGCTTGGTCTCTGCCTGCCGACTGAGGGCGAAATCATGTACGATGGCATCCCCTTGCGCTACTTTAACTATCAGGAGGTACGCACACAACTGGGCGTCGTCATGCAAGAGTCGCGTATTTTTAGCGGCTCTATTCGTCAGAACATCTCGTTTAACGATCCAGATATGACCATGGAGCGTATTATCCGCGCTTCACAGGCGGCGAGCTTGCACGAAGATGTGATGCAGATGCCGATGGGCTACGAAACGTTTGTCGCCGAGGGCGGAAGCGCGCTTTCCGGTGGGCAGCGGCAGCGGCTTGCTATTGCGCGCGCGCTCGCCCATGATCCTGTGATACTGCTACTCGACGAGGCGACCAGCGCGCTTGATGTCGTCACAGAGCGCGGGGTTGAGCAGAGTCTCCGCGAAATGGCCTGCACACAGGTCATCATTGCCCACCGTCTCAGCACTATTCGCAATGCCGATCTGATCTTAGTGATGGACCAGGGCAAAATCGTTGAACGTGGCACACATCAAGAGCTGATGCAAAAAGATGGCTTCTACGTCTGGCTCATTCAGAACCAGCTTGCTACCGGCGAGGTAAAAGTAGGATAAAAATAGCGGGCCAGTATAATGACCCGCTATTTTTTCAAAGTTTTGTTATTGGGCTTCTTTTTTCAGCAAGGCGGGAATTGGCTCCGCGAATGGTCCGACATTATACAGGTCGTCATGGTTCCATAGAGCCTGGAAGGCCGCTGCCGTTGAGGCAATGATGAGCCAGATATACAACGTGCTCAGCAACAGCGCGACGGTCGTGTCCTTCAAACGGAAGACGGCAACCAGACCGCTGGCAATCGTGAAGGCAAAGAAGGTTAAGGTGAGGAAGAGCGCGTTGATTGGTGAGCGCAGGCTAAAATAGGCCGCGTTGAACATCACGAACTCAACCCACGTCGCGGCTTGCAAGGCAAGAAACTCGGAGCGTCCCGGCGTGCCTTTAGGCTTATTCAAGACGCGCAGGCCTGCCCAAATCGCGAAGAAGTTATTGATCGTCCAGGCGGGACCAAAGACCCAGGACGGCGGGGCGACAATTCCCTGTTTAAGAGCGCGGAAGTACGAGACATCGCCAAAGAGCGTTTCGCGCAGGTCTTTACCTTTGTGGCCAGTAGCGATACTGGTCAGACCCGAAAAGGTAAAGGTGAGGACTTGCACAATGGCCCAGAAAGCCACGCCCTGATACCAGTGCCACTTTTGTGGCTCAGCCTGCGTTGTAACAGGCTCGTCTGTTTTTATTGATGTAGACATATACGTTCTCCTGATAAGATTTTCTTTACTACTTATAGCATACACCACTAGTTACAGGATGAAAGACGCCAACCTGTAACCAGACGGGTAACATATTACCGATAGGCTTCGGCTTGCAGGTTGAAGAGTTCCGCGTAGCGTCCGTTGAGTGTCATCAGTTCCTCGTGCGAGCCTTCCTCGCGAATTGCGCCATTTTCGATCACAAAAATGCGGTCGGCAAGGCGCACGGTACTAAAACGGTGACTGATAAAGATGGCGGTCTTGCCCTCAGTGAGAACACGGAATTGCGCGAAGATATCGTACTCGGCCTGGGCATCGAGCGCGCTGGTCGGTTCGTCGAGAATGAGAATACGCGCATCACGAATGAACGCACGGGCCAGCGCAACCTTCTGCCACTCGCCGCCACTCAATTGTGTTCCCTCTTTGAACCATTTGCCAAGCATGGTGTCATAGCCCTTATCCAATCGCTCGATCACCGTGCTCGCGCCACTTTTGCCCGCCGCGCTCACGATCAGATCATGATCCTCCATTTTTTCTACATTGCCCACGCCAATATTCTCGCGCGCGTTGAGGTGATAGGTCATATAATCCTGAAAAATCACGCCGATCTGGTTACGCAACTCCTGCAAGTCGTACTCTTTAATATTGCGCCCACCAATCAAGATATCGCCATCATCCGGGTCATACAGGCGCGTCAACAGTTTGACAATCGTGGTTTTACCCGCGCCGTTGCGTCCCACCAGCGCAATAGACTCGCCCGCTTTGACCGTGAAACTCACGTGCTTGAGAGCCGCCTGCGTCTCCGGGTTTTTGCCAGGATAGGTAAAGCTGACGTTGCGAAACTCGATGTCCAGTCCGCGCTGTTCGGGAGCAGTAGCAAACGGCGTCGGTGTGACGGGCGAGAGAATGCGCGGCTTATATTCGAGAAACTCAAAGACGTTATTGACGTACAGGTTGTTCTCATACGTGTTGGCAATGCCGTTAAGCAAAGCCTGAAAGTTTTGCCCAACCTGCACAGCGGTCTGCGTATAGAGCGTTAAACTACCAAGCGAGATGCGCCCGAAGACAGCCTGGAGCGCGACATAGAGATAAATAGCACTATTCGCAGCAATGGTCAGGCTCGTCCAGACAAAGTTCATCAGATAGCGGCGCGTGACAAGCTCCTTAGTCTCTTGATAGAATTTTTCAGACAGAGTACGGAAACGCTGCGTGAAGAGATTGCCCAAGGTGAAAAGCTTGATCTCTTTGTTAGGCGTATCGGTCGTCATAATCATGTTAAAGTATTGCATCAGGCGCCGCTCCGGCGATTGGCGGCGCATGCGTTGATAGCCCATCCAGCCATAACGACTGCTGGAGATAAAGGATGGAATCGGCACAACAAGGGCAATGATCGCCAGCCACCATGCCAGTTGCAGCAGGATAATCAGCATAGAAGCCAGCGTGATGATCGTCTGAATCAGACTAAAAGTTTGCGAGATCATCGAGACGGGTTTATACGTCGATTGGTCAGCGGCCTCGCGCAGCTTATCATAAAATTCCGAGTTTTCAAAAAAAGCCAGATCAAGCGTGTTGGCCTTCTCTAACACCATCAATTGAATTTTGTTGCCCACCCGCTCCTGCAATAATTGCTGCGTAATATTGCTCAACGTACTCAGCAGATTGGAGACAAGCGAAATGCCTAGTTGCAAGCCAACAGGCAAAAAGATGGGCGACACACGATGAATGCGAAAGCCCAAGACAACGCTATCAATCACCATTTTTGTAATCAGTACGCTAATCGCGGGCGTGAAACCCTGGAGCAAGCTCAACAGACCCATCGTAATAGTGAGCAGGGAACTGGTAGACCAGACGAGGCGTAGCACACGCGGTAGCCCGGTAAATGCGCCAATCACCTGTTTCAAGCTAAAATCTTCCCGTTCTTGTTCTTTTCTGGTTTTCTCTGGCGAAGGGGAACCATGACGTCTCATGCGCTATTTTCTTTCTTACTACGTGGCAACAGCCAGCAAAAAGCGATCATTTTACACAGCAACAAGTATATAGCACAGATAGAGACGCTCATACTGTCAATTTCTTCAGGTTTTCTCCTGATAAGATTGCTTGCTATATGTGTGGGAAAAGGGCACTGCCTTTTGACATGGGAAGTATAATGGGGAAAAATCAGTGCGTTCCAGAGCAAACAGGGTGCCACTGGAACGTGCCACAGCATAACATGGGTAAAGGAGAGTGTTGATCGTGGCAATCACACAGAAGCAGACCGAAAGCAATACAGCGGGTACGCCGGACTTCACACGCGGCGATGCTCGTATCAGCGAACTGCTGACGCACATGCAAGAGATATCCGCGCTTGGAGCATTGAGCGCGCTGGCAGCATGGGACCAGAATACGATTATGCCAGAGGGCGCGGGCGAGGTACGCGGCACACAAATGGCAGTCATGCAGGGCATTATACACGAACGCTGGACCAAGCCTCAATTGGGTAGCCTCATCAGTCAATTAGAAGAAGTTGTCCAGAATCAGAGCTTTACCGATGCAGACCGTGGCTTAGTACGCGAAGCAGCACGTACTTATAAACAATACACGAAATTGCCGCGTGAACTGGTGGAGGAGATGGCCCGCACCGAGGCTGCGAGCTTCGAGGCTTGGCGGCGAGCACGCAGCAAGAATGATTTCGCGGCCTTCGCGCCCCATCTCACACGCACCATTGCTCTCCAACGCGAGGTGGCTGATCGCTTTGGCTATGAGCAGACGCGCTACGACGCCCTGCTCGACCTATACGAGCCAGATCTGACCGTCAGCAAGGTTGACCCGCTCTTCGCATCCGTGCGCGAGGTCAGCAGCACGCTCCTCAAACGCATTCAAGAGAGCGGCAACCGTGTGGATACCGCCAGCCTGCACGGCAACTTCTCGGCGGACAAACAGGTCGAACTGTGCCGCGAGATACTGCAACGCATGGGCTACGATTTTTCGCGCGGAGCAATCGCACAGTCGCCTCATCCCTTCACGACCGGACTTGGTAGCCCCTTCGATGTGCGTGTCACAGTGCGCACCAACGAACAGTTTATCCAGCAATCACTGATGGCGGCAATCCACGAAGGCGGACATGCGCTCTATGAACAGGGTAGCGCGCACACGCTGGTGCATACCCCTGTCGCGGGTGGGGCCTCAATGGGCATGCACGAGTCACAATCGCGCCTGTGGGAGAACGCGATTGGACGCTCCGAAGCTTTCTGGCGCGGACAGTTCGACCTCGTGCGCAAAGTTTTTCCCGCGCAATATGGCAATGTCGATCCCGCGACCTTCGCACGCGCCCTTAACCACGTGGAACCCAGCCTGATTCGCGTCGAGGCCGACGAAGTGACCTATAACCTGCACATCATCATTCGCTACGAATTGGAGAAGATGATGGTCAACGAAGAGGTCGCAGTCGAGAGTCTGCCGCGCCTGTGGAACGAGAAGTACCAGGAATATCTGGGCATCACGCCGGAGAGCGATAGCGACGGCATCATGCAAGATGTCCACTGGACAAGCGGCTTTGGCTACTTCCCGTCCTATACGCTCGGCAATCTGAACTCCGCGCAAATTCTCGCCACCTTGCGCACCGCTCTGCCCAACTTCGACGAGGCACTGGCACAGGGCGAGACCGCGCACATCTTGAACTGGTTGCAGAGCCACATGTACACTGTTGGCGCGATCTACCGCCCCGACGACCTGATGCAACGTCTCACCGGGTCCACCCTCGACGCCAGCCACTTCAACCACTACCTGACCAGCAAATTTGCACAGATCTACGCCCTCTCTTAAAAGCACGAAGCGACAATCAGGGGCGCGTATCGCAGAGATACGCGCCTTCCCACTCTTTCAACAATGCCTCTTCTAGTTTTTGTTCATGATACAAGACAATAATAGCACCTCCAGGCTGAAGCATATTGCCTATTGGTTCAAGAACATGTTGCGTCTGGCGATGAAGAGGTTGCACATTTTATACGATCCATGGCGGCTTATTCCATCTTTCTTTTTTTGCTAACCCTATACCTTCATCAAGGAGAACAAATAAGAAATTATCCGAGATAGTTTGAAGATCTTTTTCTTTTAGTCTATGAGGAATAAACGCAAGATCGAATGATAGTATTTCTTTACCCGCCTGTATTGACTGCCATATTTCGCTATCTTGCATTTCATCGGTTAAATAAACAGGTGAGGTTGGTAAAAACCTATGAAATGTATATAAAACACACCAAATTATATGACTTAACTCAATCGTATATTTGGAATTTGCGCTGCTTCTTATATATTCAGCTTCAAATAATATTTCTAATACTAGCCAATTTTCATGTTTGTCTATCCATTTATATTGATTAAATACAAGTATTTCCACGCCAGCACAAGCAATTTGTCCAGCATTTTCAACTGTTAGAGTTGACGGAGTAAGAAAAGTAAATACAGCACCATTATTCTCCGTAGGCCAAGATATCTGCATAAGCTGCTCAATCACTTCTTGAGCATACCCAAGATAACCAAGCATATTTATATAATTTGCTACAATTGACGAAAAGTTTTCTTCGTCACACGGAAGATATATTTGAAGCTGGCTATATTCTGGCATATTTTCCTCCAGCAATGAAAATCAGCAATATATTTCTATCTTACTGCGGTTTCTCCATTAGTAACGTATAACTTCCCATTTTATGCAATTCAGCTTCACTGATCAGATGCTCCATTTTTTCATAGGGCTACTGCCAGGAAAATAGGCCATGTAACTGGAGCTGTCTTGGTCCACAGGAGAAAACGTGCGCCCACGCGGCAAAAATCCGATGAAAGGGGTCACCACCTTCCTGCCCAATAATAGTAGGTCCCCACCAATTCAAACCATTGCCGCGCTCGTTTTTTGCCGGATTGAAGGTAGGTATCCAAAGCAGGGTATCAAAACAGTAGCGGAGCACTTCGTCATCCAAGCGCACTGGTGCATCGTGTCTAGAAAGAAGGTCCCTATACTCCGTATAGGCACGCTCTCCTTCCCGAAAAAGCCAAAAACTATGCTTCATTGGCATTGTTTGCCACTCCTTGTTTGCCATATTGTTCCCCGCTGCATTTGTAGTAGTCTGACCGTCTTCATTTGACAACCGTGGAGGCCCTTTTCAGGCTATTGTACACAAATGAACCTGTGTCAAATGAAGATGGTCAGACTAGTAGTGTACGTTTCACACGCACTTTGTGTCACGCAAGAGAGCTGAGTAGCAACTTGCGCGCCAACTGCGGATGAGGCAGAGGATATACTGTCTCATAAGGAGTCGTTAATTGGGCAAAAACTTTCGAGCGCACGTATTCCGCTTGTTGCCGGACAAAAGGCGAGATATTGTCTATTCCCATGATCCACTCATGAGCATAGTGCTTCAGCGTATCGCCTCCTAATCCCAGTTGCATGGCTCGCCGCTCAAGTTTTGTCCCTGACGGATCGTGATCTGGGTCCCATTGAAGACGGACAGAAGAGCGATGAAGTTGCTCTTGCCAGACCTCTTCGTCAAGATACACTTCAGGAATATAGTGCGTATGAATAGCCAATTCTAATAAAGTATCGAAGGCACTGCGTTTTAAACGCACAGCAAGTGTGACTTCTTGCCCTTCTTTGGTTCCCCACCCTGACCGATACATCATCCAGAGAAAATTCGTCTTAATCCAACTCATACGGGTGAAAGAGAAGCCCTCGCCCCCAAAGTATCCATGACGAGCAGCAAAGTGTCCAATCGAGGGACGATAGGCTTGATAGACGATGATCGACTGTTCGTCGTATCGCGCAAGAATGTGCCGACCCGATGGAGGCCAGCGTTTAATTTGAGCCCCATACGCTTCATAAAGCAGAGACATCGTGACATCCTCCTCAGAACTCACTAGTGTTGAAACATATCGTGTCCATTGTCCATCCAATATCGTTCTGCTTGAGGAACCTCTGCACGAAAATCCTCGTTCGTCCCTACCCAGCCATCGGGAACATAGCGATCAAAGCGGATCATCTCTGGATAGAGGGAGGCAAAAGACCTTTGGTCAAAATTTACAAGGAAGCAGGGCGCATAAGCCAGTAAATCATCTAGTGTATCCGTCATTTTTCTTTGTTTCATCATTTGAGACAGGGTAGTTGCAGAAACACGTTTATCTGCTATCGCATTTAAAAATTCTTCAGCAGTTTCTTCATTTAACACGGCTATATTAAACCTGAAAGAATGGTCACCAATAGGTTTTGTATAGCCAGATGCTAATAAAGCCCGATCATACTTGGTATAATCTAAATACCAATAGCCGTAATCTGTCACATACCAAGCAAACGTATTACGGAAGATCACGCCTGCTATGACATTTTCTGCATATTCTGGTTCAGGGAACATAAGGCCATCCTTTTCAATTGTAGAAGTAGAGAAACAGATCAGGCGGTGAGGGAGCCATATGAGTAGATTATCGCTATTTACCACTAAAGCACCAAATCAGAGCCACTTGCGTAAATGTCTATATCAACGGAAAGTCCTAAATTCACTAACTGCGTAAGTAGATCCATGTCAAAATGAATACCCCACATTTGTTCTTTATATCCCCAATAGGCAATATCTATTCCCATAGCGGCAATAGATGACAACGCTTCTAAATTTGCCTTATGAGGAGAGAGGAACGTGAGCAAATCACGTAATTTATCCTCCACGTCACCTATCTTTTTCTGAGAAAGATGTATCTCAAAACCATTATGCCTCTTTGCCTTTCCTTTTTCCCATGTTCTAGTTGGTGCGATGCCTGCCACAGTAATTAATTCGTTCAGACTATGTGTATCTGATGTTGCAAGGAACGAGACAACACATCCCGCAGATATAGCCACAGCGATCAGGTGTAAATTTTCCCAATCGACATACACAACAAAATAATACTTTTCCCCCTCAATAGGAAAATAGACTTCAGCCTTTTTCTCCTCTTCTCGCAAGAGAATATCCTCGATAAACGGCATCTGATTGTGGAATACAATCTTATTCACCGCCAGGAATTGCTGGGTAAGTGCTAATGTCGGTGTCATGATTTCAGCAATCGCAATATCCTGCACTTTTTGTTTGTCCAAGATGTTTTTCCTTTTTGCAAGATCAAGGAGGCGAGAAAAATCCTCTGTTCTTTCTCTCCTCTTTCCTGTTCCAACTGAACAGATGCCCACGCTTCCCTGCACATATCTCCATGTTGTACACATAAGCTCCGCCAAGCTTTCTCCATTTGCCTCTCATAGAGTAGTTGCCGCGCAGTCCATAAAGTCAGCGTATTGGGTAAAGCTTGCACGTTAGTTGAAAGCTTATCATATACTCCTCGCTCTTTGTTCAAAATGGTAATAGCCCATCTGTGAGGAAATAAAGCATTTCCTCAGATATCAGGTTCGTATGATGTTCTAAGCCTGGAAATCCGCCCCAAGTAAAGCAGGTATGCAGATAGTCAACGAAGGTTCCTTGATATGGTTCATCCAAAAGAGGAGCGTCAAACGCCCTTGATGGTAATTTGATACTATATGGACCACTATAACCATATTTATAGTCGGCATTAGGAGAAAGAGATATGAATAAAAAGCGACGGCTTCGCGTGATCTCATTATTACGTTACAAATTTTTGCTTGCTTTGAATTTGAACTTTTTCATAACAATATTCTTTCATAATCAATGCTCTACTATCAAAGTACGCCCATAGTATCTATACCTCATCATTCCCCCGTCGTTTCCTCCGCTCTTCATGAATCCGGGCATAGATGTAGAAATGTGCCGCAAGAAAGTCACTAAACGTGTCATAAGCTCGTTCTAATCTTTGGATATGACGATTTTGTTCATAGACGTAGATCGGAGGATCACCACCCTCGCTCAAACGGAACAGTGCATACGTACTGGGTCTCACAAACCAAAACACCACCGCATCTGATGGCAATGGTTGTGCCTGATTGTGCTGGATGCATGAGGCTACCTGACCTTGCATGTCCATAATCTGGTTAATACGATACTCAGCCCCCAACAAAAGCCTGTCCGCACCATGCCCCATCCAGCACAAAAACTCGCGATGTGCTCCTGGGAGACTCACTCCCATCTGGATTTCCAGCTGACGGACTTCCTCCTCCGAAGCCGCGCATATTTCACTAGGCAGAGGAAGAAACAGGTCTTGCAAAAACAGGCGTACTGGAGCGAGAAATGATGAGCCTCTCGCAAAGGCGGGAGTTCCCTCTAGTTGCTCTTTCATCAGTTTACTGACTGCGGTATACACACGCTCTCGATAGGGATGGAGCCTGTTCGCAGGGACAATTCCTAATGTAGCGACAGTCATAGCCCATGTTCCGCGTACCAATTGAATAGGCAATGTCAAAGCTGCGGCGCACAGCAATTCCTCTGGCGTATAACCCCATGTCTGCGCCACATGCTGTAACTGCACGTACTCAGCTTGTGTCAATGGCACTTCTGTTGTTTTCACCTCTACGCCCGATGCAACTTGTTGGCTTGTTTGCAGTCGCTCTTTGTCCACATCAGCGTGAGTGATTATACCTGCTGCTAGCAGGCGAAAGAGTAGAAGGACAGCATGACGCCCATAGACATATTCTCGTGTACCACAGAGACCACCTATGGCATACATCTCATTATAGCGCGGAGCAGGAAGCGCGATCTGCAGAACGACTGCAGCGTCAGGGTCATATTCTCCAGCCTTTCCACAGATCCCCGACAGAGGGTCCTTCAAGGGCCATCCACATTCCCAACACCCATCATCATCATCCTGAAAAATTTCCCAGCTATACTTGTCGTCGTGTGCCTCTAGCCATGAGTGCTGTTCTTCTGTAGGGATTTCATTGGCGAGGTAGAACACTACAACGGGATTTGCTTTGGTTGTATGCAACCAACACTCACCTGAGCGTGAGCAAGGGAAGCCATACCGAATGATCTCCAGTTCTGCTCCTTCATTATCTTTTGCCTCCCCATAAACCCAAATTATTATGTAAGCCATGTTCATTTTTCCTTCCTTATTTTTTGTAATCGAAAAATATAGTAACTGATCTGGCAACTTGGTACAGCCACACGAAGATATTGTTGGCGAATTGCCTTGAGCTAAGCCACGGTTGCCAATTTTGCCGAGGCCACCAGCCGAGCAAAACGCGAGATAGAGGGTGAGGCATGAGTACCCTCAGCGAACTAGGCGCAAGCTCGCAACACATTGAGAGCAGCCGTGAAGAATGCTTGAAGCAGAAGTTTCTTGCTGCCAATATAATAACATTATTCGCTGAATACACGATCTCGTTCTTACATAAGCCTGAGAAAGACTCTTTTTCAGGCTTATGCATGAAGTGAACTATAATTGCAATGTGATCAGTAAACGCCTACAGGCTCATGTGGGGTACCAATATCCGGGAAATCGCTTGTTGTGCCGCCACCACCAGCACCAACAGGATCGGGAACAACATTCGCGTTCGGTTGAGTACCAGCTGCGTAACTACCTGGAGAGTCATCGACATAAGGGTCATAGCCGTTCACGCTCTCAAACCTCGCCATATTATAGTACTCTAGTGTCCAACGCTCCACCTCACTGCTTGAGAGTGTCTCAAGACTTGGAGAACCTCCAGATGTAGAGTTTCCTCCTGCATATTGCTGACCATCTTGGAGAACTCTGTAACCCAATAAACCCGGTTCATTTTGACGACTACGAATGAGTAAACGCGTGCCATCAGTATAGCCAACGATACATCCAATTGCAGAACAGTTTGGGCCTGTCATTGCATCAGCCAAAGCAGGGTCAGTTGGTTGATCTCCGTTCGTAGTTCCTACTTGCCAGTTCCTGGTACCCATATATCCAGTACGTCTCGCACGCTCAACATACCACTGGGCTTGCGCCACTCCGTATGCAGCCGTATAATCACTAGGCCATTGACTGCCCATGCCAGCACCGACATCGGAACCACCACCAGTTTTGACTTCCCAGATAACACCAATAGTTCTATCAACAATATCTGGACGCCCTAAACCAGTGTTACCACTGCTGTTGCCTGTATCATAAAAATTTGACCATTGTGTGTAATAGGTGTCTCTAGGTACTTCCCCCCTTTTTATCCCAGTAGAAGGATTCTGGTACACTTGATCTTGACTATGGGAAGCCTTATACCATGCATATATATATATTAGGAATGGATCAGTACTATCTTCGCCAGTAGGGTCCGTCCGCGTCACTGGATTGCCACCAACATACGTATACGGATCCACGCCTTGCGCGTTACCCTGCACGCTATCCGCGCTCACGAAGCGGCCCACCGCCGGGTCATAGTACCTGGCATTATAGTAGTCCAACCCGCTGACCGCGTCCTCGTACTGCCCTGTGAAGCCTTTACTCGTGCCCAGACTGCCTTGTTGTGCGAGATGGGTGCCATAAGGCGTAGACGCGGTTGCCCAGGACGGCGGCACTGTTTGGCGTGTTGCTGAAGGTTGCCAGCACGCTGCCTAACAGGTCCGTGAGCAGGAAGGTCGTGCTTTTCGTGCTCGTGCCTGTCTGTTCTCCGATGAGGCGGCCACCGACACTGTAGTACGAGGTGTTGCCCGTGTTGTTCCCACTCGCATCATACTGGTGCTCTTCCAGGCCAAAGGCGTAGACCGTGTAGCTCGTCGTCGAGCCGTTGACCGTGCGTAACAGCACGCGTTGTCCGCTGCCATCGTACCAGGACCACGCCCCGTTGCTGTTGGAACCACTCCAACGCACCAGGTGATCGAGACCGTCATAGGCCAGTGACCCCGTCACGCTACTGGTCGTGCGACTGGTCAGGTCGCCCCAGGCGTTGTAGCTACCACATCCGTCAACAGATGCGATGGATTACTTTAACGCTGGTTCCATTTTTCTTGCAGATAAGTAATTGTGGCCTGATTTCCTTGTTGGATCACATGCGCCGGTGGGTCAATTAAATGATCGTTTTCATGAGCCACTGCAGCGCGTTTTCACTGCCAGACTCACTGTTGACCGACGATCTTCTGTCACAGAACCACCAACATACCGTATGTGTGACTGCAGGGGGCTTCCTCATCAAACACGCTCCATCTCTGGGGCGTCCAGCGTGGTGAACTCGTGCGCTCAAAACAGCCTGTTTCGTGTTCAGTTGTTTGCCAGCGTGAACGGACCAACGGCGTCAAGACGTTAATGATGTGGCCTCTTGGGGTATCGCTATGCAAGCGGCTACGAAGGGCAGAGTATCGAGCATGAGATACATTCAGAGGCTTTAGACTATTTTTCGGGTAACAATACTACCTATTCTGCTCTCTGCCATACGCTCTTTGCCTAATGTTCCAGCCATCAACTCTTTCCTCGTGCTTTGTTTTCGCTTGGCACGAAGGGTATATCGATGTTTTTCCATTTCTTCTCTCGTATTACAGGCAATAAC
>DAIDJF010000040.1 GCA_027451525.1 Ktedonobacterales bacterium
CGATGCGTGTTTTCCCCGTCATCATTGTAGGGGCGAGGCTTGCCCTCGCCCTGCCAAACCCAACCAATTCTCCCTATGTAAACGGTATTGACCCTTGTGGTCGCCCATCCGTACCCCACATCCGCCTGATACCCATTCCGAGAAAAAACCTACACGTGTAAGGACCACAAGAGTCGCCCCTACAATGAGACGCTGCCTGTTTTCCCCGTCGTCATTGTAGGGGCGAGGCTTGCCCTCGCCCTGCTCCCCTTGACAGAGTACTACACCACATTTGCTTCCCGACTTATTTGGTTAAGCACAATTATCACGTCTTGACGCAATCCCCGCGTTCTTGTGTTTAACGCGATCATCTGTCCCTACAGGTTTATGCGTTCATAGGGGCATGGATTGCATGTCCCAACTTATAAAATAGAGGCGCGCAAGCGGTTCACAGCCTGCTCCACGCTCTCGCGCTGGTTGTACACGGCGGAACCCGCGACGAGCAGATTGGCTCCAGCGCGTACGACCTGCGCGGCGGTTCCCGCGTGGATGCCACCGTCAACCTCAATATCGCAGTGCAGATGGCGTTCCTCGATCATCTGGCGCAGACGCGCGATTTTGGGAAGCGTCTCTGGAATAAAATCTTGTCCGCCGAAACCGGGATTGACCGTCATAATCAGCACCATATCGAGCTGCGAAAGGATATCTTCTAGCAGCAAGACGGGCGTAGAGGGATTGAGCGCGACCGCCGCCTGCTTGCCAGCGGCTTTGATCTGCTGGATAATGCGATGCAGGTGAGGACAAACCTCTTGATGGACGATGATGACATCAGCTCCCGCTTTGGCAAAGGTTTCGATGTAATCTTGCGGATTGGTAATCATCAAATGCGCTTCGAGTGGAAGAGCAGTGCAACGTCGCACAGCCTCCACTACCATCGGTCCCATCGTGATGTTGGGGACGAAATGCCCATCCATCACGTCAATCTGAATGCGTTGCACGCCAGCTGCATCCGCCGCGCGTACCTGTTCGCCCAGGAGCGTGAAATCGGCGGAGAGGATTGATGGGACGAGGCCAATCATTGTGTGACCTCTTTCTTCTGCTGGAGCAGACTGGCCGCGGCCTGGTCGAGCATCCATGTCACTTCACCTTTGAGCGGTTTGACGAGTTGAGCCGGGTATTCGTCGGGCTGATATGCGCCTTCGAGCACCGCTTGCAGCGCCTCTGCCTTATCTGTGCCTGTGACAAGGAACAAGACATGATTGGCAGCATTGAGAATGCGGGGCGTAAAGGTCAGGCGTGGTGGTGGTGGCTTGGGAACAGAAACAGGCATGACCAGACGCTGTTGCTCGTGCAAAGAAGGCTGATGTGGGAAGAGTGAGGCTGTATGGCCCTCTGGCCCCATCCCAAGCTGGATGAGATCAAATGCTGGTACGCCATCAGTCCCAAATGTGACCTGCATGTCGCGTGTATAGGCAAGCGAGGCTACATCGCGGTCATCTTTCTCCGCTGGCATGCGATGAATCTGATTCGCGGCAATGGGAATCTTGCTGAGCATGGCGCGTTGCGCGAGTAAGAAGTTGCTATCCTCGCTATCTGGCGGCACGCATCGCTCGTCGGACCAGAAGATTTCGACCAAAGCCCAATCAATCTGTGAGCAGTACGGTTCCTCTGCGAGCAAGGCATACAATTTTTTCGGCGTTGAACCGCCGGAGAGCGCGAACGTAAAACGCCCATGAGTGACAATAGCCTCCTGGGCGACGCGCACAACGTATGCCGCCGCCTCGTGGCTAAGCGTGTCACTATTGGGATACACTGCAATCTGCATACAATATTGCTCCTGCGTCTAACTCAAACAAGGAGCGCGAAAACCTCCTGGAGTGTTGCTTCATAGAGATGGTCGCGTCCCATGATTTCTAATTCGTCGTGGAGTAGCTCGCTGATATCGTGTGTAGCGGCGAGGCTAACGGTGCGCTGAGGGCGAGACCCTTGCGATAGTTCGACGGAGGTCAGTACATGATCTCTGTCGTCGCCGCGATTCACCATAAAAACAGCCTGTTTGCCGTCATAGTTACTGGTCAGGCGTGTCATGCAGAGAGAACCTGCCTGCATATCCGGTTGTACTCGTGGACGAATATCTATTGTGCCGTATTGGATAGCTTTCAATTTGCCTGTCCGTCCTGTGCCACTCGTGCTCCGTGCGCCTGATGGACTGGGCGTGCGCAGCATCTGCCAGTGATATGTGCCGCGTGGAGATGCGCCATCCGTAGAGGCATCAGCTGATACTTGCCAGCCCAGGCTGGTCTTGAGCCAGGCCGCCATGAGAAGAGCGCGCGTCGTATTCGGTGTACCATCGCCTGCACTGGCAGCGAGAGCATCAGGAGAAGGAATCGCGTATTCGATCTCGATATGTTCGATCCCCGCAAAGTACGGTTTATACTCGCTAGCATCGAAAAATTGTGCCATGAGCTGTCGCCACGTGGTGATACGGCCCCAGTTGAGATCGCTCACTGCACTAGTTGAGAGCGAAGAGACGAGTGAAGAGAGCGTGCGTACGCTTTCTTCCGGCGTATGAAAGCGGTCAGAATCGACGATGACGCGATTGCTGAAATGTGCGATGCGATTGAATGTCTCAGGATCAGTTGATGGATCGCTGAGCCACCAGACATAGACGGGCAGATCGGGCTTGAGTAAGGGATGGATAATGGTGCTGGTAGCGCGAACCGCTGAGCCGCTTGCCAGGATTGTGATCTGCTCGAAGCTATGGCGCATCACATCAGAGATTACGGGAAAGGAGCGCAACGTCACCCAGGTAAAGACTGTATTGGCTGATTGTGGTGTCGTATCTAAAATGAGGAGAATGACTCGTGCGACATGTGTGCTGGATAGGTTACGAATGATGGTACTGGCCTGCTGCGCAATCTCAGTTGTTGGCGCGCAGATGACAAAGTTAAGTACACTGGTGCGCACGTTCATATTGCGACTAATACGAACGTTATCGGCGGACATGCGCCAGAGTGAGGAAAGCTCATCCTCGACCTGATCCATACGCACCCGTTTGCCAGCCCAGGGGAGACGTGGCCCCGTATTGTTTACAATATCCTCAGTTATGCCCATTCCCGAACCTCTTCTTAACTAAACTATTGAACGGCACTGTTCACAAGAACCTCATTGTACAGCAGTTCTTTTTCATCTCGGTTTTCTCGGTTAGGGACGCCGCCAGCGATATCCATCTCGCCAGATGAACTCATCCGCTACCTGGGGTCCCCAAGAGCCAGATTCGTAGCTGAGAAGTGCGTCACGTGACTCATTTTTCCATTCATCCAGAATGCTCTGAATGAAGGTCCACGCTGCCTCTACCTCGTCACGGCGTGTAAAGAGGGTAGAGTCGCCCAACATACAATCGAGCAAGAGTCGCTCATACGCTTCTGGCTGTTCACGCACAAAGGAAGAGCCATAGAAGAAATCCATATTGACGGACCGAATTTGCATATCGGTTCCTGGAACCTTCGCCCCAAATTTGAGCGAGATGCCTTCATCTGGTTGAATACGCAATGTCAGTACATTGGACTCCACCTGGCTTTGCGTATCGCTACCACTGCGTTTGAATAGCATCAGCGGAGCCATCTTGAATTGAATGGCGATCTCGGTCACACGTTTGGGAAGGCGTTTTCCTGTTCGTAAGTAGAATGGTACACCAGCCCACCGCCAATTGTCTATATGTAGCTTCATCGCAACATAGGTTTCGGTTGTAGAGATGGGTGATACGCCGGTCTCTTCCAGGTAGCCGGGCACCTGGTGTCCACCAACCCAACCCTGCCCGTATTGTGCGCGGATCGTATTGGTCAAGACATCGTTCCCAAGAATCGGTTGCAGGGCGTGCAGGACTTTCACTTTCTCGTCGCGTACCGAATTGGCATCGAAGGCAATTGGTGGCTCCATCGCCACCAGCGTGAGTAACTGGAGCATATGGTTCTGCACCATGTCGCGAATGGCACCCGACTCCTCGTAATAGCCGCTACGGCCTTCCAGGCCAATATTCTCCGCTACCGTAATCTGCACGTGTTCAACGTAACGACGGTTCCAGACTGGCTCGAAGATACCATTGGCAAGGCGGAAGACCAGAATGTTCTGCACCGTTTCTTTGCCGAGATAGTGGTCAATACGATAGACCTGCTCTTCGCGGAAAACTTTTCCCACCTGACGGTTGAGTTCACGCGCCGAGGCCAGATCATGTCCAAAGGGTTTTTCGATGATGATGCGTGTCCACCCTTTACGGTTGCGGTTGAGACCGGCCGCGCCGAGGTGCTGAATGATTTCAGGGTACTGGCTAGGAGGGGTAGACAGGTAGAAAATGCGATTACCACTTGTGCCGCGCTCCTGATCGAGCGTATTGAGCAACGTTCCTAGCCGCTCATAGCCGTTGGCATCGTCAAAACTGGATTGCAGGTAGTGAATGCCAGAGGCAAAACTCTCCCATACTTGTGGGTTAACTGGCTTCTGCCGCGAAAACTGATTCACCGAATCGAGCGCCTGCTGGCGAAACTGCTCGTCATTGTATGGGCGGCGGGCAAACCCTACAACGGAAAAACCGGCTGGCAATGGATGCTCCAGAGCCAGGTTATAGAGTGCTGGTAGTAGTTTTCGGTGTGTCAAGTCCCCGGTGGCCCCAAAAATGACCATCACGCATGGCTCTGGACTTTGTTTGATGCGTAGTCCCTCTCGCAAGGGATTGGGAGCCTCGACTGCACTGCGCTGAGGCATGAGAAATCTCCTCTATGTTATGCTATGTACGATAAGCCCCTTGCGGAGCTACAGATATGCTTTAAGATCGCTGGTACTGTTCGCTTGCTGTGTCCTCTTCGCGGATGATATATCGGTAAGCTCGATAAAGAAACGGAGGTAGTGGCGAATTATCTCGCCACTACACCCACATTTTACGCTGTATGTCAAATTCGCATCATCCTGATGGACACGATATCTCTATTCCTACTGCGTGACTTGCTCGGTTTTAATCGCGCGCTGCTTGCTCTGGATACCCTCAAACAGTTTGTGGAACGAGTCCGCAAATTTCTGCACGCCCTCATCCAAAAGTTGCTGTGTAACCTCGGCATAGTGAATGCCCTGTGCTTCCAGGGCGTCGAGGGCGGCCTTTGCCTCTTCCAGATCATCCTCAATGCTGAAGCGGACCTGTCCATGATCGCGGAAGTTGACAATCGTCTCTAAAGGCATGGTATCGACGGTGTCGGGGCCGACGAGTTCCTCGGCATAGAGAACGTCGCGGTAGGCTGGGTTCTTAGTGCTGGTGCTGGCCCACAGCGGACGTTGCACATGCGCTCCAACGTGTTTAAGCGACTCGAAGCGTGGCGTGCTGAAGAGACGTTTGAACTCCTGATAGACGAGACGGGCATTGGCGATAGCCGCTTTACCTTGCAATGCCTTAAGTTGCTGCTGCTCTGCCGCATCGCTGCTGGCCTTGATCTTGTCATCAAGCATTTTGTCAACCAACGTATCGACGCGGCTGACAAAGAAGCTCGCGACAGAGGCGAGATGGTGGATGTCTTTGCCCTCGCCGTTGCGCGCTTCAAGGCCATTGAGATAGGCATTAACAACATCTTTGTATGTCTCAATCGAGAAGATGAGGGTTACATTGACGTTGATGCCTTCACGGATGACCTCACTGATCGCGGGGATACCAGCGGGAGTCGCGGGGATCTTAATCATCAGATTGGGGCGTTCTACCATCTGCCAGAAGCGGCGGGCTTCGGCGATTGTGCCATCGGTGTCATTCGCCAGCACAGGCGAGACTTCCAGGCTGACATAGCCATCTTTGCCCTCGCTGCTGTCGTAGATTGGGCGCAACAGGTCCGCGACGGTGCGAATATCTTGAATAACAATGGCCTCGTAGATATCGCCTACCGATTTGCCCTCACGGATCAGTTGCGTCATCTGCTCATCATAGGCATGACCCGCGCTAATCGATTTTTCAAAGATGGTAGGGTTTGCCGTGACGCCCATGATGCCATCTTCATCTAACATTTGTTTGAACTGCCCAGATTGTAGTTGGGAGCGGTCGATATTATCGTACCAGACGCTCTGCCCGATGGTGGCAAGCTGTTGTAATGGATTGCTCATGATCTGTTCACTCCTGTGTTCTGTAGGGGCATGATCGCGCAACGCTCTTTGCTCTCTCACATGCCCTACAATCATGGATAACGGTTATATCAGTTTTTTAGCCTTTGTGACGATGTTTTCAACGGTAAAACCGAACTGCTGGAAGAGTATTGTCGCAGGTGCTGAAGCTCCGAAGTGATTGAGCGTGACCGTGTCGCCATCCAAACCAACGTAGCGTTCCCAGCCCATTGGAGAGGCAGCTTCAATAGCGATACGTGCGCGGACATTCTTAGGCAGGACGGACTCTTTATACTCGGCACTTTGCTCTTCAAACAATTCACGACTTGGCATACTTACTACACGAACGGCTATGCCTTCCTGACGCAAGGTGTGCGCGGCATCCAGGGCAAGCGAAACCTCGGATCCAGTGGCAATCAAGATGATCTGGGGTGTGCCTTCGCTATCGAGCAAGGTATACGCGCCCTTCGCAACGTTGCTCGCGCTGGCTACCTGCGTGCGATCAAGCGTGGGAAGTGACTGGCGGGTGAGAGCCAGCGCGACCGGGCCTTTATGCGTGATGGCAACGCGCCATGCTTCCGCCGTCTCGTTGGCATCGCCGGGGCGTAGCACTGTCAGACCAGGGATAGCGCGCAGGGCTGCCAACTGCTCGACTGGTTGATGCGTTGGACCATCCTCGCCCACGCCGATGCTATCATGCGTGAAGACGTAGATGGTTTTCAGACCCATCAGCGAGGCGAGGCGAATGGGTGGACGCATGTAGTCCGAGAAGATCAGGAACGTTGCCCCAAAAGGAATGATCCCACCATAGAGGGCCATGCCGTTGAGGATGCCGCCCATGCCATGTTCGCGAATACCAAAGTGCATGTTGCGCCCGACTGTTTCCGGTCCAAAGTCGCCCAGCCCTTTCATGTTCGTGTTGTTCGATGGTGCCAGATCGGCAGAGCCACCGAGCAGGTTTGGCAGATGTGGGGCAATCGCGTTGAGCGTCTGACCAGCGGCGGCACGGCTTGCCAGTGCGTCACCCGCCTTAAAGACGGGGATATCGCGGTCCCAGCCTTCCGGCAAGGCACCGCTCAACTCCTGCTCAAGCTGTTTGGCAAGTTCGGGATAAGCAGCGGCATAGGCGTCGTATTTCTGCTGCCATGCCTGCTCCTGGGCTGCACCGCGCTCGATAGCTTGACGGAAGTAGGCAACGGCCTCTTCCGGCTCGTAGAATGGCTCTTCGGAAGGCCAGCCGAGATTGCGCTTGGTCAAGATGACTTCTTGCGCACCCAGTGCCTCACCGTGAGCCTTCGCGCTATCCTGACGATTGGGGCTACCATAACCAATATGGCTGCGGACAATAATCAATGAGGGCCGTTCGCTCTCGCCCTGTGCGGCCTCAATCGCTTGTGAGACTGCACCAAGATCGTTGATATCGCCGACATGCTGCACGTGCCAGCCATAGGCTTCAAAACGCGCACCCACATTCTCGCCAAAAGCAAGACTGGTGTTGCCCTCAATCGTGATGTGGTTATCGTCATAGAAATAGATCAGCTTGCCCAGTTTGAGGAAGCCTGCAAGCGAAGCTGCCTCGGAAGCGACACCTTCCATCAGGTCGCCATCGCTGGCAATCGCATAGATGTAGTGGTCAAAGATCTCGTGACCGGAGCGATTATAGCGGCTGGCGAGGAAACGCTGCGCGATAGCCATACCGACGCCGTTGGCAACGCCCTGTCCCAGTGGACCTGTCGTCGTCTCAATGCCTGCGGTATGTCCGTGTTCTGGATGTCCAGGTGTAAGACTACCCCACTGGCGGAACTGTTCCAGTTGCTCCAGGGGCAGATCATAGCCTGTCAAGTGGAGTATGCTATATTGCAGCATCGAGGCGTGGCCTGCCGAGAGCACAAAGCGGTCGCGGTTGAGCCATGCCGGGTTGCGTGGATTGTAATGCATGTATTTGGTCCAGAGCAGGTAGGCCAGTGGGGCCAGGGCCATTGGCGTGCCGGGATGCCCGGAGTTTGCCTTCTGGACGCCATCCATTGAAAGCGTGCGAATCGTGTTGATGCAGAGTTGCTCTAGCGTGCTGCTTTCAACGGGCGTTTGCTGTTGTGTTGTCATGTGTCCTCCAAAAGTATCTCAGTGCTTTATTGTACATTGTACACTAACTCACGACCTCATCATATCACGTAAACACGTCGTGTGGATAGGGTGATTGCCGCGTGCTGTCAACTTTCGCGTTTGGCTTTCTGCTGCAACTCATAGAGTTTACTGATTGCTTCAATCGGCGTTAACTCATCAATTGGCAGCGTTTTCAACTCTTCGAGTAAGGGATGCGGTTCAGATGCAAACAGCGTCATCTGGAAAGCGGCGGGCATCACCATGTCGCGCATGGCTTTGCGACGCGCTTTCGCATCTCCGCGCCGTTCAAGTTCCTCTAAAATTTCTTGCGCGCGATGGATGACGGGACGGGGGATACCCGCGAGTTGGGCGACATGGACGCCATAACTGCGGTCTGCTCCGCCGGGGACAATCTTGCGCAAGAAGACGATTTTACCCGCCTCTTCAGTAACAGCTACATTCATACAACGAATGCGTGGAAGCATCTTTGCAACCTCGACCAATTCATGATAATGGGTAGCGAACAAGGTGCGCGCTCCACAGCGTTTATTGTTGTGGAGATACTCGACAATGGCACGCGCGATGGCAAGACCGTCATAGGTGCTGGTGCCACGACCAATCTCGTCGAGAATGACGAGGCTACGCGGCGTGGCATGGTGCAGGATATTGGCGGTTTCGACCATCTCAACCATAAAAGTGCTTTGCCCGGTTGCCAGATCATCTTGCGCTCCAATGCGCGTGAAGATGCGATCAACCAGACCGATGGTGGCGGCTTCGGCTGGCACATAGCTTCCTATTTGCGCCATCAGCGTGATAAGCGCGACCTGACGTAAATAGGTAGATTTGCCCGCCATGTTGGGACCCGTGATAATGGTGATCTGTGCCTCTTGATAGGAGAGGTTGGTATCATTGGCGATAAACGGATTATCAGTCTGCGCCTGCTCCACGACGGGGTGGCGACCAGCAACAATATGAATGGTATCGCTCTCGTTGAGTTGCGGACGACAATAGTTATTGCGTGCCGCAATCTCGGCCAGACTCAGGTAGACATCAATCTGCGCGAGGACGTGGGCAGTATCAAGAATCCGCTCGTAGGCATGGGTGGCGATATCCGTGCGGAGCTGGATAAAAAATTCGCCCTCCATTTTGTTTATACGGTCTTGCGCGTTAAGAATGAGCGTCTCATATTCTTTGAGATCGGGCGTAATGTAGCGTTCGCAGTTCGTAAGCGTCTGGCGGCGCATATAGTCCGCTGGCACGCGATTGATGTTGATATTGGAGACCTCGATATAGTAGCCATAGGCTTTATTGAAGCCCACTTTGAGCGTATTGATACCCGTGCGTTTGCGCTCACGCTGTTCCAGGTCTGAAAGCCATTGCTTGCCATTCTGTGATGCTTGTCTGGTCTGGTCGAGTTCGCTAT
This sequence comes from Ktedonobacterales bacterium, assembly GCA_027451525.1. Taxonomy (GTDB): domain Bacteria; phylum Chloroflexota; class Ktedonobacteria; order Ktedonobacterales; family Ktedonobacteraceae; genus DTNP01. Next base: position 9,635 of record DAIDJF010000040.1, read on the forward strand.
TGAACCCAGGGCGAATAATACCACCTTCGTTGCTACTTACTGGTGGCTCTTCGACGATAGCGCGTTCAATCAAGGCAACGATATCATCGTTATCGGCAAGACGTTGGAGTAGGTCTGTCAAGGCGGGCATGGGTGTTGCCGTATCAGCTACCAGACTGGAACGAATATCAGCGGCGGAGCGCAAGCCGTTTGCCAGCGCAACCAGATCGCGTGGCGTGGCGATACGCTGGCGCACGCGGTTGATAAGCCGTTCTACATCGCCAGCCTTTTTCAATGCTTCTCCTAGACGCGCTTGCAAGAGGGTGTCGGTGAGCAGTTCGCTGATAATCGCCTGTCGCTGTTGCAGTTGCGCGAGGTCGAGAAGTGGCTGTCCAATCCAACGGCGCATGAGACGCCCACCCATTGGTGAGCGCGTGCGATCAAGGACCCAGAGGAGCGAGCCTTTGGAGGAACCGCTGCGTCCGCTCTCGAATAGTTCGAGGTTACGTCGTGTATGTGGGTCAAGCGTCATGAAACCCGTCGTAGAATAGGTTTCCAGCGAGGTCAGATGCTCTAAAAGGCCTTTTTGCGTCTCCTGTACATACGCGAGCACGGCCCCAGCGGCGCGAATGGCAAGCGGCAAGTGTGCGCAGCCAAAGCCTTCTAGTGAAGTGACATCGAACTGTTTTAGGAGACGATGGCGCGCGTCATCTTCTGAGAAATAGCGCGCATCATAAGGCGTGACGTGGCCTGCCAGTCCGGTCAGCAGTTTTGTCAGCGGGGCGGTGTCATCCTCATCCTCGTCTTCCACTTCGGGAATGTCGGCATTGGCATTGCCGTTGCTGCCTACCTTCGTTACTTGTTTTTCGCTCATCACGGTCGCCAGCCAGCGTTTCTTGCGGTTGCCGAGTCGCTGATAGTGAGCTTCGATAATGACCTCGGCGGGGCCAACGCGCGCGATCTCCTGTTGTAGGGCCAATTCGGGTTCCGGCGTGCTAAACTGCGTGACGGCAAACTCGCCAGTTGTGATATCGATATAGGCAATGCCGACGGCGTCACGCCCCACGACTACACCCGCGAGAAAATTGTTGCGTTTGGCGGCAAGCATCGTCGGGTCGATGATTGTGCCGGGAGTAACGACGCGCACCACCTCGCGATCAACCAATCCTTTTGAGAGCGCGGGATCGCTAGTCTGTTCGCAGACGGCAACGCGATAGCCCTTGTTGACCAGACGCGCGATATAACCGTCGGCGGCATGATGGGGCACGCCAGCCATTGGTGATTTCTCGCCACGTCCAAAGTCGCGCCGTGTCAGGGCAATCTCTAATTCGCGTGCCACGATTTCCGCGTCATCGTCAAACATCTCGTAGAAGTCACCCATGCGAAAAAAGAGGATGGCATCAGGATATTGACGCTTAATCTGTAGATATTGGGCACGTACCGGGCTATGTACAGGATGTTCTTTTTCGTAGTCTGCAAATAACACGTTTTCCTCCATCAAACACAACACCAGTATAGCCCCATTCATGCGCGGCGTCAATTTGCCAGAAAGATAGAAAGAATATGTTTGTATCTATTGATGAAAATAGAGCATAATCGATGCTTGATCTGTCACTCTAGGTTCTGTTATTCATATAGCCAAATACATTTTCTTTGTCATCGTCAGAGAGGACCTGCTTAATCAGACCAGAGAGACGCGAGAAATTTGCTCAAAAAGCCGCGTTTACGTGGTGCTACCTGTTGCATCTGGGGCTTGTTATCCTGTATGGCAGAGGATATATGCCGCGTTTCTGTGTATATCTGTGGGGTTTCGGCAGGTAATGCTTCTTGTAGAGATGGCGTCCCCTGCTCTATTGCTAGCGGAAGCTTGACTTCTGGACTGAGAGGCGGCGTCGCGGAAGGCGTAGATAGTAGCGAAACATCGCTCTCTATAGACGATGGCGTCCCGGGCGTTTCCTGCGCTGTTTCGACAGGAAATACGCGTGTTTCAGGAGTGGGAAGCAGAGGCGAGAGATCAATAGGGTAGGAGAGCAGTCCTGGAATGGGGATTGGATTGGACGGTACTATAGAGGCAGGCGTGTGAACTGCTTCCAGAGGGGGTGAGGGTATTTCAGGAGTGGCAAGAGATGAGAGATCAATAGGGTAAGAGAGCAGTCCTGGGATGGGAATTGCACGAGCTACGGTGCTTATATGCGATGCGGCGGTTGTGATGGCTGGGGCAGGCGTATCGCTCGCAACAGGTTTACGCTGTGAGCGGATAGCGGGCATTTTCACCGTTTCCTCATCTGCCTCACTCATCAATTTTTGCAAAAATTGTTCTTCAGTCACGCTCTCGGTCTCCTCTACTATCTCTAGTGTTTGCTCTAATGTGTGCGGCACGCTTCCTTGCGTTGTCGCGCTCGTGCCGCTACTCATTGGTTCTTGCTGTGTTTGTGTCTCTTCCTCACCAATGGAAGCTATCCAGTCGTAGGCGTCTTCCAGGGCATGAATGCACCAGTGCGTGTAGTCGTCGCGGATAATGTCCATCCGTTCGCACTGTTCGAGTAATTGCATGGTATTGTCGAGCCATTCATCGCCGCGTTCTAACATGCGATCTAGCAGGTCCAGGTCTGTGACGCCATAGGATTGCAGGCGTGCCAGCGTAGCCAGGGCAATAGGCGATGGTTGAAGGCAGCGCGTCTTTGCCTCATTCTCCTGTATCTGCATCTTCAAGGCACGCATGCGCGTTTGCAGTCCGATAATCTGCTGCTGGTGTCGCCATTGCTGGTAGCCCTGATAAAATTGTTCTACGGTATCGGGGGTCAGTTGGGCAAAGATGCTGGAGAGTGAGGTATCGTAGGCGTCAGATAATAGATCACGATTACTCATTGTTGTAATTCTCTCTCTACATCTTCAGGCGTTGGTGACTCCTGTGTCACCGTTGGCTCAATTTGCTGTCCCCAACGCGCGACCCAGCGTTGTATGAGGCGATTTGTCCCGATGTTGTGCTGATTAATGAGACCCGACCCCAACTCTGTGTTGGAACTTGCCAGGATATTGCGTAACCACCAGGGGGTCGCAATGCGTGGCTGCGTCGTGCTATGCTCATCAAGAAACATTGCCATATCATCGGGAAGGAGCGTGAGGTCGTGGTGGGGAACAGGCGTTTGTGGAATGTCCATTGCAGTTGCCAATGGTACCGCATCGGTAGATAAATTGCTCCATGCTTGTAAAGCGGAGGAGATACTCTCTGAAAATGTGGCTTCTTGCTCCGCTGTAGGAGTGGTCGTGGCTGCTATACCTGTTTCTGCTTGATACATAGCAAGAGCCATGACAATGGTATTCTCCAGCAAAGCCTGCGCTTGTATTGGCTGAGAAGAAATTGCACGCGCGCTCAGCTGCTCAAGCTCGTTTGCTAGCTCGTTCAGTTGAGCACGTAAGGTACGATCAAGCTCTCGATGGTGTAACCACTGCCTGTATTGACCCATATGCTTCCTGTTATATTGCTGTCCTACGCTCTATACAGATTATTTCCTGCTGGCAGTATAGCATGCATCATCATATTTCTTCAACATGGATAGGACAACCTGGAAGATTATCCTATCCTGTTTTTTAAACTGAGTGTTCACGTTCGCGTGCCGTGTTGTATGAGATGCGTAAGAGAATACCAATGATCGCATAATTCGCGAGAATTGAACTACCACCGTAGCTCAAGAAGGGCAATGGAAGACCTGTTAGGGGCAAGAGTTTCATGTTGCCAGCCGCGATAATCAGCGTCTGAATGGCGAAGATGGAGGTCAGGCCAGCCGCGAGCAACTGATTGAAGGTGTTTGTGGCATCCATCGCGATGCGATAGCCGCGATAGATGATAAGCAGGTAGATAGCGAGAATAGCAAAGAGACCCGCCAGCCCGAACTCCTCACCCAGTGCTGTAAAGATCATGTCTGACTGCGCAACAGGAATGGAACCGGGGGCACCCAATCCTAAACCTGAACCAATAATGCCGCCGCTGGAGAGCGCGATCAACCCCTGGACAACCTGGAACGCGCCTCCTTGCTGCTGATACATCGTATCGCTGGCTGTATTCCACTGGACCACGTTAATACCCACCACGGCAAAACGTTGTCTGACGTAGCCCAGAAGGAAATAACCGATCAAGCCGAAGACAAAGAAGAGCGCGAAACTTACTGCCACATAGGACAACCGGCCGCTACCCAGGTAGAGCATGACCATGAAAATGCCGTAGATGAGCAGGGCAAGACCCAGTTCGCGCACGCCCAGGAAGATGATGAGAGCCATACCGAGCATGAGTGCAAGCGGGATCAATTGCCGCAGAGGAGGAAGACGCAGATTGATATGAACGTTGCCGATAGACCACTCGATGCGGAAACTACCTTTGGAAACCATAAAGAGATTTTCGCTCAGAAAGGCGGCGAAGAAGATCACAATACAGATTTTAAGCAGTTCTGATGGCTGAAAGGCGAACGGGCCGATATTAAGCTGGTCATGTGTAGGGCTATTGAGATTTGCGCGCAAACTACGAGCCAGTGTGACGCCGACCAGCACAATGCCCACAAGGGCGACGAAGTATTTATAGCGGGCTAATATTTCAATATTGCGTAGGATGCTGATCGTACCGATACAGATGACCAGACCGATCAATACCCAAAGTAACTGGCGTGAGCCAAGAGAAGCTACGCCAATATCAGGGCCAAGACGTGTTGCCATAATCACGCCGATGCCGCTCAGTAAGCCTACGAGCGGTAACAGCATCTGGTCGGCTTTGCGAAAGAAGATGCTCATAAAGACGTTGACGCCAAACAGGGCCACAATCAGGCCGAGAGCAGGGATCAGCTCTTGTACTCTGGGCAGGTTCTTCACTGTCAGGGCCGCGCCGGGGTCAGCATTTGAGACAATCACGAGTTGGGTCATCTCAAGAAGCAGAATGAGAAAAGGGATAATGAGCAGTCCCAATTCATTCCAACGATAATGCGCTCTCTTTTGAGGGGAGCGGTTTATCATACTTTCCATATAGATTCCTCTTCTCTAGCTATCTGTCTACGGTTTGAGTTGAAAGCGCACATAACCTATACGGATAACGTCCCCAGTTTTTGCTGGGAGAGGACTGTAAGCTGGTTGATCATTGACAAATGTCCCATTGGAACTACCGACATCCTTCACATACCATAGTCCATTATGGTATTGAAGTTGCGCGTGCTCAGATGAAATGGTTTTATCATCAATGCGGATTGTATTGGTTGGGCCGCGGCCTATGGTGGTTCGTGGCTCTAGTGTAAAGCTAGTCCCTGGGGCAAGATTGTTAGGGCCACTGCCTATGAGAACCAGATGACCCAGCGTTGTTGGTGCTGGTCCCTCGTCCCTATTGCGCTTCAAGTCACGCGAGATGGTAGCAACCACCTGTGCCAGGAAGAGGTAGATCAAGACAATGAATAAGAGCCGTAGAACAAGTAGAAAAACATCTATTGGAAGCATAGGGCAGTGATCTCACTTCCTTTCAAATTGAAAATCATAGCTGCCGATGGTGAAGTGGTCACCATTGCGTAAGACATGGTGGCGCATATTAGGCACAGAATTGATCGTAATGCCGTTTGTACTGCCAAGGTCAAACAGCGCAAATTGTCCATCGGATTGATATTTGATTTGAGCATGATAGCGAGAGACACGCTTATCTTCGACAATAATATCATTATCAAGCTGGCGACCAATGCCAATCACTGGCTTGGCGATTATATATGTCTGCGGATTTGTATGTGGCAAGCGAATCAGTAAGCGTGCCGGAGGCATGGGCGGCGTTGATGCTCCCAGATTGCCAGTGTTAGCCGCTGTTGGCGGCATTGTGTAGCTCTGGTTTGTGGATGCCGCCGTTGGTGTAGATGGTGCGGGTGCAGAGCCACTTTGGGGTGTTGGGTAGCGTGCCATCAGCGCGGCAAGTTGGGACGGATCGAGTTGTTGTGTATTGCCCCCTTCGCCGTTCTGTCCATCTTCTATAACCACCTCAAAGCGCACTTTGCCAACACCAAGCGAACTATCTCCATGCAGGCGTAAAACAGGTACTTCACGCATTACGTATTGTCGGTGTTTGGCATAATCTATGAGACGTGTTTGCCACCCTTTGATGAGCGTCGCCTGATTGGACATCAGTTGTTGATGATCTTTTATATTCAGGTAAATGTCATAGATGTAGGGCACGCTAAAACGCCCATCACCGAGCAGAGACCTCTGGCTCTCCATAAAGCGTTCTAGTTTTTGTTCCAGTTCGGCAGGCTCCAAAGGAGACGGGAAAAACCGTTCCCAGAAGTCTTCAAAGAGGAACTGCATAAATGATTCGATTTTAGAAATTGGATTTGGGCGAGCTTTCAATGGCTCACTCTCCTCAAATTACTGACTATAGTTCGACGTACTATAGCTCTGGAGTAGCTGACGAGCCTGTTCCGCGTCAGCAGCGATCTGCGCCTTCAACGTCTCAATGCCGGAGAAGCGTTGTTCATTGCGTAGACGCTTGATAAATTCTACAACCAGATACGCATCATAGAGATTAAGTTGCACATCAAGGAGATGCACCTCGACAAGCCGTTCTTTACCATTAAACGTTGGACGGACGCCAACATTCGCTACACCATTATAGACGGTGGAAGCTGTACCGCTGTCACTTTTCTCTGTATCTTGCACGTGGACGCGCACTGCATAGACGCCATTGGCGGGCAAGAGGCGGTGCGCATCAGGATGTAGGTTGGCTGTAGGGAAGCCCAGGAGTCGGCCCCGCTCATCGCCGTGACGCACAATGCCACCGAGCCGCACGGTATGGCCCAGCAGGGCGTTGGCTTCCGTGACTTCACCTTCGTTTACCAGTGTGCGAATGCGCGTGCTACTAATGCGTGCCAGTGCCTTCTCTTCCAATGGAACCGCTCGTACAGCAATCCCATGCGCTTGTCCATATTCTCGTAGGAACGTGATATCGCCCATCCGATTGCGGCCAAGACTGAAGTTTTCGCCGACAACCAGTCCCCTCAACGTGAAATTCGTGCGCAAGGTATTCATAAATTCAGTCGCACTCATCGCTGCAACCTCTGGCGTGAATTCGATTACAATAGTATTTGAAATTCCACCATACTGCTCGGTCAGCGCGAGTTTTTCTTCTAATGTTGTCAGATAGTAGATATACATATCTGGACGCACGACTTGTAGGGTGTGTGGCGTAAATGTCACCAGCACGGGCATACTATGCAATTCCGCAGCCATGACACGCAACTCGTGCATGAGACGTTGATGTCCGCGATGGATGCCGTCAAAATTGCCGATTGTCACAACGATGGGTTCATCTGGTGTTAGCGTTGTTGTGTAGTGCATAGTCTATCGGAAGGCCATCCATGTTGAGTCTGCCCGTGTGTCAAACATACTCAACGTATGTTGGCCGTGTTCCTTTGCTTCCTTCATTTCTTCTCTGTATACTACCACAGCTACAAGACAGTCGCAATAGTACTGGTTAACGGGTATCTGCGACAAGGTGTTTTATTCGCTAAAAACCTTGTGTGGCTGCCAGAGCTTCTGCTGCTCGTCCCAGGCGGCAATCGCGATGAGACGCTGTTCATGGTTATAAACACGTGCCAATGTGGATGATGGGAGCGGAGACGCGGTAATGTGAAAGGCATTGCCATGTAACACGCGCGCAGTAGTGGCTTCGTCAAGCACGAGAGCGGGATAATCGCGCAGAGCGGCATCGGCTGAGAAGAGACCATGTGTCAGTGTGTTCGTCTCTTGTTCCGCTGCCAGTTGCTCTAATGTAATACTGTCCGCGAGCGTGAAAGGTCCGCTGCGCGTGCGTACCAGCGCTGAAAGGTATGCGCCACAGCTTAACGCCTCACCCAAGTCGTAAGCCAGCGAGCGGATATAGGTGCCTTTGCTGCATTCGACTGCCAGTGTGAGATGTGGGGTGTGCCAGTCCAGCACGCGCAAATGGCTAATGGTGATGGCCCGTGGCTCTACAATAACCTCTTCACCGGCGCGCATGCGTTTATAGGCGGGTTGCCCCTGAATTTTGATTGCGGAATAGCGTGGCGGCATCTGCTGCTGTGGCCCGATAAAATGTGGCAGAACGGCGCTAATCTGCTCTATTGTGAGTGCGCTGGTGTCACTGGTCCGTGTGATGCTGCCCTCGGCATCGTAGGTATCGGTGACGATGCCAAAGGTGATGACGGCTTCGTAGGCTTTACCGCTCTCACTGAGATATTCAGCGACGCGTGTGGCCTGTCCCACACAGATGGGCAAAACGCCACTGGCGGCGGGGTCGAGCGTTCCTGCGTGCCCGACCCGCCGCTGTTTGAGCACCTTGCGCACCCGTGCCACCACATCGTGCGAGGTCATGCCTGTTGCTTTATTGATGACAAGAATCCCATCCATAGAAATCCTGCTATGCCTCGCTATCGTGCTGTTCAATGGCGTGTTGCAGTGTGGCAACGACATGGCTCATTGCCTCCTGGATAGGCATGTTAAGCGTTGCTCCTGCCGCGCGTGCATGTCCGCCGCCGCCCAATGCAAGGCAAATCTCTGCCGCGTTATATGGTTCCATACAACGCAAGCTCAGGCGCGTCTCGTGCGGATTGCCGTAGCTTTTGAAGAAGGCAGCGATCTGCACACCCTCGATGTCGCGCAATGTTCCCGACATGTTGTCATCCATTGTCGCATTGGCTCCGCACGCCGCCAGCGTCTCGTCCGTCGCGTAGGACCAGATCAGGCGTCCAGCGCAAGCTGTCTGAGCCTGAGTGGTGACGAGTGCTCTGAGACGAACCTGGGGCAGTGGGCGCGAGCGATAGATGGGACGCACGATCACTTCAGGAATGGCTCCAGCGCGCAACAAGACTGCTGCCGCTTCCATGGTGCGCGGCGTCGTGTTCGTGAATTGAAATGAGGATGTGTCGGTAATAATTCCTGTCAACAAACACATGGCCGCTTCTTGTGGTAGTGGCAATCCTGCCTGTTGTTGGAATAGAACCAATAGTTCCCCTGTCGCGGCTGCCGTTGGTTCAATGATATTGACCTCGCCGCACCCCGCGCTACTGATATGATGATCAATATTGAGCTTGGGGACGCGCTGCAAGAAATCTTTGTGCTGCTCATAGACGGCTCCGAAGCGTGTCAGTTCGCCAGCATCCAGGGCGATAACGAGGTCAAATTGTTCGTCACCCAGGGTGTGCTGCAAGCTGTCCAGTCCAGGCATAAAGCTAAAGGTATCAGGGGCAGGGTCCGCGCAGACAGGGATACAAACCTTGCCCATATGTCGTAAAATATGGGCAAAGCCCAGCGCGGAGCCGAGACAATCCCCGTCGGGATGCTCATGCGCAAGTAAGGCGATGCGCTGGGCTTGCTCAATCAGGCTCATTGCCTGTTGTACAAGTGTCGGATGAAGGTGCCCTTGCAGCGATGGTGCTGCAAGAGCTGACGATGACGTGTGTGCCTCTCTCATGCCGATACTACTTCTCTTATTCCACATTGGGCGTCTGTGTCTGGAGACGCTCTTCTTCTTCGACCTGCTGGATAAGCGCGAGGATACGCGCTCCCTCTTCAATGGAGGTATCGAGCTTAAAGATGATCTCTGGCATGTAGCGCAGGACAATGCGGCTTGCCAGTTCGTGCCGTAAAAAACCAGCGGCATGCTTGAGGGCACGCATGGTTCCTGCTTGCTCTTCTGGCGTTCCCATTACACTGACAAAGACCTTCGCATGGCGCAGGTCGCCGCTGACCTCGACATGCGTGATGCTGGCAAAGCCAACACGGGGATCTTTGACACGGGTGCGCAACAGTTCACTGATTTCTGCTGCGATGAGTTCGCCCAATTTTTCTTGTCGATGTGGATTTGCCATTCACTCACCTCTCTACATTCCAGGTTTGACGCGCTCTTGTGAATAAGCTTCAAAAATGTCGCCGACCTCAAACTCGTTAAATTCTTCGACGACGATACCGCACTCGTAGCCGCTTTGTACCTCGCGGACATCATCCTTGCCACGTCGCAATGAGCCAATTTTGCCCTCGAATACCTTCACATTTTTGCGCATAATTCGAATTTGCGAGGAGCGTACCATTTTGCCATCAGTGACACGACACCCTGCGATGACGAGGTTTTTGCCAGCCTTAAATGTCTGCACAATCTCGGCATGTCCATCAATCACCTCACGATAGGTTGGCTCCAACATACCCGCCAGGGCCGCTTCGATATCGTCAGTGAGCTTGTAGATGACATCATAGTAGCGAATATCGACGCCTTCACGCTGTGCCTCGCGCTGTGCCGCACCATCAGCCTTTACGTGGAAGCCGATAATGATGGCTCCAGAGGCAGCGGCAAGGTGTACGTCGGTCTCGCTGATATTGCCGATACCTTCGTGAATGAGACGTACTTTGATCGTATTGTTGCCTTCACTGATCTTGGAAAGTGAGCTTTTGAGAGCCTCCGCTGATCCCTGCACATCGCATTTGAGAACGAGGTTAAGTTCTTTGACCTTGCCCTCTTGCATCTGCATATAGAGGTTATCCAGGCTGACCTGACCGAGTGGCATACTTTCTTGCCGACGTTTCTCAGCCTCTTGCGTCGCACGTTGCTTGGCCGTGCGCTCATCCCCCTCAACCTCCAGGCGGTCACCTGCCTGCGGCACTTCTGGTAGGCCAATAATGCTGACTGGCGTGCTGGGTGGGGCCTTCTGGATGCGCTTGCCACGGTCATTGAACATGGCGCGCACTTTGCCTGCGATAGAGCCGACAACGAAGTTATCACCCATTTTGAGCGTGCCCTGCTGTACCAACACAGTTGCCATTGGCCCCGTGCTCTTCTCCAGGCGTGCCTCAATAATCGCGCCGACAGCGGGCCGATTGGGATTAGCACGAATATCCTGTACCTCTGCTACCAACAAGATCATCTCTAAGAGTTCATCAATGCCTAGACCTTTACGTGCGGACACTGGCACACAGACAACTTCACCACCATATTCTTCAATCACAACACCCATTTCGGCTAATTGCTGCTTGACATAATCAGGATTGGCATTCTCTTTATCAATTTTATTAATGGCAATAATAATGGGAACTTTCGCGGCCTGCGCGTGCGAAATGGCCTCGCGCGTCTGCGGCATTACACCGTCATCTGCAGCAACCACGATAATCGCGATATGCGTGACCTGCGCTCCACGCGCGCGCATGGCGGTGAAGGCTTCGTGACCAGGAGTATCCAGGAACGTAATCTTCTTGCCGTGAATTTCGACCTGATACGCACCAATATGCTGTGTGATACCACCTGCCTCACCAGCGGCAACTTTTGTTTTGCGAATGGTGTCGAGTAGCGAAGTTTTGCCATGATCAACGTGACCCATGATGGTCACAACGGGAGGGATCACAATCGTGTTTTCATCGCGTCCCGCAATCATCTCTTCGTTAGCGGAGAGCCGTTCGCCTGCCGCTGCCTGCCCAATGGCACTCTGGGTCGGCTCGAAGCCCATATCTTGCGCGACCTGGGCGGCCTGTTCGTAATCTACAACCTGATTAATACTGGCAAACGTGCCATGCTTGATGAGGTATTTAATGACCTCGTTGGGTGTAGCCTGCAAGATGTCGGCTAAATCTTTGACAATAATTTGTGGGGGAAGCGAAACTGGGCCAGTTGGCTTCTCCTTTACAACGGGCGCACGTCGCTCTGGTGCAGAACGTTGCGCGGGTGCGGGGCGTGCCGCTGGTCGCGAAGGTCCAGAATGCGTGCCGCCTGCCGGACGTGCCGGACTATGCGTCGCTCCTGTTGCGGGATTCGCTGGACGTGGCGCGTGCCGTGTGACGGTCGCGGATCTATTCCCATACCCATTACCGTTAGTAGTCGTTGGTGTTGGCGATGTTGCAGGACCACCAACGTGTCCTGCGGGATTGCCTGTCCCCCCTTGACGATGAATGGGTGCGTTGTTCCCGCTCCGGTTCATAGGGCGATTGGCAGGGGCGAAACCGCCATTGCCACCACCACTGCGTTGCTGATAAGGGGCATTACCATTCCCACCCGGACGTGGGCCTGTGTGAGGGGGACGTGGGCCGTTATTGGGAACTCCCTGTCGTGCCTGGGATACTCCTGCCTGATGAGCGGGACGTTCTGGCGTGGAGGGAGTCGCTTGTTCTGTACGTGGCCCACCCCCGTTGTTTCCTTGCATATTGGGTGGACGACGGCGTTGCTGCTGCGTTCTGTCCTGTTCATGGGTGCCTGGTGTGGCATTTTCTGGCCGCGCTGAGCGGGCGGGTTGTTTTGGCTTTACGGGATTCGTTTTTGCCTGCTCAATGGCATCTGGAAATTCAGATGTGTCTCTCATGAAGAAGACTCCCTTCCTATCAATGATGCGCCACACGTGGCGACGGAAATCTCTCTTCACAGCCATAACAAAGGTCTGCCGCCCTCTCAGATGAGTGGGAGACAGACCCTCGTTGGTGCAGTACCAGGCATGTTTCAGTCTGCGCGCTCAGGCGTAGTAGCTATGGTTCATTTAATCATAGCGATCGCTCCGCAAACATTCGCTTGCTATAACTGCCCTGTAGACGGGGGGCTGTGCCTCTGTTCAGAGTAGAGATATAATGACGCATACTATCATCTATTATGAATAATTTCTCACCCTTTGCAGGGTAAGAATAATGAACAACGTTGTTGTAGTATAGCCTAGTTAACTGGTCTTGGCAACTGAAAGCCCATACGATTGTACTTCCGTCCATCTCAGGTAACAGCGGCAGCAAAGGGTTTGACCTGCGCATAACTATCGTGCTACGCGCGTTTTGGGCGCACCTTTTTCTGCTGTTGGCATGCCTGTCACAGATGCTGAAGTGGTCGCGGCGAGCGGCTCATCTTTAGGCAGTGTGGCAACAAAAGCCTCTAAGTTCGCACGGTCCTCTTCCGAAAGCGTTGTCTCAAACTCCTGTTCCAGACGATGCTTCTTGAGTGCGATCTCCCAACACGAGAGACGCGCACAGAGATAGGCCCCGCGCCCAGATTTCTTGCCTGTTGCATCGAGCACTATGTGACTATCAGGTGTACGCACAACACGCAATAGCTCGCGTTTGGGCTTTGTTTCATGACAGGCAACACAGGTACGTAAAGGAATATGTTTTACTTTTTTGGGTTGCTTATTTGTTGCCTTCGCCATTGCCCCTACTCCCTTTCATACCCATAGGACGCATTGTGGCGTCCGTTATTGCGCTGTGCATTTCCACCGCCGCGCCGTGAGCCAGAATCTCTATGCCGTGAACCGGAATCTCCACGTCCCGCTGAACGTTCGTTACGCCGTGCAGGGGTATACGAGGTTGCCACCGGTTCGACAGCCACAGGTTCCTCGTAATTCTCTCCCTCAACGGGGCGGGTGACATCAACGCGCCATCCTGTCAGCTTAGCCGCGAGGCGCGCGTTTTGTCCATCCTTGCCAATCGCGAGCGAAAGTTGCCGCTCTGCCACTGTGACAAGGGCGGTGTGGTCAGATTCGCGTAGCTCCACGCGCAGTGGTTTGACCGGGCTGAGCGCATTCGCAACGAAAATTGCCTGGTCGGGACTCCACTGAATGATGTCAATCTTCTCGTCGTTCAACTCATGCACAATGTTATTGATGCGAGAGCCACGTACTCCAACACACGAACCAATGGGGTCCAGACCCTCTTGACGCGCAACCACTGCCACTTTCGAGCGGCTCCCCGGTTCACGTGCAATGGCCTTGATCTCGACTGTACCCTCGTAAATCTCTGGTACCTCTGACTCAAAGAGACGCCGTACCAGATCACGATGCGTGCGAGAGACGAGGATCTGTAGCATGCGCCCCGTGCGCCGCACATCATATACATAGACGCGCAGGCGTTGTCCGACGCGATAACGTTCGGTGGGAACCTCTTCGCTGAGTGGCATTAAGCCCTCAAGTTTATCCACCATATCCAAATCGAAGTCAAGAGACCAACCGCGTGTAGGGTCGCGTCGCGTGAGTGTACCGAGGCGAATCTCTCCTACCCAACCCTTGATCTGTTCATAAAGGTGTTCATGCTCGGCTTCGCGGATACGCTGGAGAATCACTTGTTTGGCTGTCTGCGTTGGGATGCGCGAGAAGATAGATGTAGAGTCAACCTCAACATCAATAGATTGACCAAGTGCTGCCTTTGGCTCTTGGCGTTGGGCTTCTGCCAGGGATATCTCTTCAGTGCCATTCGTCACCTGGGCTACCACGCGCTTTAATGCCCATGCATGAACCTCGCCGTTTTTATCGACATCGATGCGAATATTTTCGCCTCCGCCGAAACTTCTGCGGTATGCCGCTAATAAGGCGTTTGCCACCGTTTCCATGACTACTTCGCGGGGTAAACCCTTTTCGGCGATTAGTTGTGCGATTGCAGTCTGAAATTCGCTTCTCATAAGCCGTACTCCTCCCGCTGACGCCTGGTAGAACCTCTATCAGTTTTTCGAGTGCAAAAGAAAATGTCCCTGGCAAACAGAAAAGTGGGCGATACCCACTTTCGTTAAAAGGTTTCCTCTTAATTCTTTGCTAATTATATCATGTAGATTGTCTTTTGGCTAGTGGGTTTTAAGAACGGAATATGTTTCATTTTTTTCATAGGCGAATGAGAAGACCAAACGTTCATTGTATTCATAAATACTGCATGCACCCGTTCGGCAAACCATAGGAACCAAAGATTGAGATCAACAAATGAATAGAGAAAGAAACATATGCCATTCATATAGCCATAACACGCCGTGACGGGCTATTATTCCGCTACTGTCTCACCTGTTCTTGTTGTGCTATAGTCTATCTTGAGGTAATTGTCGTGATATGCACTACAAAGGAGTATCAATATGGCTGTGCTACACGTCTCTGAAGAAGAACTTGCATTGATTGACGCCATACGCGAGCTGGCACAAGAGCGCGTCAAGCCGCGTGCTGCCGAGATAGACCACAGTGGAGAGTACCCCTGGGATATGAAAGAATTGTTGGCGCAACAGGATATTCTGGCGATGCCTTTCCCCAGCGAATATGGCGGCATTGGCGCGAGTGAGCAGGCTGTCGTTGCTGCCATTGAAGAGCTATCGCGCTGCTGTGCCACTACGGGCCTGATCCTCGCCGTGCAGCAACTTGGGGCAATGCCTATCTTGCTGGCGGGTAACGAGGCGCAGAAACGCAAATATCTCCCCAAACTGGCAAGCGGTGAATGGCTTTCGGCCTATGGCCTGACCGAATCTAGCTCCGGCTCGGATGCGGCGGCAATGCAGACAACCGCAGTGCGCAAGGGCGATGTCTACGTCTTGAATGGTTCTAAACGCTTTATCACCAATGGCGGACTGGCTCAGGTCAACTCCGTTATGGCGATTACTGATCGTGAGAAGGGCACACGCGGCATCAGTGCCTTTATTGTCGAGAAGGACTATCCCGGTTTCTCGGTTGGGCGGATCGAGGGTAAAATGGGCATCAAGGGGTCGCAGACCGCTGAACTGATCTTCACCGATTGCGAGGTCCCTGCTGAAAACCTGCTAGGGCGCGAGGGTGATGGCTTCAAAATTGCGATGATGACCTTAGACCGCACTCGTCCCGGCATTGGGGCGCAGGCTCTCGGCATCGCACAAGGGGCGTTGGACCTCGCTGTCGAGTACGCGAAACTGCGTGTGCAGTTTAACAAGCCAATTGCCGAGAATCAGGGCATTCAGTTCATGCTGGCTGACATGGCGACCAAGATAGAGGCGGCGCGCCTGCTGGTCTACAATGTGGCAGAGTTGATTGATCGCGGCGAGAAGCAGTTTAGCAAATATTCGTCAATGGCAAAGATGTATGCTTCGGATATTGCGATGGAAGTCACCAATGATGCCATTCAGATCCTTGGCGGCTATGGCTATATCACTGAATATCCCGCCGAGCGCATGATGCGTGATGCCAAGATCACACAGATTTACGAGGGAACCAATCAAATTCAGCGGTTGGTCATCGCACGCGCCTTGTTAACTGGTCTCTAAATTCATTGTCGTATAACAATGTGAGACTGATGGATCGTTTCTACCGCTCACCCATGCGCCAACCATGCACGTTTCCCTCAGGGTGGCGCATAGGATGCGTAGAAAATGATCCATCGGTCACTACGGGATATGGCATACTGTATAATATGGAACTGCTTCTTTTTGTAGGCCTGCAAGGGGCTGGTAAAAGTACCTTTTTCCGCACACACTTCGCGCAGACGCATGTATTGGTGAGTAAAGATCTCTTGCGCAATAACAGGCAACCGCAGCGCAGGCAATTGCAATTGCTCGAGGAGGCCCTTGCCGCTGGCCGTTCGGTCGTCGTTGACAATACGAATCCCACGCCGGAAGACCGTCAGCCACTTATTCACCTGGGACAAGGCTACGGTGCAACCATTATTGGTTATTATTTCGAGTCGTCTGTCAGTGAGAGCCTGAAGCGTAATCGCCAGCGTCAAGGTAGTGCGCGTGTCCCTGACGTGGCGATTTATACCACGGCAAAAAAATTGCAGCCCCCCACCTATGCCGAAGGGTTTAACACACTCTTTATCACGCGCATTACTGGTGAAGGGCAATTTAGCGTTACACCTCTTACAAAAGATACATAAGCGGTATTATAGAATACGTCCTGTTACTACCTTGATCTGCCAGAGTGCCCATAAGGTGACCGCACTCACCAGGACGCCAGCGGCCCAATTGCTCCACGCGATGCCGTTCATATAGCCATAGCCAAGAAGCCAGGGCGCGATAAAAAGCCAGATACCAACCAGTACATTGAGAATGCCTGCTAAGGCTCGTCCGCCCGTGACTACTTCATAGAGTGATATGCCGATGATGATCGCGCTAAAAATCCAGGTGTTCCAGGCGGGTGCGTCCGTCATCCACATAACCGAGTACCAAGGTGCCACAAACAAAATGATGCCCAGTATGATGTTGAGAATCCACCAACGTACTGCGCGTTGCGCGATCTGCTCCTCATTGTCTGTAAATGCGGCCTGCGAGTGAATCATTGCTAACCACCTTTCTTCTCTTCTTTACCAATAGCTGTAACCGATAATTCTTGTTGGCTCTTCTTCTCTATTACACGGGTCAGAAGCAAAGAAAGGAAATTCATCTAATGCGCTCTTTGTCTTTTGATGGGCGCACGAGAACCTTGTCAATGCGGCGTCCATCCATATCTACAATCTCGAAGGTGACTGTGCCAATCGTCACGGTATCCCCTACAGTGGGAATGCGTCCCATGTGGGCAAGAATCATGCCTGCCAGCGTGTGGTATTCACCCTGTTCCTCTTCCTCTTCTGGCGGTGCAGGGACGCCAATGCGTTGCCAAACCTCGTCATGCGCTACCATCGCGTCTACCAGCCAGCTCCCGTCTTCACGTTTAACAAACGGCGGTGTTTCAGGGGCATCATACTCATCCTGGATCTCGCCCACTAACTCTTCCACCATATCCTCTAACGTTACTAAACCAATCACCTGACTATACTCATCAACGACAATGCCCAGGTGAATGCCGTTGCGGCGAAATGTTGTCATCAGATCATCGGCATGCTGATATTCGGAGACAAAGAAGGGCGGACGCGCAATTTTCGTCAGGTCCGCCTGCTCATCGTCATGGATGCGTAGCAGGTCTTTGGCATAAATAATACCGATGATGTTATCGAGTGTATCCTGAAAAAGTGGTAAACGGCTGTAACCGGATTTCAGAAACGTGTCTATCACGTCCTTGATAGACGTGCCAACCTCAATAGCAACAATCTCTGTACGCGGCGTCAGGATAGAACTCACTGGTCGATCAGTGAAACGGAAAACGCGACTAATAAATTCTTCCTCTCCCGTCTCGACAGTTCCGCTAACCATGCCCTCGCGTGCCAGATAGACGATATCTTCCTCTGTTACTGGCGTGGCCTGTGTTTTAGACCTGCCGAGCAAGAAAAGAATGGCCCCGACCGAGCCGTTTAAGATTGCGATTACAGGACGGAGCAGGCCGGAGAGCATAATCATAAACGCGGCGGACCAGATAGCAATGCGTTCCGCTGACTGTAACGCGAGTCGTTTGGGCACCAGTTCACCAATGACGAGCGAAAAGTAGGTGAGGAGCAGAACAACAATGGCGAGTGCGATAGAAGATGCATAGGGCCTAAACGCGGGGAGTAGCGCGATCAGTTGGGCAAGCGGCGCGCTGATGTTCGCGCCAGTGAAAGCGGCCGCTAGCGTGCTGATCAGCGTGATCCCAACCTGGACGGTTGCCAGAAAACGATCTGGCTGTTCCGCCAGACTGAGAGCCTGACGCGCCCTGCTATCACCTTCATCGGCCTGTTGTTGTAGCCGACTTTTGCGCGCAGAAACAATCGCAATCTCTGCCGCCGCGAAAAAGCCGTTCGCGAAAATAAGAAGAAATGTAATAGCGATTTCTATGCCAAACGCGCTAGTCATACCACCATCCCCTGCTTAATAAAGAAGATCTTGTTTCTGTATCTGAATAGTTCCTATTCTAGCATACACGAAGCAGAGTGAGGGAATGGGCAAGTCGTTTAGTGGTATGAGCCATAAGGGATAAAGTGCAGCTGTTCAAAAGCTTTGGCTAGCAGCAGCAGTAAACAGCCCCAGTGCACCGCACTGGGGCTGTTTACTGCTGCTGCTAGATTGTTACTTTTTGTCGATTGCGCGGACAATGATCTCGGAGATATCCTCGATCTTCAGTTTGTCCTCGGCCTCGACGCCCTTCACGCCATCCTCGAACATCGTGATGCAGAAGGGACACGCGGCTGCAACTACCTCGGCTTCGGTCTCCAGTGCTTCCTTAATACGCGTCTGGTTGACACGCGCGCCGATTTTCTCTTCCATCCATGCACGTCCGCCGCCACCACCACAGCAGAAGCTCTTGCTTTTATGGCGGCGCATCTCCGTCACGCCGTTGCTGTTGATAACGGTCAGTACGCGGCGTGGCTCTTCATAGACGCCGTTGTAGCGTCCGATGTAGCAGGGATCGTGGTAGGTCAGTTTGCGTTTGTCAAAGCCTTCCGGCAGGGTGAGCTGTTCATTTTCCAGCAGCGTATTGATGAAGACGGTGTGATGCACCACTTCGTAATTGCCGCCCAATTGCGTATACTCGTTCTTGATCGTGTTGAAGCAGTGCGGACAGGCCGTAAGAATCGTGCGCTGTTTGCTGGCTCCATGCCCGTTGTGCCCGTTAGCATCGGCGAGATTGAAGCCATAGCCATTGAGCGTCTCAATATTCTGCTGGGCTTGCATCTGCCAGAGGTACTCGTTGCCGATACGCCGTGCCGGATCGCCCGTACAGGACTCTTCGGGACCGAGAATGGCGAAATTGACCTTTGCCGCTAGCAGGATTTTCGCGACGGCGGTGGCAACGCTCTTGTTGCGCTGGTCGAACGAACCCATACAGCCAACCCAATAGAGCACGTCGGCGTCGGGATTCTCCGCCATCAGCGGGATACCCAGGCCAGCGGCCCACTCGGCGCGTTTGTCGTTGCTGATCTCCCAGGGGTTGCCGTTGCGCTCGATATTGTTCAGGACCGAGACGCTTTCGGGCGGGAACTCGCTCTCTTCCATGACTAAATGGCGGCGCATATCGACAATCTTTGGCACATGCTCGATGGCGACCGGACAAATCTCCATGCAGGCCATACACGTTGTGCAAGCCCACAGCGCGTCCTGGCTGATGATGCCGCCGACCATTGCCTCGCTGGCATGGTGGGAACCCTCAATGCGCGTATCGAATTTGACGAAGAGCGAATTTTCACCAAGAATTTCGTCACTGCGCGCGAAAACCGCCTCTTTCACGCCCAGAATGATCTCTTTCGGCTTGAGCGGCTTGCCCGTGTTATTGGCGGGACAAACCGTGTTACAGCGTCCGCACTCTGTGCAGGCGTAGCCGTCCAGCAGTTGTTTCCATGTGAACTGTTCAGCTTTTGAGACCCCGTAGTCCTCGCGCTCCTCGATATTCTCCATCAGTGGAAGCGCGCCCTTTGGCTTGTAGTTCTGGAAGAAGACATTAAAGGGCGTTGCCAGCAGATGCAGGTGTTTAGAGCGCGGCAGGTAGATCAGGAAACCAAAGACGGTCGCGAGGTGTAGCCACCAGAAGGTGCGATACCAGATCGTGTCGGCATAGGTCCCCCAACTCGTGAAGAGTGGACCAAATGTTGCGCCAATTGGCGTCCAGGCGGCCCCATGACTTGCCGCGAACTCAAAGCTCTCGACGAGTGCCAGCGTAAGCAGGACCAAGAAGATCAAGCCCAGAATGATGAAGCCATCCCAGGGACCGTGCAGACTGCTTTCAAGCTGCTTGGGACGCACGATGCCGCGTCGAATTGCGAAGACGATCAGCGCGACCAGGACCAGCACGACAAAGGTATCGAGTATGCTGGCGAAGACAGGGTTGTCACCGATCAGGGGAAAACTACCATTAAAAGCACCAAGCATTAAGTTGAGAAGACCGAACTGAATAATGATAAAGCCCCAGAAGGTGAAGAAGTGTGCGATACCAGGGATGGGGTCACGCAGGACACCACTTTGGCCCAGCACGACCTGAAAGATAGAGCCGAAACGATCATCGAGACGGTCGGTGCGATCTTCCGGGCGTGCCTTCGCGAGCAAGGTTACCAGTTTCCCTGCGCGCAGACCAAAAAGGCCCAGTGCGGCTATAACAAGTAGCACAAATAATACAGTGCCGACCCATCCCCCAGTTGGCGAAATGACAGGGGGTGTCATAAAAAACCTCCGCTCTTATTACCATTGCTCAAGAGAAAGATCAGTAACCCATGTAAAATGTAGATCTCGAGCTGCAAGGGTAAGTTGGTATTGCATTGCTGTTGCTGCTATCCAAAGGTCATTATCGGGAATCATAAGTCCTTTTGTACGTTGCTCGTGCTTTATATATCCATAAGTTTGGGCAGTTATGCTATTTACATCAAGCACAGTAATGGCCTTTGCAAGAGCATTTACTTCAGCTAGACTCTTATGGACATTTACTGAGTGTTCTGCACCATAATACAGTTCACCTAATGCAACAGTAGATACATAGAGTGCATGGGATTCAGCAATCCTCTGGTGTATGTTGGCATCTTGCTTTAATGAAAGCACAAGTACGCTGGAGTCTAGCAAGTAACTGTTATTCATCTTGTTCTACCTTTTCGCAATCTTCCAGAGCTTTTTCTATTGCTTCTGCATCTTCTTGTGGGAGTTTAAAACGAAGAAGCTCACGTCCAGGTGTTCCCGATGGAAGAGGCGATGTTGGAAGAGGAGATGATACAGCTCGGTCGGTTTGGACTAACCCTTGAGCAAATTCGAGTACCCGTTGTTGTGAAGCGGGCGAGAGTTGCTCTACAAGAGTGCGCAGTTCATCAAAGATGGTTGCCATGTCTTTCTCCTGTTCTTCTGGTCTAGCTCTCGCCCTATTGTAACATTGATAGAATAAAAATTCTACAACTGCACTATGCTTTGCGTTTCTTGACCTCTTCGGTCAGTTTGGGCAGGATGGTCAGGGCATCGCCAATAATGCCAAAATCTGCTACCGAGAAGATGGGAGCGTTCTCGTCTTTATTGATGGCGACGATATATTTGGAACCCTTCATACCCGCGAGGTGTTGGATGGCTCCACTGATCCCTGCCGCGACATACAGTGTTGGCTTAACGGTCTTACCTGTCTGTCCCACCTGATAGCTGTATGGCAGCCAGCCAGCGTCAACAATGGCACGGGTTGCGCCAGGTGCGCCGCCCAATGCTGTTGCCAGCTCTTCGACAAGGTGGAAATTTTCGGCTTTGCCCAGACCACGTCCGCCGCCGACCACCACAGTGGCATCTTCGAGGGCAGGACCTGTGCTTTCAACTTCGACGCTCTCCAAAATCTTGATGCTCTGTGAGGCGGCACTGATCGTTGCGCTAATCGTCTCGATCTCTGCCGTTCTGCCCTCGTAGCGTTCCACGGAGAAGGCTTTCGGGCGCACCAGCACGATGCCTGTTCCTTGCTGGGGATGGGTCGCGGTCACCACGTTTTCACCGCCCCAGGGGACTGTGACTTTAAGGCCATCACCATCAAAAGCTAGATCGGTTGCATCAGTGATTAAACCCATATTGTTGCGCACGTTCAGACGGGCCGCGATATCGCGCAGTTCGTAGGTGGTGGCGAGCAGTAAGAGGGCGGGTTGATGCTGTTTGAGCAACGCGCTCATTGTCTCGACGGCGGGTAGCGTCAGATAGGTGTCGTAGGTGGCATCGGCATGGATATAGACTTTTTCTGCCCCATACTCACCCAATGTAGAAGCGGCTTCAGCAGCAGCGGCTCCCAGGATAATTGCCTCGGCACGCCCTAGTTTCGCTGCCTTGCCCAGAACTTCCAGCGAGGAGCGCACAGGTTTGCCATTGTCTAGTTCAATCAATACCCAGATTGTATTTGCCATGTTTCCGTTCTCCTTCTTTCCTGCCCTGAGCGAAGCTAGACGCCTTCTTTCTCGACCTGAGCGAAGCTAGACGCGCAGCGTCGTTGGTCGAGATTTCAAACGTAGCGTCGTTGGGCAAGATTTCAACCCCTTGTGGACCTAGAGCAATTGGTATCGCTGCAAGAAATCAGCGATCTGCTGTGCCGCGTTGCCATCGTCTTTCATGACCTGTCCGGCTGCGCGAGCCTCGACCTTGCCGATCACAAGGACGCGCTCACGTGCTCCAGCTTCGCCGACCTGAGAGGGATCAATAGCCAGGTCTTTGAGTGTGAGCTGACTAAATGGCTTCTTCTTCGCCCCCATGATGCCCTTCATCGTGGGATAAATGGCTTCAAACGAGCCACTGGCAATGGTGACGACAGCGGGCAATGGGCATTCAACCGTCTTGTATCCTGTAGGAGTGACGCGCTTAATAACGGCTTTCTGGCCTTCTACTTTGATTTCACGCGCAAAGGTAAGTTGTGGAAGACCGAGGAACTCGGCAATGCCACCAGGGACCATGCCCGTGTAGCCATCCGTACTCTCTGTTGAGCAGCAAATCAGATCTGCCCCCTCTTTTTTCAGTACCGCTGCCAGGACACGCGCCGTACTAAGGGCGTCGGAACCTGCCAGAGCTGCGTCTGTCACGAGAATTGCTCTATCCGCACCCATCGCGAGGGCGCGTCGCATGGCTTCCTGCGCACTGGCTGGTCCCATACTGACTACTACCACTTCACTGCTGCCCAGGGTGTCGCGCAGCTTGATAGCTGCGGAAATAGTACTTTCATCTCCGGGGTCAAGCACGAGCGTCATACCGCTGCGCACCAGGCGTTTGGTTGCGGGATCGAGCTTGCCGAGCGTTGTATTTGGGTCGGGAACCTGTTTCACACAGACAAAAATCTTCATCGTCTATTTGCCTCGCCTTTGTATAGATAGGACGTGGGATATCAGGAACTACCCAGCATCGTTTTTCTGGTTTCCTTAGCTATAATATTGTACCTGTCTATAAAAGTGGGTGTCAACGTAACCAGCTAACAAAGCTGTGCAAGCTTTCTACTGTCGCGTATGTTTTGAAACGTTTCCAAAACACTTTACAGGCACATAGAAGTGTGTTACGCTCAACTATAGACTATAAAAGCTCATTTCTATGCAAAATGAGCTTTATCAGTTTCGGCAAAATTGGGAAGAGGCGAAAAATATGATGGCAACAATTCATGATGTTGCGCGTATAGCTGGCGTTGGTATCGGCACGGTTTCGCGGGTCATTAATAACAGTTCCAATGTGAAGCCTGGCACGCGCGCACGTGTGCTGGAAGCAATTGATCAGCTAGGCTATAAACCCAACCCGATTGCGCGCAGCATGATCTCGAAACGTACCAATTCTATTGGTGTGATTGCCCCATTCTTTACACGTCCATTTTTTATGGAAGTATTGCAAGGCGTCGAGATGGCAATTGCTACCTATGGCAAAGAGCTGGTATTGTATAATGTACGTACTGATGAGCAACGCGATCATTGCTTCTCAGATCTGCCGATGCATCGTAAGGTTGATGGGGTGCTTATTCTTTCGCTCTCACCTGATGATGAGGTGGCGCAAAAATTTCGCCATGTCGGTTTGCCTGTTGTCCTGGTTGATGCCTATAGCCCGTTACTGACGTCGCTTGTGGTCAATAACAAAGAAGGTGCTTCTCAAGCAATCCGTTATTTGCTACAAGTCGGGCATCGGCGTATCGGTTTTATCAATGGCATTGTTGAAGGTAATTTCAAGTTCAATCAAGCTACTGACCGTCTGGAAGGCGTGAAATGTGCCTTACAAGAAGCTGGTGTAGCCTTCGACCCAGAGCTGGTAGTCGCGACCGAATGGAACCGCGTGGGTGGCCGAGATGCAGCGTTCCATTTGTTAACACGCGAGGTGCGTCCCAGTGCGATTTTTGTGGCGTCCGATATCCAGGCCGTTGGTGTGCTGGAGGCCGCCAGGAGCCTGCATATTCGCGTGCCGGAAGAACTGGCAGTAGTGGGCTTTGATGGAATTGAAATTTCCGAATTGTTGGGTTTGAGTACGGTGCAACAACCTATGCGGCAGATGGGTGAAGAAGGTATTCATAAACTGATGACGCTAATTGATGATCCTGCACACCCTCCTGAATTGATCTGGCTGAATACAACGTTTGTAGAACGTGCTACCACGAGTGGGTAGCAGGCTGCTAAAACATTTCTTCACTGGAAAGTAAGATGTGACAGCATGGAAGAACCACGTGACGACCTGAATGTTGAGATTTCTAATCTGGATGATGAGCCGAGAGCAGTGCCAGCGCAACACAAGCGTGTCAAGTGGGAACGCGCTATCACTGAGCGTTTCACTTTCACAGCCCGTTTTTCGCGTCGTCAGCGTCTGCTGCAAGCAGTTGTTACCTCCATATGTGTGCTACTGCTTATGGGCATATTTCTCAGTAGTATTGCCTCTGTGCGCGCTGTCGTCAGCAGAACTATTTCTCCGTTCTTGCCTGGTGCTTCATCTACAACGCTTGTTGGTGTAAATACATTTTATGTTGATGGGACGCCATCTTGGGGACAATTGTTTATTGATGGTCAGCGTATCAAACATTTGCCGAGAATTAGGGAGGATACTCCCTTGCAACTCAGCCCTGGTCAACATCACTTGATCTGGCAAGCGGCCCCTTTTCGTCCACAGGCTTGTGTAGTTTCCATTCCTGTTAATCTGGCGAAGGACACTTGCTCCTATAATAAAACGGTCCAAGATACGCATGGCTACTCTGTATGGTTACTCACATTTTCTGTTTCACTGGCTCTCTTGCCGCCGCAACAGCGTCTTAACCTGACACAGAGTATTCAGCAGGCACTCGATCAACAGCCTTCTATGAGTATTGTACATCCACAAGAACTCTATGCGATCACCACTTCGTATGCGGTGAAAATGTATACTCTTGGGGAAAATGTGCAAAAGGCGACACAGCCGATGATGGCAACCGTAAATTTTCAGATCGATACGGATACTTCTATGCCCGTCCAATGCACCGATAATGTATTTGGGCAATTTTCCTCGTATTCCTGTGCCTTCGATGGACAAGACTGCCATCTCCTCTGTAGCATGCCTGATTTTATTCAAACGCTGGCATTTCCGAGAAGCGATTGGGTCGCACTGGCTGTTGTGCGTGTTTCGTGGACATATGCCACCTTCAACGGACAATTTGTTGCCAGCAATCAGCCCGATAGAGCCGACATCATGGTTCCTGATGCTTATTTGTTACCGTTGAGTATCAGTTGGCAGCATGATGCGTGGGTAGTGCATACGTCTTTTGTTGACCCTAATCTCAACCTCGATAGTGCCGCTCAGCCCGCTTGTCTGTCCGCGCAGGCGGATTTCATGCAAGGGAATGAGCTCGCAATCGCAATTCCTGGCAATGTAGGCTATACCGTAGCCTATCATTCCCTGGCTCCCAGCGATGGTTGTCTCGTGACGGTGATGCTACAGCCAACTTCATCAGGAACTGCTCCCGTAGCAAAACCATCTTATGCCTACAGCTTGCAACGCTTTGGCGTTTTTGTTGCCATGAACGCGACTGCCCATAAGCTCTGGCCTGATATGCCAATGGCTGATCAGTATGAAATAGCTTTTATGCAGCATCTTATACAGACATATCAGCCGCAGCCATTCTCATCAGCAACGAACGTCTGGCCTGGTCTGCCTTGATCGTTAATGTTTCTGCCGTAGTTGCCGTCTCTGTCCAATGGCGATACTGACTGCGAGAAAGCCAGCGATGCAGAGTGGGAGGCCAATTTGTACACTCTGTGTCATTACCCATGCAACCACACCAAGAATTTCAAAAAGTAGACCGCCTGTGAAGAGTAGTGCGGTTGTAAACGCTGATCGTTCAAATGGGACACGAATATCTTGTTTGCCGTATATGGGTGTTTGATGCGCTGTTTGAGGCTCGTCTGCCCCCTCCTCTTGTGCTGCCGTTTTTTCAACGGCTGAGCGCAGGCCGTCGTAGAGCACGAGAATTTGCTTGCGTGGAGCGCGAATATAGACTTTGCGCTGTCCGTCGCTCACAAGTAACTCGCGAAAAATTGGCTCATGCGTCCTTTCACGTAGCGAAACCGTGTTGATAGTAGAAAGCGGTAAGGCATCGAGGAAGAGACGTTTGCGCGGAAATGTCGTGAGGGCATAACCCAAGACGCGCTGATTGGTGATAACGATATCACATGGCATACTACGTCTCCCATATTCCTCCTGTCCGCCATCCCAGATCCCTGGTTCGTTTAACAAAGGAACTTCATTCGGTTCTAACGTGTCACGCAAACCTTTGAGTCGTCTCAGTATTTTTGCCGAATTGGTACTCATATCCGCCATTGCGCGTTGCGTCCTTTCTGCTGTTGCTACGATTATAGCAAAAAGGGCAAGAAGAGAAAAGTATAGCTCTGTTTGTTTACGTGTCCTACAATAGCAGTAGCAATGGCTTGGTTGTGTGTAAGCAAAATAGCATAAGTAAAATGCAATACAAGGAGTGCTATGTTATCGAATTTATTGGCTGCACGCGCTCAAATGGGAACCTCGCTGGTCTTCCATATTATCTTTTCTGTTTTAGGTGTCGGTCTTCCGCTGCTCATGTGTATTGCAGAAGGCATTGCAATTAAACGGCGTGACCCCGTCTGGATAACGCTGGCGCGTCGTTGGTCAACGGCAGCCGCGATTATCTTCGCGATTGGTGCGGTCTCTGGCACAATTGTCGAATTTGAATTGGGCCTGCTTTGGCCGACCTATATCCGCTATACGGGAGCAATTATTGGCCCACTGTTCGCATTTGAGGGCTTTGCCTTTTTCATTGAGGCTATTTTTTTTGGTATCTATCTTTACGGGTGGAATCGTGTACCACCCCTCGTTCACTGGCTCTGCTCATTCCCGATCTGGATTGGTGGAGCGGCCTCGACATGGTTTATTGTAACAACCAATGCCTGGATGAATACGCCAACAGGGTTTGAAATCAGTCATGGCAAACTCGTTGGTATTGATACTATCGCGGCCATTTTTAACCCAAGTGTTCCCTATGAGACTGTCCATATGCTGCTCGCTTGCTATGTCGCGGCTGGTTTTGGCGTTGCTGGCGTCTATGCCCTTTCAATGTTGCGTGGCAATCGCGACGAATACAGGCGCAAAGGTATGATGCTGGGCCTGGCGGTCGCACTGATTGCCACTCCGCTCCAAATTGTGAGCGGAGACTTTAATGCGCGTTTTCTCGTCAAGGCGCAACCCGCCAAGCTTGCTGCAATGGAGGGAGTTTTTAACACTTCCAGTCATGTTCCGCTTCATATCGGTGGTATTCCCGACCCGCAAAATGACACTTATTACTTTTCGATTGCTATTCCCGATGGTCTTAGCCTGCTTGCTGGTTATAGCCCAAATACTGTTATTCGCGGCCTGAACTCGTTCCCGGCACAGTATCGCCCAAATCCTATTCCTGTCCATCTCTCGTTTGACGGCATGGTTGGGAGTGGTTTCTTTGCCCTCTTCGTTGCGGTTGTCTTCTGGTTGCTCTATTTCTGGCGCAAGCGCGTTGTTCCACAGTATAAGCTCTTGCTGTGGGGTGTTGCGCTCTCCGGCCTGCTCAGCTTTGTGGCCGTCGAGTTAGGCTGGATGGTTACAGAAGAAGGCCGTCAGCCCTGGGTTATCTCTGGTGTATTGCTGACCAGTCAGGCAGTGACGCCCGCCCAGTTTATGAATGTCAGCTTTCTCGTGTTCTCCATCATTTATATTATTCTTGCCATAACGATGACTGTCCTGCTGCTGCGTCAGGCGCGCAAACCTTTACCGCCTCTTGTCTGGGAGAAGGTGGCAAGCGGTCCGCAGAGTGAGAAATATGGCGAAGAGGTCGGTGTCTAAAGCTATGTCCAGTGCAGGGAGGGTAGTATGATACTTCCGTACATCATCTTGAGTATTCTCTGGTTTTCTTTGATCGCCTATGCTACCTTTGGCGGTGCTGATTTTGGTGCGGGCGTCTGGGAGTTATTCGCGACGGGGATAACAGCGAAGCGTCAGCGGGCCTTGATCGACCGGGCCATTGGGCCTGTCTGGGAGACTAATCACGTCTGGCTCGTCTTTCTGGTTGTCGGGCTATTCTCAGCATTTCCAAGCGCATTTTCGATTCTTGTGATTGTCTTGTTTTATCCTTTAACGTTGGCTCTTATTGGAAGTGTTCTTCGTGGCTCAAGCTTTATCTTTCGCACACATGGCCTGCGTACACAAAGTCCCGCTTCCCTCGTGTGGAATCGTGTCTTTAGTGTCTCCAGTCTTATTACTCCGCTGGTGCTTGGCATGGGAGCGGCGACGGTTGCGAGTGGTAGAATTCCAACGACAGGGAACCTCCAGGCTGACTTTGGCGCGTTGTGGATCACCCCTTTTACCTTGACGATTGGCTGCATGGCGGTTGCGCTGTGTGCAACATTGGCGGCCATTTTTCTGACCGTTGAGGCGACGAATAGCAAAGAAGATGACCTTGTGGTGATGTTTCGTCTTCGTGCGCTTATTGCGGGTGCAATTACGGCGGTATTGGGGGCATTGGGGCTTGCACTCGCCCCAACGGAAGCTCCAATACTATGGGGTGGTATGCTTAACCATGCTCTGGTACTTGTCATTGTGACGATGGTCATCGGACTGGCGACGGCTACAACCGTGTTTTTTGGTTATTACCGTATTGCTCGTGCCTTGATTGTCACAGAAACAGCGTTCCTGCTCGGTTCATGGGGCGTCTCGCAGATCCCATACATCATCCCACCACATGTCACTGTCGAAAGTGCAGCGGGTGCGCCCAGCACAATGCTTTTGCTGCTCATTGGTATTTGTATAGGGATGGCACTCACGCTCCCATCAATGTTCTTCCTTTTTTATGTGTTTAAGTTCCAGGGCAGTATGGGTTTGTTGCAACAAGGCGATGTGCCGCGTTCAAAACAGGTTGAAGGTTTGCCATCTCTTAAGTAGATGGCGGGAAGCGATTATGAAAACGTGCAAGAGAAAGCACCACAAACGAAGGATACTGTGCAGCCACAGAAGCATGCACAAAGTCAGCATGTCTCTGATCATCTGGCGAACGAGCGCACGTTTCTAGCCTGGTTGCGCACTGGTATTGCGACCATCGCGTTCGGTTTTGTCGTCGCGCGTTTTGGCCTGCTGCTACGCGAATTAAATGTAAAAGGTGAGTCGGTAGTTACAGGCCACTATTCGTCGCTGATTGGTGTCACGCTGACCACTTTTGGCATTATGATTATGCTTGTTGCCTTATTCAATTTCCTGCACAAGCGGCGCATGATTGACGCCGAGCAGTTCCGTCCAATGCTTGTTTTCCCTATCCTGCTCACCATTCTCACCGCGCTGATTGGCGTCCTACTCGCCATCTATTTGCTCATTACGGCATAAGAGCTACCAATCGCAATCTCGTACTGACATGGCGGAGGCGTGAGACTACTTGATGGATTTGCGCGGCCACATGACGAGCAAAAAGCCGTTTTGCTCGGTGAACCAGATTGTGCCGTAATTGTCAACTAGCAGACCATCGTGTGGGTGTGCGTCAGCCTTGTTCAGGCGCGTTGCGATGACCTGTCCCGTTGAGGGAATGAGATATCCCACGCGCGCGCTCAACGAGTCCGTAAACCAGACACGTCCCAGTTGATCAACGCTGATGCCAGAAATGTGCGTGCCAGGACAACTAGCCGGGTTAGGGCAAATGCCTAGTGAAACAGGATAATTAATCGTGGTTCCCGTTTTCGGATTATATTCTCCAATACTGCCTGCGAAGGCCTCGCTGAACCAGATCGTGCCCGACTTATCTGCGGTAATTAAGTGCGGTTGGTTGGTTGGAACAGCGTGTTCGACAATTGTCACTTTGCCTGAAGTCGTCGGGGTGAAACTGGCAATTTGCCCGACACCTGCCTTGTTTTCGGTAAACCAGATCGTACCTTGTGGGTCGCGTGTCATGCCATACGGATTGCTTTCCGCCGTTGGAATGGGATTTTCAACCAGTTGTTGCGTTGCTGGATTGAAAAAACCAATGCGGTTGCCCTCAAACTCGCTGAACCAGAGATTGCCGTTTTTGTCGAAGACGAGATCATACGGCACACTTTTGCTTGGCAGACTCCATTGGTGCCACTGGTTATGCTGCAAGTCAAGTTCCCCAATCGCGTCGCTATTGGGTTCTGTAAACCACACATTGCCATTGGAGTCGACGGCAACGAATAACGGACTGGAATAACCTGCTGGTTCCTGATAGTCTTGAATAAAGCTCCCGTCGGCTTGCGCATATTTGCTGATAAGAGCTGGAAATGTTGATGGGCAAGTTGGAAGGGCGTTACAGCCTGGTTCTGCAACCCAGACAAAGCCTCGTAATGGATCAATGGCAATACCCCAGGGATTAGATGTCGTAGTCGCTTCATTGGCAGTCGTGGACTGTGCGCCATGATCGCTCACCGCAATTTCCGCAGCCGGATGTGTGCGATGATACAAGGCATAGTTCACTGTTTGGGTAGTTGGCGAAGTGACTTTAGCATGCTCGATAAAAATTGCTCCGCTGGCAATAATCAATACGAGGAGCAGGCTGATACCAACTACGATTTTTCCTTTCAGTGTAGACATCTGCAATACTTTCCCAAATTTTTTCTTACCTAATATATAAGACGAACAATTGTCCAATGTGTCGACGAAGAAGATGAGTTGCGTATCAACGGTACGTGCTGGTGAATAATGCTCAATAGAGATGAACCCTCAACAATGTTGTCTTAGGTAATACTAGTACCTTCCTGTCGAGAAGGCAACCTTATAGGGGGGAAAATAGTGCTTTTTTCCCACGTTTTTAATCTTTGGTTAAGGAAAATAGCATATTTTTCCCCGCATTAAATGAATTTTTAACGTTTTCTGCAAGATGGTAGATGACGGGAGTAGACTTGACACATCGTCTTATGCATGTTATCGTATTTTTACAAACCTGATATGAGCGATCGTCACGAGGGACGAATTTACGTAGCAATGAAACACAGCGAGTCGATGATGGTGAGAGTTCGACAGGTATGGCTCGTGAAAGGCCCCCCTCTGGTCAGGAAACGTTTTGAACGATATGTCGTATGAAAACAGCGATAAATGTTTCTAGACCGCGATACAAGAAGAACGCTTTTTGCCGTTATTTATACGGATAGCGACAGAAGTCAGTAATCGCTGTCGGCAGCCCCCCGTTACCACAGGGCAAGGCATCGAATATCCCTTTGAAACGACTGGAAACACCGATATTCCGTGCCTGACAAAGAGTGGAGGTGTCAATACTGTCGATCGTGTACAGTGTGTGACACATTCAATGCAGGTGGTACCGCGAGCCGAAGAATGTAATATGCATATTCAGCCCGTCCTGAAACAAAACTGTTCAGGACGGGCTTTTTGTTGCTCGCATAGCGTCGACAAGCTGATAAGCGTATTGCGCGCCGAAGCTGGCATATCAGACGACAAGCGAAAAATAGTTAAGGAGCACATCATTATGGAGTCAACATCTGTACCACATGGGTATTCATCGCCTGAGATCGTTGCGCGGTATCGTGCGTTCTTTCAAGCTCATGGGCACACTGAGCTAGTAGGAAGTCCGCTGGCTGTGCCTGGAAATAGTACCTCGTTCGTGATCGCAGGTATGCAACCGCTTTTGCCGTACCTGCGTGGTCAACAACTACCGCCATCCACGCGCCTTCTCTCGCTGCAACGCTGTTTACGTTCTGATGATGCCGACGCGGTTGGCAGCAACGGACGCAAAAATACCTTCTTCTTTATGTTGGGCAACTGGTCAATCGGCGATTATAACAAAGGTGATGCGATTGAAATGGCACTGAGCTTGTTGCTTGAGGATTTTGCTCTGCACCAATCGACTTTATGGGTGACAGTTTTCGCGGGTGATAGCGAACTTGGTATTCCACTGGACGAAACCGCTGTCGAACACTGGTTACGCCTGGGCATTCCCTATGAGCGCATTGTACCGCTGGGGGCAGAGGATAATCTGTGGACAATGGGTGGCCCTGGTCCGTGTGGTCCCTGTTCAGAAATATATGTTGATCGTGGCCTCGCGTTTGGTTGTGGCCTGCCTACCTGTCGTCCTGGTTGCGCGTGTGACCGTTTTTTAGAGGTCTGGAATCTCGTTTTTATGGAATATGAGCGTTTCACCGATGGCTCGCTGGCACCATTGCCGCAGCGCAATATCGATACGGGTATGGGCCTTGAGCGCATTGCATCGGTTTTGCAGGGCGTAGAGTCAGCCTTTTCGATAGACCTGTATCAGCCCGCGTTGAGTCGTTTGAACGAGCAGCTTTCAGAAGGCAATAGACAACGGCCAGACCTGTCGATGCCTGTCCTACCTGTGACGCCTGAGGTGCGTGCGCGTCGCGTGATCGTTGACCATGTGCGGGCGGCTCTGTTCGCTGGTCTGGCGGGCGTCTTGCCGGGACGCGATGGGTGTGCCTCTGTTGTGCGACGGCTGATTCGGCGCGCAGCGCGGCAGGGACATCTCCTGGGATTGCAGCAACCTTTTTTGAATGAACTGGTAGTACCGCTGGCGCAGGCTCACGATGCATTCTTACGTGTCGAAGAACGCGCGCAGGTTTCTACGCTTGCGCGTATGATTGCCGATGAGGAACGACGTTTTACGTATGTATTGGCAAGAGGA
Source organism: Ktedonobacterales bacterium (assembly GCA_027451525.1). Taxonomy (GTDB): domain Bacteria; phylum Chloroflexota; class Ktedonobacteria; order Ktedonobacterales; family Ktedonobacteraceae; genus DTNP01. The sequence continues at coordinate 42,733 of DAIDJF010000040.1, forward strand.
TTGCAATATCTTGCACATCTTGAGCCAGACCAGCAGGGACATATTCCTGGTGAACGTCTCTTTGTGCTCCACGCAGAGAAAGGTTTTCCGCCGGACCTCGCGGCAGAGGTGCTTGCTGAACGCGGCCTGAGCGTAGACTGGTCCAGCTATGAACCTGCTCTGGCAGAGCATCGGCGTATCAGTCGCCTGAGTGCCGCCAGGCATTTTGGCCTGTGAATGGAGAGCAAAGTATTACTCTGGCAATCGAATACAATATTGGGCGTACTAATGATGTTGAACAAATGAACGCGAACATATCACATAATTGTGTCGGGGCGTGATGATCGTCTTTTAAAAAATAATGCGAACAGGTCACACGATGGTGTAGGGGCGTGATGTATCACGCCCTGCCTGTACATAGATCCGCCTGAGAGGCTATGTGAGAGGCCATACGAACGGGGACGAGGGCGTGATGGAATCACGCCCCTACACCATATCCACATTATTTTTTCAACACGATCATCACGCCCTGCCCGTGCGCCAACCCGCCTGGGGAGCCCTGCGGGAGGCTATGCGAACGTGGGGACGAGAGCGTGATTCCATCACGCCTCGAGGCAACCTACGTGGTATGCGGATGAAGTTTTTCAACACGATCATCACGCCCAATATGCTATTTACCGTGTTTTTATGTTAAACGCGATGAATTGGCATCGAAGGGCAATAACGGTATGTCGTTCATGCAATGTGCGCGAAAATTGACAGGGCTTGAGTCCCTATAACATGTGCGATTGATCTCATGTTGGAGAAGCGCGTCTACAAAAATTGTTGATATGCTCCCTGTTGCTCGTGTATACTGTATATAATTTAATCTACTATATAACAGCCAATAGGAGCCATTAGCTGATGGAGTCTCAACCTAGAGAAGACACACCCGAATATTTTATTGAGGTGGAAAGTGCGACCGAGACGGCCCGCTTACTCCAGCAAGATCGCATTCTTACGCGCAGCATGGGTGGCATTTTCCCCTCCGATGTTGATCTTACACAGATACATGATGTGCTTGATATCGCCTGCGGACCAGGAGGTTGGGTAGTTGACGTCGCCTTTGAGCATTCTGATTGGAACGCAACAGGTATTGATATTAGCCAAACCACATTAAATTATGCGCGTGCGATGGCACGAGCACAGGGATTAGATAATGCCACATTTATGCTCATGAATATCTTTGAACCGCTTGCTTTCCCTGATGCCTCTTTTGACTTTGTCAACGCCCGCCTGCTGGCTGGCTTTGTGCCCACCACCTTTTGGCCCACACTCTTAAAAGAATGTTTGCGTATCACGCGCCCCGGCGGCTATGTGCGTATTACTGAAAGTGAGGGGGGATTGGGCGGCTTCTCAAATAGTCCTGCATTCGAGCGGATGAACGAAATTGGTGCGCGTGCCCTCAAGGCTGCGGGTAACACCTTTTCGCCTGATGGGCGCGTAATGGGTATGACGCCTATGCTACGCCACCTCGTGCAAAACGCTGGCTATCAGGACGTGAAACAGGCCGTGTATGTGATTGATTTTTCGACGGGAACAGAGACGCATGAGAGTTTTCGTCAGTTGTGGGGTGTTTTTACACAACTCTTGCGCCCGTTCTTCATTAAGTGGCAGGCGACCACTGAAGAGGAATTTGATCAAATCTATCAACAGATGCAGCTTGAAATGCTCTCGCCCGACTTTTGCGCCCTGTGGTATATGCTCTCTGCCTATGGCCGCAAACCAGCAGAATAAGATAGACTCTTGCCCACACACCGGATGTGTACAGGCAAGAGTCTATCTCACTTCTAGTTGATCCTCTTCTCGCGTCCGCCCCAGACGCGCTCGCGTAGCACATATTTTTGTATTTTGCCTGTCGATGTTTTGGGAAGGTCACCAAAATCGACCGCAGCGGGACACTTGAAGTGTGCCAGACGTGTACGACAGAATTCGATGATATCTTGCTCGGTAGTGGTCGCGTCCGGTTTGAGCGTGACGAATGCTTTGGGACGCTCGCCCCATTTTTCGTCAGGGATAGCGACAACGGCACATTCCAGCACGGCGGGGTGCTGTGCGATGACCTGCTCGACCTCGATGGTGGAGATATTTTCGCCACCGGAGATGATGATATCTTTCTTGCGGTCGCGCAGTTCGATATAGCCATCAGGATGGCTAACGCCGATATCGCCGGAATGGAACCAACCGCCGCGAAACGCCGTCTCGGTTGCTTCTGGATTGGCGAAATAGCCTTTCATAACGTTGTTGCCATGCATGACGACCTCGCCCATCGTCTGTCCGTCGCGTGGCACATCGTTCATCTGTTCGTCGACAATGCGCACGCGGTCGGCATTGACATAGCCTTGCCCCTGGCGTGCCTGTAGATGGGCCTGTTCTGCCATTGGTAGCTCATCCCACTCCTGATGCCATTCACAGACGCTATAGGGGCCATAGGTCTCCGTCAGACCATAGACGTGAAGGGGGCGCAGGTTGAGTTCTTTCATGCGCCCGAGCAGCGTGGGCGATGGTGGCGCACCCGCGACCGTGACCGTGATTTCGCGTTCCAGACGATGCGCACTGGGATGGTTGACCAGGAAGATATGCACCGTTGGCGCGCCATTGTAGTGCGTGATGCCTTCGCGCTCGAAAATCTCCCAAACCTGCCCCGGCTCGATTTTACGCAGACAGACATGCGTTGCGCCAACAGCGGTTACGGCCCACGGGAAGCACCAACCGTTGCAATGGAACATTGGCAATGTCCAGAGATAGACGCTGCTATTGCTCATGCCCGTCTCGATGACCTCGCCCAGCGCGTTGAGATAGCCACCGCGATAGGTAAACATCACGCCCTTTGGATTGCCCGTTGTGCCTGAGGTGTAGTTGATCGAGATCGTCTCTTCCTCGTCCTCTAGCCAGCTTGCTACAGGTTCTGGTGAGCCGAGTGCGAGAAATATTTCATAGGGATCGCTCGTCGTGCCTGTGTCGTCGATGCGCACGACATGCAGGTCTTCCAGGTTAAGTGGGGCGACCAGTGGCTGAAGTTCATAGTCCACGAAGAGATACTTCGCCCCCGAATGTTTGAGGATGTAGCCAATCTCTTGTGTGCTCAGGCGCGTGTTGATGGCGACCAGGATGCCACCAGCGGCGGGAACAGCAAAATGGGCCTCTAGCAGTGGAGGCGTGTTGGGACACAAAAACGCGACGCGATCATGTTTCTGTAAACCCAGTGCGCGCAGATGTGAGGCGAGCCGATAGACGCGCTGCGCAAACTCGCTATACGTATAGCGACGCTCACCATGCACAATAGCGGTTTTATCAGGAAAAACGAGCGTACTACGCTCCAAAAAACTGACGGGGTTGAGTTCGGTTCGATAGACTTTCTCTGTCATCACGGACGCTCCTTGCTCAAATAAACACTTCTTTAAGCCTATTATATGGTTATTTGGTGGGCTGTGCAATTTGCAACACGCTGTTGTGTCGCCAGCATATTTTCGAGCTTATCGTATTGCTCCATGCGGTAAAATCGCATGCACACCAAGAACACCGCCATTGACTATTTGCGTAACGTGCAGATCGACAACGGCACTGGCAAGGGCATAGGCGTCGGCGCGTGTGACTGGATAGAGTTCGCACAGCAGGTCAAGCATAGCGGAAAGCGCGATCAGTGAAGCCTCGTGCAGGTCGGTGTGAAAACCGAGCGTGACCCAACCTTTGGGGGTGTGGGCGCGTGGTGTCTTCAGGCTGAGCGTCTCGATCACGCGAAAGGTGAGATCAACGCGCTCCATTGGACATTCAATCGCTACCCCACTGACTTCGCCATCGCCTTGTGCCGCGTGTCCATCGCCCGTCGAGAAGAGCGCGCCTGGGACGGTAATCGGCAAATAGAGTATGCTGCCCTTGACGAGTTCTTTGCAATCCATGTTGCCACCACAGAAGCGCGGCGGAATGGTCGAGTGGATACCAGATTCATCAGGTGGCATCCCCATAATGCCCATAAAAGGGTGGAGCGCGATAGTATGCCCGTGCTGGTTGCGACCTGTCATACTGTCAGCATCTAGCGTCCACGCGTGTAATGCCGTATTTTCAATCCCCAGTTTTTGTGTTACCTCGTTCTGGCGTCCGCCCGCAACTGTCCAACCCCACGCACCTGGAATGATCTCATCGACGCGCACCTCTAAGGTCATGCCGGGTTGCGCGCCTTCAATAGCAATTGGCCCACAGAGCGCGTGACCATCATCGCGCCCAGGAATACGTGGGCTAAAAATCTTTCGTGGGGCATCGTGCGCCAGCATGGGTTCCAGTCCCCAGGCGACCTCGAGCGTGCGAAAGCGCACAGTATCACCTGATTGGATGGTCAAGACAGGTGGAAAATCGCGTGAGAAACTGCCATGCAGGGTACGTTGCTCCGGTTCAATGGTGTAGAATGCCATAGACGCTCCTACCTAATACGGCTTTGTTCCATTATCTAGCATGGTCATAACTTCTTCAATGGAATAGGGTGGTTCCTTTTTATGAATGATAACATGACAATTAGGACAAACGGGACGCAAATCTTCTATAGGATCAACTCTATAAGTCTCGCCTATATCAGAAAGAGGTTTTAAATGATGTACGTGAATAACACCTTTTCCAATCTCGCCATAAACTTTTTGAAAATCAAAATCACAAATAACGCACTGTGTCCCATAATGTCTTATGCATTGATCTCTTGCATCTTTGTTCCGTTCATAGCTATTAACATATATCTGTTTCTTTGCTCCTTCATAAAAACTTTTTTCGCTGTCAATTTCTTCAGGAAGTTTGAGTTCTGATGAAGAAAAATTCTTTTTGGCCTTTAAATCTTTTATTGCCTCTATTAATTCTGGTCTTAAAATCCAATAGTAACCATCTTTTCTTGCTTCACCTAAAAAAGGGACATGCCACCAGTTAAATCCGTTTCCTGATTCTTGTCTAGGGGCAGAAATATTCAGTCTTTTTACGATCCTCTTGCCTAGTCGTCCAACTTGGTTATTGAGACGAATATGATGAGGTATATTAAGTAATCGTGCAAGGTGTGAGGCCGTAGCTTCGTAGCCATCACAGTTGTAGATCAATTCAAACAGTTGGACATCTTGCTGCGTTATGATGTCCTCCTCTTGCAAGAGAAGTTCCCATAGTTCTTTTGTTATGTCTATTGGATCTCTCCATTCATGTCTCTGCTTCATCTCTTCGCTACTCACGCTTTCTTTTCCTCTTTTGTTTCAGTATGTGCTTCAACCTTCTATATTCCGGGTTGTCTACAATCCAACCCACAAACTTATCAAAATGCGCGCCTCAATGCCTTCTAAGCGGGCGATTTCATCGTTGCCATCCATGCTGCTCACCTTAATATGCACTTGATCGACAGTGATTCCCAAGCCCTCTGCAATTTTGGTCCCTTTGGAAAGGTCTCAAAAGTGACCCCTGCCAGAGTAAGCTGCCGACCTTTGGCAAAGGTGTGAAAATCCGAGGCAAACGCAAGCCGCTGGCTTGTTGCCATTTTTCCCATTCGTCTTCTTCTGCAATACTTGTACGAACGTCTGTTGACAGTTCTTCCTGCCAGAGTTGGCTGATCTGCTCTAATAGGTCGTATTTCCAGCGGCATAGCTCACCTCGCGCCTGTAATTTTTTGAATGATTGTGCCAGTTGAATTTTTATTAGTATAGCCCAAATTTGTCAACTCTCTTCCCTGCGGAGTTTCCCCGACCATAACGCTTGCATCGTTCGGCTGCGTTTTATATGTACATTTCTCTGATGATATAGTATGCTCAAGAAAAGAGGAAACCTCTGGACGAATAACTTTGAGGAACAGGATGCATCTCGTCGTTTTTAACACGCTTTTTGAAGAAACGCTCAACCTTATCGGCACTTTTGTCTTTGCAGTTTCTGGTGCCCTGCTTGCCGCCCGCAAGAACTATGACATCGTTGGTATGGTCGTTCTTGCTGAGATAACGGCCATCGGCGGGGGGGTTATACGTGATCTGGTGATTGGAGCGACTCCCCCGGTGGCATTCACCGATGTGAGCTACTTATGGATACCACTCTTGGCTACCGCACTGACCTTCTTCGCGCATGTGCAGATTAATCGGCTCAATGCTGCTATACTTGTGTTCGATGCCGCAGGACTTGCCGTGTTTTGTGTCTCAGGCACGGCGAAAGCTTTGGCTTATGGTCTCGGCCCAGTACCAGCTATTCTGCTTGGCGTACTCTCCGCTGTAGGCGGCGGAATCATGCGTGATGTACTTGCTCATGAAGAGCCATCGGTGCTGCGAGCAGAGAGTGAGCTGTATGCCCTCCCCGCTTTTCTCGGCTCAGCTATTGTTGTGGGTATACCGCATCTTCCCATAAATAGTGCGCTCGCGGCTGGCCTTACCACTATCCTCGTGTTCGCACTGCGTCTCCTTGCGTTGCGATATAGTTGGAAAGCTCCCAGAGCCTGGCGCACTCCGGCAGGCGTTAAGTAGTTGGTAAATTGGGCCAAACTCTTGTTGTTACGAAAGATGCTGCAATATGGTATGAAACCTCACAACCATATTGCAGTATCTCTGTTGTATTGGTTCTCCGTTAGAACCAGAAGGTTATTCTGTTCAGGTTTTTATGCGTTGGCGGCAGGCAGGTCTGCCACGTCTGCGATGGCGCGACTGAGCAGATCGGCCGCCTCGTCGAGATCGCTTTGGGTCAGCACCAGCGGCGGAATCATGCGCAGTGTGTCAGGGCTGGTGCTATTGAGCAGCAGGCCATGCTCTAACGCCTTTTGCACGATAGTTGAGGCCAGACCGTTGTTGACATGTACGGCGCGCATCAGACCGATACCGCGTGGGCTGTCGATGATATGCGGATACGTGGCGCATAACTGTGTGAGCTTGCCGTTCCAGTATTCGCCCATCTTTGTCGCGTTGTCGAGCAGATTGTCATTGATGATAGTCTTGACGGTTGCCGTTCCAGCCGCGCAGGCAATTGGATTGCCGCCGAAGGTCGTGCCATGATCGCCGGGCACAAAGAGATCGGTACGCTCGCCTGTCAGCATGGCTCCGATAGGAATGCCGCCTGCCAGACCTTTTGCCAGCGTCACGATATCGGGGCGAATATCGTAGTGCTCCCAGCTAAAGAATTTGCCTGTGCGTCCTGAGCCTGCCTGTACCTCGTCGCAGATCAGCACGAGATTCTGCTCATCGCACCACTGGCGCAAGCCCTGCATAAATTCGCGGCTGGCGGGCCAGATACCGCCTTCACCCTGTACAGCTTCCACAAGAATGGCGACGGTTTTCTCGCTTGTGGCCTGTTTCACGGCTTCAAGATCATTGTAGGGAACCTGTTTGAAGCCATCGGGCAGAGGAACCCAGGTCGCCTGATACGCTGCCTGACCTGTCGCGGCGGTTGTTGCCAGCGTGCGCCCATGGAAACTGCGCTCCATACTGATTACCTCGTAGGCCCCGTTGCGATGCACGCGCCCAAATTTGCGCGCCAGCTTGATCGCGCCCTCGTTGGCCTCGGCACCGCTATTTGAGAAGAACGAGCGCATACCGTTACTGCGCAGGCCAAGCTGTTCTGCCAGTTCGATCTGGCGCACGTTATAGTACAGGTTTGAGACGTGGACAAGCTGCGTTACCTGTTGCTGTACGGCTTCGACAACGGCTGGATGGCAATGGCCCAATACGTTAACCGCGATACCCGCTACAAAATCCAAATATTCTTTACCATTGTTATCCCAGACGCGCACGCCCTGGCCTTTGACCAGCGTAATCGGCATCCGCTTAAAGGTTCCCTGATAATACTGGTGCTCCAGAGCTACCCAATCGCGTGTATTCGTCTCTGTCATAGTCATAGTGTGTTTTGCTCCTTGCTATCGAGTATACAGCGTATTCTCGTCAATATAGCCATGCGTGAAGTCACAGCCCCAGGCGGTTGCCTCACCATCGCCAATATGCAGGTCTATCGTGATGACGACTTCCTTTTCAGTCATCTCCGCTTTTGCGTGTGCCTGATCGTAGTTCGCGGCAGTGCCCTGCTGCATGACTTGTACATCGCCAATAAAAATATCGTAGCTCCGCTGCTGAAGTTCGCAGCCACTCGCGCCAAGTGCGGCAACGATGCGGCCCCAGTTGGGGTCTTCGCCAGCCAATGCGCATTTCCAGATTGGTGAGAGCGTGATGCCGCGTGCAGCCTTTGCCGCATCGTTCTTGTCACGTCCGCCGCGCACATGCACTGTCATCAACTTTGTCGCCCCCTCGCCGTCGCTTGCCATCTCGCGCGCCAGATATTGCGTCACATGGCGCAAGGCCGCACGAAATGTCTCAGATCCAGCATGCTGCGCGTTGAGGGGCGTGTTACCCGCCAGACCGTTCGCGAACAGCAGGCACGTATCGTTGGTGGACATATCGCCATCGACCGCAACCATATTGAATGAGTCGGCAACGGCGGCGCGCAGTTCGCTTTGCAGCCAGTCATGTTCGATGGCGGCATCGGTCGTGAGATAACATAGCATAGTTGCCATATTGGGGCAGATCATGCCCACGCCCTTTGTCGCACCGCCCAGACGCACCGTTTTGCCCTCAATCTCGAACTCTAGCGCAATCCGCTTTGGGCGTGTATCGGTGGTCATGATCGTCTCAGAGAACGTGTTGCCCTGGTCATAGCTGAGCGCGATGCGTGGCGCACCCGCCTCGATTTTTTCCATTGGCAACTGGCGACCAATAATGCCTGTGGAAGAACACAGTACGAGTTCAGGCTCAATGCGCAGCAGGGTAGCGGCTATTTCGGTCATTCGATAGGCGTTCATCAAGCCTTGATCGCCTGTTGCGCAATTTGCGTTGCCGCTATTGACGATTATGGCCTGCGCCTTCCCGCTTTTGAGCCGTTCCTGACAGACCAGCACGGGAGCTGCGCGTGTGCTGCTCGTCGTAAACGTGCCAGCGGCCACGCATGGGACATCAGAGACCAGAATAGCGAGGTCTTTGATGTTGGGATCAGATTTTATGCCACTGGCAATGCCGCCCGCGCGAAATCCTTTAGGCGCGGTGACGCAATTGTCGATCTCACGAAATACAGGTGACAATGAAAATACCTCCTCCAGAACGTCTTGCTCGCTTCATTGTACAATGTGGGAGCGGTGAGATACAACCTGGGACAGCTCTGAAACGAGATGTGCCATCACGGGAAATTCTAATCTTGGCTTAAAATCTGCTTAACATTTCTAGAGTAAAGTAGGGATAACAAACAGCAGAGCAAGCAAATGAACACATTGCTTGGGTGCATGGGTAGGAATAAAAAATTTTAAGCTAAAGGAGTTAAAAGATCATGTGGAGCTTCATCAGCAAAATTCTTCTGGATATTCTCGCTGGTTTGATTGTC
>DAIDJF010000041.1 GCA_027451525.1 Ktedonobacterales bacterium
GCGTCATTCCCGCTCGCCTGCTTGGCAATCGCGCAGAGACGGGCGGCACTGTTGAGGTTTTGCTGTTGGCAGAACGTCCAGACCTGGAACGTGATTGCTGGGAGAGCCTTGTGCGCCCTGGTCGCCGCCTGCACGAGGGCGACCGCATCGTCTTCAGTGATGGCGAGGGGGTAACACAACTATATGGCGAGATTCTGCAACGCACCGATGCGGGCGGGCGTATCGTGCGCTTTTTTCTACCTGAGCAGACTGAAAACCAGGTGAGAGAGTCAGCGGCCTATCAGGGGCTTTCCCCCGTGCGGGAGCGTATTGATCTTCTAGGGAAGATGCCGCTGCCGCCCTATATTCACGAAAAGTTGGAGGATCCCGAACGCTATCAGACAGTCTATGCGCGCATTAGTGGCTCAGCTGCTGCCCCAACGGCGGGTCTGCACTTTACGCCGCAATTGCTGGAACGGCTGCAGCAGCAGGGCGTGCGTGTGGGTTTTGTCACGTTGCACGTGGGTCTGGACACGTTTCGCCCCGTCGAGGTTGAGAAGGTCAGCGAGCACAAAATGCACAGCGAAGAGATTTTCCTGGATGCACCAACCGCCGAACTGATTAACGAGACGCGCAGAGCGGGCGGGCGCGTTGTTGCGGTGGGAACTACTTCAGTGCGCGTGTTGGAGAGCGTTGCCAGCTTTTTCAATGGGCATATCGAACCCTATCAGGGTCGCACCAGCCTGTTTATCGTGCCCGGAACGCGCTTTCAGGTGGTTGATGCGATGATTACCAATTTCCATCTGCCGCGCTCCACGCTACTGCTACTCATTAGCGCGTTCATGGGCAAAAGCCTGATGGAGACGGCCTATCAGGAGGCAATTCGCGAGCGGTATCGTTTCTTTAGCTTCGGGGATGCGATGCTTCTACTTTAAGCGAGTAATGGTAATGGCGCGTTCTATACGCCATTACCATGCCTTCTGAAAAAACACCTTGACCTGGACATCCTGCATAGTGGGGATGATTTTTGATGTGATGGTGCGCTCGTTCGCGAAGACCCCAATCTGCTGATACTCCCCGCCTTCTAGCGTGAGAACCTCTACCGTTTGCGTTGCGGGATCAACGAGCCAGTATTCCGCTACTCCTGCACGCGCATAGGCATCATATTTCTGGCGGCGATCATAGGTAGCTGTACCGGGCGATGTGACCTCGACAATGAGATCGGGCGCGCCGATAATGCGTGACTCCTGGATGAGATCGAAATGATCTTTCAGGATGACAATAACGTCTGGCTGAAAAACAGTGTTAGAGGCCAGTTGTATGTCTGTGGGTGGTATGAAAACCTCTCCCAAGCCTGCCAAACTAACATGTGTGCGCATGTAGGAGGCAATCTCAAACGTGATTTTTTGATGCCATAAGTTAGGTGCTGGTGCCATATATAACACTCCATCCACAAGATCGTAGCGGTTCCCGTCCTCTGGTAGAGTGGCATAGTTGGCATAGGTCCAGTGGCCCTGTTTTGGCCCAGGGATGTTATCAACGCGCTTAGGGGTAGGGTAAAATGATTGCTTTGTTACTGTCATAAGCATAATTTCTAGCTTTCTTACCATTGTGGGACGCTACGTCACTATGGTGAGTGTAACATAAGATGTGATGAATATCAATATTATTTTATCAACTGATGATCGCGTCAGCTTCGATTTCAACGAGCATCTCAGGTGCAATGAGGCGACTGACCTGAACCATAGTTGCGGCGGGGCGTATTTCGCGGAAAAACTCACCGTGCGCTTTGCCAATCTGTTCCCAGTCATCGATATTGATAACGTAGATGCGTGTGCGTACTACATCACGCATACTTGCTCCTGCCTGTTCTAAGGCGCGCTCAATGTTGCTCAATGCCTGTTTTGCCTGAAGATAGGGATCGCCTATTCCCACAACCTGACCATACTCATCGGTCGCGGTCGTTCCCGCGACACAGATACTATTGCCGACACGTACTGCACGTGAATAGCCAACAATGGACTCCCAGGGCGCACCGCTCGCGATATAGTGTCTTTGCATGACCAACCTTCCTTATGATGGATAAAAGGATGCTCTTTGGAACTCAATAATACATACTTTTTTGGGCCTAAAAACTTACAACGCTCTACGACGGATCGCATTTGTTACCGTATTATAACCTAAATTTCTAATCTCCTACCAAATATCAATGGCTTGTTAACCTGAATCATACGGCGGGCAAGATATTGTTGCTTTGGGAACACATAGCAGTCGCAACGTACCATCATCAAACGCCTTTCTCTCTAGCACGGATAAGCCAGATAATTTCTGTATTGATGTGTTACAACCTCGTGGGATGCATTAATACATTTGAATGGATATACCACGAGTTGGGTTTTGTGGCACGGGAGTATTTTAAAAAGGGAGCATTGAACTATGCAATTGCGCTACTATGGACAGGTTATACGCCAGTGGTTTTGGATGATTGTATCACTCACTGTATTGTCCGTATTGATTACCTGGGGCATTAGTCGCCAGATGGCCCCTGTGTATCAAGCCAACACACTGATTCAGGTCAACGGGAGTGGAGGAACTGATAGTGGGAGCGTGTATGCTAATCAAGCTCTCGCCGTAAGTTACGCTCTACTGATTACCAGTAATGATGTCTTGCAGCAGGTGGTCCTGCTTGTGCCTGGGGAGACATTGCAGACGTTACAGGCAAATGTCAGTGCTTCACCAGAACAGAACACACAGATTATTCAAGTGCGCGTCAATGCTGATACAGCCGCGCGTGCCACAATAATCGCTAATACAGTTGCTCAGGTCTTTATTGCAATGCAGATCAAAAAGACGATGGCCCCCTTACAACAACAATCTGAGCAATTGATGCAGCTCATGAATACGCAAAAAGCACAGATGGATAGCGATCAGACGCAGCTCACGCTTTTTCAACAGCAGAATGCAACTGACGCGACTATCGCCCATCAACGTGATATCGTCAATAACGACGAAGCGACATACAATGCAACATTGAATAACTATCAACAGGTGCAGCTTCAATTGCTTAAAGCGGCAAGTGTGGTCAGTCTGGTACAGACTGCAATCCCGCCGGAAACGCCAGTTAGTCCCAGAGTTACGCTGAATGTGACGATTGCAGCCGCCCTTGCTCTCGTGCTGGCAATCACGCTAGCCCTACTGCTCGATTGGCTAGATACAACAATCAAGACACCTGAAGATGTTGAACGCTTAGCTGGTTTGACCGCATTAGGAAGTGTAGCATGCTATAAGCAATCCATACAATCAGCAATTATTAGCGCGGACGACGAACGGGCAGGCGAAATCGAGCGTGACTTTCTCACAATAGGACATACTGTCAGACGGACATACACAAGGCCCCAAGCTATTTTTGTTACCGCAACAGGCAAACATGCCGACGCAGGTGTGACCACTATTGTGAGCCATCTCGCGCTCAGCTTAGCGCACATGGGAAAGCGGGTAATGGTGATTGACGCTCACCTACGCCAACCACACCTGCACGAAGTATTTCAACTCCAGAACCTGCGCGGACTGACAAATAGCCTTATCGGTGTCCCCCATCTGCGCGAGGAGATTATGCCAATGTGGTTAAGCCAGTGGATGACGGCCATTCCTAATCTCTGGTGTATGCCTGCCGGGCCTGAGCCAGCCCAACCCGCTGCACTGTTTCGGGCGCAAGAATTGCGTGTTTTGCTGGAATGGTTGTTGGGGCAGCGCAGTGCTGCATATGCCCTAGATTTTGTCATCTTTGATGCACCAGCATTGAACGAACACGCTGATACATTGGCATTGGCAAATCTTGTCTCGACAGGTGTTCTCGTTGTTGAGGCGGGAAGAGAGCAAGTTGATGAGCTACAAGCGGCAAATCAGAACTTACAACGTATAGGAGCAGCGGTGGCGGGTGTAATTATCAATCGCCAACGTGCCTATCATCATCCTTCACGTTCCGCTGAAGTCAGGCAAGGGCAGGCACTGGCCGCCCGACGTACCCAGGAAACAATAGCGATCTCCCCTGTAGTGTTTTCAGGTCTACAGGCACCAGCCCAACCAGTGGATACACCACCACTGGGCATACGGGGGGTTGAGGTAGGAAGTGGAAGCTCGTTTTTCAATAATCGGTCAAGCCGTCCTCCTTTTGCGGCTTCGACTGCGCGAGGACTGCCACCACAGGCGGCACCAGTGGGCAGAGGTCGAACACCACTGCCTGGGAATGGCAAACAGTTTATTCGGCCTTTAGGTAATCGAAGATATACAGATGATGTAAATGCGTGAGGATGGTGAAGAGATGGTTTATCGCTGGTTTATTGGATTGGAACTCGTGTGGCAAAAATCCTTACTCGTCGTCCTTATTGTGCTATTCACGCTGTTAATTGCCCTATCGTGCACGTTTAGCCCTTCGCCTCTGCTACCACTGGTGGGTGTCGTCGCTCTGGGTGTGACTCTATGGGCAATACGGAAACCTGTCGTGGCTCTTCTATGTGTTTATGGTGGAACAGGTTTGCCATCGCTACTTCTGCCTATTCCTGGACATGCAATGCGTCCACTTGAGCCAGCATTATTGCTCTGTCTTGGAGGCGCGTTGGCCTATCGTCTACCACTACGTTTTCGTCTGCCACATCTGTTTATGGTGGTGTTTCTTGCAATTGCCGTAATTTCGTTCATTCATGTGCCTGCTATCACAACTGCGATTGTCGCCTATGGCGCAGATAAACGCCTGTATACGTTATTCTTAATGGGCGTGGCTCTGTTCTGTGGCACCTGGCTGGCGCGCACAATACGTTCGCTCTCCGCGTTTTTAGTGGGTGTCTTGTTGATGCATCTCCCGCTCTATCTCATCATGCTAGCGCAAACGGTTGGTATTATGCTGCCCACGTTGTTAGAAAATCCGAGTGCGCAGGACCCAACACAAACATTGGGCCGCTTGTGGGGACCATTTGATGGAGCTGTCACACTAGGTCTCTATCTTACAAACCTGTTCGCACTTGCGCTAAGTTGCTGGCTGTTAGGGACGTGCAAGCGTGATCGCCTGGTGGGTGCTATCATAACACTGGCCTCTAGCCTGGGCATTATCGCGTCAGGAACGAAAAGCGCGGCTCTGGCTGCCCTGTGCATGTTGCTGCTTGCCCTGTTTATCACACGCCGTTTCAAACTGCTCTGTGCTCTCACCTTGATAATTGCAGTTTCGGCTCTCCTGGCTCCGAGCAGTTTATGGATTCGTTTTATCCATGATCCAGCGTCCGCAAATAACCGTCTATTCCTCTGGCAGGTCGCGCTTAACCTCATTCAGAGTCACTTTTGGATTGGTATCGGTTTGCAACAATTTCCCGTGTATTATGCGCAATTGATTATCAGTCAGGCTAATCTACTCAACCCAGAGGGCATCAGTGTGCATAATCAATATCTCGAATTGGCATTAGAGAGTGGTATTTTCTGGCTGATCACGGGCATATTGTTGCTGCTCAGCATTCTTGTGCTGTGTTGGCATGCATATCAGCGTGTTGGGCGTACACAACAAATACTATTGCTGGCAACAATGCTGGCGGTAATCGCGACCCTGTTCACAAGTTTTTTTGATGTGCCACTCGATAAAACCGAGGAATGTGTGTTTCTGTTCCTACTTGCTGGTCTTGCACTTGGGCAGATTGAACTCTTCCAACCGAATACAACAGTTCCTGCAAAAAAAGTGATACGTCCACGTTCTGGACAGAGGCATGAAACGCAACATGCTATGCCAGATGAACATAAGGAGCGTAGTGAGCAATATACATCTATGCCTGTTAGCAATACACGGCGCACCGGCATCTCTATTCTCACGCAACTCCTCTCGTGGGGGGTTGCTGTTCCGCTCCTCTTGCCCGCGACCTCGCTGCTTGCACGCTATTTGGGGCCAATTCGTTATGGTGAATACAGTATGGCGATTCCGTTTCTTGCTCTTTTCGCTCTGTTCACAGGTACTGGTATGGACCCCTTGATTGTGCGCACTTTGAGTCGTAGCCCGCGTCATCAGTGGGGGCGCATTTTAGGTGAAACTGTCGGAACGCGCTTCATTACTACATTGATGAGTTTCTTCTGTGCTGTATTGTGCATTTCTTTACTGCCTCTACCGGGTGAACAACGCTTGTTATTCTTGATGGGTAGCAGTTCGCTCTTCTTTAGCTATTCTTTTAACGGCTTGCGGACTATTTATGAGCATGGTTTTCGAGCTGAAGAATATATCTTGCCTGTATCGTTCCTTGAGGTGATAAATCGTATTGCAACGGCAATTCTGATTTTTGTGGCCGTCTGGCTCCATCTCTCGCTGCTCAGTATCTATGCCCTGTTGCTCTACTCAGATATTCCGTTTTGTCTTACGTTGATGCTGCTAGCGTGGAGACGTTTTCGTATCCATGTTCGGTTTGATCTTGTCCGCATGTATGCGCTTGTGCGGGCCAGCCTGCCTCTAAATGGCTATAATGTCATGACGCTTCTCTCTGGTCAAGCGGATATGCTGTTGTTATCTTTACTCTCTGATGCGCATAATGTGGGGCTATATGCGCTGGCTTCGCGTATGACCGATCCGCTATTGACGGTCGCGCTGGCGTATACCGGAGGACTTTATCCGCTCTTTTGTAAGCAATGGAGCAAAGGAAGGATAGATTTGGCACATATCTACCAGGAGAGTGTGCGCATTATGGCCTTAGCGCTCTTCCCTTTAGCACTCCTTATCAGTGCTAAGGCGGAGCTACTTGTACTATTGTTGGGTGGAGAGCAGTTTCGTCAGGCGGCAATAGTGGTGCAGTTGCTCATCTGGACGATGGTTGCTACATTTTTCTCCCAGCTTGCTGTACGCGCAAGTATGGCTGTCAATCTGGAACAACGTATCCCCATGATAACGACGATTTCGGCAGTAGTCAATCTGGTGCTTAATCTCTTGTTCATCCCACTCTGGCAAGCTGTGGGGGCTGGTATCGCTGCTCTACTGAGTGAATGCGTCGGCTATCTGCTGTTTAGTATTCTCTTGCGCCCCTTTGTCACCTCTGCCAATATATTCAGCGTTATGATGCGCGTGATCCTAAGTAACCTCATTGTATTGGTACTCCTATGGGAGCTACCTACTCTACCATTATTATTTTCTGTGCCACTTGCGTTGCTCGGCGTCCTCATTGGCTATAGTGTGTTGCGTGTTCTGACATGGCAAGATGTGCGTTTTATCACGCGCAGTCTAGCGAAACGCTGGCCCATTCATGGACAGACTATTGCACAACAACAAATTTCCTGGTCCGCTACGTGGGATATCGCGGAAAGACCAACTGCGGTCCTGCCTCGTATCCAGACACATATCCAGATATAACGTTGAAAAGGTGGTTTTGATGAGAATTGCTATTGATCTCTTGATTGCTGAGAAAGAGCCAGGGGGTATGCTTTTTGCGGCACAGGCTCTTTTAGAGGGACTCATAGATATTGGTTCCGATCATGAGTATGTGCTTATCACCGCACAGCCGCAGGCTTATCAAGCACTGCTTGCGCGCGCTCGTACGACTACGATCCGTATCTATCCCGTGCGCTTATATTCGCGGCGTGCTCTGCTCATTCAGCACCAGTTGTGGTTGCCGGATATCTTGAGACAGATACGCCCTGACCTTTTACATGTGCCAACTTTTGTTGCTCCTATCGGATGGCATGGCCCGCTTGTCATTACGGTTCATGATCTCGCTTTTTTGTATGCTGAGCAATCCATGCCTCTACATATTCGTCTGTACTGGCAACATCTTCTGCACGAAAGCGCACGGCGTGCCCAATGTGTGATCGCTGTTTCCGAGAAAACACGCGCAGAACTTATCCGCTACTGGTCGATTGAGGACAAACGCATCGTTCTAGTTCCCAATGCCCTGCGTTCCACACTCTCTCGCGTGCATATCACTACGGAACAAATGGCTCTCCTGCGGCAGCAATATGGTCAACGGTATCTTTTACATGTTGGAAGGATTGTGCCGCATAAAAATGTAGAGATGTTAGTCGCCGCATTTCAGCTTTTAGCTGCACAGTATCCTGATGTCCACCTTGTGCTCGTGGGAGGCTATGCGCCTGGGGCGGAGTCGGTGCGCAACCTGATTGCTAGCTCGCCTTATCGTGAGCGCATTCATCAGGTCGGTTGGGCGACAGAACACTATCTCAGCATGCTCTATACGGCTGCGCATATGCTGGTGTTTCCTTCGTTACATGAAGGGTTTGGCTTGCCAACCTTAGAGGCAATGGTCTTTGGTCTTCCCGTCATTGTCAATGTTGAAGCTATAAGTCAGGAGGTAGGAGGAGATGCGCCGCTACGAGTTGATTGTAGACAACCCGCAAAATTAGCCGAGGCGATTATGCAGGTCCTGACAGATACTCCTCTGCGCGAACGCTTGATACAGCTTGGACAGCAACATGTGCAGCGTTACAGTCGCGAAGAATGTGCGCGTGCAACATGTGCCGTTTATCACCACGCAGTACACAATGGGGGCGTCACCACTATGGCTGGCGCGTGTTTGTAGAAGGGAGCAAGAATATGCTGCAAAAGATATCTCATAAAGAAGAAGATAGTAAGTCGTCTTATGTACATGATGCGGAACTGGTTGAAGATAATAAGCAGGTGACGTATCAGCTTGAGGTCCTACGTCAGCCCACGGAAATTACGTCTCTCGTTGACGAGTGGCACGCGCTTTTAGCGCAAATGGAGCGCGTAACATGTTTCTCTACTCCTGAATGGCTGCTCTCCTGGTGGGAGCACTTTGGGATGCATTCACACCTGTATGTTATCATACTGCGCGCTCTCGATAGTCGAGGGACAACACTTGTTGGCATTGTCCCTTTACAGATCGACATCAGTGGGCATTTTCCTTTCTGTCTGCGCGTTATGCGCTGGTTGGGACAAAGCAACGGGGCATTGACCGATACAGTGGGCGCGTTCTTTGCTCCTGGCTATGCACAAACAGGCATGCGGGAGGTTCTGGCCTACCTCCATGCCCATCGCGACGAGTGGGATATGCTGGCTCTTGCTCGCACATCCGCCGAGTATACGCAAGCGTTAGTCCTTTGGACACGGGAGACTGGTTTCCGTAGCCATGTACTGGATACAATGGGCTGGCTCTCTGTTCAATTGCCGGATAGTTGGGAGCGTTACCAAAGCATGCTAAGTAAAAACTTGCGTAGCAACCTGCCGCGCTATCGCAATCGGCTTATGCGTGAAGGCTATCAGGCTCACTTTATCCCTTTGACAGAAGCACAGGACATCAGAAACGCATTACCACAATTTTTTGCACTCCATCGCCAACGTGCGCAGGCAGAGCAGATGAAGCAGCATAGCGACTATTTTGCTCATGCCGAGAGTCGCGCTTTTTTGACGCATATTGTGTCTGTGTTGGCAGAGCAGCAGCAGTGCGTACTTATGCGAATGATAATTGATGGTCAGGTTGTCGCTATGCAACTCTTGTTGATCTGTGGACGAGGCATGTCGCTATACTTTTCTGGTTTTGACCCCGCCTGGAGTCGCTACAGCGTGATGATGTTAACCACGCGGGCCAGTATTGAATACGCGATCTCACAGGGATATACCTGGATTGATTTGACGGCGGGAGGAGGTAGTCAGGCAAAACGGCAATGGGGCAACGAAGAGCGTATGGTCTATTACGTTGTTCTCGCGCATCCAACGCTACGCGGCTATATCTCTCTCTATGCCATGAGAGTATGGCATTACATACAAAACTATCTTAAAGATGATATAGGAAAGCTCTGGCATACTTTACGGGCAATTGGAAGTAGAAAGAAGGAGTAAACGATGCGTGTTCTTGTGTTTGGGGTTGATGGTCTGGCATTTCGTATTATCAAGCCAATGATGCAGGCGGGATATTTGCCCCATTTTCAAGCTCTGGCTCAGGAGGGCGTGGAGGCGTGTCTGGAATCGAATTATCCGCCACTCACGCCTCCCGCGTGGATGTCGTTGGTGACAGGATTGAAACCGGCACAGCATGGCGTCTACGATTTCTGGGAGTATAACGAGCAGGGAACTGGCCGGTTAATGACACAGCGTAAGGGTGGCAAGGCCATCTGGAAGCTCTTGAGCGAGTACGGCAAGCGGGTAATTGTCGTCAATGTCCCGCTGACCTACCCACCAGAACCGATCAACGGCATTATGGTGAGCGGCATTCAGGGCAGTAGTGAGCGTGGGAATTGCACCTATCCGACCTCGTTTCGCGAGGAGTTATTTGCCCATGTGCCACGCTATCGTATTGATGTAGATGTTACCTCCGTTGTGCATGGTTCCTATACACCCGCCCAAGCTGCCGTGCAGTTGATAGAACAACGTATCGCGCTCATGCGTTATCTTTTGAGCGAAAAGGTCTGGGATTTTGCTTTTATCACTTTTTGTGCGGCTGATTATCTGCAACATCTCTGCTGGGAAGACATTATAGCTCTACAACCTGACTTGATGCGTTACTATCAGTTGTTAGATGAGGCTTTGGGTTTCGCGCGCAGTACGCTAGGAAGCGATGGCTCGCTCTTTGTGGTGTCAGATCATGGTTTTCAGGGAGCAGCAACTAAATTTGCAATCAACGAATATTTACTTCGCCAACGTTGGATGCATCCCTTTGAGCAGGGACAATATTATCGTTCTCTTACACATGCCTGGGGCAAACATCTGCTCGATCGTGTAGGTCTGCTGGAACAGGGGCGTAAACTTAAATTGCGGGCAGTACACAAGCGTGGGCAGTCCTTAACTAAGGTGCAGCCCTATCTCACGCGCCAGCACTTACAAACGGCGGGCATGGGTGTGGCGTCGTGGTCAAGTTCATCAGGCGGCTTTGCTGATATCTCTATCACGCGCTCCCTTTCTGCGCAACTGATGGCGGACCTGCGCGGTTCATTGCTGGCTTTGCGTGACCCGCTCACTGGGCAACAACTCATTGCCAGTGTCTACGGCACAGAGGTTTTTGGGCAGGGACCGTTTCAGCCTTCCGATCAGCATTTGTTATTGCTACCCAGTGAGGGCTATACGTTCACACCCGCGATTGGACAGCCCTGGCTCTGGAATCGCGAACGGCATGTATTCGGAACGCACCAAAAAGATGGTGTTTTGTATGCATGTGGTCCCACGATCAAACGCGGCCAGCAGATTGCGCCCACGGCGATCTATGATCTGGTCCCAACGATCTTGCGCATTATGCACCTCCCGCAACCTGATGAGCTTGATGGACAAGTCATTGATGATCTATTCATTGATGCCGTCAAGAACGAGGAAGACCATAGCAGTTCGACGCTCGTTGCGCAAAAGCTCAAACAGCTTACATTACGTGCATGATCGGTGTTTATTCCTGGCTGTATGGTATGGAAAGGAATTTAGACGATGGCGGGGGGTATGTGGGATAGCAGTGTTAAACGCTTAATAGCTGCCAATCCGCAAGATTTTGTCTCGTGGTTGATGCGCGATGCCGAGGTAGTGGGCGAATTATCAGGCCATCTTAATCGCGCTCTGGATGCCGACCTGCTTTATAACGTTCGTTATCAAGGCGAACCAACCATTTGTCATATCGAGATTCAGCGATATCGCGATAAGGCTATGGCTGAACGCACCTGGGAGTACAATGTTCTCACGACGTGCAAATATAAAGAGACCGCATTGTCGTTCATTATCTATCTGAAAAAAGGCGGCAATATTGTGCCATCGCCAATGATCAGACGTTTGAAAAATGGAACGCAAATTCATCATTTTACATTCGTCAATGTCAAGCTCTGGGAAATTCCAACAGAAGAACTGAGAGCTTGTGGCTTAAGTGGCATCTTGCCGCTATTACCGCTCACGCGGGAAGGTGGTTCGCCGCATGTAGTTGAGGAGGTGATCAAGGAACTTGAGGTGATACAAGACTTGCAGATGCGCAAGAATCTGTTTACAATTAGTATGACGTTGGCATCTCTAGCATTGGACAAAGACGACGATAGAGCATGGCTGTACAGGAGATTTCTTATGTATCAAGACATTTTGAGAGATACAGAAATTTATCAGCTTATCATGCAAGAGGGGCGTGAACAGGGAATCAAGCAGGGGCGTGAACAAGGGATCAAGCAAGTGCGTGAGCAAGAGCTTCAAGATTTGCGCCAATTGCTACTTAGCCTTATAAGCCGCCGTTTTATCTCGTTGTATCCTACCGCGAGCAAAATTGTTGCGAAGATCACAGCGAAAGAGACACTCCAAGGCCTGATCCTGACTGCTGGCACCGCGCGCGAGTTACAAGAGGTTCAAGATGTATTTGCGCAGCTGAAACAACAGAACTAAGTAGAAGATAGAACACTGGTGGATGAAATATAACACATTTCATCCACCAGTGTTCTATCTTCCTTTTGTCGCGTAGCCAATATAGGAGATGCCCATCAAAGGTCCTGGCCCTAGTTTTATGCCTCCACGTTTAAGGCCGTGTGGCATAAAACCTGTCATCTCTTGGACCTGTAGGCCGTTCTCTGTCAATACTGCGTGTAACTCATGCGGTTTGATAAACTGGTCATAGTGGTGCAAGCCGGGCACAAGCCCGATAGTGGGTACATGGCCGAGTAACCCTTCACCAATCCAGAGCAGAACAAGACGGGCGAGAAATGTGCGGTTGATGGTATCAAAGATAAAAACGCCGCCGGGGGCTAGCACGCGCGCGATTTCGTGAATAGTTGCGCGCAAGTCCTGTACATGCTCTAGCACATCTAGACAGACAATGACGGAGAACGTGCCATCAGCAAAAGGCAACTTTTCCGCATAGCCTTGCTGAAAATACGCATTCTGACCGAGTTGGTGGTGTTGCATTTGGGCACGTGCTGTTGCTAACGCGCCTGCTGCCGGGTCGATACCAACCATAACCGCACCGTGCTGCGCCAGATTATAAGCAATCAGGCCACCGCCACAACCGATCTCTAGAATGTCTTGCTGGCGAATTGCCTCACGTCCAAAAACGCGTTCTACCCGTTCAATGATGTAGTCACAACGTTCGTCGGTGATCTGGAAGAGCAGGCAGCTTTTATCCCACCAGTTATAGCCATTAAAAATCGTGTCCTGAGATTGCTGCTGTGGACGAAGTCGTGGCAATTTTAGCATCTCTCGCCTCATCTCCTATACAAAGAATTTTCCAACCTGGACTGTTTTAATGCCCGGTGTAACATCTGATGGTATGGTTTGTTCCCCACTAAAGAGGCCGATAGGCTGGTAAGCGGCATCGTTCAAACGCAGTAGTTCGACCGTATGTGCCAGTGGATCAACAATCCAGTATTCAAAGACGCCTGCGCGTGCGTATGTATCCTGCTTGATGCGTCGATCATAGCCTGCTGTGCTGGGGGAGGATATTTCAATGACAAGGTTTGGTGCGCCAATAATA
The DNA here is from genome assembly GCA_027451525.1 of Ktedonobacterales bacterium. Lineage (GTDB taxonomy): Bacteria > Chloroflexota > Ktedonobacteria > Ktedonobacterales > Ktedonobacteraceae > DTNP01. Next base: position 13,383 of record DAIDJF010000041.1, read on the forward strand.
TGCGATGGTGTGATCTGAGCTGGACCATCTTTCATTATCACCAACACGTCAGGTTGTACGACCGTTTTATAATCAAGCTCTACATCAACCGGGGCAATAAAGACCTGTCCCAAGCCAGTATCCTCGATAATAGCTGACAGGTGACGAAAAATGCGAGCGGCAACCTTCTGGTGCCATATACTGGGCGCAGGCGTCATATAATATAACACTCCATCTATTATTTCGTAGCATTGCCCATCATCTGGTAAGGCCGTATAGTGCTGATAGGTCCAGTTTCCCTGTTCTGGGCCTCTTACCCAGTCGGCGCGGGTAATAAGGAGTGGTCGCTCGGTTGTGGTCATTTCAGCCATACCTTTCTTATTGTCGGTGACGCTCTCCCCAAATCATACCATTACTATGCCTGCGGGGGAACGGCTGGCATGAGATGGTATTCCATTTTGAGGGCGATGATGCGTGTGGCGGCCTCGTCAATCCGCGCTTTAGGCAGCGTGCCATCCAGAACAGCCGCTTTAATGCCATTAATCATATCTTCCATCTGTCCAACTCCCGTGGGGCCGAGCATCATGTCATCGCCTGCTTTGAGAGCCAGCACCGCCGCTTCTGGCATACTCCAGGTTTTCGAGATGCCCTGCATATAGAGTGCGTCGGTCAGGACTACTCCATCGTAGCCGAATTGTTTGCGCAAGATATCGGTCATGAAGATCGGCGAGAGTTCGGCGGGCATCGTAGGATCAATCGCGGGCATCAAGACATCGGTAGGCATAATCATGCCAGGGTTTTCCAGGCGGTCGGGCGATTGAATGAAGTGTTTGAATGGAGCTAGCTCAACGGCGTAAAGCTGATCTTTCGTCCGATTGACTACGGGCAGACCAACGTGGGCATCAATGCTGGCATCGCCCAGGCCGGGAAAGTGCTTAATGCAGCCAATCGTACCGTCGCTCTGCATCGCCTGAAGGTAGGAGCCTGCGTATTGGATAACTGAGTCGGTCGTAAACCCGAAGGTGCGTGTGATCTGATCGGGTGCGTTGGGAATAAGGGCGACATCGACATCAGGGGCAAGATTAGTATTGATGCCGAGAGCAGAGAGGTCATGCGCGACCTGATGACCCTGCTGGGCCGCATAGGCAGGATTGCCCGATTCGTAAATTGAGAGTGCTGAGGGACGTGGCGGATAAATGTGAATTAAACGGTGAACGATACCTCCCTCTTCATCAGTGGAGATGAGGAGCGGGATCTTTGCACGAGCCTGCATTTGCGCGATATCACTTTTAGTCTGGTCAAAAGTTTGCATTTGAAATTCATACATAATAACGCCACCTGCATGAAGCGTATTGATCATCGTGTCCAGATCGGATGAATAGTAGGTATCGCCATATTCGACCATGATAAGTTGCCCTACCTCTTCATCGAGCGACATCCGTGCTACGTAGAGGCTGGCTAACTGCTTATCTTGCATATAGCTAGAGAGATGTTGTAGGGCGTTGCGCTGTGCGATATTCAGCGGCAGTCCAATAAATGGTCCCGTTACAGTGTCTGTCAGTGTTGTTGGACTGGGGCCTGTGAGAAGATGCTGCCCGATCAAACTCCCAGTTACGATAAGGAGAATTAACAGGCTAATAATAGTGATAAGAAACGCTCCGGTATGAGAATTGCGCGCAGGTGGTAGATAAGATGGGGGCGGCGATTGCATGCTGTTTGCCATTGAATATGCTCCGTTTTCCGGTTTTAGGATAGCTTTAACACAAAATTACTCCTCTAGAGGAAAAGACGTATTGGTGGGTCCATCTGTCGCATCTATTTCAGGCGTGTTTGCTGGTCGTGTCGTTGTGTCTAAGGCATCTATGGCTGGGGTAGGAGGAGACGGCGCATCTGCGCTCTCAATAGGGTATGTCGGTTCTAAAGGCCGGGGGTGTTTTATTGTGGACATAGTGTTATCAGGTCGCACGGTCGCTGTGCGTTTTGGACGAGAGGCGCGTATATTAGGCACAACAGTTGCGGGCTGGAGCGAGAAGTCGAAAATGACTTTAATAGAGCGTGCGCGTGCCTTATCACTCGCGGTTAGGATGGCACTTTGGTAGTCGGTAAGCGCAAAGCGGTGCGTAATCAGGTCTTCTGGATGTAAAAGACGCTCTTCCATAAGTTCAAGGACGATATCCAAAGTGGGGCGTCGTCTGTGTGTGCCTGGAGGCCAGGTTTCCATGCCCTGCCCACGTGTGCCTAGCAGGTTGATCTCCTGATACCAAATGGGTGAGAGATCGAGGCGCAACTGGCGCGTATCTTGTCCTACCAAAATGACTGTGCCGTTCGCGCGCGTCCAGCGCAAAGCGTCATAAAGTGTTTTGTGGCTACCGATAGTATCATAAATGATATCGTAGCCGCCGAGCAGCATGACATTATTGAGTAGACCATGATATAACTGTGCGCTCGTGGTGCGGCGCACTTCATTATAACTGTCTTGTGGATAGATAATATGGCTGGCTCCCAGGCGCATAGCCTGCTCGATCTGAAAAGGGTGACGTGCCATAATGCTGATTTCGGCTTGTGGGACAAGCGTATGTACAATGTGGAGTGTAAGCAAGCCCATCGTCCCGGCCCCGATAATGAGCACACGATCAGTTAGCTCTGGACGGCAGCGTTCTACCGCATGCAATGCAATGGCTGTTGGTTCGAGCATTACAATTTGCTCATCGCTCAGTTGAGAGGTGACCTTAAAAAGCTGCTGGGCTGGTAAAAGCATCTCTTCGCTCCAGCCACCGCCAATTGGTTGCGGGCCGGGCAAATCTCCGCGCTCGCATAGTTGATAATTGCCGTTAGCGCAGGCGCGACAAAAAGGTTGCGCACCGCTGGAGAGGCAGTTAGGGCCATACTGAAGAACCACGCGGTCGCCAACTTCAAGGTTTTTTACATCGTCGCCTATTTCAATGATCTCGCCAACAACTTCGTGACCCAGATAGCGGTGGCTATAGCCGGGAATAGCCGCTGCTGCTGTGCGCAAGCCGCTTTGTCCGCGAATGAGACGGAGGTCGTTACCATCTATGCCACTCAAGCGATTGCGTACCCGTACCCAGGTAGTCGCTGGTAGAGGTTGGCGGGGGAGATTCTGGACTTGCAATGGAGCAAAGGAGGTAAAATACGCACCTCTCCAGATGCGTCCAAGTAATCGAACGGGAAAGACACGCTGGGGAGCAAGATCAACCGTTGAGGTCCACATGGCTCTAATCCACCTTTGTCTAGCATTGTGACGCCTGAGAACAGAAAAAATATCTGCTACACAGCAACATGAGCTAGTGTACCATGTTCGCCTATTCTGGTCAACGGAGTAGGAGAATAAGCCAGCTTGCCTATTGCCTGCACGGCAAGGTTATTGTAAAGATTGTGCCCTGTTGCGGCGTGCTTTCTACATCAATAGATCCCTTGTGGATACGTACAATAGTGGCGGCAATTGTCAGCCCTAATCCTGTACCCGCAACGATCGTGTCTGAAGGGGTGCGGTGTGGACGACCTCGATAAAATGAATCAAAAATGTGCTCAAGGTCTTCCGGTGCAATACCCTCACCATTATCAATAACGCGTATAATAATAATCTCGTCTCGGCGGTCGAGTTGTAGCGTGATGACACCTTCGGGAGCAGGACGCCCATATTTTACCGCATTATCAAGCAAAACATATAAAAGCTGTTTTAATCGCTCCTCATCTGCCTGAAGGCCCATATCTTGCTCATTCAGTACTTCAAGCGTGATACTCCGTTCATCGGAGATTTGCGTCTTGATCTGGTCAATGCGCTCCCGGGCAAGTTTCTTCAGGTCGCAATAGCGCAGGCGTAACGGGTGTGTATCATCGAGACGCGCTAATGTAAGCAGATCATTAATGAGAAGCGTCATGCGTTCAGTCTCACCTTTCATTAACTGTAAGGCGCGTTGCATAGCTTCGGGGTCATCTTTTAAGCCACGTAAGAGTACCTCTGTAAAACCACGCAGTGAGGTCAGTGGCGTGCGTAACTGGTGTGAAGCGTCAGAGAAGAAACGTCGAAAGCGTTGTTCTGATGCCTGCTGGAGAGCATCGGCCCGTTCAATACGCTTTGCCATCTCTACCAGACTGCCCGCGAGACGATCATATTCGTCCTGCGGCGGATTGCGCGAGAAAAGCCGCTCTTGTTGACGGGTATCACCTGTTGCAATCGCCTGCGCAGCATCAGTGATGTGGCGTAGGGGCGTAAGCAAAAAGCTGGTGAGGACGAACGTGATGATGCTGCCTAAAACGACCAGAAGAAGGGTTATAAAAAAGAGCGCACCTGAGTCTAGCCCTTGTTGTGAAAGGCCATATACAAGCAAAATGCTGAATACTAGCAAGATAGTATAGATGCAAGTTAGCTGTACGCGTAAGTTTCCTAAGGGACGTATCCACGGTGGTGGTGTCATTTTCATCTTTTTACGTGTATGTAATGATGTAGGGGGATGATTTTGTAATGTACTGGAATAAAGATGCCTCCTACCTGACATAGGAGTGCCTTGCACGTTTTTCAAAAGACCGCTGGGTTGATCTGCGTCAGCGGAATGAGCTTGTGAATACTCTGATTGCTCTTTGGTATTGGTCGTATTAAAATGTGCCACAGACGCTCTCCATCTTGCAAAAAAAACCCCCATGTAGACCTACCCCTTCAAAACATAACCAACACTGCGTATTGTTTGAATAAGCCGAGGTGTACTGGGCGAATCCTCGATTTTCTCACGGAGATAACGCACATAGACCTCGATGATATTTGTTTCACCAAGAAAGTCATATCCCCAAACACGATTGAGAATGGTTTGACGATCCAAAACTTGCCGTGGGTGACTCATAAATAGGTGTAAGAGGTTATACTCCGTTGCCGTCAATTCAATGAGTCGTCCACCGCGTGTGACCTCGCGAGTCGCCATGTTCAACCGCAAATCGGCAAATTGCAGAATCTGGCTATTATCTTCTCCCGTCTCGACGGTTTGAATTGTCTTCGCGCGACTTTGCCGACGAAGGATTGCTCGCATGCGTGCCAGCAGCTCATCAAAATTAAATGGCTTGGTCAAATAGTCATCTGCCCCAGCCTCCAAACCGATAATACGGTCGTGAACTTCATCCTTTGCGGTCAGCATAAGAATAGGAATATCACGCGTCGTTGGGTTGCTACGCAGGCGTTTGCATACCTCAACACCATCAATACCCGGTAACATAATATCAAGAATAATTAATTCAGGATTGATACGCTGCGCTAGCGTAATACCCTGCTCACCATCTGGGGCCGACTCAACTTGAAATCCCTCGTAGCGCAAGCCTAGCCGCACAAGCTCGATAATAGTTTCCGCATCGTCAATTACCAGCACCTTCTGCTGTGTCTGCTTCTCTGGTTGCACTTGCCGCACTGTATTTTGTTGCATCTTGCATCTCCTAAAATATCGGCCTCGTGAAAGAAAATGGATGAAAAATAACCACCACTGCGACTATCTCTATTATCACGTTAAACCGCCCTCTCTCAAAGACACGCACCTGATTATGTGTTTCTACTACCTGTACAGGACACCAGAAATGAACATCTCAGCATGCATTATAATTATCTCTCTATGTAGCTGCAAGTGCAGAAAGCTCAACACTACATATTCTCAGCAGAAATTAATAAATTGCTTTGTTGCCTTTTGAACCCTTGACAAGGTGGCTCTTTATCAGTATACTTATCCGTAACCGATGCCGAAAGCGGTTACGTAAACGGTTACGGAATCACTTTCTTTGAGAAGAAATGCTGCACTGTACCCATTGGCGGGTAGAGAGACGGTGACGCTTATGCCAGGGAAGCATACCATTGATGATATCGCGCGTCTTGCTGGTGTTTCAAAAGCCACAGTATCGCGCGTTCTCAACCACAAACCAGATGTGGACCCACAGACGCGAGAGCGTATCTTACGTATTGTGGACGAAGTTGGTTTTGTCCCCAGTATCACCGCAACTGGTTTGGCGGGTGGCCGTAGTCATTTGCTAAGTGTCCTGGTTCCCTCATTTGCCTGGCCCTTTATCCCCGATGTCATGCGTGGAGTTGCTAACGTCATTGGTGAAACCCAGTACGAAATGGTGTTATATAGTGTCAATGATTCACACCGTGAAAAAGACACTAATGAAGTAATTGATCATATTTTAACTACCAAGCTAACAGCGGGTCTACTGGCAATCTTTCCCGGTCTACTTTCACAGTATCTCGTCCGTCTGCATAAACAAGGGTTTCCGGTCGTACTGATTGACGATCAGAAACCGCCCACGAGCACACCCTGGGTCGGTGCAGATAATTACTACGGTGCGCAAACAGCGGTTCGTCATTTGGTCTCCCTGGGTCACCGGCGCATTGCGCATATTCAGGGGCCAATGCGTCACCTGTGTTCACAGGAGCGTCATCAAGGCTATTGTGATGCTTTGACAGAGGCAGGGCTGATGATAGACCCGCAACTCGTGCTAGAGGGCGATTTCACTACTAAGGGCGGGCGTACTATCGCGCTCGACCTGCTGTCGCTACCGCCTGAACAACGTCCAACTGCAATCTTTGCCTCTAACGACCAGATGGCTTTCGGCGTATTCGCTGCTGCTGAGGAATACGGCCTGCGCGTTCCAGATGATATTGCCCTGGTTGGTTTTGATGATATCGCTGCATCAGCTCATATGCGTCCTGCCCTGACGACTGTTCGTCAACCGTTTGCTGAGATGGGACAACGCGGCATCGAGCTGCTTTTATCGATGCTCAATTCGCCCCACATGCATACTATGCATGGCAAGAGACTCTCGTCTTCGCTTTCTTTCCACACTCTGCCTATTGATGCTACCAATGAGTTGTTGGAAAGTGAGCGGATACGTATTCAATTGCCAACATCGCTTGTAGTACGCGCCTCGTGTGGTGCCATAACAACACCTGCACGAACCATAGCAAGGACCGACGCATCGCATCCGTTTCCATAAGCCTGATGCTTCGTGTTCGCGCTCATTTCACTTCCGTTTCTAATTCTAAATACTTGTGCTTCTCATCTACTAAATAGAGGGTTGTGTACGATTTTGTACCGTATCATGCCCTTTTGCGGTAGTGGAGATAGATTACTTGCCTGGTTTTAATGCATTAAGTTCTTTAGCCGTATTCGATGAAGCCCATCACTTCATCAAGAGAGGAGGAACGTAGAAAACGATGTGCGTATGAGTGACATGGTAACATTTCCATGTTTCTCTCTTATGGGCATTTTATCTGTATGCTGTGTCTAGTGCGTGGCAAAGCTGCTGCGCTACATGCAAGATATTGTACGTGCCTGTATGCTCGCCTGCTGCTGTGCGGTTAAGGCGGGTAACAGATGGTGCAATACTTGGAACGCGCCTGGTAGCGTTCAGGGCGCGAAGGAAGGTGTTTTCGCATGGCTCTTCATTCTTCTTTATCTTCGGTTTTCCGAGGCAAGAAGCTGGCCGGGATGACTGTTAGTGTCTTTCTGGTTGTGCTTACGCTCATTCTCTCTGCTTGTGGCGGTGGTTCGACGACCGCGCAGACTGGGACGAAGAGCAGTGTTTTGACGATTGTACCCAGTCCTAACGGTGATTTTACTGAGAATTTCAATCCCTTCAATGCCAATCCTGCCTATGGCACGTTTGGCCTCACCTATGAGACATTGCTGTTCTTCAATCGCCAAGATGGTAGTGTAAAACCCTGGTTAGCATCAAGCTATCAGTTCTCCAGCGACGCGAAGACGGTGACGTTTACGTTGCGTCAGGGCGTGAAGTGGACAGATGGTAAGGCATTTACCTCTGCTGATGTGATGTTCACGCTGAACCTGCTACACCAGTATCCTGCTCTTGACACGAATGGTCTCTGGCAGTACATCAGTAGCGTGCAGGCACCTGATACACAGACGGTTGTTGTGACGTTGAACAAGGCGTACACACCCTTGTTGTGGTATCTCGGCGGCCAGACGTGGATTGTGCCGCAGCATCTTTGGTCATCGGTTGGTGATCCCACTAAATACACGAACACCAATCCTGTTGGCACCGGCCCCTACACGTTGAAGTCGTTCACGCCACAATTGATTGATCTTATTAAGAACCAGAACTACTGGCAGCCTGGCAAACCCGTTGTTACTGAGGTGCGCTTCCCGTCATTTAGTTCTAACACCAGTGCCGACCTCTTGCTCTCGCAGGGCAGTGTTGACTGGACCGGTCTGTTTACGCCAAACATTCAGCAGACGTTTGTTTCGCGTGACCCCGCACACAATCACTACTGGTTCCCGCCCAGCAACGTCGTCATGTTGTATCTTAACACCGCCAAGTATCCTTTCAACCAACTAGCTGTTCGCCAGGCGATTAGTGCTTCCCTGGATCGCGATCAGATGTACAAGGTTGCCGAGAGTGGCTACGAGCCTGTTGCCAGCCCGACAGCCCTTGTTTTGCCCGCCAATAAGAGTTTCCTCTCGCCCGATTATGCCAATACTACGTTCTCGATGAGTGCATCTCAGGCCTCCCAAATCCTGCAAACCGCTGGCTTCAAAAAAGACAGCAGTGGCATGATTGTCGGTAAGGACGGCAAAGAGATTACGTTTAACATCAATGTTGTCACCGGTTGGACCGACTGGGTCACAGACTGCCAGATTATGGCGAGCGATCTTAAGGCTATCGGCTTTAACGCATCGGTCAATTCGCTTTCCTTCAATGCCTACTATAGCGCATTGCAGCTCGGCAATTTTGACACCGCCATCTCCTGGACCAATCCTGGCCCCACACCGTACTTCCTGTACAATTCGATGTTGAACAGCAGCAACACAGCAGCCTTGGGTAAAGCGGCATCATCGAACTGGGAGCGCTGGAGCGATCCTAATACGGATACCTTGCTGAATCAGTATGCGACATCGGCTGATCCGTCTGTGCAGCAGCAAGCCATCAACGGCCTGCAAAAAATCATGGTCGAGCAATTGCCCAGCATTCCGCTGGTCTATGGCGCGACATGGAATGAGTACAGCACGGCACGTTTCACGGGTTGGGCCACGCAGGACAACGCTTATGCTGTCCCTGCACCTTGGAGCTATCCCGATAGCGAGGTCGTCATTCTGAATCTGAAACCCGTCTAGGACGGAACCGGGCGCAGGGTGACTATCACGGTTGCCCTGCCCCAAGCTCATCCATGCAGATGGAGCGCACACGCTTGCGTATGGGGGCGACCCTTGTGGTCGCCCGTGCGTTCTTAACGGTGGCCCATTTTACCATTATGGTCGGCTCAGCTCATCAGGGAAGAAAGAAGGTGTTGTTCCATGCGTCATTTGTTGCGGCGTATTGGGTTCTATCTCGTGGCTTTTTGGGCCTCGATAACGCTGAATTTTATTATTCCACGGCTGGCTCCGGGAGATCCGGCACAGGTGTTGATTGCCCGTTTCCAGGGGCGTATTCGTCCCGAAGCTCTGCACTCATTAGAGTTGGAGTTTGGAATCTCGCATGATAGTTTGTGGGTGCAATATCTACAGTATCTGAATCAGTTATTGCATGGCAATCTCGGCGTGTCGTTTACCTATTTTCCCACTCCTGTTGCAACAATGATCGGGCAGGAATTGCCCTGGACATTGACGCTGGTGGGTGTGTCGTTGGTGATTAGCTTTGTGCTGGGAACGCTCCTGGGCACAATTATTGCATGGCGACGTGGCTCCTGGGCTGATACGTTGTTGCCACCGTTGTTTACATTTTTGTCGGCTGTGCCATATTTCTGGCTCGCTCTGATTTTGCTCTATGTACTTGGTTTTATATTCAACTGGTTTCCGCTGAATGGCGGCTATAGTCTCGAAACATTACCGGGGTGGAATTGGGATTTTATCAGTAGCGCAATCTATCACGCTATTCTACCTGCAATTACGATTGTGATTGGTTCACTCTCTGGTTGGCTTCTGGGCATGCGCAATATGATGGTAACGACGCTCTCAGAGGACTATGTATTGATGGCGCAGGCGAAGGGCTTGTCAGAACGGCGCATTATGTTGAATTACGCGGCACGCAACGCGATTTTGCCGAATATTACGGGTTTTGCGCTCGCCTTGGGTTTTGTGGTCACAGGTTCGCTGCTGACTGAGATTGTCTTCTCGTATCCTGGAATTGGTTTTGCGCTCTTGCAGGCGGTGTTGAACCTGGATTACCCGCTGATGCAAGGCATCTTTTTGTTGCTGTCTATCGCGGTGTTAGGTGCAAATTTCCTGGTAGATTTGCTGTATGTGTTTATTGATCCGCGTGTGCGTCAAGAAAGGGGATAAGCATGAGTATACCTGTTGGGACGGATTCATCGCGTCCGCTGGATGACTCATCGGGTTCATTGACAGATGCATCATATGTGTCCGCAACAACTGATGCAGAACGTGTGCAGACCGATGGGGGGCGACGACAAAGCGCGTGGCGTAGTGCATTAGGTTCGATTTTTTCGAGTGCGAAGCTGACGTTCGGCATGGGGATTGTCGCATTTTTCTTGCTGGTCGCCATTTTTGGACCATTGGTTCTGAAGACGGACCCGAATGCGCTGTCTGCCGATTCGTTGCAACCGCCATCGGCACAACACTGGCTAGGGACAACGCAGACAGGGCAGGATGTCTTTACGCAGGTAGTAGACGGAACGCGCGTGTCCATTCTACTCGGCTTCGTGACGGGTCTGATTGTCACTGTGCTGTCGGTCGTGATCGGGTTGGCAGCGGGTTACTTTGGTGGCTTTATAGACGAGATCATTTCGCTGGTGATTAATGTGTTTCTGGTGATCCCCTCCTTTGTGCTGGCCCTTGTCTTGGCGGCGTATCTCCCCGTCAAGGGCCCCGCGACGGTAGGTCTGGTAATTACGATTACAAGCTGGGCCTGGGGCGCGCGTGTGTTGCGTGCGCAGACCCTCTCCATGCGCAAACGCGAGTTTGTAGAGGCGGCGAAAGCGAGTGGAGAGACGACGTTGCGCATTATCTTTTTTGAGATTTTGCCAAACGTGGTCGCTGTTGTCGCGGCAGGCTTTGTCGGAACGGTGATTTATGTGATTTTGGCGGAGGCTGGACTGGAATTTCTGGGTCTGGGCGATGTGACGGTAGTCAGTTGGGGCACGATGTTTTATTGGGCGAATAACAGTAATGCTCTGCTGGTAGGAGCATGGTGGTGGTTTGTGCCGCCTGGTTTTTGTATCGCGATTTTGGGTGCTGCGCTGGCCTTTATCAATTTTGGTATTGATGAACTGTCTAATCCACGTTTGCGCCGTGAGCCGAAGCCGAAGAAGGTTGCTGTAGAGGCGAAAACTGTGAAGGGAGCAGCCTGATGGCAATTTCAACAAGTACGGATTTGTTGCTGGATGTGCGCAATATGAGTGTGGATTATCTGGCGGGTAGTGGTGTGGTGCATGCGGTGAGTGATGTGAGTTTTACGCTGAAGCGCGGCGAGGTTTTGGGTCTGGCAGGAGAGAGCGGATGTGGGAAGTCCACGCTGGCCTATGCGGTTGCGCGTCTGTTGCGTCCACCCGCTGTCGTTACTGATGGGCAGGCGTTGTACTATCCGCGTGAGCGCGAGGATGCTGAAGGTGTAGATATTGCGTCTTCGGTGGCTTTAACGAAGCGCGTCAAAGCTGAAGAAGCTGATGGAGCGCGTTCGCAGTCTGGGGAGAGGCACGACGATGGGGCTGTAGATATTCTGCAACTGGCTCCTGATGCGTTGCGCATGTTTCGCTGGAGCGAATTGGCGGTTGTTTTTCAAAGCGCGATGAACGCGCTCAATCCGGTCTTGACAGTCGGCACGCAGATTATGGATGTTTTAGAGGCGCATCGCCCGACGATGGGGCCAGATTCGCGCAAACGGCGCGCAATTGAGTTGTTGCGTATGGTTGGCATCTCTGCTGACCGTTTGAGCAGTTATCCCCACGAGCTAAGCGGGGGAATGCGGCAACGTGCGACGATTGCGATTGCGCTGGCTTTGTCACCTGAAATCATTATTATGGATGAGCCAACAACTGCCCTGGATGTAGTGGTACAGCGTGAGATTCTGAGTGAGATTCTACGCTTGCGCGCACAATTAGGTTTTTCGGTAATCTTTATCACGCACGATTTATCGCTGTTGTTGGAACTGGCAGATAGGGTGGCAATTATGTATGCCGGAAGAATTGTGGAGATGGCTTCACGCCGCGATATGTACCAGCATCCGCGCCACCCGTATGCATATGGGTTGATTCATTCGTTCCCGTCGCTGCATGGTCCGCGTCGGCGCATGACAGGTATTCATGGCACGCCGCCAGATTTGCGGGCCGTGCCCTCCGGCTGTGCATTTCATCCGCGTTGTCCAATGGCATTCGAGGCGTGTCACCGCGTATTTCCTGTACTCCAGGTAGCTGTGGTGGGAATGCCAGAGCAGCGAGTTGCTTGCCATCTTTACAATGAGACATTGCGTGCCAATGGTGCTCCTGCAACTGAAGAAATTGCGCGCAGCTATGAGCGATTGGCGGATGAAGGGAGCAAGAAACTATGAGTTCTGTCGGAACGGATGTTTTGCGTGCGCAGGTAGGACGCGCGGAAGAGCCAGTTTTGGAAATTGAGCATCTGCGCAAAGTCTTCCCGCTGCGCAGTGTGCGTTTGTTTGGGCCTGCGCGTGGGGTGCAGGCGGTAGATGATGCCTCGATGGCTCTGTATCCAGGGCGTGCGACGGCACTGGTAGGTGAGAGCGGCAGTGGTAAGACGACAATTGCGCGTATGATGGCGCGTTTGTATGATCCGACCTCTGGTGTAATGCGTTTTCGCGGGGATCCTGTAAAACTGACAGGTGGTAGGACGCTGCGGAATTATCGGCGTCATGTACAACTGGTCTTTCAAGACCCCTTTTCATCGCTCAATCCTGTGCATGATGTGCGCTACCATTTAAGTCGTCCGCTCCTGGTGTATGGGCATGCGCGGACAGAGGATGAGGTGACGGAACAGGTGCTTGGGTTGCTGAGACGTGTGAGCTTGAGTCCAGCCGAGCAGTTTATCTCGAAGTATCCACACCAGTTGAGCGGAGGACAGAGACAGCGCGTGGCGATTGCGCGTGCTTTGGCGGCGCAACCAGAGGTGTTGCTGGCTGACGAGCCGGTTTCGATGCTGGATGTGTCGATTCGTCTGGATATTCTGAATCTGCTGCTGAAACTGAAGGAGGAGGAACACCTGGCCCTGCTGTTTATCACACATGACATTGCAAGCGCGCGCTATTTTGCCGAGGATACGATGGTTATGTACGCGGGGCAAATGGTAGAGGGTGGACCAAGCGATGACGTCATTCAAGAGCCAAAGCATCCCTATACGCAGTTGTTGCTTTCCGCAGCCCCTGACCCCGACCGCATTAATATGGAGGGCAGCGGGTTGGAGCAATTGCCCGCGCGTGGTGAGATTCCAAGCCTGATCAATCCTCCGAGTGGTTGCCGTTTCCATCCACGTTGTCCGAGCGCGATGCCAATTTGTAGCGAGCGTTTCCCAAAACGCACAGAATTGGGCAACGGGCATTGGACCCATTGTTTTCTTTATGGCGATGGTGAGGCAGGGCAAGCCGCGCCAATTACAGTGACGCGCAAAAAAGCACAAACGAGTGATACGACGACACAGGCGTAGGAAGTATCACGCAAAGCTGTCAGGGCCGATGATGGAGATGCACAAATGAATATGGTAATCATGTGTGGTGACACCAATTACCATACCAATTTGTGAAAAGCATCATCGGTTTCTACATTTATTGGGTATTACGATACATTGTGCATAAGAAATAGGAGAAGATGCATGAGTATTGCAGATGAATTGCGTATACAAACCGGGACTGATCGGGCATTAGCAGCACGTTTTCCACAAGGCTTCTTATGGGGGGCGGCGACAGCTTCGTATCAGATTGAGGGTGCTGTGAACGAAGATGGACGCGGCGTCTCGATTTGGGATACGTTTGCGGCAACGCCTGGAAAAGTCTTTCAAGGTGACAACGGCTCCGTCGCGGCGAATCACTATCATCAGATGGCCGAGGATGTGGATTTGATGGCACAGCTGGGGCTAGGTGCCTATCGTTTTTCAATTGCGTGGCCGCGCATTCAGCCTGATGGGCGTGGAGCAGTCATTGCGGCGGGATTAGATTTCTATGAACGGTTAGTAGACACGTTGCTGGCAAAGGGTATTCAGCCATTTGCGACGCTCTATCACTGGGATTTGCCGCAGCAATTAGAGGATGAGGGAGGGTGGTTGAAACGTGAAACCGCCTATGCCTTTGCCGATTATGCGGAACTTGTGGCAAAACGGTTGGGAGATCGTGTGGCCGGTTGGATTACAATCAATGAACCCTGGTGTATTGCCTATCTGGGCTATGGAATAGGGATTCATGCTCCTGGCAAGCGAGACCGCCAGGGATGTGTGGAGGCAGGTCATCATGTGATGCTGGCACACGGGTTAGCTCTGCCGCGTATTCGGGCCTATGTGAATGCTTCGGCAAAAGTTGGCATTACGCTGAACTTTTCGCCTGCCTATCCCGCTGACGAGCGGCCTGAGACGCAGCGCGATATGGCTCTGGCGGATGACTTTGGAAATCGGTGGTTTACTGATCCGCTGTTCAAAGGCCATTATCCTGAGCATCTGTTTGAGGCTTTGGGCGTGAATAGTCCAACTATAGAAGAAGGGGACATGGCCCTGATCAGCGCGCCGATTGATTTTTTGGGCGTGAATAATTATTCGCGGGTAGTGGTGCGCGGTCTGGAGAAACCACCATTGGCGGATGCCTGTCACATTGTGGCTCCTATTCCTGGCGCGTGCTATACGGAGATGGGCTGGGAAATATTTCCGCAGGGGCTGACAGATATACTGGTCTGGTTGCATCAAGAATATGCCGTTCCCGCGCTCTACGTGACGGAGAATGGGGCTGCGTTTGTAGATACATGGGATGGAAATGGGCATGTGAGCGACCCTCGTCGTGTGGACTACCTGCGCGATCATATTGAAGCTTTGACGAAGGCATTGGAACAAGGCGTGGCCCTTGAAGGATATTTTGTGTGGTCGCTGATGGATAACTTCGAGTGGGCGGAAGGCTATAGTAAGCGTTTCGGGGTTGTGTACATTGACTACGCAACGCAACAGCGTATTGTGAAGGATAGTGGTCACTGGTATGCGGACTTTATCAGAGAGTACCAGCAAACCCAGATGGAAAAGAGAGCATAACAAACTGAAGGCATGAGTACCGCGTGAAAACATAGCGCAGGGATCAAACGTGGGGAAACGTTGAGTTGGCCCACGTTTGATCCCTGTATGTGTGGCGACATATTGTGCTGTATGGCACCAGACATGATGTCCGTAATCTTGTTTCGATTCCCTAAGCTCAAAGAAGAGTCATACCCCATTGACACGAGTACGCACCTGATATATCCTAGCAGTAGGAAAAGGAGGCTATTTTCTGTTACCGTATCCTTGAGAAAGGCTGAGACAATGAAGTTGACAATGAAAGGGGATTACGGTCTGAGAGCTATGCTTGACCTGGCTGCTTATTATGGGCAAGGACCAATAGAGAGTGCTGATATTGCTAGCAGGCAATATATTCCTGAGCAGTATCTCGATCAGATTTTAATGGTATTGCGCAAAGAAGGACTGGTCAAAAGTGTTCGTGGACCAAAGGGAGGACATCTGCTGGCAAAGCCACCGGGTGAAATCACGATGGGGCAAGTAATGGCGGCCCTCGAAGGATATGTGCCTCCAATGGAATGTTTGCCCAATCCCGACTTCTGCAAACTCTCACCAGGCTGCGCCCTGCGCGAGGTTTGGCAGAAAATAGATGCGATGACCCAGCAACTTCTTCAATCAACCACGATAGAGGAGTTAGCTCAGCGGCATAAGATTGAAAATACCGAGACAATGTACTATATTTAATGTAAGTCTACAATAAAAGAGTCGGTAGAAGAGTCCCTCTGGTGGCGTGTGTATATGGATTGGTTGAAGTAATCTGTAGAAGAGAGAGGGGTACGTGGCTGAAGTACTGGATAGGCGTAAGTTAATCGCGATTGTTGAAGATGATGCGCGCATTGCCAATATGTTTTATGACATGTTGGAATGTCTCGGTTTGTGGCGTATCCATATCTTTTCAGATGGGCTTTCTGCGCGGGAAGAGTTACCGCAACTGGGGGCAGACCTTATCCTGCTAGATGTTGGGCTTCCTAATCTGGATGGGGCCTCGCTCTACCGCATTTTGAGCGGACATAACAAGACCAGACATATTCCAATCGTGATGATTACGGGAAGCCACGATTGGGAATTGCACCGTATGGGGCTGCAAACAGGTTTACTGTTGCGTAAGCCCTTTAATGTTCAGGAATTGCTGGATATTATTTCTGCCTTATTGCCTGAAACGGGTGAATATCAAAATATGTAGTGCTCTGTCAAATGTCATTGCGCACCTTTTTGCGCCTGAGAGCAGGGCGTGATAATGGTGTTGAAAAATTTCATCCGCATACCGCGGCGTGATTTATCACGCCCTCGTCCCGTGTCACCGTCCCGCGTCACACGGCTCCCCAGGCGGATTGATGGGCGAGCAGGGTGTGATTTATCACGCCCCTACGCGGTCACCGGATGAAATTTTTCAACACGATAATCATGCCCCTACAATGAAGACAGGCAGAACGGGCATCGTATCATTGTAGGGGCGACCCTCGCGATCGCCCTGCCTCTCTGAGGCAGTAAAAAAATTTATAAATTAGAAGGTTGCTATGGCTCGTTGGGCAAAAGACGTGACCGAGTGTATTGGTCACACTCCTCTGGTTGAGTTGCGGCGTTTTGCCTCTGGCACTGGGGCAACCTTACTAGCAAAACTAGAGATGTTTGGCCCTGGGGGAAGCGTCAAGGATCGACCTGCCCTGCAAATGGTGAGTGAGGCGGAGGCCCAAGGACTGCTGCGTCCAGGCGGAGTTATCACCGAGCCGACGAGCGGCAATATGGGCATCTCGCTTGCCTTAATCGCTGCCGCTCGTGGCTATCGTTGTATTCTCACCATGCCCGATACAATCAGCCGCGAGCGGCGCATGTTACTCAAGCGCTTAGGCGCGGAGGTCATTCTTACCCCTGGTGGGCGTGGCATGCGCGGTGCCATCAATAAAGTCATTGAACTACGCACTACACTGCCCAATGCCTGGTTCCCTCAACAGTTCTACAATCAGGCCAATCCACGCTCTCATCGCATTGGAACCGCTACAGAAATTTGGGAAGAGACCGATGGGGCGGTTGATATCGTGGTGATTGGTGTTGGCACAGGCGGTACATTGACGGGTGTTGCTGAAGGCTTGCGCGCCTATAAACCTTCTCTCGAAGTAGTGGCAGTTGAACCCGCTTCCTCCGCCATTCTCTCCGGCGGACGCCCCGGCCCACATCGCATTGAGGGGTTAGGAGCGGGTTTTCAGCCAGATACGCTACGTCTGGATCTGATTGATCGTGTTATTGCCGTGACTGACCAGGATGCCGTTGAAACAGCTCATCATATAATCGCTACTGAGGGCATTTCGATTGGGATTAGTAGTGGCGCAGCGGCATGGGCTGCTTTACAAGAGGCTCGCAAAGAGCAGAATCAGGGGAAAGTTATTGTGACCATTTTCCCTAGTGCGGCTGAACGGTATTTGCATACAATCCTCTTCGACGACTTGCGCACCGAGCACCGCTCTTAGGCCAGAAACTTGTACCCCTTTATTGTCCTGATTCGTTACAATCAATGAGACGAGAAAATATTGCTCTCATGCGCAACGTCTTGTAGCAGCTTGAAAAATTGAGGAATGGTATGACACAGAATAGTTCCGCAACTCGCTTGTTTTGTCTAGATGATACTATCTACCAGCGTACACATCGGCAGGGATTGCTTTGGCTGGGCTTCTATCTGAGTATTGCCCTGGTTGCGCTTTTGGCGGCTATCCTGCTTCTTCCTACCTATACACATGTGTTTACTTTCTATTTGAAGTGGCAAGATGCGCTGGTCGCCTTGCTCTTTTTTGTCGCCTTGCTTGCGTTAGCGGGCGCGACTTTCGTTATTCGTTTCCTCTATGCGCTACGCATCGGCTCCCAGACGGGCGTTGTGCAACTGCGTGGCGACCATCAACTGGCGGCGCGTGACCTTTCACATGAAAACTTTGCTAGCATCTTTTGGATGCTCCACGCCGCTTTTTGGTGCTTTGTGGCTGGTCTCATTGGTCTCACTCCCGCAATGCTCCTGGGATGGACCTTGCATCTCACCTCACCACTCTGGCTCGTGTTAACTACTGGCGTCGCTATCCTGTTGAGCCTCGCTGGTCTGGTCGTGACATTGATTGCCGCCTCATTTATCTTTGTTGGCTGTATTGGCCTCTTCCATATCTGCCGCAAGCTTGGCTCGCTACATGTGTATGCTATCGACAATCGCCTGATTATTCATCGCGATAAGCTACTCCTCACAATCATTTATCCTGATAAGCCAGAGGCACTCGTTGATCTTGCGACGTTAGTGCCGGAAGACCAACAAGCCTTGCTCGCCCTATTGCAGGACGGCACGATTGAGATACAGAGCGCACCTGCGGATCTGCTGGCTCTCGAAGATGCCGAGGAGGCTGAAGCCAACAAACGCCGTATGGCCTATGTCTGAGCGTAACTTGTGATGAGATACTGACATAAAAACTTGACGAGCTGTTACCCATGATGCTACGCTGCAAACATAGTGTGCTTTCGCGTGGAAGCGATACAAATAGGCGAGGAGTAGTAAATAACTACTATGGAAACAGCGTATTTAGTGCTTGGCGGAGAGCGTGTACCCGCTGTAACTGGGAAAACATTTCCCCTGCTTGAGCCAGCGACAGGTCAACCTTTTATGGAGGTTGCAGAGGCAGGACGGGAAGATATTGAGCGTGCCGTGCGGATCGCGCATCAAACCTTTGAAACAGGTAGTTGGTCGCGTCTCAGTGCTACTGCGCGTGGACGTATTTTGCTCAAGGCGGCGACATTAGTCCGCGAACGATTAGAGCAACTTGCGACTATTGAGGCACGCAATGCGGGGAAACCAATGCGCGATGCACGTGATGAAGTGGGCCTTGCGGCTGCCGTGCTGGAATATTGGGGTGGTGCAGCGAACAAGATTATGGGCGAGACTATCCCTGTGCAGGATACTGGTCTGGAAGTCACGTTACGCGAGCCAGTTGGTGTCTGTGCCCTCATTACGCCGTGGAATTTCCCTCTCGTGATTGCCAGCTGGAAGATTGCCCCGGCCCTGGCGTGTGGCAATACTGTGATCGTGAAGCCCGCCCAACTTACACCTGTATCAACCTTACTGCTAGCCGATATTTTGATGGAAGCTGGCCTGCCACCGGGCGTTATTTCCGTGCTGCCCGCTCCAGGGGCAATTGCTGGCAATAGTCTGGTGACGCATCCACTGATCTCAAAAGTCTCTTTCACTGGCTCAACCGAAGTGGGAGCGCATATCATGCGCCTGTGCGCTGAGAATATCACGCGCGTTTCGCTAGAACTGGGAGGAAAGGCCGCGAATATCGTGTTCGCTGATGCCGATCTGCAACGCAGCGTAAATTCCTCTGTTTTTGCCGTTTTTGGCAATTGCGGCCAAGACTGTTGTGCGCGTTCGCGTCTTCTCGTGCAACGCTCTGTCTACGAAGAGTTTAACCAACTCCTGGCTGCGCGCACCGCCGCGCTCCGCGTTGGGCAACCACTGGATGAGCAGACGGAGATTGGGCCATTGATTTCGGCGGCACAGCGGCAGCGTTCTCTTGATTATCTTGCGCTGGCACAACAAGAAGGAGCGCACGTGCTGATGGGCGGGAATGTGCCATCAGAGCAACCCAACGGATATTTTCTCCAGCCCGCCATTCTGACTCAGGTAGATAATAGGATGCGTGTGGCGCAAGAAGAGATTTTCGGGCCAGTTGTGACTGTTATTCCCTTTGATACGGAAGAGGAAGCTATTCGACTGGCAAATGATGTTGCGTTCGGCCTCTCTGGTTCGGTGTGGACACAGAATCTCGGACGCGCGTTGCGCGTAGCAAAAGGAGTGCGGGCTGGAGTGCTCTCAGTCAACTCAAATCATAGCGTACATACGGAGGCTCCCTTTGGCGGCTACAAAAAGAGCGGCTTTGGACGCGAGATGGGGATGCATGCCGTGCAACTCTACACAGAAGTGAAGAGTATCTTTTTCTCACAAGAATAGATAAAGTTCCTCTTAGTCTGTAGTGCTCTGTCATGCGATATGTCTTGTGAACGGACGTGATTTATCACGCCCTCGTCCCGCGTCACACGGCTCCCCAGGCCGATCGATGTGCGAGCAGGGCGTGATTTATCACGCCCCTACAATGAAAATGGGCAAAACATGTACCGCATCATCGTAGGGGCGTGATTTATCACGCCCTGCTCGCAGGCACAAAAAAGGTGCGCGATGACATTTGATAGATATCTTGTGTATCCTCTTACATTATTCTGAGTAGCTTTGCCAGGTGGCTTCACTGTTTGCTAACATACTGCCGATGCCTGCCACGACCATACAAATTAACGTAATACTACCTACAATCCACCACCACTGGTTATTGGCAATTTGCTGAGGGATCAGACTATAGAGCAGTGTACCTACAATGCTAACTATGCAGGTGAGTGTGCCCAAAACGATGCTGAGCCAGATAATTGGCAGCGGGAAAATCAATTTTGCCAAAAATTCCTGTCGATTGGAAATGTAGAATTTTGCAAGGTTTACGAAAAGGAAGGCGGTTGAGATGGCCCAGACGAGTGTTGAGGCAGAGATAACTACATTGTACACATCTGAATTAAGCACTGCTGCATTCTTCGCACTGGTCAGCGATGGTATCGCAATGTAGATAAGAGCCGTAAAAATAATCGCGACGATGGTCTGGAACATAATCGCGTTGGAGGGAACGCGCTGTTTATTGAGGCGCGCTATCCAAACGGGCAGACTCCGATCAATACCTGCTACTAGCAGCAGGCGCGCATATGCATAGTTATAGACAGCGGGCGTGACGATAAAATTAAACATGATCAGGATGGCAACAATATCGCCCAGGGTTTTGCCCAATCCAGTATCCACCGCCGCTACTAACGCAAAAGGGTTACCACTTTGGGCCGTCCCTTGGATCATGAGGATGCCGAATGTAGTGACAAAATATCCCACGAGAACCAGGGCTGTTCCCCATAGCAGATGACGGGTGATTGCGCGATGTTGGGTTACTTCACCACTCATATTGAGGGGCACTTCAATCCCTAGATAGGCCTGTGTGATGAAGCCAAAGAGTGCCAGAGGATAGAAACTGCCCGGCGCGAGGGTAAATCCCCAATCCGCCGCGCTGTGGAAACTCACGGCCGCGTGATGGCCTTGTATAATCCAGATAGCTCCTGCGATCCCAATAAGCAGGACGGCTAAAAAAGCGATCACAAGCGTAACACGCACGATATAGAGTACGACACGAAGGCGTTGCACGGCGATAATGCCAGAGAGCGCAAGTAGCAACGTCAGAGCCAGTCCTTGCTGCCATGGCTCGGTGAGCCAGTTTGCGTTTAATCCTTGAATGTAGCCAACAATTACATCAGCAGCTGTAACCATTAAAAAAATACACGGGAACCAGGCGCAGAAGGCCACAAAGAAGCTCATATAGCCACCGAAGGCTTTATGGGTCCAGTTGTAGAGCGAACCCTCGTGAGGAAACATGTGCCCTAACTGGGCAGTAGCAATGACACAGGGGATGAAAAAGGTGATGCCGCCGACCAACCAGTATGTAAACGTTCCAATACCCGCTTGAATTGCTGACGTGACGTTCGTAATAAAGAAAATGATCAATACAAATGTCGCCATCAGATCAAACGTACTGGCAATGCGTGGCATCGTTTTGCCGACATACTCTTCTGAAAGTAAAGTCTCCTGGAATACGGCTTGGGATGGTATTTTCTCTTCAATTGCCATCGTTTTTTCCCACTTCATATTGCTGAATTACAATAGAATGTACCAAAACCACAGGAAATGTTGTGACAGATACCGTAAACGATGCTGATAAGTTGAATTGCCCAACTCAAGAATAACATAAATGCCCTGCCTATCCAATGATATAGGACTAATTTGTGATATGTATATAAAAAAAACATATATATACTGTTCCTACTTATGCAATTATATACAGCATCTTTTCCATCTTCTGGACTCTTGACGAACTGATCAGTATAGGCGACAATGTTATATAGTATGTATGGTTCATGGGGCGGGCATTTTTTCTATTATCCATTAATAGAAATACTTTTTTGTTGGTTAACACTATAAAAAGTGTTTTCGGCTTCGCTTCATGCCGCATACGTGGCTATCATGGCGCGAACTCTATTTGGTTGTGTTGTACCGCGTGCAGTAGCTATCTATTTCTACTATGGATAGCCTATTGTAAGGATACATGGATGTCCTTTGCTTTCGCATAAGCAGCGTGGGAACAGAAGGAACTCAGGAGGTGCCTTTTGGCTTCATCTTCTCGTTCAGATCGAGAACAGCTCATTGCCCATGACATCAAACGCCTGCACGGCATGGGCTATGCGCAGGAACTCTTCCGTACGATGGGAGGTTTCTCGAACTTCGCCATTTCCTTCACTATTATCTCCGTCCTCAGCGGATGCCTGACACTTTTTTATACAGGCATCACTACCTCAGGTTTTGCTGCCGGCTCTATTGCCTGGCCGCTTGTGACCGTATTTGTTGTCATTGTCGCCCTGGGTATGGCAGAATTAGCCTCGGCCTATCCTACCGCTGGCGGCCTCTACTATTGGGCATCGAAGCTCGGTGGGCCTGCGTGGGGGTGGTTTACCGGCTGGTTTAACCTGATTGGACAGGTTGCGGTGACTGCGGGTATTGATTACGGTTTGGCGGTCTCCATCGATGTGTTGCTCAATGCGTGGTTCCCGAAAGTCCCAGCAGTGTTGGGTTCTGTTACCTCGATTGATCCAGCGACGCAATGGTTTACGCTGTTGATTTATGCTGTTGTCCTCATCTTACATGCTCTGTTCAATATCTTTGGAGTGCGCATTGTAGCCCTCTTGAACGATGTGAGCGTCTGGTGGCACATTGTTGGTGTGATCCTGATTGGCGGCGGCGTCGTCGTAGCTGCTCTGCTTGGCTTTATGTTCGGCGGAGCAAACTTTGCCACGCATATAGCAGCGGCCCCGCTAAATTCGGCGGGCACGTTGTTCAGTGTTAACCCCAAATACAACACTACTGGCTTCCCCATCTGGTATGCTTTCCTCCTGGGCATGCTGTTGGCCCAGTACACGTATACAGGCTACGATGCCTCGGCCCATATGACCGAGGAGACGATTGGAGCCGAGACGCGCGCGCCCTGGGGCGTCGTGATGTCGGTTGTCGTCTCTGCCTTCGCGGGTTATGCTGTCTTGATGGGCCTGCTGGCCGCTGCTCCTGACCTCATTAAAGCTGCTGGTTATATCAATCCTGTTCTCTACATCCTGGAGAGCCGCCTCGGCTTCGTGCTGGGTACCGCTTTCTTTGCTGTCGCGGTCGGCGCGCAATTCTTCTGCGGCATGTCATCTATTACGACAAATTCGCGTATGATCTACGCCTTCTCACGTGATGGAGCCGTGCCCTTCTCGAATCTCTGGCATAGCCTGGATAAGGGGCGCACACCGCGCAATGCAATTATCCTGGCGGGTGTTTGCGCGTTCATCCTGGCAATTCCAACGGTCTTTAACTTTGCCGCTTATGTTGCCATTACCTCGATTGCGGTTATCGGTCTCTACATCTCCTATGTGATACCGATTCTGCTGCGCCTCCTGTCGAAGGATTTCCAGCGCGGTCCCTGGCATTTGGGGGCATGGAGCATGCCGATAGGTATCATTTCGGTCATCTGGGTGGTGTTTATCTCCATTTTGTTCATGTTGCCGACTGCGTTGCCTGTCACCATTTTAACCTTTAACTATACCCCCGTCGTCGTACTGGGTACGCTGCTGATTTTGGTGATCTGGTGGATGGTGAGTGTCCGTCACTGGTTCAAAGGACCACATGCACAAGGTACCGCGACAGAACTGGTGAATATCGAGAAGAGCCTCGGCGAGACAATCACAGTAGACGCCGATATCGAAGGGGCGGCTGGCGGTCAATAGTTGCGCTTTCCCCCTTTTTCTGACACAATGAAAACAAAACCATTGTGTTAGCATATGCTCACTGGATGCAGGTTTTGCAGAAAGCACAGATTCGTATGCATGTGATGGAGCACATGCATACGAATTTTCCCTATGCGAGATACGCTGCATTACAGGGATGTGGTACTACAACAAGCTAGGAGTATCTCATGCGATTGGCAGGCAAAGTTGCGATTATTACAGGGGCAGCAAGCGGTATGGGGCAAGCTGCTGCACTGTTATTTGCTCAAGAAGGGGCCAGTGTTGTTGTCACCGACGTGAATGCCGAAGCGGGCGAGCAGACCATCAAGAGTATTCGCGATGCTGGTGGAACCGCGCTTTTTGTAAAGACAAATGTGGCGAACGAGGAAGAGGTAAAAGCGATGGTCACCACAGCCGTAGATGCTTTTGGGCATGTAGACATCCTCTATAATAATGCTGGCATCATGCCAATGGACGATGGCAGTGTCACCGATATTACGGAAATGACCTGGGACCGTATCATGGACGTCAACATTAAAAGTGCTTTCCTCTGCTCAAAGTACGTTATTCCGATCATGATGAAACATGAAAAAGGTTCAATCATCAACGTTGCCTCATTTGTCGCCTTCATGGGCTGCACCGTGCCACAAGATGCCTACACAGTCTCAAAGGGTGGAATGCTCTCGTTGACCAAGTCGCTGGCTGTACAGTATGGTCGGCATGGAATACGCTGTAATGCAATCTGTCCCGGCCCGATTGAAACCCCCCTGTTACGCGCACTGTGGACGAGTGAAGAGGCACGCAACCTGCGTCTCAACCGTATCCCATTGGGGCGTTTCGGAGAAGCGAAAGACATTGTCTACATGGCTCTGTATCTGGCTTCAGATGAATCCTCCTGGACGACAGGTGCGTGGTTGACGGTAGACGGCGGCATCACCTCCAATTATTTTTAACACGTGTAAGGCTGCATACTGCTTGTCCGTGGTATGTGGCGCATGCATTCTCTCATTTCTCTTCGTGTAACGTTGCTTCTGAGAAAGGATGGACACAAGTATGGATACTGCTGAGATCAAGCAAAGGATTGAGTCACGGGATATCGAGTATATCAAAATTGGCGCACCAGATATCGAGGGCGTCTTTCGCGGTAAGCGCGTGGCCTCCAAGTTTTTCCTTGGCTCTGAGGATGATGGTTTTGCGCAGTGTGACGTGCTATTCGGCTGGGACATTGCGGAAAATGTGCTACCTAATCTTAAGGCGAGTAACTGGGAGCGTGGCTTCGCAGATATTGTGATGCGGCCCGATCTCACGACGCTTGCTATCGTGCCCTGGGAAGAGAAGGTGGCATCCTGTATTTGTGACCTGTGGACAGAGCATGGAGAGCCTGTCACTATTGCCCCACGCCATATCCTGTCAACGCTGGTGGAGCGCGCTCGCGCTATGGGCTTCGAGCCGATGGCGGCCTCTGAACTGGAGTTTCGCCTGTTCCGTGAGACGCAGGTATCGCTGCGCGAGAAAGACTTTGGTCCCAACCTGACGCCGCTCAATCCTGGCATGAACTGCTATGCCATCAGTCAGGCCAGTGCCGACGATCATCTCCTGGGACGTATCGCCAGCATGATGCGCGAACACGGCATTGAAATTGAGGGGTATAACCGCGAACACGGTCCTGGCATGTATGAGATGAATATTCGCTATGGCAACGCACTGACAGCGGCAGACCGCACGATGCTCTTTAAAACCGGCGTCAAAGAGATCTGCTACCAACTCGGCTATGCCGCAACCTTTATGGCGAAATGGAACGATCAGGAAGATGGCAGTAGCGGTCACTCGCATA
Source organism: Ktedonobacterales bacterium (assembly GCA_027451525.1). Classification (GTDB taxonomy): domain Bacteria; phylum Chloroflexota; class Ktedonobacteria; order Ktedonobacterales; family Ktedonobacteraceae; genus DTNP01. The sequence continues at coordinate 39,330 of DAIDJF010000041.1, forward strand.
TGAGCTTGTGGGATCGCAATCTGGAACACAACCTGTTCTGGGATGAGCAAGCTCCCGCGCATATGTCAGCGACAATGCGTCATTTTATGGCGGGTGTACTGAGCAAGATGCCGGAGTTTATGCCGCTCTACGCTCCCGTTATCAATTCGTATAAGCGCTACATCGAGGGCACATGGGCACCGTTGAATACCACATGGGGTATGGATAACCGCACCTGCTCGGTGCGTGTGATCAACAATGGTCGCAAGGCTATTCGCATCGAGAACCGCGTCCCTGGTGCTGATGCCAACTTCTATCTAGTCTTTGCCGCTATGCTGGCGAGTGGTCTCTATGGGATCGAGCGCAAGTTGGAACTGCCAGCGGCATTATCAGGCAATGCGTATGATACAGATACCGTTGCGCGTGCCATCAGTTCAGGGCAGATTCGGCCCCTTGCCCGCAACCTGACCGATGCGACTACACTCTTCGAGCGCAGTGAAGTTGCCAACGAGTATCTTGGTAGCGACTTTGTGGAGCATTTTGCGACCACCCGCCGCTGGGAGGTGCGCGAATATGAGAAGGCCGTAACCAACTGGGACCGCCGCCGCTACTTCGAACTGATCTAACGCCTGGAAAGGAACGTAGTAGTCTGTCAACCGTCATTGCGCACTTTTTTGATGGGGCATCTGTTGCATGTGGGGCAAAACGGGCGACCACACGCCAAAAAGGGTGCAATGACGCTTGACTCTCTTTGTAACTTGTTAATGAGCCTATGAGCTTTTCAAACACTTGACAAGTAGCCATTTTGTTGTATAATTAGAGAAATAAATATTTGTTCTATCTCACCATGGGCATTTTCTCTTTGCCCGATTTCCACGCTGCAATGTGCCACGAAAATTGACCAACCTCGGAAATTCATTGTTATTACTGTCACAAAAGTATTGACATATGCGTGTGGAGGTTGTATACTTGCTAATTGCCAGAGCAAATATACTAGTAACTTGGAGCGTTACCAGTACATTGTTATGGGGACATTGGCTAAAAACCAAAAAACACGAAGAACAAATACAAGACCATTCCCCGCATTTCGTGAGGACACAGCTATTAACCGCTTGCTAAGGATACTTTCGGCCCGCCTGGGTTTTTTGAAAGGGACCGCGCTGAAATACGGCATCTCTGATATCAATGCTTCGTTCCTTTGATCTGAAAAAGGTTGGGAATAGAAGCGTGTTTTTCGTTGTTTTTACTACAGGCTTTTAGTGACGTTCCTGATATGCTGGAAGAGGGGAAATGTGGATGATTGCTGAGCGACAAGCTGGTAAGGAGAGAATAATTAGGAGTAACCGCTTATCATTCCTACGAGCGGTTACTTTTATTGTCATAAACCGTTTCTCTATGCAGGCATTCTAGAAATATTCAATTCGCTATTATCTAATCATTTATCTCATTTTCCGTCTACTATCTCAAGAAGACGTATCGCTGTGCGTCTTCGTTGGCTTCCTCTATGAGCCAGGGACGGTCGATGTGATCGTCCAACAGTGAGAGGAGAACACTACGTATGGCTGTAAGCACGAGGGCTGTTGCACTCCCAGAGCGTGTGTCTTTCGCACGTATCCCGGACATACGGCCAATGCCAGGGCTTATCCAAATCCAGCTTGACTCCTTTGAGTGGTTTAAGAAGGAAGGGCTGCGCGAACTCTTTGAGGAAATTTCCCCTATTGAGGACTTTACGGGAAAGAACCTCAGCCTGGAGTTTATCGTTCCGCCCGAACCCTTTGGTAAACCCAAGTATAATGAGGACGAGTGTCGCGACCGCGATGCCACGTATGCCGCACCTCTAAATGTCAAGGCACGCCTTATCAATAAAGAGACGGGCGAGATCATCGAGAAGGATATCTTCATGGGTGATTTCCCCTTGATGACACGCGAAGGAACCTTCATTATTAATGGAGCCGAGCGTGTTGTCGTCAGTCAGCTTGTACGCTCTCCCGGTGTCTACTTCACCTTAGATGAGGACGCGACAACTGGCAAGAAACTTTTCGCAGCCAAGCTTATCCCGGGGCGTGGGGCATGGCTTGAGTTTGAAACCAGTAATAAAAATTTGCTCACGGTCAAAATTGACCGCAAGCGTAAGTTACCTGTCACCACCTTGTTGCGTGCAATCGCCAGTCTGGCAAAAGAGCAGTGGCATACGCAGGAATTGGATCTGTCTACCGACCAGGGCATTCTCGAAGCCTTTAAGGATGTCGATAACGACCCCAACATCCGCTATATCCAGGCCACACTCGATCGCGACCCAATCAAGCGCGAAGATGACGCATTGCTCGAACTGTATAAAAAATTGCGTCCTGGTGATCCAGCCACCATTGATAACGCGCGTTCTCTTGTAAAGAACCTGTTCTTCAACCCGCGCCGTTATGATCTTGGTAACGTGGGACGCTATAAACTTAATCGCAAGCTCGATCTTACCGTGCCCCAGAATCAACGTATTCTGACGCAGGATGATCTTGTCAATATTATCCGTCGCCTCGTTTCACTCAATAATGGGCATGGACGCAAGGACGATATTGACCACCTGGGCAACCGCCGTGTGCGTTGTGTGGGTGAACTCATCCAAAGCCAGTTTCGTGTCGGTCTGCTGCGTATGGAGCGCGTGGTTAAAGAGCGCATGAGCATTCAGGAGCCGGGCCAGGCTACACCGAACGCTCTGATCAATATTCGCCCAGTTGTCGCGGCGATGAAAGAATTTTTTGGCGGTAGTCAGCTCTCGCAGTTCATGGACCAGGTGAACGCATTGGCTGAGATTGGACATAAACGTCGTCTCTCGGCTCTTGGTCCTGGCGGTCTCTCGCGCGAACGTGCGGGCTTTGAAGTGCGTGACGTACACCAGTCGCACTATGGACGCATCTGCCCTATTGAGACGCCTGAAGGTCCAAACATCGGTCTGATTGGTAACCTGGCGACGTATGGACAGATCAATCCTTATGGCTTCATTGAGACGCCCTATCGTAAGGTCTACAAACGCTTGCCGGCTAATGACCGTCGCCTGATTGGGCGCGAGTTTAGAGGTATCTTCGGGCGTATGCGCGAGGATGTCAAGACTGCTGATGGCGAGGTTGTGATTAAGGCACGTAGCCGTGTGCGTGTTGACGAGGCTTTGTTTGAAAAAGTCTCGGCTGCTCTCGGAGACACGTTGGTCAATATCAAACCGTTTGTCACCGACGAGGTAGACTACCTGACCGCTGATGATGAAGAGAATTTCTGGGTTGCGCAGGCAAATGCCAAACTAGATGAAAACAACGAATTTATAGAAGATCGCGTGTTGGCACGTTATCAGCGTGAGTTCGTTATGGAAGGCGCGGAGACCCTCGATTATATGGATGTCTCTCCACGTCAGACCGTGAGTGTGGCAACCGCCTTAATCCCGTTCCTGGAGCATGACGACGTGAACCGCGCACTGATGGGCGCGAATATGCAGCGTCAGGCCGTTCCGCTGTTGCGACCACAATCGCCGATTTGCGGGACTGGTATTGAGCGGCAAGTCGCGATTGACTCTGGTCAGGTCGTGGTGACGCGCACAAGCGGCGAGGTCGTTTCGGCGACGGCGCGTCGTATCGAGGTGCTCGATGATCAGGGTGAGGTACACGGCTATCGTTTGCGCAAGTTTGTGCGCTCGAATAATGGCACCTGCATCAACCAGCGGCCAATTGTGCGGCGCGGCGATTATGTGACTGCTGGACAGGCAATTGCCGATAGCTCTTCAACTGAGAATGGCGAACTGGCTCTCGGACAAAACATTCTGGTCGCCTTCATGAGTTGGGAGGGTGGCAACTTCGAGGACGCGATTCTGATTAGCCAGCGCATTGTACGTGAAGACCTCTTCACCTCTATTCATATAGAAGAGTACGAGGTTGATGCGCGTGATACCAAGCTGGGACCGGAAGAGATCACACGCGACATCCCGAATGTCGGTGAAGAAGGTCTGAGAAATCTGGATGAGCGTGGTATCGTCTACGTTGGAGCAGAGGTTGGCCCACAGGATATCCTGGTTGGCAAGATCACGCCGAAGGGCGAGACGGAGTTGACTGCTGAGGAGAAACTGTTGCGTGCCATCTTCGGTGAGAAGGCCCGTGAGGTAAAGGATACCTCGCTCCGTGTTCCGCATGGAGAGCGTGGCAAGATCGTCGAGGTAAAAATCTTCTCGCGTGACAATGGTGACGAGTTGCCGCCAGGGGTTAACCAGTTGGTACGTGTCAGCATCGCGCAGAAACGTAAGATTGGCGCGGGCGATAAGATGGCGGGACGGCATGGTAATAAAGGTGTGATTTCGCGCGTTCTGCCCATTGAAGACATGCCATTTTTGCCCGATGGGACGCCTGTTGATATTATTCTTAACCCGTTGGGCGTACCGCACCGTATGAACATCGGTCAGATCATGGAGACACACTTGGGCTGGGCTGCCAACGAACTTGGCTTTAAGATTGCCACTCCTGTCTTTGACGGAGCCTCGGAGGAGGATATCGAGGAGTTCCTGCGGCGCGCCGGACTGCCTGAGAGCGGCAAGATTCAATTGTATGACGGGCGTACGGGTGCGCCATTCGATCATCCCGTCACCGTCGGTTATACCTATATGCTCAAATTGGCCCACCTGGTCGAAGATAAGGTACACGCACGCTCCACAGGCCCATACAGCTTGATTACGCAGCAGCCACTCGGCGGTAAAGCGCAGTTTGGTGGACAGCGTTTCGGTGAAATGGAAGTGTGGGCATTGGAAGCCTACGGCGCAGCAAACATCTTGCAAGAGATTCTCACCGTGAAGTCCGACGATGTTGTCGGTCGCGTTAAAACCTATGAAGCAATTGTCAAGGGCGAGAACATTATGGAACCCGGCGTTCCAGAGTCCTTTAAGGTGTTGGTAAAAGAATTGCAAAGCCTGGGCATCAATGTCGAGGTGCTCAACGAAGATGAGCAGAAGATTCAGTTTGTTGAAGACACGTCGAATGATGTAATGCCGGAATTGGGAATCAATCTATCCGGTTTCGAGGGAGACCAATAGGCCCTGTATCGTGAGGTCCGTCACGCAACCGTTGGGACGCGATATCTCGTGTCCCCCGGTTGTGTACGCCCCGCGATGTTCCTCTATCCTGGAGGTAGCATGCTCGAAGTCAATGATTTTAACGCTATCCGTATCAGCCTTGCCAGCCCTGAGCAGATTCGTGGTTGGAGCTATGGTGAGGTCACGAAACCGGAAACAATTAATTATCGTACACTCAAACCAGAAAAAGATGGCCTCTTCTGTGAACGCATTTTTGGGCCAACGAAAGACTGGGAGTGCTACTGTGGTAAGTACAAGCGCGTGCGTTTTAAAGGCATCGTCTGCGATAAGTGCGGTGTTGAAGTGGCACGCTCAAAAGTGCGCCGTGAACGCATGGGCCATATCGAACTGGCCTCGCCTGTAAGTCACATCTGGTACTTTAAGGGAACGCCTAGCCGCATTGGTCTCTTGCTCGATCTCTCACCGCGTAACCTGGAACGCATTCTCTACTTTGCGCTCTACGTGGTCACCTCTATCAATGAGGAGTCCCGCCAGCGTGAATTGATGCGTATCGACAAAGATAGGGCCGATCTGGAGACGGACATCGACGGGAAAGTGCTAGAGCGCGTCAACCATCTGCGCGAGATGCGTGATACCGCCATTCGCGCTGCTGAAACACGCTTTACGCCCGCCGACCGCCAGGAGATCGAAGAGCGTCGTGAGCAAGATTTGGAGCATGCCCGCTCCGCCGAAAGCGAAACTCGCGCGCAACTGCGTGAGATGATGGGCATGACTGCTGAAGATGATATCATCTACGCGCCGACCGATGCCGTTATCGTCAAAGAGGGCGATATTGTCTCGCCACGTCACCTGGATGTATTGGAGCGGATTGCCGAATCGGCCCGCAATTCAATTGCTGAACAGGCGCGCCGCGAAATTGAACTGGCGATGTCCGAGGGCAAGCGCGATGCTGAGCGTCTCAATCTGGACTACCAGAGTCAGATTGACTCCGCGCAAACGCAATTGGAGCGCGAGCGCAAAGAAACCATTCAACGCCTGGAACAGTTGCGCCGCGACCTTGAAGGTCTTAAACGTCAAGACCTGTTGCAGGAGAGTCGTTACCGCGAACTCAAGGATATGTTCCAGGAAACCGACATCTTCCGCGCTGGCATGGGAGCTGAAGCCGTTCTCGAACTGATTCGTGGCATTGATCTTGATAAATTGTCTGAGGACCTGCGTAGCGAGATTAGCGTTACCGCTGGTCAGCGACGCAAGAAGGCCACCAAGCGTCTCAAGGTCGTCGAGGCATTCCGCAAGTCGAAGACCTCGCCTGAGTGGATGATCTTGACTGTCCTGCCCGTCCTGCCGCCAGACCTACGCCCAATGGTGCAACTTGACGGTGGACGTTTCGCCACGTCGGACCTCAATGATCTCTATCGCCGCGTCATCAACCGCAATAACCGTCTCAAGCGTTTGCTCGAACTGGGAGCGCCAGAGATCATTATTCGCAATGAGAAGCGCATGTTGCAAGAGGCATGTGATGCCTTGATCGACAATGGACGACGTGGGCGTGCCGTTGCTGGTTCCGGCAATCACAAACTGAAGAGCCTGTCTGACATGCTCAAGGGCAAACAGGGCCGTTTCCGTCAAAACCTGCTTGGTAAGCGCGTAGACTACTCTGGACGTTCTGTGATCGTGGTCGGACCAAATCTGAAATTGCATCAGTGCGGTCTGCCAAAGCGTATGGCGTTGGAACTCTTCAAGCCATTCGTAATGCGCAAACTGGTGGAGCAAAACTTCGCTCATAATATTAAGAGTGCAAAGCGTTTTGTCGAGCGCGTCAAGCCGGAAGTGTGGGATGTGTTGGAAGAGGTCATCAAGAACCATCCCGTGCTGTTGAACCGCGCCCCGACCCTGCACCGTCTTGGTATTCAGGCATTCGAGGCTGTTCTGGTTGAGGGCAGTGCCATTCAGTTGCACCCCCTGGTCTGTTCCGCCTTTAATGCTGACTTTGATGGTGACCAGATGGCGGTTCACGTGCCGTTATCCGAGAAGGCCCAGGACGAGGCCCGTCAGTTCATGATGTCCACGCGCAACCTGCTTTCGCCGGCGCATGGTGAGCCATCGATTGGCGCAAGCCAGGATATGGTGCTAGGCTGCTTCTACCTGACGCAAGATCGTCCGAACAAGAAGGGTCAGGGCCGTGTCTTTACTGATGCGAATGAGGCACTGCTAGCCTATGAGCAGGGCTTTGTTGAGCTACAAGCTCTTGTCAAGGTTCGTCTCGGTGATGTAGACATTTATGACCAGCCACCGCCTGCCAAATCGACCATGAATGCGAAGGGCAAACTCGTCGAAACCACCGTTGGACGTATCATCTTCAACGAGGCGTTGCCGGAGCGTCTGCGCTTCAAAAACTACTCGATGAAGAAGGAAAACCTGAAACAGATTATTGCAGAGTGCTTCAAAGAGTATGGGCGTGCCAAGACTGTTGATCTGGCCGATGATATCAAGCGTCTGGGCTTCACTTTCGCGACAAAAGCGGGTGCATCTATCGCGATCAGCGATGTGAAGGTTCCCTCTGGCAAAGCGGAAGAGTTGGCGAGAGCGGATGCGCGTATCACGGAACTGGAAGAGCAGTATCGTGATGGTCTGATTACCTCTAACGAGAAATATCAGCAGACGATCGATGCCTGGAACGTCGCGCAGGAGAACATTACCAAGATGGTCGAGGCAACACTCGATCCCTTTGGCACAATCTACACGATTGCGAAATCTGGCGCGACGAAAGCGAAATTCCAGCAGATTCGCCAGTTGTCAGGTATGCGTGGCCTGATGGCAAGCCCATCTGGTAAGATCATCGATATTCCTGTGCGTGGAAACTTCCGTGAAGGTCTGAGCGTGTTGGAGTACTTTATCAGTAGTCACGGCGCTCGTAAGGGTCTGGCAGATACCGCCTTGCGTACCGCAGAATCTGGCTACCTGACCCGCCGTTTGATCGACGTGGCGCAGGATGTCATTGTGACGGAAGAGGACTGTGGCACGACTGAGAGCATCGTGATTACCCACTTCGACTCGAAGGATATGGGCTTGGAGAATATGCGCTCTCGCCTGTCAGGACGTGTCCTGGCGGAAGGCATTCCTGGCCTTGAGCATATCGAGGTCAACGAAGAGCTAAGCGACGACGTGATCGATGAGATCGTTGCTGCTGGCGTCGAGAGTGTGCGTGCGCGTTCCCCCTTGGGCTGTATGGCACGACGCGGTATCTGCCGCAAGTGCTATGGGCGCGATCTGGCGGCGAACCAGCTTGCACGTATCGGTAGTGCGGTCGGCATTGTTGCCGCGCAATCGATTGGTGAGCCTGGCACGCAGTTAACCATGCGTACCTTCCACACTGGTGGTATCGCGGGTGCGCAGGGTGACATCACGCAAGGTCTGCCGCGTGTTGAGGAACTATTCGAGGCTCGTGTGCCAAAGGATAAGGCCGAAATTGCGGAGATTGATGGCGTGGTGGAGATCATCAAAGATGAGAACACGGGCGTCCGCACTGTGCGCGTCGTCTCAACCAACGTCTTCTTCGACGAGTATCCGCTACCCACTGGTAGCACCGTGCTGGTCAACGATAAAGACCATGTACAGCGCGAGCAGATAGTGGCGATGATGCCCGCCGAGAATAGTGGTGAGCCTGTGCCCGTACATGCCCGTACCGAGGGCGAGGCCTTTGTCAACGATGGTGTGCTGACTATCCGCTTTGAGGAGCGCGAAGAACGCTCTTATCCCGTGCCGGCAGCACGCAACCTTGCGGTCAACGATGGGCAGAAGATTCAGGCGGGTACGCCGATCACTGCTGGACAGCGCGACCCGCAGGATGTCTTGCGTGTTCAGGGACGTGAGGCCGTCCAGCTCTACCTGGTCAAAGAGGTGCAGCGCGTGTATCGTAACACGGGTGTGTATATCCATGACAAGCATATTGAAGTCATCGTGCGTCAGATGTTGCGGCGTGTCAAGATTGATGACCAGGGTGATACCGATATGTTGCCAAGTGATCTGGTAGATCGCTTTACCTTTGCCGACACGAATGCACGTGTCCTGGCAGAGGGCGGTGAGCCTGCCACTGCTTCTATCGTACTCCTGGGTGTGACTAAAGCGTCGCTCAACACCGATAGTTTCCTGGCAGCCGCATCCTTCCAGGAGACGACCCGTGTGCTTACCGAGGCAGCGATTCAGGCCCAGACCGATCATCTCGTGGGTCTGAAAGAGAATGTCATTATTGGCAAACTCATTCCCGCTGGTTCTGGCATCTTGCAGCGTCGCCGTGAGCAGCTGGCGCGCCAGCAGAATGCAGCGGCCCGTGTGGCCTCTGCACCAGTGGTTGCGGCAAGTATTGTGGGTGCTGGCAATTCCTTGTTTAAAGGGAGCGGTAGCAGTACTAGTATCCCAGCACTTGACAGCAGTAGCAACGAGTGATAACATATGCAATCGCATATGTATGAAATGAGGTAGAGGCGTGAGCTATCATGCCTCTACATGAGGATAAGAAGGGACAGGGAGGATCTTTCCTTGCCGACAATTAATCAGTTAATCCGAAAGGGCCGCTCACAGAAGCAGAAAAAGGTGAAGGCCCCCGCGTTGCTCTATTCATACAACGCGTTGAAGAACCGCACATCACGTCTGCGTGGTTCGCCACAGAAACGTGGTGTCTGTACCCAGGTTCGCACGATGACGCCTAAGAAACCGAACTCGGCAATGCGTAAGATTGCCCGTGTTCGTTTGTCCAACCAGATGGAGGTTACGGCGTACATTCCTGGTGAGGGGCATAACTTGCAGGAACACTCCGTTGTCCTCATTCGTGGTGGGCGCGTGAAAGACTTGCCGAGCGTTCGTTACCACATTGTGCGCGGAACATTGGATAGTGACGGCGTCTCAAAGCGGCGTCGTGGTCGTTCTAAATATGGAGCCAAGCGTCCAAAACCAGGGCAGCAGGCGGCTCCAGCCAAGGGCGGTAAAAAATAGCCGCTCTACCCTATAGAGGCTGTGGGTACGTGGCGTGTTGATGCAAAAAAAATTGTCGCGCCATACGCAGTTCTCTATCCGATACCACCTGAACGCCTTCAGGTAGGTCGGTTATCACACCTCACCGTAGACACAGGTCTCTGGTGAGCGTCGGGTGTGCTCTTGATGGACCCTGATGTGCCTGGACTACACGGCACGTTTAGCGTCTTTGCTCGCTTAGCTTTGTGACCGCGTTAGATACGCGCTTAATGAAGCGCGATAGTACTCTTTGTGACCAGAATGCATATGCGAAACGTT
>DAIDJF010000042.1 GCA_027451525.1 Ktedonobacterales bacterium
ATCTAGGCTTGAAAAAGACAATATCTCTTATGATATCTAAGTGAATATTATGAATCAAATAGGTGTAGGCGGGTTAAATATTACTAAAACAGATAAAGCAATGGTCAATAAAGTTTTAGACAGCAACAGGTTATCAATCGGCTGTTTAACCGATGTGCTGACAATATTGATGATGCGTCCGCTCCCAGTTGCGCGCATAGAGGGCAAGACAAGGCGAATCGCGCGCACCGTGCTGAGCAGGTTCAGTTCAAATGCAGCCTGCCATTGCGCATCATCGAATTGCTCAAACGTGCCAGATGGTGGTCCACCTGCGTTATTGACCAGAATATCAATCCGCCCGAAAGTTTGGAGGGCTGCTTGCGTGATCGTCTCTAGATCGGCCTCTTTTGTGACATCGGTTGGCACGGCGAGCACCGCATTTCCACTTGCGTGTTCAATGTGTTGTGCTACCTCTTTCAACAAGGATTGATTGCGTGCCCCTATAACGACACGCGCTCCCTCTGCCGCGAGAGCTTCAGCACTGGCACGTCCCAGACCCTTGCTTGCTGCCAGGACGATTGCGACCTTGTTCTGTAAGCCAAAATCCATCACTGTTCCCTTTCCAATATTTAGCGCGCAATGCGTGGGAAAACGCTACTGGCAAAGGCGCGCATACCCTCGATATCATCCATCTCAAACCATTGCAGCATAAACTCTTCGACGCCTGCCTGCGCATACGTGTTGATCTGTTCCACAATCATATCCGCTGTGCCGACCAGAGCCTGACCCTTCTGGCTTAGGAGCGTGCAGACCTCTTGTACTGATTTGCCTGCAAATTCCGGGCGCGCCTGTATGCTGGAGAGTTTCTGACCGACCTCTGCCATGTCTTGCCCAAAAATCAGCGAGAGCATGAGCGTACGCTGCACATCTTTGGCTTGGCGTCCTGCCGCCTTCAAAAGCGTATCAAGAGCTTGTGAGCGTTCTTGAAATGCGGCAGGCGGGAGATAGACACCATTCCAGATATCGGCATAACGAGCAGCAAAGGCTAGTGTGCGCTTCATGCCGTTGCCACCGATCAGGATGCGTGGGCCGCCGGGATGCTGTGGACGTGGTAAAAGAATGGCCTCGCGCAATTGAAAGAAACGCCCTTCATACGTGACTGGCTCATCGCTGCGCAACAGACGTGTCACGACCTCTAAACCATCTTCCAAACGGCCCATACGTGTCGCGGTATCGCCCAGATCGAAGCCAAAATGCGTGTGTTCGCGCTCCTGCCAACCGCTACCCAGGCCGAGGATCATGCGTCCGCCGCTCAGATCATCTAACGCAGCGGCTTGTCGGGCTAATAGAGCGGGATGGCGAAACGAGACTGGTGCGACCAGCGGCCCAAAATGAATGCGCTGGGTATGATCTGCCAGATAGGTGAGGGAGACAATCATCTCTAGTGATTCTTTATCTGGTGCTCCCATATTCGTAAAGTGATCGGAACGGAACAGACCGGCAAAGCCCAATGCCTCGGCCTCGCTCACGAGACGCCTCCAGCGTGCCCATGTCAGTCCATCCTGTCCCTCAATCATCAGCGAAAGTGCAACCATAGCGTGTACTCCTGCCTGAAATACGTATTATATCAATAAATATTGGCCTGCCAAAACAGGCCAATGATAGAAAACATGCTCTATCATAGCATGCATAGCGTGTGACATGCCAATCGCATTCGTATAGGGTGTCGCACGTTCTATGATATAATTTTGATAACCACATGTATGCTTGCTCATAGTGAATTGTATGCATGTTGTGTAAACCTCCTGTTTTAACCTGTATTTCGCCTGTATTCGGTTAGAAAGCGTGTCACATGGCAGAGCAAACCTTTTTAGCGCATGACTCGGCTGCTAGCGAGACAACATTCCCTTCTCCCTCATTGTTACGTTCCCTCAAGTGGCGTCTGATTGGCCCCTATCGTGGTGGGCGCGTTGTCGCGGTCGCGGGTGACCCGATTGAGACGCAAACCTTTTATTTTGGCTCAACGGGCGGCGGCGTCTGGAAGACGAACGATGGCGGTGTGACCTGGGAAAATGTCTCCGATGGCTATTTCAAACGCGCCTCCGTTGGCGCAATTGCCGTTGCTGAGTCTGACCCCAATGTGATCTATGTTGGCATGGGCGAGTCCACCATTCGCGGCAACGTCTCGCATGGCGACGGTGTCTACAAATCGACCGATAAGGGCCGTACATGGACGCACCTGGGGCTGGCAGCGACACGCAATATCGCTAAAGTGCGCGTGCATCCGCATAATCCCGATATTGTCTATGTTGCTGCTCTGGGCCACGCGCACGGCAATAACGCGGAGCGCGGTGTCTATCGCTCTCTTGATGGTGGGGCATCCTGGCAGCATATCCTCTATCGCTCTGAGAAGGCGGGAGCCATTGACCTCGCGCTTGATCCGCAGAATCCGCGCATCATGTACGCCGCGTTCTGGGACGCCCGTCGTCTGCCTCACACGCTAGAGAGTGGTGGCGAAGATAGCGGCATTTTTAAATCAAGCGATGGCGGCGAAACCTGGACAGAGATCACACGCAATCCTGGCTTGCCAAAGGGCTTACTTGGCAAGATTGGCATTGTAGCTTCGCCTGCACAGGCTGGACGGCTCTGGTTGATCGTTGAGGCCGAGGATGGCGCGGTTTTCCGCTCTGATGACTATGGCGCAACATGGCAGCGTATGAGCGAGGAGCGCAACCTACGGCAGCGCGCATGGTATTATCACCATATTATTGCCGACCCGCAGGATGCTGAGACGCTGTGGGTGCTGAACGTGCAGGCGTGGAAGTCAATTGATGGCGGCAAAACCTTCTTTGAGGTTAGCATCCCGCACGGCGACAATCACGACTTGTGGATTGACCCACGCAATCCGCGCCGCATGATCCAGGGCAACGACGGCGGCGCGAGTGTCAGCTTTAATAGCGGCGAAAGTTGGACAACTATTTACAATCAACCAACTGCTGAATTCTACCATGTTACCACTGATAATCAGGTTCCCTATCGCGTCTACGGTGCGCAGCAGGATAATACAACGATCAGTGTTGCCAGTCGTTCCGCGCTCGCGGGTATCACGCACGAGGATTGTTACGAGATTGGCGGTGGCGAGAGTGGCTATATCGCTGTGCGTCCTGATAATCCCAATATCGTCTATGCTGGTAACTATCAGGGCTACATCACGCGCTATGACCATCGCAGTCATCAATCGCGCAATATCGCGGTCTGGCCTGAACTGGCTTCTGGCTGGGGCGCGAAAGATCAGAAATACCGCTTCCAATGGACCGCGCCAATCCTGCTCTCGCCGCATGACCCCAACACGCTCTACATCACGGGCAATCACGTCTTCCGTTCAACCGACGAGGGCAACAGTTGGGAGATCATCAGTCCCGACCTGACGCGCAACGATATCAGCAAGCAAGAGGTGTCGGGCGGACCTGTGACGAAAGATAACACGGGCGCGGAATACTATTGCACAATTTTTGCTTTCGCCGAATCGCCCATCCAGGCGGGACTGTTCTGGGCAGGTTCCGATGATGGCCTTGTGCATATCTCTCGCGATGCTGGTAAAACGTGGACAAATATCACGCCGCCCGATCTGCCGGAGTGGGCCTTGATCAGCATTATCGAGCCATCGCCACACAATCCCGCGACCGCGTATGTGGCGGCAACACGCTACAAACTCGACGATTTCCAGCCCTATCTATTCAGGACGGACGACTACGGGCAGACGTGGACGCTGATCACCAACGGCATTCGCCATGACGATTTCACGCGTGTGCTTCGCGAGGACCCGCAACGGCGAGGCTTGCTCTACGCCGGAACCGAAACGGGCATCTATGTTTCTTTTAATAATGGCGTGTCCTGGCAAAGTTTGCAACTGAACCTGCCCGTTGTGCCAATCCATGACCTGATCATTAAGGACAACGATCTGATCGTGGCAACGCACGGGCGTGCTTTCTGGATTCTGGACGATATCACGCCGTTGCGTCAGGCCAACACGTCCATGCAGGAGCAGGCGACGTATCTGTTCAAGCCGCGTCCGACCACACGTTTCAAAACAAACTGGGGCTTTGCACGCCCAACGAAAGCGGGTCACTATTACCAGATGACGGGGGCGACGATGGTCTCGATTCGCCGTGTGGAGGGAGCGGATGGCGAACTTGAGAATCGCTATCTCGACACGGGCGAAAACCCGCCTGATGGTGTTGTCGTCTACTACTATCTGGCCCAGAAGCCAGAGGCCGCAATAATGCTGACCTTTCTCGACGCCGCTGGCAATGAGATCAAGTCATTCAGCAGTAAGACGCAAGATGCTGAGCAACAAGGCCAGAAGAAAGAAGGTGAGCGCAAGGAGCCACATGTACCCGCAGAAGTGGGAACCAATCGTTTTATCTGGGATATGCGCTATCCTGAAGCCACGCGCATCGAGGGCTATGTCGGTAACGAGTCCGCGCTTGCTGGTCCGCAGGTCGCCCCTGGTATCTATCAGGTGCGCTTGACGCTTGGTGAGCAGGCGATGAGCGAGACGTTTGAGATCTTGGCTGACCCACGCACGGGAGCCACCTCTGCCGATCTACAGGCACAAACCGCTCTGTTGCTGCAAATCCGCGATAAGCTTTCCGAGACGAACGAGGCGGTCAATACAATTCGCAGTGTGCGCCAGCAGGTTGAGGAGTGGGAGCAGCGTATCAAGGGTCAGACTGATTTTGAGGTGTTGGCAAACTCCGCTCAAAGCTTGAAAGCGCAACTGGCAGCAGTCGAAGAGGAGTTAGTGCAGGTCAAGGCCAAGAGCCGCCAGGATACATTAAACTATCCTGCCAAGCTAAACGCCAAGCTCGCCGCGCTCGCGAGTGTGGTTGCCAGCGCGGATGCTGCTCCCACGCGCCAGTCCTACGCGCTTTTTGAAG
The DNA here is from genome assembly GCA_027451525.1 of Ktedonobacterales bacterium. Taxonomy (GTDB): domain Bacteria; phylum Chloroflexota; class Ktedonobacteria; order Ktedonobacterales; family Ktedonobacteraceae; genus DTNP01. Next base: position 4,920 of record DAIDJF010000042.1, read on the forward strand.
ACCTCTCGCAGCGTATCGGTGTACAACTAGCGCGCCTGCAAGCAATCATCGAGCGCGATGTGCAGGAGTTTAGCGCGCAGGTGCATGCCGCGAACGTGCCCGCGATTGTGCCTGTAGCGAAAAAATAATCGCCCTGCGTGAAATGTTGGAAAGGAACGTAGGGACCGATAATGGAGATGAACAAAATAAATTGGTAAAACCGTAGGGACGCGATTTATCGCGTCCACGGGCGATTTATCGCAAGTCCAGGCAAAACGCAATTTTTTATGCGAGGACATTCCTCAGGTATGACTTGCGATAAATCGCCGTCGGACAAGATAAATCATGTCCCTACGGTTTTTGTGATATTTCGGGTACGGCGATATAATCCCCATAGCCCAGACGTATTCCCATGTTATTTTGTTAAACACGATCATTACGCCCTTCGCCCCCTTTCGCGTGGCCTCCCTAGCGGTTCGACGCGCAACCAGGGCGTGATTTATCACGCCCCTACACCACCAGATACGGGAATGGGAACTTAACGCTCGTTCGTTGCGTCTTGGCATTACAGAGAATATTTCTTGACAAATATGCCAGGGAGGGCTTTATGTTTAAGAGAAAGAGAGCGAGTGGAATAGTTCGTAAGGCGTTGTTCTCCTATGTCATGATTGGCTTTCTTACTATGTTGAGCGCGTGTGGTCAACAGACATCGACAACAAATCAGCAGCCATCTTATACAAAAACGGTTGCTATGCAGGCAAGCTGGGCTATTATGTATAACGACGTGAAGAGCGCGAAAGCCGCTTCTGATGCCGTGCTGCTTGGCACGATTGAAAGTGTCAAGCGTGTGACGGGCGGTGGTAGTGCAGTGGGCGTGGTCGCGACCGACTTTGTGTTTAAAATCGAACAGACGATTGTGGATGCGCATCATCTCTTGTATGGTTCGACAATTATCATCCATCAAACAGGTGGTATCACCAATAGCACAAAATTTGAAGTCAGCGATGATCCGTTATTCCTGGTCAACGAACACGCGCTACTTTTCCTGCGTATCTATCAGCCCGGCTATGCCTTCGTGGTCGGAGGGCCATCGGGCAGGTTTATTGTTGAAAATAATCTGGTGAAGCCGAGATACAACCCGGAAGGCATGACCAGCATGCGCAACCAATCTGTTCCGGTCAAGGACTTCATTGCGCAAATACAAAGTGCATGAGGGTAAGCAAATTAAAAGTTCATACTATGTAAATATCCTGCACTTTTCACATAGTATGAACTTTTAATTTGCTTTTATATCATAAACTTTATAAAAAATGGTAGTGATGTGATGATTAAAAATATAAATTAAATACGGTATAATATTTTTTATTGATTTCTATGTAAATAGGTTGTATTTGCTATCTGTTCTTGTTATTATTCTCTATTTTTGTGTATAATACTGAAGGGTTTAATAAAGCCATCCCAAGCCCGAAAGCCATCCCAAGCCCGAAAGCCATCCCAAGCCCGAAAGCCATTTATGATTTTAGCAACGAAAGAGGAATTTAGTGCATAATAATCGCGATAAGAATAAGAACAGACCTATAGCTTCCAAACTGGTTATTCGCCCGTCTATTGGTTCGCATCATATTTTACGCGACGATGTGCAACATCTTTTAATCATTGATCACGAGTGCTCGATTAGATTTTCGGAAATGCAGTATTGTGCCCTGAGACTGCTCTTGGCGGGAGATGCAGTGGCTGAAGAATATCTACTACAGGAAGTCTATGGAGAAGCTGCTACTATGATTGGGCATCAAACATTAGATCAGCTTATCAGGAAGATACGTAATAAATTGCGTGCTGTAGGTTTAACTATCCTGCCAATTGAGCAAAGTGGCTATATACTTGTCGCTATTCCAGAAAGCGTAATGTGATCTATATCGCTGACGAAAAGCTGTCTGATTTGAGAGCCAAATTATTCTCAAATCAGACAGCTTTTCATCCCAAAAGAAGTAAAATTTTATATGTATTTGATCAGATTTTCTGTACCTATTGATGATGTTGCTCGTGTCAGGCAAGCAGTTCAAAAGTATAATTCTCTTCCATATGTTATAAAGATAGGTTCAGCTACGAGCAGGCATGTTTCTGTTCAGTATCCTTCTACTCATGGAAGCATTATGCCGAATGATTATTGCCCAAGTGGAAGTGGAGCTGTGTCTGGTCCATACTACTACTGGTGGGGAACTGCGTGGACCTTTAATCATTGCTTAATTCAACAACTTTGGATAATAGTCTATATTGATGGCTCTACAGCTTCGGGTATAGCTATTGTCTGTGGAGCTCTTACGGCGGGAGCTTGTGCCATTTTCGCTGGACTAGCAGGTACTGTAATCGTAGGGACGGTAGTAGCGTTACAGAGTGCTGATGCTCAGTGCAATAATCGGGGAGCTAAAAAGAACTGCCTTTATGATAGGGGTACTAAAAAGATTTTTGAACGGAGAAAAATATGTTGCTTACTCTGAAAATAATAGCAGTCACTATAGGTTTTGTTGGTTCTATTAGTTTAGCATTTATGGCTTGGCGAAGGGTTCCCATATCAAAAAAGGATCAGAAAGTTTACTTGTACATTGCCGCACTCTTACTTTTGGTCATGAGTGCGTTGATGTTGTTTTATGGTGCAAGCTAAGACAACTCTCTTAATCTTGGCATAGGAGTGTTTGAGAGAATTCCTACGAAAGGTTTGTTTTATGATGATTTGTCCACAAGTCACGCAATTACTACACCAAGTTTTTCCTGTCGCATTTGCCTATGAAGCTGCGATTCTTGTTCTTGTCACAAGTTTTTTTAGCTACATGGTCTTTCAGGAAGTTGTTAAAATACTTAGACAAAGGCGACAGCTATCTGATAAAAGGAACTTGTTGGATAACACTGTAGGACAGCAAATTGAGGAGTGTACGTTTGCTTAGTGGTATCGGGATTTCTAACCAGCAGAAATCCCGATACTAGATGAACTCGTTTTTATGCGTCGTATTCGTTCCACGATAAAACGGGAATGTGGGCGATATCCTTGCTTGCTAGCGCGTGCAGGAAGAGACGCATCTGCTTGATCTTGGTAATCAGCGGCACGTTGCTATCAATGGTGCGACGGCGCATCTGATAATACTCGTCGCTCTCCTCTTGCGCGAGATTGGTAGCGATGATGGCGAGATCAATGAATCGCGCGCGTATACATTGCTCTAATGTCAAATCGCCTTCTCCCTCACGCCGCACGAGTGTTGCTGAGAGGTCAAGCGAACGTAGCATATGATAGGTTTCTGCGGTTGCGTAGAATGGCAAGCCAATCTTCTTCAAGTCCTCGACGCTCTGAGCAAGGGCCGCCAGTTTCTCCTCACCCGCGATACTCAAGAAGATACCGCGTTTAGGAATACTGCCGCCAGTTGCCAGGATTGCTTTCAGGTATGCCTCTTCCACATCCTCGCCAAAGCACGCGACCTCACCTGTCGAGGCCATTTCGACATGTAAGATTGGGTCAGCACCCGTCAGGCGCGCAAACGAGAACTGTGGAGCCTTGACCGCGACAAACTTGGGCGTGGGCACATCTATTGCTGGAACTTCGGGTTGAAAGAGCGCGTCCACAAACATTTCCATAAAGTTGACGCCCGTGACTTTTGAGATGAATGGGAATGTGCGTGATGCGCGCAGGTTGACTTCGATTACGGCGATTTGCCCCTCTTTGACCAGGAATTGAATGTTAAACGGTCCCGTGATCTCCAACGCGGCGGCTATCTCGCGTCCAATCTGTTCAATCTGCGCCAGTTGCTTGTGCGTGATTGTTTGTGGAGGGAGCATAATTGTTGCATCGCCGGAGTGTACACCAGCGTTTTCGACATGTTCCGAGATCACAAAGCCCTTGATGTTGCCATACTGCGCGACTGCGTCAAACTCGACCTCTCTAGCGTGCTCGAAAAACTTTGTGACTGTCACGGGATGCTCTGGTGAGACCGCTGCTGCTTGTTGCGCGTACTGAACCAGTTCGTCAGGTGTTGAGCAGATACGCATTGCGCTACCCGATAACACGTACGATGGGCGCACCAGCACGGGATAGCCGACCCGTTGCGCGAAATGCAGCAGTTCGTCAAGCGAGATGAGACTATTCCACTGCGGTTGCTGAATGCCCAGGCTATCAAGCAAGCGCGAGAACTTGTTGCGGTCCTCAGCGCGATCAATCGAGGCCGCCGAGGTTCCCAGCAGGCGACAGCCATACTGATCAAGGGCCTTTGCGCGGTTATTGGGTGTTTGACCACCGACAGAGACGATCAAGCCGTGCGCCTGCTCAAAATCGTAGATGTCGGCAATGCGCTCAAAGCTCAATTCCTCGAAGTAGAGGCGGTCGGATACATCATAATCGGTCGAGACCGTTTCAGGATTGCAGTTGATGATAATCGAACGCTTGCCATACTTTTTGAGCGCGTCAACGGTACTGACGCTCGTCCAGTCGAACTCGACCGAGGAGCCGATGCGATAGGGACCGGATCCAAGCACGATCACGCCCTCATCTGCCAGTGCTTCAACATCGCTATGCTGTCCGTGATAGGTCGTGTAGAGGTAGTTCGTCTCAGCTGGAAACTCGGCTCCCAGCGTGTCAATCTGAAAAACGGCGGGTGTGATGCCAAAGTGTGTGCGCAATGTACGGATGGCACGTTCGCTCTTGTTCGTCAGTTCGCTGATACGCTTATCGGAGAGACCGACCTGTTTTGCCTGTAGAAGCGCGTCAGGTGAGAGCGTATCATCAGCGGCAATACTTTCCTCGACATCGACAATATGCTTGATGCGCTGTAAAAACCAGGGGTCAATGCCTGTCAGCGTGTATATCTCTTCAATCGAGATGTTGTGCTGCAAGGCTTTTGCCAGCGCGAAGGTGCGTTTAGGTGTCGGCTTGCGCAGGTACGTTATTACCTCGTCAAGGTCAGCGAACAGGCTATCGGTCTTGACGGCACTTACGCCCTCGTAGCCCTGATCGAGCATACGTAGTGCTTTCTGAAAGGCTTCCTCAAAGGTGCGCCCGATGCCCATCACTTCACCGACCGATTTCATGCCCGTGCCGATCTTTTCATCGACGCCCTTGAACTTTTCTAAATCCCAGCGTGGAATCTTGACGACGAGATAGTCCAAGCTTGGCTCAAAGCAGGCTTTTGTGACGCCCGTGACCTTGTTGGTCAGTTCGGTCAAATTGTAGCCGAGGGCCAGTTTGGCGGCGACATAGGCTAATGGATAGCCAGTGGCTTTGCTGGCAAGAGCCGAACTGCGCGAGAGACGGGCGTTGACCTCGATGACGTAATATTCGGTACTACGCGGGTTGAGCGCGAACTGTACGTTACACTCGCCGACGATGCCCAGGCTTCTGACGATCTTAATTGCGACTGTGCGTAGCAGGTGATACTCTTCATTGTTGAGCGTCTGGCTTGGTGCGATGACGATAGACTCGCCCGTATGGATGCCGAGCGGGTCCATGTTTTCCATGTTACAGACGGTGATGCAGTTATCGTACTGATCGCGCACCACTTCGTATTCTACTTCTTTATAATGGTGCAGATACTGCTCAATCAGAACCTGAGGCGTGAAGGCCAGCGCGCCCGTGACGATCTGTTCCAGCTCCTGGCGACTTTTCGCGATACCGGAGCCTTGCCCGCCGAGCGCGAAGCCAGCGCGCACCATAACTGGGAAGCCAATCTCTTCGCCAATCGCCAGCGCGTTTTCCAGTGTGGTCGCACTGCGACTCTGGGGCGTGGCAACATCAATTTGTTTGAGATGCTCGGCAAATTTCTGGCGATCCTCAGTCAGGATGATCGCGCTGATCGGCGTGCCCAGGATGGTCACGTGATGCCGCTCTAAAATGCCCTGCTCAAAGAGTTCGATGCCGCAGTTGAGGGCAGTCTGCCCGCCAAAAGAGAGCAGAATGCCATCTGGTTTTTCGCGCTCGATGATTTTTTCGACAAAAAATGGCGTGACGGGCAGGAAGTAGACACGGTCTGCCAGCAATTTTGAGGTCTGGATGGTCGCGATATTGGGATTGACCAGCACGGTCTGGATGCCCTCTTCGCGCAGAGCCTTCAACGCCTGTGAGCCAGAGTAATCAAACTCGCCTGCCTGTCCGATTTTGAGTGCGCCCGCCCCCAGCACCAGCACTTTGCGTATCTGCTTCATGCCATCCGCTCCAGAAAGTAATCAAAAATCCACTCGGTATCGCTTGGGCCTGGGTTAGCTTCTGGATGGAACTGCACGGACATGAATGGTTCGCTGGTGTGCATAATTCCCTCGTTGCTACCATCGTTGGCGTTGATAAACCAGGGTTGGAAGTCAGGGGGTAGCGTACCGACAGCGAAGCCGTGATTCTGCGTTGTGATGTAGCAGCGTTGCGTGCCTTGCATAATACAGGGCTGGTTCTGACTGCGATGGCCGAATTTCAGCTTGTAGGTATCGCCACCCGCCGCCAGCGTTAGTAGTTGGTTGCCGAGACAGATGCCCAGCGTTGGCACTTTACGCTCTAAAGCCTGCTTGATGGTTTCAATCGCGGCTGTTGCCAGTTTGGGATCGCCGGGGCCGTTAGAGATGAGCAGGCCATCAAAATCAAATGCGTGTTGCTCATCAAAGAGAGGATAGTTCCAGGGAATGACCGTTACGCGCACGTCGCGTTTGAGCAGGCAGCGCACGATGTTATATTTCGCGCCACAGTCCAGCACGACGATATGCTTCTCGCCCTCGCCAATCTGCATAACTGTTTGTGTAGAGACCTGCGCGACCAGATTATCGAGGTTGGGGTCATGGAAGGGGATATCTTTTTCAAAGACGATTTTGCCCAACATCGCTCCATGCGTGCGGATATGTTGTGCCAGTTTGCGCGTATCCTTGATCTCCAGCGCTGGTACATGCTGCTGCTTGAGCCACGTGCTCAGTGTCATCGCATTTTGCGCGTGAGAAGGCGTATCAACATACTCAGAGACGACCAGACCCGCGATATGCACGCGCTCGCTTTCCCAGTAGTGTTGCACAGGAACGCCATAGTTGCCGATCAATGGGTAGGTCATAATCAGGATTTGTCCGGCGAAGGAGGCGTCAGTAAAGGCTTCAGGATAGCCGACCATGCCCGTGCTAAACACGACCTCACCCGCTATTGCGCCTTCGTAGCCAAATGAGCGGCCCTCAAAAATGGTACCGTCTTCTAAGATCAGCGAGCCATAAATGGGTTGTATTGCCAGCGTCTCGCTCAGGAGCGCATCATCCAATTTATCAAGTTGTGTCAGTGCAGACGGATACTGCATTAGCTGTACGTTCATGCGGTCTTCCTCATTTCCCTACGTTGTGTAGTGGTAGAGCTAACGTGTTAGTCAAGATGTGAAACTGTGGAAGAAGAGGTAATAAAAAAATCCCGCCCCTTCCAGTGTTTTGAAGGGACGAGAGTAGTTGTATCAGAGGCAGATGCTCTTGTTGACTACACCCGTGGTGCCACCCATCTTGTCGCCATCAACTCCCTAGTTTTTCTGAGCGTCATTGCCAGAAACGATGGTGACCGCTTTTTTCCTGGTTATTTCCTGCATGGGAACCACCCACCTGTACCTACTTGCCCTTGTGCGAGGACAGACATGATATATCGGTCCCTACCTGTTTAGAATATCCAAGATGATACCGCCAAGGCTTTCTTCGGTCAGCCGCTCCCGAATGCGTTCTGAGCTGGATTGCCTTCCGAACTTTCACCATCTATCGGATCGCTGTTGACTACCAGACTCGTACTATTTTCGTTCAGCGCGGGTCAGAACGTGTATAATATTGTATGTTACTAATCATGATAACAGCAGTTGAGCGGAATGTCAAGGATTATTGACACCACTCCTGCCGTTGCCTACAATGAAGAAAATACGAGCAACGTATTGGAGAGCAAATTTACCGTGCATTCATTATCTCATTATCCACAAGCGGAGCAGGCAATCATCGCGTCCACGCGCGTTGGCATTATTGGTGGCGGGCAATTGGGCCTGATGCTCGGTGAAGCCGCCCGTGACATGCATTTCGCGGGTATCACCGTGCTTGACCCGACAGAACACTGTCCCGCCTCGGTCGTCGCGGAACAGCTTGTCGGTAGCCTGAAAGATGCTGCCGCCATTCGCCGTTTAGCCGCTCAAAGTGATGTTGTTACTTTTGAAATAGAGCATATCAATACGCAGGCTCTCAAAGAGTTGGAGCACGAGGGCGTACAGATATATCCTTCACCGGACTCGCTGGCGATCATTCAGGACAAGTATCGTCAGAAAGAATTTCTCGCGCAACACGGCATTCCTGTCGCGCCTTATATGGAAGTCGCGGATGCGAGCGATATTGAGCGTGCGGCACAAGAGTGGGGCTATCCGCTCGTGCTGAAGGCGAAGAAAGATGCCTATGATGGGCGTGGCAACGCGCGCATTAACAACGCACAAGAGGTCGCAACGGCTCTGGCGCGTCTGGCTGGGCGAGAATTGTATGTCGAGAAGTGTTTGACGCTGGCGAAAGAACTGGGCGTGATGATTGCGCGCAACCGCCGAGGCGAGTTAGCAGCCCATCCCGTTGTCGAGATGCTACACGAGCGCGATATCTGCCAGATTGTGCTGGCCCCCGCTCCAATAGATGCAGCGTTGCAGCACGAGGCGCAACAGATCGCGCTTCAGGCTATCGGCTACTTGCAAGGCGCGGGCATCTTTGGCGTTGAGATGTTTCTCGATACTGACGGGCATATTTGGCTCAACGAGATTGCTCCTCGTCCGCATAATCTGGGTCACTATACAATAGAGGCATGCGAAACGTCACAATTCGCGCAACATCTGCGTGCGATTACCGATCTCTCTCTAACATCGACGGCCATGCGTTATCCCGCTGCTGTGATGATAAATATCCTGGGTACACGCAATGGATCCGCGCACGTAGAGTGGTTGCGTCCTCTCGACATGACGGATATCTTTGTGCATATTTATGGGAAACACGAGACACGGGTAGATCGCAAGATGGGCCATATTACGGTTGTCGGTGATGAGCTATCCGCTGTCTATCAACGTGCGCAAGAGGCGAGAGCGGCCCTCTCGATTTAAAAGGAATAAATACTGGTATGGAAACGAACGAAACACCTGCGCTTATGCAGCAGATGAGCGAACATGGCGTGCTGGTCTCGCCAGAAGGCATTGGTAGTGCGGCACGAGGAGTACCTCGCGTGCTGGTGACGATGGGTAGCGACTCTGATCTGCCCTTGATGATGAAGGCTGTGGACACGCTACGGCACGAGTTTGGTATTTCGTGTTTGGTGCAGATTAATTCGGTGCATCGTGACCTGCGCGCGATGGTGCAGCATATCGAGAATCTGCCCCCATCGGTGCAGGTCATCATTGCCTGCGCGGGTGGAGCGGCCCACTTGCCCGGCAACATTGCCGACCTGCGTGCTGACCTGCCCGTTATTGGTGTGCCCCGAGATCTGGGCGCGCTCAAAGGCATTGATGCCCTGCTCTCGATGGTGCAGATGCCTGAAGGCGCACCTGTCGCCGTCATGGCGATTGGCGATGCGGGAGCCGTCAATGCCGCCATTCACGCTGCTAAAGAACTGGCAATCGCTGACCCCGTCATCCGTGAGCGTCTCCAGGCATATGCGGAGAAGCGCAAAGCCAAGGTGCGCAAACAGAACCAGACGCTCGAAAACAAATTAGAGAGCTATTCATAATAAAACGCGCAATAACGCATTTTAATGAATAAATATGGCGGTAGGGGCGTGATTTATCGCGCCCTGTTCGCACATCGATCGGCCTGGGGAGCCATGTGGCAGGCCATGCGAACAGGGGACGCGGGCGTGATTCCATCATGCCCGCGTCAATGATGCCAAAGCGTAGTTTCTTGGTTATACTTTCAGCTCCTTGCGCAGCAACGCCGTGACGTTGTTGAAAAAATCTCTCAGTTGTTGTTCTGCCTCTGCCGGATTGCTCGCGAGGAGCAGCAGGAAGCACCGTCGCCCCTGTTCGAGCATGGCCTGCCATGTGCTAACCGCCTGGGCCAAGAGGAAGATATCGTCATAGTTCCCAATCAACACAGGTTCGTGGTCACGCAAAAGCACACGCAGACTGATGAGCGTGGGCAAGCCATCCATTTCGCCCTGTTCTGTCGAATGATAATCCGCAGGCGCGCGTCGCACCTTCACAGGAACGCCTAGCAAAGTATTTCCTATCGTCGCACTGTATATCTCGGCGATGTTGGCATAGGTAACTGGGGGTTCGCCATTAAATGTCAGGTCGAGATAACGCACGCTATCCTGTGGTGCTGCTGCTAGCAATGTCTGCGCAAACACCTCAGCTGGTGTCATTGTTGTAGCAAGAGCGGTTTGTGCGGGCGCAAGGAGCGTCAGGTTCGCTTGTGAGTATTGCGCGGGCCAGTCGTGTGCGACCTGCAATGGGTCACCTTGAGCGCGTAAGACACGCGCACGCGCTTTATAGTTTTCGACAGCGGGCTGACCCGCGAAAGTAATCTGCTGGAGATAGCCGTAGAGGGCCATTGTCAGCTGCCAGCCAAGAAATTGGGTTGCCACTGCCGCAAGGCGGGCCTGTGGATCGCTGGCCGCCATAGCTGGCTGCGCGAGCATAAAGGAGCCTGACGCAAGAGCGGATGGTTTATCCTCAGTGCTCACCTGTACGCGCAACATCCCTTCCTCTGTGTAGCTACGCGCTTGCTGATTCAGGTCTTGCGCATAAAAAGCCACGATGCCCTTGCCGCCCTTGCCCAGACTCTCTTCCATCAACTGCTCAATCCAGGCGACTAGGATACCCCAGTGTTCAGGCATTTCGACTAACATGCGGCATGCACCGTCTTGACTGGCGGCATAGAGCGCGACGGCAAGCTGTACAAATGGGTGGTGTGCTGGCTTATTCTCCGCTGAGGCAAGATCGTAATCCTGCCATGCACGTTGCAAAACACTTCTCAGTTGACCCGTTGTGCCTGTCAGACGAGTGAGGTAGAGGGCGGCGGGCAGCAGAAATACGCGCGTGGTTGGTGCGCTCATGCGTCCGCCCGTGCCTGTGCGTCCATCCAGTTGTAGCGACCAGCGTGGAACGGAGCGTTCCTGCGCGAACTGGTCGAGATAGGAATTGGGTAAGGTCATCACCAGCAGATGCGCGGAGAGCGGGAGTTCAGCCTGCTGCAACAACGCGCTAAACCACATAAGATGCGTGATTGGCTCCTCTGAGGTCATACCCATTGAGACGCCGATCATCAGCACATCATCTAGCACGCTATGTAGCAATGGCGCGTTGATGGCGGTTTCAAGAGGGATATGCTTGCTTGCGGCAATCTCGCGCACAATCGCGTTTAAGGCGGCTGGGTCGGTACTATCCAGTGGATAGAGCGCGATATGCTGCCCGTTTTGAGCGGAACAGAAGCCAAGTTCAGCCAGCACGCGCACGGTGAGGACAGAGCCGCCCATGCCTGACCAAATGATGTGACGAATGCCCTGTTGCCAGAGATGTTGCGCTTGCTCCTCAAGCTCTTCCAGTTGTGTTGTATCAGCTAGCAGGCGCGCTATGCCTTCAACCCAATCGAGCTTGAGTTCTTCGCCCTCGCTGCCAAGCGTTGCCATCAAGCCCGCGCCTCTGCGCAACTGTCCAATCGCGTCCTCGTCGATGAGACGCTGAAGGGCAGATGCTGCAAGTATGTCGGACTGGCTATCTATCTTGTCTGTCATGTGAAGCTCCTAACCGTCTGTCTGTATATAAAAAGAAATGAACGCTTTTTAAGCTCTATTATCAATTTCAGATATATCTATCGTCAAATTCGTCTTGACTGTGGCTAATCGTTGTTCCGCCGCTGCGAAATATAGCGGGTCAATCTCAATACCTGTAAAACGTCTATCCAGTTGAAGCGCGGCAACACCAGTCGAGCCAACGCCCATAAAAGGGTCAAAGACCAGATCGCCAGGGCGTGTTGCCAGTTGGATCAGATGACTCAATACTTTGACAGGTTTTTGGGTTGGATGGACAGGATTTTTTAAGCGTTCTCGCCCCATACAGATCGGGCTTTCAATGAAATTGTGCATATCCTTCTGTCGCGTGAAATTCCAGACGTGCCCTTTATTCCAAATACACACGATAAGCTCACAACTATTAAGAAAACCCGCTTTTCTAACTTTAGGCGGTGGGTTTTTTTTATGCCACACCATAAACTGAAATGTATCAAATACGGGGTCAAAGACCTGATGCCACTGTCCAAGCATGTTATAGCTGGTAAAAGCAAAGATTGTCCCTGTTGGTTTCAAAATGCGTGCAAAATCTTCTAACCACTCGGCAGGATCAAAAACCACGCTATCCCACGAGGCAACATCATTATTGAAATCCTTACGCCAAGACATCTTGATGTTGCCTGTGGAATAGCGACCCAGATTATAAGGTGGATCAGTTAAAATGAGATCGACTGAATGATCAGCAAAGTCTTTGATAAGCTGTGAACTATCGCCCGCGACGAGTGTGTATGGTAACATTCAACGCATCTCCCATTGTTTCCTCAGAAACGCGATTGCTGGGCCGACCTCGGTGGGCATGTCCTGCCAGCGACATTCGATAGAGATGCGCTGATCATAGCCAATCTGATGCAGTGCCGAAAAGTAGGGACGGAAATCAGCTCCGTATGTGCCGGGAGCGGCGCGCTCGCGTTTCTCCGCGACATGGACATGGGCAATCAGCGAGGGCCAGTGCAGGATATCGTTAGGTGACTCGTCATTGCAGGTCATGTGGAAGGTATCCACCTGGAGCATTACGCCTGTCTGTGCCAGACTGCTCAGTAGTTCGCCTGCTTCTTGTAACGTGTTAAGGGTGTTGGTCTCTTTGAAACGCAAGGGTTCTAAGGCAAGCTGTATGTGATAGGCACGCGCCCACTCGCTCCAACGTGCAAGGTAGTCAGCAATCTGTTTGATTGCTTCTTTATGTGGAAAAGCGGGCGGACACATGCGCGCGCTGCCGCTACCCAGCACAATGATCTGAATGCCCGCTTGTTCAGCCCGTGCGAAAGCTGTTTTGACATAGCGTTCGATACGCGGGACATCAATCTGTTGTGTGGGAGTGGCAATCAGCGGCATCGTTGGAGGAATAAGGCTATTTGTGACTTCAATCGCAACTGGAAGTCGGCGTGCCTCGCGCCACGAAGCCTCAAACACCGCTTGTGGTTGTTCTGGTTGGAGGAACCGCTGCACACTTTCTTCCAGATAGTCAAATGGAAAAGATGGTAATGCCATCGCATCTTGATAGGGAGCGCATATACCAAATCTCATCTTGATGACCTTTCTAGATGCTAACGACGTGTATCCAGTGAAACCACTTCAGGACAGCGATAGAGCATCTCACCCGCGTGCGGCACGTAGAGGATGCCCTCGTTCTCACGTTCCTGCCATTCGCGTGGGTCAATTGTACGATAATTCATATAGCCAAGGTTAATCTGCCGACACCGTGCTTCGGGAATGCCTGTTGCCAGCGTGACCTGGATGCGCGGCGTCTCCTGTCCCGTCTGCGCGTCATAGCTACCATGCCCTTTGACGTGTGTGCTATGCGCGAGAATACTACCTGGAACATGTTGGAAACGTGTCCATTGTTTCAAGAAATAGTCACGCACATGGTAGCCGACCTGATCGATCAACGCTCCATGTGTATAAGATACCTCAGTGATATGTGGCGCGTAGATAATGACCTCGCCACCATCCGCGATGGCTGGCTCCGTCTTATACATGGCTTTCGCGGCTGTCCACAGATCATCATACCGCTCAGATGGTTGCGAGAGAACGCGCTTGAAAGGCTGTGCCACTGTAATGACATTGAGCTGAGCAGAGAGATCAGCGGCAGCCTCAAATGCTGTGCGGTACGTGCCTGCGTAGAGACCATGTAGTGTATTGCCTTTCAGTGCCATTGCCAGACAGAGTAGTGGTTGCGGGACAAACGCGGCGGCACGTTCGATCACGCGGCGCACAGGCGTATCTTTGACACCAATGATGTGCATGCTCGTCACGAGTGCGCCCAGCCAGTGGGTGAAATTGATGATCTCGGCTCCCGCGATACCGGGGAAGAGATATTTGGCCCCGCCTGAGAAGCCCGCGACCTCGTGCGGAAAGATTGGTCCACAGATCAGTAACTGGTCATACTCGAAGATCATGCGATTGAGCCGTACTTCTACATCATTTACGAGCAGTCCATCGGTAAGTGTCTTAGCTTCCTGCCGTGAAATGGTGCCAATCGTTCGTAGCTGATCGGGTTCGGACCAGCGATGGTTGAAAATATGGCTTTTGGGATAACGTTGTGCCCGTTCCTGGGCGGAGACACCGACAAGGTGCTCTATTGCGTCATCTGTCATCGGCTGATGTGTGCCCAATGCGATCAAATAATCCAGGCTCGCGACGCGCTCACCAAGTTGAGCATATAATGTGCGAAACATCAGCGGGATAGGCGCACTACGGGTTCCATCGGGAATGATGACGAGAACGCGCTTGCCATCTACCGTAAGCGTATCGCACGCCTGCGCAATGATCTCTTGTACAACGTTCTCACTCAGTGGCGTGCTGGCTGATCCATGACCTAGAAGCATAGCCGATTCCTTTCCATGCTCAAGCAACCAATGCGAATTAGTCCGTATTTCTTTTATACGCCGCCGAAAGCGGAAAAGCCGCCATCCACGGGAACGACAATACCCGTCACAAAGGAGGCGGCGGGGCTGACGAGCCAGAGCAGCGGGCCTGCCAGATCCTCCGGTGTGCCGAGCCGATGGGCGGGCGTGTGGTCGAGAATGGTCTGCCCACGGGCGGTCATCGAGCCGTCGCTGGCGTTAGTGAGCAGAAAACGATTCTGTTCGGTCAGGAAAAAGCCTGGAGCAATAGCATTGACGCGAATGGTCGGGCTATATTCCTGGGCCATATGCACCGCAAGCCATTGCGTGAAATTGGCAACGGCGGCTTTTGCTGCACTATAAGCAGGTATGCGCGTCAGTGGTCGTAAGCCGCTCATCGACGTGACATTGATGATGCAGCCTTCTCCACGCTGTGCCATTGCGCGCCCGAAGACCTGACAACTCAAGAAGGTGCCAGTGAAGTTCAGGCCGAAGACATTGTTAGCGGCTGTGCTATCCAGATCAAAAAAGGAGCGTTGTTCGCTTGTTGTCGCCTGTGCCTGATTGCCACCCGCCGCGTTGATCAAAATATCGACCGGACCGAGTGTATTGGCAATCGACGTGAGTGCATGTTCTAAGTCGCTGCGTTCAAGCACGTTGCAAGCGAGACCGAGAGTACGAGTGCCTGGAATACCAATGCTGGCGGCGGTTGCCTCCGCGCGTTCGGCGTGCAGGCTGAGAATGGCGACTTGTGCGCCTGCTTGCACGAGAGCGGAGGCCATCGCTGTACCAAGCACGCCGCTACCGCCTGTAATGACCGCTACCTTGCCATGTATGTCGAAATACGTCTGAGGATTTGACATGAGCCACCCCACTAATTTTTCTTCCTTTATACCTCACTATGAGTAAAGAGAGCAAGGAAAAGCAAAAATGAAAACGAAGGCCCTCTCTTCATCATGAGAGGGCCTTCGTACAGTACACACCAGTCAGGAGAGGGATTACTTGCTGTATTCGACCAGTGTAACCAGTCCACCCATATCGCCTGCGGGTTGACCTGGATTATGCAGGTGCGTCAGAATGTGGCAGTGGAACGGGTAGGTGCTGCCAGCGGGTGCCCAACCGTAGAAGACGATATCGTAGGTTTTGCCCGGCGAGACATCAACTGTGTCCGCTTGGATCGGCTGTGGTAACAGATGACCGTCCTCTGCAATAATGCTGAACGTGTGTCCATGCAAGTGCATTGGATGGATCATGTCGCCAGCACCGACCAGGTGGACCAGAACGGTCTGCCCATGTGAGAGCGTGATCGGCGTTGTATCTGGGAAGCTCTTGCCTTGCATGACGAAGTAGCCATTTGTCTCGCTAATCATCTCGGTATATTCGAGGTCCGCATGGAGATTTGGTGTATTGGTTCCCGTATAGCCAAGTGGCTGAAGGCCATTGTAAAGCGCGTTTGCGTACTGTTGGGCCTGCGTGCTACCTGAACGGGGGGCGACAAAGAACATGCCATACATGCCACCAGTCACCTGTGTGTTATCGTCGTAGTGACTGTGATACCAGTGTGTGCCGATATCAATATCATGAACCGTGAAATCATAGACATGCGTTTGCCCGCTGGCAACCGGGTCCTCGATGCCAGGGACACCATCAACGCTACTTGGAACCTCAAGGCCATGCCAGTGGAGGGCGGTCGCTTCGGGTAGATGGTTAATAAGCGTGATACGAACATGGTCGCCAGCAACGACGTTAATGGCTGGGCCAGGGACCATACCATTGAGGGTCCAGGCGAGAATGCGCTGGCCCTTGACGGGTTGCCACATGACCTGTTCAGCGGTTAATGTAAAATGTTTCGCTCCATCAGGATCAATCACATATTGAGCAGGTGTGCCGCCGACATTGACCGTCGCGTTTGGCACGTTAGCTGCGCTGGTAGAAACTGAACTACTTCCTCCCATTCCTCCCATGTTCATACCAGTGCTGGAACTCGTACTGCTATTTGAGGATGAAGTGCTGTTTGTGTTCGATGCTGCTGGTGCAGAGGGTGCTGCAGGCGTACTGGTGACGGTCGCGCCAATGCCAATACCGAGCAGCGTCACCATAATAAGTGCAAATACGAATAATACCGCTGTTGGCGATATATGGCGTTGGCGTGTGACACGACGTACAGAAGGCTCACGAACAAGTGGAGTCTCTTGATTTGCATTTCTCTCCAAAAGAGGAGTCGTATCCTGTTCTTTGCCATCCATAATGTTGTTACTCCTTAAATTATCAAACAGGGAAAACTTTTTGTATCCTTTTAAAGAACATTTCCACTTAGCTGGTTGTTGTTCTTACTGTTTACATCTTAGGCGTGGTGGCTCTCAACTGTATCACAGGGCTAGATATACATGTCACATCAAGATCACAATTCATCTGCTTTTAATGCTGTAAATGTGAACTACCTGAGAGATGGTCGATTGTCAGAGGAGCGGACACGATCGTGGGAAATCGCACTATGGGCATGTGAAGATAGTAAAAAGCGCATCAATGGAGATATGTTATTTGTAATATGAGGAATATTGTCTATAGCAAGAACCGCGCGTAATCCTTGCTCAGCCCCTGCTACGTGGAGGATAGATCCTGTCCTGAATTTTGTTCATCCTTGAGCAATTTTCAGGACCGCTATCGTTTCTATCCTTCGTTTGTAAGCATAGGCACTTGAAATCACATTCTCATCACAACAGAGAGCATTTCGTCACAAATCGATCTCTATCTCTGTGACACCAGATATCTTTGTATGCTAGATTTTTACATGTGCCCTGTTGCTTGCAGAATGAGCTTGGCGATTTCAAGCAAACTATGTATGGAGATAATCAGGAAACCAACAATTGCCAGCGGAATGTGAAAGTAACGCCAGGAAAGGATAACTAAATGGGCACGCTGTTGACGGCGAAGCGAACGGGTCAGTTGTGCATGTTCCATTAGAATATCCCAAACCCGTTGAAAATCATTTTGTTCGTGCAAAGGAAGTGCTGGTGGTTGTGATGGAAATGGGATATTCGCGTTGAGCACTTGCGTGCAGTAATGTTTGAATGCCTCGGATTTGCCCGCGCTCAGCCGTTCAACGCTCAGACTGATCTCGTGAAGGCGTTCATGCACGGCTTGTTCAATCCCCACCCCATTGCTATTGGACTCGTGTGCAATAATACGTGCTTGCCATATATCAAGTAAGCGACCGACGATACCGCTGACGACGAGCAGGATAAGGAAAATGAGCGCGCTCATGCCTCCCAGACCTTCGGTAAAGATGCCTGTGGAGTAGTAAAAGTTGTTGAGGATATACATATAGTTCTCGTGCTGAAATGCGACAAGAACGCTGACAATGCCGAGCCAGATATGTACCCAAAGCCAATCTTGAACCTTCCAGGGCAGGTTGCGCACAAAACGGCGACGTAGCGTGTAGGCGACAACGACCAGTACGAGAGCATATGAGACAATGCCAATGAGGCGGAAGGGATCGACATAGGGTCCTGGGTATTGCTGCGTTTTCAGTCCCACAAAGTACCATGCGGAGACGACGCCATAGATAAACAGAGAAATAGCCAGCCAGACCCAGAGTGCTTTTGAATTGGGCGTTTTCCAGATGCGTTGCATCGGTTGTTGTGTGGATGGTTGTTTTGTTGCCAGTGCCATAAAAATATACTCCTCTACACGACCCGTCGTCGCAGAATATCCTCGGTTGAACCAAAGAACGTTGTTGGTTGGACGCGGAACGCAGCACCTACAGGGCAGGCCTCAACGCATGCCTGATCCTTGTAACCCGCGCATAGATCGCACTTGATCGCAATTTTCTTGCGCATCGCATCATAGCCATTGTTTGGGAGCGCGACTTCCAATGGGCTGGGTGCGGCCTGATTGCCCGTAACCGCCATTGGGAGCGGTTTGCGCTTGGGATGCCAGTTAACGCCATGTTTGAAAAATTGGCTAAACCGTTCCCAAGACGAGCGTGCCGCCTCTGTTTCCTCATTGACATCAATAATCGTGATGGCGTCATAGGGACAGCGTTCCGCACAGATGCCGCAGCCGATACAGGTTTCGGTAATGTAGACCTCACCATCAGGCAGGCGGGCGATCCCTGCGCGGCTACAGAGCATACACACAGGGTCCTGGCACTGGCGGCAGGCGGTCGCGATGCTGATGTTGCCAACCACCATCCCCTTGCGGTTCATGCGTGAATGTCCATGTCGTCGCTCGCACGCTTCTTCACACTCGTTGCAATGAATACATTTGTCCAGGTCAATGACCAATACTTCTGTTCCTTCCACGACGCCATCACTCACAATGGAATGTAGCCCATCGCGTACAACGGGATGTGTAAAGGTGCTCAGTGTAAGAGGAGCGATTTGTTGGATCGGGCTGGCTGACAGGATACCTATATCTGCCGATGCGGTACTTTCAACATATTCGCGTAGACGTTGCGAGAAGCGTTGGTAGACTTCTGGATATTGCTGAAAAATTTGTAGCAACACGGCGCGTGGAATTTCCGCCACGCGCGTGCGGTTAATGGATGTTACGGTAACGGCACGTCCATCACCTAGCATGTCGAGGCCGCCTGCAAAGTAATCGCCATCCTGACGGTAAGCGATAATGCGCTCATTGCTTTTATCGTGTCCTGTCCCAGCCAGCGTATGACGCGCAACCTTAACAAAGCCTTCTAGAATAATATGCAAACTCTCGCGTGTCGGGCGTTCACGTCCCTCTTCCGCAAAGAGTTGCTCGCTCCGTCCATACTGTTTAACCTGTGCCTGTTCGGCCAGTGCCTGGATATCAATCTCTGGAATACCCTGGAAAAGAGCCATCCGCTTGAGAATAGAGCGAATCGAATGGGCGGCGTTGATCTGTTCAAAGAAACGTTTGACCTGTGGGACGAGTTCTATAAAGCGTTGAATGACTTGTTCAGGGATCTGTAAGATGAGCGCGTTTGTCTGTGTGTGTACGCTGGATGGATAGGGTTGCCCTGTAAGCATGCTGTACTCGCCGACATATTCACCGCGTTGCACAATAGCGACAGGCAGTTCTTTCTCATTTGCCTCAGCAGTAGTCAGAAGAAGATTGCCGTCCAGTAACAAGTAGAGGTCGCGCCCATAGCTGCCTTCGCGAATGATCGTTGTAGCGGGAGGCAGAGAGAGCAACTTCGAGGCGGCGAAGAGGTGCAGCAGATAGTTGTCTGGGATGTTCTGTACATCACTAAGAATGGGATGCTCGCGCAAACGCTCAAGAAGAAATGGTACAGTCCAGTTAGGCGGCAACAATGGCATAAGGCGTTGCGGATCAACAGGGCTATCCCATGAGACGCCGAGCCGTTGCTTGAGCGAGAGCATCAATAAGTCGCGGTGATTATCAACGGGACAGACAGGCACGCAGGAGCCACACATAATGCACTCGTGAGTAAAACGTGCGACATGTGGCGCAACATCATTGCTGACAGTCGCGTGATTGAGGTCAGCGATATTCACCATTGATGACATCGGGATTGGGCAGGCACCCATACAGCGATCACACCCAATGCACATATCAATTTCAAAATTGATGTGATTCTGATGAAGCATGTGGATATCATTGCGATGGGCCAGTCCTGCCGTCATCGGCTTTTGTTCTTGCGCGGTGACGAGAAGTGCAGTCGTTTTTCCTGTGCGCACTGCTGGCGTTGGTGCGGAGGTAGATGAACGTGCTGATGGATACGAGAGATAAATCAGGGTATTTCCAAGCACAATTCGATCACCATGCAGCAAGTGATAGGGGTTATTGATCTTCACGCGGTTCACAAAAACACCGTTGCTGCTATTGAGATCACGAACATAGAAACCGTCGGAAGCGGTAAATAGCTCGGCATGGCGGCGCGAGCAGGCCGTATCATCTAGTGCCAGCTCGTTTGTTTTGTCGCGTCCAATCGTAATGCGTTTACCCACTTCCAATGGATAAAGGCGTGGTTCGCTATGCTGCGCTACTATCACCAATGTAGGCATGGCACCCAGTGATGCCAGCAGGCTTTCTGAAATGAAGCGTGCTGTGTTATTCTGCAAAGCTGAGTTGGTCAGATGCGCAAATGCCCCTTGAGGAGTAGAGAGTAACGTGGTTTTTGCAATAGATAACTGACCCTCTGTTGCGACGACTGGAGCTATACGTAGCTGGAAGTGAAACTGGATGTCGCCAAAACGGATCAGATCGTTGTGCTGTAAGAGATGCTGTTCTTGGACGCTGAGTTTGCGATTATTAACAAATGTGCCATAAGAGCTACCGACATCGCGTAGTAGATACTGCCCCGGTTGGGCTGTATCAGAGACAAGGCTTATTTCGGCATGACGGCGTGAGACGGTAGGGTGATCGAATTGAAGGGATAGCCCGGCTTGCCGCCCAATCGTAATCGGCATGTGGTTGCTGAATGTATGCAACGATATCTCTTGCAACGCGATAGGCGGTGGCGGTTGCATGATCGGCGTGAGTAGTGCTATGCGCGATGGCCCCTCGTCAAGGCCTGTTAACGTAATACTATCTATAATGGTGGCCTGCCTGATCTGGCCTGTTTCAGAAATGACGGGGGGAACCTGCTGTTGATCGAGCCAATCATAGAGCGAAAAGTTATCTGCAAAGATACGTGGTAAGACAGGTGAGAGATCGACATGATGGTCAATCGCACGTTTGAACGCCTGTGCTTGATGGCGGTCCCCTAAAAGAATAGCCCCGACAGGAATGCCTTTTTGTAGCAAAAGCTTGCGATAATTGCGTGGTCTGGGTTCTGCGACGACCTCTTCAAGAGGTTGTTTGTTAGAGGGCGTGGTGATGCCCAGTGAGACGAAATCCAGGCCGTAGAGAAATGTCGCATTGTAAAATGTGCCTGTCTGGTCGGTGTAACGTATCCCAAGCATATCGTGTATAGCGATGCGTGCCTGTTGAATGGCGGGATACCACTGACCAAGAACGCGCGTGCGCCCGCTAACAGGGTCAGAGGTCTCAATGAGATCGCCAGCGGCATAGATATCGGGTGCGTTCGTATGCATAGATGCATCGACCTTGACGCCTCGCCCACAAGCTACGCCACCTGCTTGAATAAAATCGATCAGCGGTTCAATGCCAATCGCAATCAAGACCACCTCACAGGGGATGCGCGCTCCACTTGTCGTGACGACCTCTGTGACCTGCCCGTTTTGTCCAACAATTTCAGCAATTTCTTCATTGGTACGCACATCAATGCCATCGCGCCGTTCTTCCTGTAAGACCATGTCGGAGGCGATAGGATCGAGAACTTCTGACCACAAGTGTTGGTTGCGCAAAAGATGTGTGACCTCGTATCCGCGATGGCGCAGCGTTTCAGCACTTTCCAGTGCCAGCGTCCCACTGCCGCTAATGACGATGCGTTTTGTATGATGAAGGCGACGAAGGATTTGTTGATAATCCGCAACGGTACGTAGCGTGCTCACGCCAGCCAGATTCAGGCCTGGACAAGAAAGCATACGCGGACGTGCGCCATTGGCAAGCAGAAGCTTGTGATAGCTGAGTTGCTGACCTGTATGTAATTGAATCGCATGTTGTGCAGGATTAAGGGCGACCACGCGCCCTGGTACAAAGCGAATGCGCTGTTCCTGGTAAAAGGTAGAAGGCCGCGCCCAAAGTTTCTCTTCCGGCATTCGTCCACCCAAATAGTCTTTGAGGGCTGGACGGTAATAAACAGGATAGGGATCATCAGCAACAATGGTGATGGAACAGGTCGTGTCCTCTGAACGTAGTACTTCGGCTGCGGTCGCTCCTGTAATGCCGTTGCCGATAATCAAGTAGGACAACTGTTTGCCCACAATGTATACTCCTCGCCAACAAAAATTTAATTTTTTCTGCTCTTTATTCAATAATAGTCATCTATTGAGTTCACGCTACAAATCTGTAGCCTTTTAGTACTCAAGTACCGTTCTGTAATGTGTTTCTCAGGGAGCCGTGATAAAGATTGTATGTGGGCGAGATGAAACTTTCATGAAAAGCATGCCCCTACCATGCTCCTATATGGAGCATGTGAGCCTTGCTTGCTTAAGTGAGCAGAGATGGTAAAGAAATTGTAACGTGAAATTGGCCCACAAGTCCTGTAGCGAGCATACTGAATTGACGGGCTTAGCTGGGATGTGTACACTATGTCTCTAGAACAGTAGAGTGAGGGAACGTTACAAAAGAAGAATACGATCATATCCTGCGGGATTGGTACTCCGGGGGAGGAAATATGCAGACAATGCAAATAGATCAGATGATAGGGCATATTCTAGGCGAATATAGAATAGAGCGGTTACTCGGCAACGGTAAATTGACTGCGGTGTATATGGCACAACATGTAAGTGAGCCGCGTCCCGCAATGATAACTATCTTTCTTGTGCCAAATGAATTTTCAGCACAGGCGCGTACGCGATTTGTTACCCGCTTCCTTCAGGAAGGTGAACGACTGTTGCGTCTAAAGCATCCGCATATCCTGCCTATTTATGCAGTGGGCGAACATGCTGGCTCACCTTACCTTATAACGGCTTTCGTGAAGGAAAACTCACTTGCCAGTATGTTTCAATCCTTGCCGAACTTTACGCCCAAGCAGACATTAATTTTGTTGAAACAAATTGCCTCTGCCCTGGAATATGCACACAGCGTAGGGGTAGCGCATGGTTCATTGACTCCATCAACGATCTTATTGAGCGAGACACAAGGGGTACTGATTGCGGGCTTTGGTTTTGCTCGTTTGTTAGAGATGCGTGGCATCGAGCAAACAAATCAACCGTATGCTCATTTACTGAATATCGTTGGCACGCCGCTTTGCCCACCTGCCTATATCGCTCCTGAATGGCTACAAGGTGCAGCACTGAATGCGAAGATGGATGTGTACGCATTGGGTGTGTTGCTTTTCCAACTGCTTACTGGTTCTCTACCTTTCCCGCAGGTGCTCTCATTGGAGACAGCGATCCAATATATGGGGCTGTCATTGCCTTCTCTGGCGAGTATCAATGCCAGTGTGCCAGCCGCTTTAGACCTTGTGATCCAGCAAGCAATGGAACGTATCCCCACGCAGCGTTTCCAGTCTGCTGAGGAGGTGGTACGCGCCTTTGAGCGTATTATCATGGTGGTGCAGGGAGCTGCAAAGTCTGCCTCTGCTGGACAAGAGGCACAACAGGATACGCAGGTCACATTGCCACCAACCGTCAACTGGTTTGGTGATGAAGGGGTGTTGACCTTAACGGGCAAGCAGCGCACACCGTCGTCATCTTCTATGAAGCTCCCTAGCATTTCTCCTACAGAACAAGATGCGCCAAAAAATGGTTCGGGCTGGCAATTGCTGCCGCCTGTGGTAACCAGCCAGATGCCCGCGATTAAGCGTGATGGTGCGACTGGGAATTTGCCTGCGCTCAAAGACGATCAGGTCGCTTCTGTTGATCCATTTGTGTGGTGGTCAACGGTCGCGTTAGGTCAGGGCGAAGGACAGACACCAGGAACCTTTACGCCACGTGCTGCCACGACTACTCTGGCACGTCCACGAGCAAAGCGCAAACCGACGCTGCAAGATCGCAGACGAACGATAGCCTTATTAGCCGGCGGCGGTGTTGTTGCGGCGGGCGTATTAGGGATTACAGGTATCAGCCTCGCGCATATGCTGAGTCAGAATACTGGTACAGCCGTGACGGGTACATCAAATACATCGCAGCAGGTGTCGGCTCCCACGGTTTCATCCACACAATCGCCTGTAGCCTCTGGGAAAACTACGCCAACGCCTAAGCCAACGCAGAAACCAACGGCTAAAGCGACAGCGCAAGCGACACAGCAGCCAACGCAACAGCCAACACAGCAGCCAACACAAAGTACCGGGCAGACGGGGCAACCCACGCCCACGCCCACGCCACAACCCACTCAACCGCCAACTCCGACACCTACGCCGCCGCCACAGCATACAGGCACGGTGATTGGTAATACGAGCATGGCAACGAATTCCGCGCAAGATTTTACCAATCCCGCAAATGGTAGACGTAGCGTCTTGATCCATCTGCCCAATGGGAATTTTGTGGCGTATGATAAGGCTTGTACCCATCAAGGCGTGCAAGTCTATTACAACAGTGGTAATCAACAGTTGGATTGTCCCGCGCATGGAGCGGTATTTAATCCCGCAAATGGTGGACAACCGGTATCGGGACCCAATAATGGACCTTTAGGTGGTGTCTCTATTCGCGTTAATCCTGATGGCACGATTACAACAGGTTAGTTGATAGTCGCATCAAAATGGAAGAGTTTGCTGTAATCTGCTTGCGCCGTTTTGACGTAGTACAGGTCAAGAAGAAAGAATGGAGCCTGCGATGACCTGTGCAGAATTCGAAGAACTCTCTGGGGCCTATGTGCTGGATGCGCTAACCCCAGAAGAGAAACAACAAGCTGAGAAACATCTTGCTACTTGTGTAGATTGCACGCGGACAGTGCAAGAATTGAGCGAGATTGTAAGCCTTTTACCTCTGGCCGTGCCGCAGGTCGAGCCATCTTCTGATGTCAAAAGGCGTGTATTGACCGAAATTGCGGGTAATATTCAACCACTGCAGATTATACAAGGCGAGCGTACGATGGCGCGGCCTCCGCGTCGTCGTGCCCAATGGAATATGGGCATCGGACAGTTGGTCGCCGTGGCTGCTTTACTGCTGATTGTCCTTGGAGGTCTTGTTGGCTGGAATATTACTTTGCAACAGCAACTGGCTCATGTAACCGCAGGTGTACCAGTGACATATCTTATCGAAGGAACAACGCCTTCGACGACTATTTCAGGTCAACTCACCTATTTACCACAGCAGCATCTCACGATTATGGTGCTGCATGGTTTGCCACAACTGCAAGGAAGCCATCTCTATCAAGGCTGGCTGCTGAAAGGCAAGCAACCAACAAGTGTGGGCGTGCTCAGCGAGCAGAATGGTGTCGCAACGCTAGATTTTACGGGCGATGTGAATCAATATGATGCTGCTGCCGTCAGTCTGGAGCCTGGTCCTACCGCGAGTCTGCATGCTCCGGCAGGACCAGTGGTCGCGCTTGGAACATTTAGTAAACCAGGCGCGTAACCTCGCCATTCTGTTTAGCGTAGAGAGCGTCTTCGGACGTAGATGTAGCAGTAGAATGCGATGGTTCCTAGCAGCGTGCCGCCGAGGATGATACCCACATTCCTGAGAACTACCGCACCTACAGGGAGCGTGATCGGAAACAACGCTGTGTCGTTGATACAATTGGTGACCCATCCCCCTCCTACTGGTGATGCCGCTGGTGTGTTACGGTTACCTGTTGGTTGCATACCCGTAACATGTGTTCCTATTGGTGTCGCACCAGGACTACTGGGAAGCGTTGGTGTGGCCCCTATGCCAGTGGTTGGCGTTGCTGAGATCGTGGGGACCTGTGTCGGCGTAGTCGTTACCGATATAACTGGCGTCGCAGTCGTCCCTGCTGTTGGAGTTGGAGCAGGCGTGGGCGTATCTGTTGCGGTTATGGTCGGCGTGGGCGTCGGTGAAGGAACAACAGTTGGTGTGGGTGAGGGTGGTGTTGTGGGTATGGGTGTGGGTGTCGGTAGCGTGGTTGGTGTAGGCGAAACAAGTGGTGTGGGTGTAAGTGTAGAAGCAGGCGTGGGTTTTGGTGTAGGTTTCCTGGTCGGTATTGGCGTGGGATATGGGTGATATTGGCGCGTAGGAATCGCCGTAGGTCTGCTTTGTCCCCCCCCAGTTTGCGTGATGATTGTTGGATGGCGTGTTGGTACTTGCTGTGGTGTATCGGTCGGTGTCGGGAGACAATTTTGGGCTGTGATGGTTGTCGTTGCAGTTGCAGGTGGTACCTGTTTGCTTTGTTCTGTCGCGGTAAGTAGGTAGCTCATATCGTTATTTTGGGTCTTAGCAAAAAATGCGCCGCTTTCGCTAATTGTACTGAAAAGTAGGGATATACTGATACAAATGAGCAAAAAAGCAAAAAAAACCCGTATTTTGTTATGACGTTGTTTGTCATTCCATAAAACCATAAACGTATCAATCATCTTCTTCTCCTATCCTTCCCCTCTTTTGGCTGGCTGATTATATTGCGCGTTGCGTGAGCATCGGGAGCGGATACGCGCCTTAGCCGCTCGCTCGTTTGTATATAATTAGTGTTTCTGGGTTGCTAACAGTTCCTTTCGCAATGAGGCGGATAAAGCCTGTGATAACGGTTGCGTTTCAATCGCTTCAATCTCTCCATGGATAGACTGTTGTGCCCACTCATTATCATTTTGCAGGCTTGCCATATGTTCTGTCGCGTATTCATCCTGTTGAATGGAGATAGGATGCTGAAAACGCTGTAAGATCGCTTCCAGATACATCACACACTCGACGGGATGCTGGATTTCAAATGTCTCGCGCTGTGTCCAATGCGCGGCAACAAAGGCAATTGCATCGGGTAAACGAAAAATCTGGGTGAGTTGTGTATAGTCCAGTATCAACTGATCTATACGTCCGATATAGATTGCGCGCAGATTGCTGAAAATAAGCATACCTTGATCTCTTGTAGAAGGGATGGGGAGGATACGATTATTTTCAATACTCATCACGGGCGTGCGACGTGTCGCAGGAGTGACGTAGTGGGCGCGTTCACCGACCTGAAGACGGAATGGCACCGGGTGTTCAGGCAGGGTCGGGTTCCGAAGTTGCCGCGCCAGTTGTGCCACATTAAAACCATAGGAACGCAACGTATGGACAGATTGTAAATGCGGTTGTTGCCATGTCGTATCTATATGATGAACAGAGGGCATGGATGCTATCGCAACAGGCGTAGTAGGAGCCTGTGCCATGTTTTTGAGGCCAATCTCGTAGTTGGTAATGGGACTATATTCGCGTGGCTGTGGCGGAAGTGTCTGCGATGGTTCCCGTAACGGGTCCGACCAAGGGGATTTATCAGCCTTCCAGATTGGCGCAACACTCTCACCGCATAGAGTGTTCAGGTAGATGACGGCTTTTTGAGCAGCTTGTACATCTGAAATGCCACGTAATACGACATCGTGTTCGCGAAAGCGTAATGTCAACCGCGCTGAGGGAATATTCATTATCCGCTGAGATGTAGAATACACATACATGAGATCTGCAACTGGATAGGCAAGACCATGTATATCAAGATACTCATGATAGAGACGAAAGAGGCGTCCCCAACCATAGACAAAACTGATCAGCGGTTTACCCTGTTGATTACCCACCTTTTCCACGTATTCCTCCACACCTATTGAATATCCATCCGATATCCACCCTTATGATACAGGCATCTCTGCCGTTCATGTGCTATTTATTCCATAATGGGAAGACGTTTAAGGCCAGTAGTAGTAACGTGTATTGAATATATTCGATGCATGATGGGAAATACGCGAATTTTCTGCCCTAAAGAGCTGGAAGATGATCTATTTCCCATCATGCAGAGCGTTATTTTCTTTTGCGTCGTATCAGCATTTGGAAGAACAAACCACGCAAACTGTGCCACATCTGTTCCGCATGGGCTTCCTCTTGAGGATGTGGGAGATGTTGCTTGTTGCCCCAACGATCTCGAACAAAGAGTTCAGTCAGGTTCCAGATGGTAGGAGCACTCTGTGGGAAATGTTGTGCGAGCTGGCGGCTATATTCATAGGGCGTTTGTGTACGTTGTGGCGCAATCCCGCCCCAACTGGCAATCTGGCAGAGTCGCCAGAAGAGACCAGAGATGCGTGATGAATTGGCATAAAGGTTGCGCCACCACCGTGTGACCAGCGCGGCGATAAACAAACAGAGCGAGCAGAACAGCACCAGAAGTGAAAGACCAGTGAGCGCGCTCATATTCAGTGATGCACCAGACGTATGTTTCTGGGTTGTTGAATGAGTTCCTGTTGTTGGCATGGGTGTCGCTTTTGGTGGCGTAACAGGTTTGGGTGTCGCGGTCGGTACTGGTCGCGTAGGTGTTGGTATAGGTTTCACTGGTGTAGAGGTTGGCTGTGGCTGATTGATCGCTGTAAGCGAGTAACCGGGCGTGGGATCAAAGCTTATCCAGCCAAAGTTTGGTAGATATGCCTGCACCCAACTATGGGCGTCGTTGCCATCTACTACCCAGATTTTATGTTGTGCGTCATAGTGACCATAGCTAAAGCCATTGACCATACGCGCAGGAATACCCAGTTGGCGTGCCATGACAACCATCGCACTTGCATAATATGTGCAGTAGCCCTTGCGCGTGTGCAATAGCCAATCAACCACATCCACGTTATTGGGAATTGGTGGGTTATCGAGCGAGTACGTGAACGTGTTCATATCATTGAGATGCGCTTCGAGCATTTTAAGAGCTTGAAAGGTATTATCTGCACCTTGCGTCCAGTTTTGTGCTGTTTGTAATACTTTTGGTGAGAGATCATGTGGTAGCTGCAGATAATACGTTTGGAGCATCGTCGCGTTATTATCTGCTAACCAAAATGCCTGGTTAGCTGTCGGTAGTGGGATACCACTCAGTGTTTGCGCATCGGATGGTGGCAGGAGCGAGGCAACCTGATAGTGCTCGCCCGTGACGAGGTTGCTCTGTTGCATCCAGGCCGAAGCTGTGCCGTTATTATAAACGTTGGTTGCGACATCAAAGCGAATGGGTTGCGCGGGTGCAAAGAGATAGTGTTGGGTATTTTCAGGTGGTTGGACGAGCGTGACTGTGGTTGTTACCTGCTGATAATCGTCGCGCAAAATATCCGGTTTTAATGTTTCATTTGCGCGAAAGCTCTCGCTATCAATTGTATTGATAAGTGTTGTCCACGTATGTCCATCAAATTGATCATAGGTGAAGCCTTCGAGATAGTGTGGGCCATTAGAACTGGCATAAGAGAGAACCTCGCCTGTTGGCAGATGGACATTGCCGCTAATCGTCATGCTATCACTAAAGAAATTTGTCGATGGCTGATAGGGCTGAAAGAGTGCCGAGGGGTTTTGCCAGGAGAGACGCCCGTTCGTAATGTTATTCCAGGCGTTATCGAGATTGTTCCAAAAGACCTGTCCTGATGTAGATTGATTGGCGATAGGCAGCAGGAAGGTTCCAAGGATAGCGATCAGTGTCAATACCGAGGCGATTTGCATGCAGCGACGCGCGAGCGATCCCAACCACTGCTGGTTTGTGTGCAAGCCCTCCTGTGTCCACTGGATGACTTGTGAGGCTAATTGGACGCGCGCAATCAACAAAATCAGCGCACCTAACAGGATAATGAGCAGGTAGGAGAGGTCTTGACGTGTGTAGCTGTTGAGATTGACTAGCATGATTGAGCAGTATACAAAGGCAACCAGCCAGGGCAGGTGTGCGCGATAGACCAGCCAGCAACCGAAATAGGCCAGGAAAAACGAGAGAAAGGTCAGATAAAAAAAGAAAATGGTATCTGTATTAGGTAAAGCTGTTGGAGAGAGACCGCCAAGGATAATCGTTTTGATACTACCAAGCAAGAGAAGCCAGTTGATGTGAAACGCTACGACTGAGGTAAGCCAGATGGAGAACCAATGTCCTACCAGACATGCACCTAGATGGAGTGCCGCCTGGGGAAGGCGTGGCAACTTGGCGACAAGCAAACCAATCAACAGACCTACGATTGGCGACCAGAGCAGTATTGAACTGTGTGAAACCCAGTTGGCTTGTACTATAGCGTAGACTACGCTATAGACAGCGATGCCCAACAGGAGCAGCGGCAACCAGCCCTCTACTGGAGCCAGCCGAAGTTCGCGTTTGGGCTGGTTTTTGGGTGGGACTGAAGAACGCATATTACGATTATATTGATGTTGAGGGGAATTTGGTGGACTATAACGGCCCCCCTGGACGCTATGGTCCGCAACACGTCGGGTATCAATAACGCTTGAACGCATGAAGCACTCCTCAAGACAGCAACAATCCACTCAATTTTGCAGAGCTACAAGAGATATAACGGTTTAGCGCGTTATATTTTTTGTTTCCTTGTCAAGGTACTGCTTATCTGGTTTTCCTGGTCATGAAAAGAATATGTCTCTGTGGTCAAAATGATACATGTTTGATAACCGATAGTCAAGAAAAGTAGTCTGAGTGGTTGATATACACGCATTTGGTCCTCAAACGCTCGTGTTTTCAGTGGCAACTTCGGTCACAAGTAATGGTTTCCTTCCAAAAAAGATAAGTAAGAGACTGGGAGCCACCAGCAAACAGCAAGCCCCAAAGACAAACGAGGCAGAGAGGGTTATATTTGTCTGTAACCATCCCGCGATAGTTGGCCCGATACTATAACCGATGCTCCAGGTAACGGAGTAGAAACCGCTTAATGTGGCGCGGTGACGATCAGAAACGCGCTCCATAGCAAAGGCCGCGTAAATGGGGTCAATCAGCGTGCGCAAGAGCGAACGTGTATATTCGCCTGCAATAGTCAGCGGTAGCGTAGGCGAGAAGCCAATGAGTATCATCAGCGGCGCACTGAGATACTGCACGAGCGTAATCAGACGTAATTTACCCCAGCGTTTGACAAATAGTGGGGAAGTCAACGAAAAAATGCCACCGATAAAACCTGAAATGGTGAAGATAACGCCGAGTGGGCCAGGTAGAAGATGGAAACGCAGCACAAAATAGAGTTGCATTAAACCAACTACTGCCCCTTCGCCCATCGTAAAAAGAAGGTCTGGTATCAGCAGTTGCGCGAAAAGCATAAATGGAAATGGCTCACGCGGGGCGCGTTCCTGTCGCTTCTTGGGCGTATGGTGTGCTGGTCGCTTCGGTTCACGCAAGAACCACAGGGGTAAACCGAAGACGAGCGTGAAAAGCGCGGCGGTCAGCACGCCCCAGCGGAGCGGCAGCGTACTGGCTGCCGAGACGTGTAACATGCCCGCAACAATCTCTGGGATCGCCCCGCCTAAGAGATTGCCTAAAGCACCAACTCCGAGGAGGAGGAAGCTATTGAGAGCCAGAATGCCAACACGTTGTTGGGCGTTGCTGCTCTCGGTCAGAATAGGGATGTTCGTAACCCAGTAGGCGCAGGCTGCTGTTCCTTGTACGAGACTGAAAAGCAACAATAAAGGTGCTGATGTCGTTAATCCTGTCGCTGCTAAAAACAGCGGCGTAAAAATTGCCGAGACGATTAGCACGGGTTTGCGTCCAATACGGTCTGCCAGTAGACCAATGGGAATGGCTCCGAGCAGCGAGCCAATCGCTCCCATCGCGTTAAGCACACCAATAAAATCGGGACGATAGCCTAAACTGTGGGCGTAATAGCTAATGTTGAGCGTTGCAATTGTCAACTGAAAGCCTTTTCCCAGCGTGAAGAAAAGAAGCAAGTAGACATTCAACGGGAGATGCTGCAATGAGAACCAGCGCAGGCGTTTTGGCATGCGTCTGGCTGGCTGCGTAGTATTTTCAGAGGTGTTTTGCACCGAGGGCATGATAGAGATACTCCTGTCTGCTTTGACACTTACCACTATAGCGTACCATAGCCACCTGGGTAGAGCAACGGCTAAAGGGACAGATGATGGTTGTGTTTGAAGCCTTGCCTGCTATGTGCGCGTCAAATTGTAACACAAATTATATGTATTTGTAGACATACATAAGAAATATTAGGCAGCGTTTAATAAAAAATTAGACTATTATTGATGACTTGTATTTTTAATGGGAATAGTTTATTCTATAAAAGGCGAACGCGATACTGACAGCTATGCCCTGAGTAGGTAAACACTGTGATAGCAGTGCTTACAAGGACTGCTAGTGTATGATTGAAAAAGGAGAAAAAAGTATGTCATTTGCTGCAATTGTTTTAGGAGCCGCTCTTACTCCTGGTGGTTGGATTGCATGGTTGATTGTCGGGTTGATCGCGGGCTTTTTGGCAAGTCTGGTCATGCGCGGTGGTGGTTATGGTATTGTAGGTGATATCATTGTTGGCCTCGTTGGTGCATTCATCGGCGGCATTATTGCTAACCTGCTGATTCCAGGGGCTTCGTTTGGTTTCTGGGGAAGTATCATTATTGCGTTTATTGGAGCGTGTGTTCTGATTGCTATTCTGCATGCGATCGCGGGTGGTACACGTCGGGCGGTATAACTGATTAGGATTGAGATTTTTATGCGCTACCCTACCTTTAACCAGAGGTAGGGTAGCTTTTTGTCTGCGCGTGTTCTGGCAAGCTATTAGATGCGCACTGGTCCGTTTGCTGTCCACCATGTGAGTAAGCCATTTTCTTCTTCGTATGAGGCGCGTGCCGCACTAAATTGCTGTTCGATATAGGTACGTGTGGCTCGCGTGATGCGATGTTCTGGCTCTAGTGGTGGGCCGAAGTTCCAGCCGCGTTGATAGCGCGCGCGTAACCAACTCTGCTCAATCGCTGCCTGCTCATTGAGCGGAACACTCCTGTAAAGGGTCCAGAGTTGACGATCATCCTCGTTAAATGCGTGATAGGTGGGAACCGGGATGGGCGTAACAGGGGGCGTTGGAATGGGAAATTGTGAGAACTGTGGTTTGGGGGCGTGCATGATAGCACTGGCATAGGGCGCGTACAGGTCATAATGCCAGAAGCCAATGTACCCATAGTGTTGCATGAGGTCGATGAAATGGACAATCTGCTCCGAAGCAACAAGATTGTTTAGGGAGACAATTGGTAGCACTGGTTTGAGATGGCCCTGCCCATTGCGTTCGGCCTGTTGTTCAAAATGTTGCCACTGCGGATAAACATAGTTAATGGCATCTTGCGCGTTGCCATCCCATTCTGAAAAGTACACTTGTGGTAACCATGCATCCATATAAGGGTTGAGTGCTAGTAGCGGTACGGGATGGACAAGCGGATTAGCGTAGAGTGTGGGGAGCCACAGACCCAAAAAGCCTGCGCGTACCTGTTGTCCGAAATAGGCCGCCTCCTCATAGCGGCCCATATATTGATCTTCGATATCAGGAATCACTGCGCCAAAGAGTGAACCAAGGCCGATGGAAATCTCGGCTTCGCCACGAATCTGTTCCGTTCCGAATAGGGGGCCATAGCAGTAGTGGTAAGGAACTACCTGTAGATGATGCTGTTTGGCACTCTCGTTGAAGGCACGAAGATCGTCCTGACTATACCAGCGATCCAGTCCGTCCGCCACTTTGAGATGGAGACCTTGCACCTGCCATGCGCTGGCTTGAATGCAAATGTCTTCCCACTGTGTGCGTGTAAAACGACGCAAACCAAACCAGAGCCAGCGACCGCTTATGAGCTGGGCCAGTTGAGGAGATGAAGAAGAAGGTGTCATGTGCGGAACCTTTCTGCGGAGGAGTAATGAGAGGCTGTTTTCGTGAGAGGGTGGATATGAAAATTCTAGAAGCAAGGGGAGCTTCTAGAATTATGTCTAGATATAGATATACCATAAAACTGTGCAAAAGTCAAGGCTTTATCGAGTGCGTAAATGCTTTAGTGCTGAAAGAGATGCGTGATGAATGGTACAATCGCGTTGTAGGTACTGGGTAGAGATGCAACAAAAGTGATGAGTGCTGGTAGGCTGACAGTTGCGGCAAGGCGACGAATCTGACGAATCTGGGCGGGCCAGAGCGGATAGGTACTTACAAGCAGATCATAGCGGCGTTTGAGTTCAACAAGGCGGTCGGTTCCCTCTTTAATCTCGCTGGATGTTGAGGTATTTGAGGGCATAGTGTTAATAATCGTATTTTGAATCTGTTCTGACAGTGGGCGTAATGTTTCGTCAAGAGCCTCTTGCATCGCTGTATGTGGCGAAAGAAGCCAACCCAAGAGCAGAATAGGAGCGAGAATAAGATAGATAATACTGAAGATGATGGCCTCCCAAATCTGATTGGCGGGGATGGCAGTATGTGGAATACTCAGTGAAAGAAACCAGGAGTTGAGAACGAGAGCAGCAACGCCCATCACCGTGATGAAGGCTGTGGTGAAGCCAAGTATTCGCTCCATAATGCCCAGACCCGCTGAACCATCTGGGTCGAGAGGACTGATTTTCAGTTTGAAAGAACTAAAGAGGATATTGATGTAATAAATAGCAAACAGAAGGCGTTGAATTGTCAGCAAAGCAGAATAAATGAGGATGGAGTAAACGCAAAGCTGCGCAACGCGAAATAGTAGAGGTCCCTCCCCTAATTGCCCAAAGCCGACAATAAATACTTCATATAGCCAATAGAACGCGAGTAGTCCGATAGCACTAAACGTCCACCAGATACTGTTTGTAGACATGATAAGTTGCGAGACGAGTTGTTCATAGCTCCCCAGGTCTGATGCTTGTTCGATGTCTGGTATGTCTGTGCGTGGGCCAAGCACTTTGGGCGCAAGCGTGTTGAATAGAAGACCGATCTCGCGTGGAATACGAATACAGAGCATGGCTAAGAGTGGAAAGACTAATCCAGCCTGAATAACGCTGCGTATCAGGTAGTTCATATCGCTGGTCATTTGGAAGATCGTCCCCAAACCTAAGAGCACAAAAGTGGAGACGAAGAGCGCAATACCTGCGACAATATATTCGTTCAAATTCCAGATTGTTGTAAAAATTTGGTAGAGTGGGTCGTGCAGACAAAGTAAGCTGGCGAATTGGAATGTATCACTGGGAACGCGAAAATCCTCCGGCCATTCTTCCTGAGCACTGATATCTTCTATGGTACTCAGCGCGTGATTTCCCCCCGAATGGGTTTAGTAGAACTGCCCGTTTAGAAAAATATGCCTCTCTAGTGGCGTA
This sequence comes from Ktedonobacterales bacterium, assembly GCA_027451525.1. Taxonomy (GTDB): domain Bacteria; phylum Chloroflexota; class Ktedonobacteria; order Ktedonobacterales; family Ktedonobacteraceae; genus DTNP01. Next base: position 40,188 of record DAIDJF010000042.1, read on the forward strand.
TTTTTGCTTCGTTGCTGCCCATTGTAACATGCCAGCCCCATTCTTTTATAGAGCTTCAGACCAAATAGGGGAGTGGGTCAAAGGTGTTGAGCAAAGAGCGCGTGTTTGTGACCTCCGTTGAGCATCTGGCGCAATATTTGAGATGCAGCGTAATCATGTCTACCTCGGCTTGTGGGAGCATTTTTTGCGCACAATAGAAACTCAGTTGTAGAGAGGTCGGGCAATGTGTCGAATAAAGTGCCTGAAAAAGCTGCCTGTGCATCATCTGGTAGTATTTCAGTCGTTGTTGGCACGAGGGGCAGAGTGCAAGATGGATGAGTTGCCCCTGAGGAAGTGGCTGGTTTTCCAAAATAAAAGCGAGTAATTGCTCATCGCCTAGAGCTTGTACATGAACACATTCCATATATCTCCTCCTCCTGTTTTATGCGTAGATAGAAAATATGGTATTTCTATGACGCTTATGACGTATCTGGGTGTTATCAGATAAACGGAGGAAGTGAGCATTTTTGGGAGGAGCATTCACATGCCTATACGCACAGCGTAGCAGAGAGAAGCCCCAAAGTGATGAGGCTGTCTGCTACGCATTGTCGCAAGATGTAGCATGAGGTTCACACCTTAAGGCTAAATTTCACAGACTAGCTTCCAGCGCAACTTATCGGCGTTCCGGCGCAGACGGTCCAGACTATTGCGTGTGAGGCGATAGATCTCCTGCTCGTTGCTAAATTCGCCTGGGCAATGATGTATGATCTCGCGTGGTTTGAGACCACAGTGATAGAGGAGATAGATCACGCGCCGTTCGCGTTCATTTGTCAGGATACTGGCGATGATCTCCCACCATTCGTCCTGATGATAGAGGTCCTCAACGAGAAATGTGGGATCATCGGAGAGACCATAATCAGGAATAGGTTCTTCGCGTGGGCGAGCATAGGCGCGTAGAACATCCATAATCGCACTATGCAGGCAGAGATGAAGAGCTTTTAGCGCACCAGCTAGCGACGTAAATAACAACGCTTCTTGCTGGTTATTGCTCCACTGCCAGAGTCGTTTAAAGGCGTCATCAACATAACTTTTTTCGCTATCATAACGCAATGCACTCATTTTGCTGGGGTGGCAGCGGAACCAGAGACAGGCACTATCGTAGAACATGATATAGAGCATTTCCCAGGCATCCTCACGTCGTTCTACTAATGCGCGTCGAAACAATTCCAGGCAGTAACGATCATCGTTCAGCTCGCGGCGGCGATAGCGGCGCATCTCTTGTGTGCAGTGCGCGAGGAGTGTTGTGAGCGTAAGTTTTTCGAGTGGTAGGTCAATAAGTGTATTCATGGCCTTCTCTACTTCTCTTTAGGTTGCCCTAAAGTATGATTTCTTGCGACTTTTTCCCAAAACAGGTATACTCTGTACGGTACACATCAAGGATAAATGATTGGCTTGCATCGTACTATGTTTTAGCTAACCAGCGCACTGTGAAGCGGTAAACAAAATAAAAGAGTGTGGTGTGCTATGAACAGGCATAAAAGTAAGCGTGTTCTGCTGGGTGTCGATGCTGACTTCTCGCCTGCGACGCAGCGGGCATTGCGTGCGGCGAGTGAGCTATGTTTATGTATGTCTTCCCCTTTCTCATTCATCATCGTAACGGTTATTCCTTTTGAACAGACAGTCGCGACCAATCCTGGTATGTATGTTGGACAAGTCTTGCCGCTAGCGGCCACTGCCGCACAGCAAGCCGAGGCAGAGCAATTGGTGCAACAGGTGACGGAGATACTTGTACAGCAAGGCATAGAAGAAAAGGCGATCCAGAGTATCGTGCGGGTGGGTTTGCCTGCCGAAGAGATTGCCAAGGTCGCGCGGGAAGCACAAGCAGACTTGATCGTGGTGGGTAGTCAGGGCAATTCACTTAAAGAAAAACTGCGCAGATTTTTCTTTGGTAGCACCTCTCGCCTGGTATTGGAGTTAGCTCCCTGTCCTGTAATGATTGTCAATCCGCCCAGCGTGATGCACCCGCGTCATTTGGTCGAGTGGTATGAAGTTGCCATTATAAACTATCTAAAAGAGCATACGGGAACATTGATGGTTTTTACAGCCCAGCTAGTAGCAGAAAAATTTCTGCCGCCTACCAGTGATGCTCCTGGCCGTAAAGAAATCGCCGCCGCTGCGTTAGCCCTGGAGCAACTGGCGAGTAGCGGCATGTTGTATCGGCGCGATATTGAGGGCGAGCTACTCTATGTGAATGATTAATCTTCATGGATAAGTGTACGTTGACGTTTAACCAACGCAGTGTGGCGCTTGCTTTGTAAGCGGCGCAATTGGCTACCAGTCGTTGGGCGTGTTGCTTTACGCGGCGTAATAACGCGCTGCATCTCTTGTAAACGTAGGGCCATGCGTTCAAATGCCATATCGCGGTTTGCCAGTTGTGAACGTCGCTCTGTCGCAGTGACACGCACACCACTGGGGCGATGAACGAGGCGTACGCCCGTTTCTACCTTGTTGCGATTTTGCCCACCAGGTCCGCTGGCAATAAAGAAATCTTCGTCACAGTCGCGCTCCAGCGACGTACGGTCTGTTGGATACCACATAAATTCTCCAGTGATCTTGTTAGAATCACAATAAGGCATCTTTTCTGGCATTCTACTAAAGTAGACGCTGAAATAATGCCTTTAAGGTCAATGGGTGTGTAAATCCCATTGTATCGCGTGTTAAAAGCCCTAAAGCATAAACGGATAGCATCGGGGAATAGTATCACTTTTCCAGGCAAATTTTGACGCAGGAAACTTTTCCACGTGAGGATGCGTGATTCCCAAAAAGCTCTCTTTTGTTTTGTATATCAAGGAGAAAGCGCGTGAAATCGGAAGAGTTTGTAAAAGAAGTCATGCACCGTGGTGGCTTGGAGTCGCGCTTAAAGGCCCAAGATGCTATTCGTGCAACGTTGGAAACACTTTCAGAGCATTTGACGTATGAAGAAGCTGCGAAACTGGCCTCACAGTTGCCCCAGGAGGTTGCCACCTACCTGAAACAGCCCTTTTCCTCCGGCATCGCGGAGCGTTTTTCGCTCGACGAATTTATTCTGCGTGTGAGTGAGCGTGAGGGCGTAGAGCGGTCAGAGGCGACGCGCAATGCTCATATTGTCGCTTCAGTCTTAAATGAATCTGTCAGCCCTGGTCAAATTGAGCATATGCGCGCACAATTACCCGCCGACCTCGCCGACTTTTTTAGTGAATGGGATACCGGCAAACAGCGGAACCGCTCCTGGGAATAATCGAGGTCAGCTGACCAACAGGCATGCGAAAGGAGCAGATGATGGATGTGCGTTATCACAATCGTGCCGAGGCCGGTCAACGTCTCGCCAATATGCTAAATGCTTATGCGAATCGTGATGATGTGTTGGTGCTGGCACTTCCGCGCGGCGGTGTGCCTGTCGCATATGAAGTAGCAAAGGCACTTCATGCCCCACTTGATGTTTTTGTTGTGCGCAAACTAGGGGTACCTGGGCAGGAAGAGCTGGCAATGGGTGCTATTGCCAGTGGTAGTGTGCGTGTGCTAAATGACGACGTGTTACGTATGTTCCATATCTCAGAGTATGATCTTACAGTCGCAGAGGAACGCGAGCGGGTAGAACTGAAGCGGCGCGAGCGACGGTATCGCGATGATCGTCCAATACCCGATATTCGCCATAGTACGGTTATTCTGATCGACGATGGTATTGCAACTGGTTCGACAATGTATGCCGCAGTCGAAGCCTTACGTCGTCAGTGTCCTGATCGCCTGGTTGTCGCTGTTCCTGTTGGTGCATCCTCAACGTGTAGTGAACTGCTATCACAGGTAGATGAGGTCATTTGCGCAGAAACGCCTGAACCCTTCTATGGTGTTGGCGAGTGGTATGATGAGTTTGAGCAGATGAGTGATGACGATGTACATAATCTGTTACAGGTGGCTGCACGGGAGCGGCTTGCCTCCTTGCATAAAATATAATATGCTCTAGACATGCATGTATGCGTTGAACATAACATAAGGAGGATGCATGTCTATCGAAGGCGCACTGCAGGCGCGTGTATTCCGCACACAGTTTCCTGATAATGTGAATACGGAGTATCTGCTTTACCTGCCTGTAGGTTATGAGGAGCAGAGCGCACGGCGTTGGCCCTTTATCTTGTTCTTGCATGGACGCGGTGAATGTGGCACAGATCTGCATCTGGTCAGTACAGAGGGGCTAGCCAAAAAACTGCAAACTCAAACCGATTTCCCATTTCTCACGGTTGCCCCACAATGCTTGCCAGGAAAAAACTGGGACGCTGAAATGCTCAATACACTGCTGGATGAATTGCTGGATAGCTATCGCATTGATCGTGAGCGCGTCTATCTCACTGGCTTGAGCATGGGTGGCTTTGGCACGTGGGCCTTGGCGATTGCCCATCCCGAACGCTTTGCCGCCATTGCGCCTATCTGTGGTGGCGGCGATCCCGCAAGAGTCTGTGTTCTGAAAGATATGCCTGTCTGGAATTTTCACGGTGGACGAGATAGCGTCGTCCCAATTGCGCGGAGCAATGAGGTGGTGAACGCGCTTCAAGCGTGCGGCGGCGATGTGCGTTTTACCGTGTATCCAGAGGCGGGACATGACTCATGGACGGAAACCTATAGCAATCCACAACTCTATGAATGGTTTTTGTCCCATACACAAGCTGATACACGCTAGATCTTATGTTGGCATATCACAGGTCAATACATTGTTTATGCCTGTGACGTGCCATCTTGTGCTGCTTGCAAGGCTATCGCAAGTGACGCGCTCACGCGCTTCACTTGTGGAATCAGGGTGGCAATGCGTTCACTGTCCAGGCGACTTGACGGACCGGAGATGCTAATTGCCGCGATGACCTTGTCTGCCATGCCATAGACTGGTACGGATAGGCAGCGCACGCCCTCTTCTTGTTCCTCGTCATCGATGGCATAGCCATTCTGACGAATCTGCTCCAGTGCCTGTTTGAGTAGCTCCGGGTCAGTAATCGTTGTTTTGGTGTAAGGAACAAGCCCTGTTCCCGATAAATACGACGAACGCATGTATTCAGGTTGATAGGCCAGAAGCACCTTGCCACAGCCCGTATTGTAGAGAGGCACGCGATTGCCGATCTCGGTAAACATACGCACCATGCGCACGGGTTGCGCTTGCGCGACGTAGACTGCGCGGTCGCGCTCCAGAACAGCTAGATTGGCAGTCTCGCCGCTCATTTCAACCATCTCACGCAGATACGGGGCGGCGATTTCGCCCCAGTTGGGTGTGCGCAGAGCAGCTCCCGCCAGCAGACGAAAGGCAGGGCCAAGCGCGTAGCGGCGCGTGCGGCTATCGCGTGCGACATATTCGCGTGCCATCAGTGTCATCAGCAGCCGATGGACTGTTCCCACTGGCTGTCCTGTCGCGCTGCTCAACTCGCTAATGCCCATCCAGTTGGGTGAGCGCGCCAGACATTCCAGCAGGTCAAGCGCGCGATCAATCGATTGTACGCTCCCATTGGAAGCATTCTCGGCCTTATTCTCCAGCTTGTCTTCAGATTGTTCCAGCATCCCTAATATCTTTCCGTAGAGTGAAAAACTTTGTTTGTATTGTACCATAGAAAAACGCTCTTGGGTAAGAGGTTATAAAAGAGACGTGCTACGCTTTTCTACTTGTCTGATACTTGAAATATTGTTATACTGGCAGCAAATGACACGAATAAACAAATGAACGTTGTGATTGTGTGATCACGATAAGAAAAGAAGTATTGTTATGGTGCTCTTTGATCAGCAGATAGCGCGTGAACAGTATCTCGAAAAGCTGCTCGTTCGCTATGGAGCAGTGACTCTTCCCATCGACTCCGCCCGGCTTGCGTTCTCCTTGCATAGCGTCTTTCAACCGATGGTTTTGCGCCGTGATCCGCTTGCGTCTCAGACTATGCGCCCTGAGAAGGAGGCCGAAATTATCAGGGCAAAGGATGGCTTTGAGGCGCTTGCCATGAGCGAACACAGGCGTATGGTCATTCTGGGCGGACCTGGAATGGGCAAAACAACCGCGTTAAAAGCACTACTCCATTCAGCGACCACAATGGCTCAGGCGGATTCATCCGCGCCATTGCCGCTCTTTATCTCGCTGCCTGATCTGATGCGTGTAGGATTATCATTTGAGCACTATATTCAGCAGATTGTTCAAGAACTGGATATCGAACCGCGTTTTGCGGATATTTTGACGACTGCAGTATATGATGGGCATGCGTTTCTTTGCCTGGATAGTCTGGATGAAGTGCTGCCTGTGTGGCGACCGGACGTAATTGCTTTTCTCAACAAAGAGGCGTTGCGCTGCGGGGGAACATGGATTATCGGTTCGCGTTTCACCGAATATAAAGGCGGTCAGTTCGCGCATAGCCAGTTCGCGGAATGGGAATTGCAAGCGCTCAACGAACAAGACCGTCTGTCACTGGCTTATCATTTGTTGCCCGCGCTCTATGACGCTTTGTACGGCGATGTGACGCAGGATGTGAAACCTGTTCAGCCTTTGGCGGAAGCCTATGTGCAAGAACTGCAACACAATCCGCACATCTCTACATGGGGCGAAAATCCTCTGTTGTTCAGTCTCGCCGCTGTGCTCTATGTTCAAACTGGCAGTTTGCCGAATAGTCGCGCGCTACTCTACGCGCAAGTGACGGAAGCCATGTTCGCGTTGCGGATTCATACTGCTGAACAGCGGGCTGAACTGCGTCATCTACTGGCTGAAATCGCGCTTGAATTTTATCAAACACGCGGTCGCACCTTTAGTATTGCCGATGTGCTTGCCCTGTTACCTTCACTAGTTCCAGCGCAAAACACACCCGCACACTCTGCCATATTGGCAAGTATCCTGGATTCTGGTGTACTGGAGCCCGTGGCCCACCAGATGTATGGTTTTAAGCACCAGATGTTTCAGGAATATCTGAGTGCTGTTGCGCTGGCGCGTCGTTGTCTTGATGAAACGCAGCGAGAGAACACCTGGAATCTGCTCTGGCGCAAACGGCGATTAAGTCGCTGGAGCGAAATCTTGCGCTTGCTGGTTGGCGTTTTGATACAGGAACATGGTGCTAACGGTGTGCAGACAGTACGCCAATGGCTAATGGCTCTGGCATCTGAGCATAACACCGAAGATGGTGACCCAGGGAATCTCTGCCTCATTCTGGCGATGAAGTCGCTCAGCGAGTTCGGAGAGCACATAACAGAGACAGAGATCGTAGATATGGCGCAACATGTCCTGGAAACCTGGGAAAAAGTTTTTGTGGAGGCAATTTCTTTGGGCGGATGGGACTATGCCCAGCCGTTGCGCAAGCAGGCTAGCGCGTTAGGTGGGTTTAGTCTGCATATCGTGGCCTTAATTCTACTGCGCTTGCAAGCCTATGACCTACATATCAGAAACTTTTGCCATATTCCTACTGCATCGGGAACATTTGGGCAGGCGTTACCAGTCAATCTGCTTTTATATCTATTTGATGACACCTCTATCGGCTTTTATGCCTGTCACACCTTAGTCGCGCTGCGAACGCCTGTAATTCTGCAGCGCTTGATAGCGATGTTGGAGATGACAGATGGTCAGTGGAGTGTAGATGAGCGCAAGCTTGCCGTGGAACTATTGGGAAAAATGGGAGAAGATACTCCTGTTTCTTTCCTGATAACGCTTGCGCAGAACACTACGCTTGATGAGAATATACGCATCAGCGCGGTAGAGGCTCTCAGTGAAGCAAAGGTTCCAGTGCCATTAGA